>CAWFQG010000026.1:0-140495 GCA_963817825.1 uncultured Actinomycetota bacterium | reverse complement strand
CGTCATGCTCGCCGGGCCGCGTGTCATCTCATCGTCGGTGACACCGTGGCCTTGGCGGCGATCCATGAGACCAAACACGACCCGCTCCCGGGCTTACACTTCCGCAATGTTCTCGGAGACGCGCTACGCGCTGAACGGCGACTTGGGCGTCGCCTATCGCACGTCTCGTGAAGGTCCTCGCGACATCGTGTTGGTCTCTAACTGGTTCACGAACTGTGAGGTCCTTCCGGAGTTCCCGTTGCTTCAAGGCTGGGTCGAGGCGATGACATCGGTCGGTCGACTGATCTTCTTCGACCAGCCGGGCACCGGAGCGTCCGATCCCGTCACGCCGAGCGCGCTGCCGACCTTGGAGCAATGGGCCGACAGCATCACCGCGGTGCTCGACGATCTCGGGAGTCGCGAAGCGGTCCTCATCGCCGTCGATGGCGCGTTCGCAACAGCGGCGTTGTTCGCAGCGACACATCCGTCGCGCACCACCGCGCTGGTTGTGCTTGAGGGCTACGCGGATGATCCGGTGGCTCAACGCACCGATGGACTCGATCGCGAGGGAGCCAACGCTGCCATAGTCGCCATGTGGGGGACGGGGGAGATGCAGCACGTCGTGAATCCGGACATGCCGTGGAACGAGGAGATCCGGGCGACATGGGCTCGAATGGAGCGCCTTGCAGCGAGCCCAGGAACCGTTGCTCTCATGCTGCCGCTGGTGGCCGAAGTGGACGTGCGGGCGGTGCTCCCAGCGATTCGGGTGCCGACCCTGGTCATCCAGCACGCCGACGACCGATTTTTCCAGTGTGCAGCGGGCAAGTACATCGCCGACCACATACCGGGCGCGAAATACGTCGAGCTGCCAGGGCGCAACGCCTGGCACTTCGTGGAGCCGTGGCGCGCGTCTTTTCAGGAGATCGCCGAGTTCCTCACCGGCGAGCAGGCCGAAGTGGCTGATGATCGGGTTCTCGCCACGGTGCTTTTCACTGACATCGTGGACTCGACGCGCAAGGCGGCGGAGATCGGTGACCGGGACTGGCATGCGTTGCTTGATGCGCATGACGCCGTCGTGCGGGCGCAGCTGTCGCGGTTTCGGGGCCGCGAGGTGAACACCTCAGGTGACGGGTTCCTCGCGATGTTCGACGGTCCGCAGCGAGCGATCCGCTGCGCGATGGCGATCCGCGACGCGGTGCAGGCGTTGGGTATTCAAGTGCGCGCCGGGCTGCACACCGGCGAATGCGAGGTTCGTAGTGACGACATCGGTGGGATCGCGGTGCACATCGGCGCGCGGGTGAGCGCATTGGCAGGGCCGAACGACGTGCTGGTGTCCAGCACGCTGCGCGATTTGGTGATCGGGTCCGGCCTGGAGTTCGAGGATCGCGGCGCTCACCAACTGAAGGGCGTGCCCGGCGAATGGAATCTGTTCGCCGTCGCCGCGTCGTAGGGTGGGTTTCGGCGAACTGGGTTCGCCTGCGTGAATGCTTATGGGTGCGGCACCGTTACCCCCGCGACTCCCGACGAGCGTCGGCAGCGGCGCGGATTGCCGCGTCCAGGTTCACGGCCACGTCGTCTAGGTCGGTGTCGAACAGGTCGGCATAGGTGTCCAACGTCATTGACGCTTTGGCGTGCCCGAGCATCCGCTGCACAGCCTTTACGTTGGCCCCGGCGCTGATCGCCAGCGACGCCGCCGTGTGACGTAGATCGTGCGGTGTGATCGAGGGAAATGACTCATCAGCCTTCTGGCACATCGCAACCGCTGGCGCGAACACACGAGCGCGCCAATTCGAGTTGCGCAACACACCGCCGCGCATGTCGGTGAACACCAGCGCCTCGCGTCCCTTGCCGACCATGAGTGTGGACAGTTCGTCGGCCAGCACGGCGGGGAACGGCACCGAGCGGCGCTCGTGTGTCTTGCCGGGTGTCCACACCAGACCGCCCGACTCGGTGACTGACCGCGACACGTTGACGCGGCGGCGCAGCATGTCGAAATCGAAGCGCCAACACTCTGACCGTGGATACCTGACACACGGCCAGGTGGTCGCGCTCGCCGCTGCGGTCGAGCGTGACCCCACAGTGGTGCGGTTCCTGACCTACACCGGCTTGCGGTGGGGTGAGATGGCCGCGCTGCGGGTGTGCGGTAGCTTCACCCCGTCGCACGGGTTGCGCGGTATACGGGAGTCTTCGGCGGCTGACCCGAGCACCTGACGTAGCAGCCCGAATGCGTTCTCAATACCGGGTACGCCGATACCTTCGGCCTTCAGCTTGGCGACCGATGCGCGCACCGAGGCGGTCTTCACGTCGGCCACCGCGACAGCACCCCATTGCGGTTCAACGCGGCTGTGCCAAGCGCTCTTTCGTGTCGCAGCGGTCTTAGCGCTGATGTGGCCCTGCGACGCGGACCACGACATGTAGACCTGGGCCACGGTGAGCACGCCAGCACGTGGCGGCACGTAGGTGCCGGTCGCCACCTTCGGTGTGATCTCGATGTCGAGCCACTGTTTCGCTGCGCCTTTGGTGTCGAATGACTTGGACTGCTCGCAGCCGTCGTCATCGACCCATCGCGCTTGCCAGCGCAGGCCGCGCCCGTATTTGGAGCTGGGCACGCGCTTCTCGTTGCCGTACTCGTCGCGAATTACCTTGTGCCAGCGGTCTTCTACGCCAGCTCGACGGTTACGGTTGCTCATCGCTCGGCCCGTCCTGCTCCAGCTGGCGCCTGCCCAGCCGGAAAGCCTTCGGTCGCGCTGAGCGTCTCCCACAGCGTGTCGCTCGCCTCGCCAAGAGTGTCGGCTACTCGCTCACATTCGGACACCAGGCGTCGTGTACCTGCTTCTGTGGGGTCGAAGGCGGATAGGTCCTCAACTCGGTCGCGTAATGAGTTTTTGATCGCCGAGACCTGCCAGGCCGCCTGCGAGGCCCGCAGCGTCCGCTCGACTAGCTCGAAGCCCCCCGTGCCAGCAGCCACTGCCATTCCTTCCGGTAACAGTCGGCGCACGAAAGTCAGTACACCGACGGAGCGATCAACCGCCCTGGCGGACTTCGTTAGCTACGTGCGTCACAGCACAGTGCTACGGGCGCGGCGTGCTGGGGGCGGTTGTCGTCGGCGACGGCTGAGGGGCCATCGAACCTACTGGACTCATCTGACCCGGTCCCATCGTCCCGCCCGGTCATCTGTCCGGGACCTGGCAGAGGACGGCGAACGCGTCTAACCGGACTGCTCTTCGGCCCTTAATCAAATTCCTGCGTGATCGCGAAGCACCGCTAGCTTCTCGCGATACTCCGCTTCATTAATCTCGCCGCGAGCGAAGCGGATAGCAAGTAGATGTTGTGGGTTGGGTTGTTCCGACGGCGTGGTGTAGCGGCTGCTTAGGTCACCGCTGGCGAAGCGGACGAGCGCGAAGATGCCGCCGATAACCAGTGCCGAAAACAACACCATCCCGATTGCCATCCCGGCGTAACCCCACCCGCTCATGTCGTGGTCGTACCAGAACATCATGATGTGCTGCCTCCTTCCGATTCTTGTCCATCGTCCCGCGTGGGACGCAGCCCCCACTGGTGCCAAAGGGAGGACAAATAATGGACTTTGGACCACAACCAATCCACTACGTCGGTCAGGCTGTGTAGTTAAGGCTGGTCATCATTCCGGCCGCCTGGTGGTAGGTGTTGTGGCAGTGCAGCATCCAGATACCAGGGTTGTCAGCAAGTAGGGCAACGCCGACGTTCTGCCTCGGTAGCACGATGGCGGTGTCCTTGCGAGCGCCGGGGCTGCCGTCCGCCTTGATTATTTGGAAGGTGTGGCCGTGAAGGTGCATGGGATGCCACATCATCGTGGTGTTGGTGAAGGCCAGCGTTGCCTTTTGGCCTTGCTTGATGCTGATGGGCTGGTTGCTGCCGTAGGGCTTTCCGTTGATGGCCCAGTCGTATTGCATCATGCTGCCGGACAGATTCGTTTGCAGGTTAACGTCGGGGTGTCCGACTGGCAGGCCCACGTCGGGTGTGGCGGTGAACACGTCGGCGGTGCCGACTCGTCGATTGAGTTCGGTTGGCAGGAAACCGGGGTCGGGCGGTGTACCGGCAGCGGTGCTCAGCAACGCGCGGGCGACAGCGTTCTTACCCTCGGCTGCGGCCACCAGCGGGAAGATTCCATCGCGGGCAGTGACAATGACGTCATAGCGTTCGCCCATGCCCATCAGCACCGCGTCGACCTCAGTTGGCACGACCGGGTAGCCATCGGTGTGGGTGACGGTCATCGCATGTCCGGCTAGTGCAACCCGGAATGCTGTATCGGAAGCAGCGTTGATGATGCGAATCCGTATGCGTTGGCCGGGTTTTGCGGTGAAGCTGGTCGCTGCCCCAGACACGCGCCCGTTGATGAGGTAGAACGGGTAACGGACGTCGCCGGCGTCCCCTCCCAGCAGGCCGCTCGAACCAACGCCGCTCATCATCGGCATGCCGCCCATGCCAGGCATCTGGCCCATGTGCTGGCCGCGAAGACCGTCGAAAATCTGTTGGGGACTCTGACCGATGCCATCGGTCCAGTCATCAAGGACAACGGTCCATTCTGCGTCATAGTCGCCCGGCTCGCGGGGGTCGTCGACAATCACCGGCAGATACAGGCCGTAGTCAGCGTCAAGGCCGGTGTGTGGGTGTGCCCAATACGTACCTGAGTGCGGCGCGGAGAAGCGATAGGTGAGTGACTGTGCGGAGTTGATATTGGGCGTCGCGGGTTCGGCACCGTCCATGTCATTACGCAGTGCGATCCCATGCCAGTGCACCGATGTGGGGTGATCCAGACGGTTGGTCACCGTGACCGCGACCTCATCACCGACATTGGCGCGGATCAGCGGGCCGGGAATGGCGTCGCCATAGGCCAGCGTATGGGCGTTGACTCCGCCGAGGTCGACAGTGACCTGCTGAGGGGTCAGCGTGGCGGTAACAGTGCGGCCCGAGTGGGGACGCCCTGCCTCGGTGCCCTCAATCGCTGAAGTTAGGTCGTATAGGGCTTCCATTGATTGCGAGGGCGACCGACCGCAGGAGGCCAGCACCGCGCCTGCTGCAAGGCTGCCCGCTAGAAATGCCCGCCGACTTACTCCCGTCAACACATGCTGGTAGCTGTCCATGCGACCTTCACGGCTCCCATCGGGGTGATGAAAGGAGGTATACCCTCGGGGGGTATTTCTGGCAAGGGTCGAACGTCCCCCAGTGGCGGTCGAGATTCGGCGTCCAACAGGGCGGGACACCGTTGACGTGCCGATTCGAGGTCGTCGGTAGCGAACCCTGCCCCGCTGGCAGTGAGGCGACGTCGGATGCGCATCCTGCCTGTTCAGTGACCCCGCGGCGTCGAAGCGGGGGACTCGTCGATACACGTTGGGTAGCGAGTTGCCGAGGTCGTCGGCCCGTGCGGTTGATGACCAACGGCTCTCGATCAACAGGAATGGAATCCATACCGTGATGGGCAGCGTCGTGCGTTGGCGTACACCGTCGGGTGTGCCATGGACTGGCGCAGTTCGGTGAAAGTGTCCAGAGAGAGCCTGATGTCTGATATCAGAACCCATCCCGGTGCGGTGCTCGCAGGCTGTAGGGCGTTGGCCATCAGCGCAGGCGAGCGTATCGGCGAAGATCGTCCGCGTGGTGGTCGACCGTCCCCGACGCGACGCGACGAGCGTGCCAGCGACGGCTGGCGCCCGCGGTGACCGACTCACACCAGATAGCCCAGTCCTGGTTGCCGAGGCTGCGGTCGCTGCTCGAGCCGGCCCTGGTGGTGGTCACGGTGGCGGCGCTGGTGCTGGGCGGGATGGCGTGGCTCGCGGGGTGGCGTGCGGTGGCCGACGCGTGTTGGGTGGTGGGCACGCTGGTCGCGGTAGTGCCCGCGGTGGTGTGGGTGGTCGTGGCGTTGCGCCGCGGCCGAGCCGGGGTGGATCTGCTCGCGGTGTTGTCGCTGGTGGGCACCCTTTGGGTCGGCGAATACCTGGCCGGCGCGCTGATCGCGGTCATGCTGTCCACTGGACGTGCCCTGGATGCCGCGGCGCAGCGGCGGGCCTCGCACGACTTGCGGGCACTGCTGGAGCATGCGCCCCGGTCCGCGCGGCGCCGCACCCGGGACGCGATCGCGGTGGTGCCGTTGGACGAGGTCGCGGCCGGTGACTTGCTGGTGGTCGGCCCCGGCGAAGTCGTACCCGTGGACGGGCGCATCGAAGGCACGATGGCGGTCCTCGACGAATCGGCGCTCACCGGTGAACCACTGCAGGTCGAACGCGCAGTCGGCGAGCCGGTGCGCAGCGGTGTGGTCAACGCCGCGACCGCATTCGAGATCCGGGCCACCGCCACCGCCGAGCAGAGCACCTATGCCGGGATCGTGCGGCTGGCGCGGCAAGCGGGCGCCGAGAGCGCACCGATCGTTCGGCTGGCCGACCGCTACGCGGCCTGGTTCCTGCCGCTGGCACTCGTCGTCGCGGCCGCCGCGTGGCTGGCCAGCGGGTCAGCGGTGCGGGCAGTGGCGGTGCTGGTCGTGGCGACGCCGTGCCCGCTGCTGCTCGCGGCGCCCGTGGCCATCGTCTCCGGCTTGTCCCGGGCCTCCCGCAACGGCGTGGTGATTCGCAGCGGTGGCGCACTGGAGAACCTCGGCCACGCGACGACGTTGGTGATGGACAAGACCGGCACCCTCACCGCCGGTCGCCCCGTTGTCCTCGACATCCTGGCCGCACCCGGCCATGACGCCACCGAGGTCCTGCGACTGGCCGCGTCGGTGGACCAGATGTCACCGCATGTGCTGGCCGAGGCGATCGTCACCGAAGCCCTGGCGCGAAAGCTCTCGCTGTCATTGCCCGGCGACGTGACCGAACGACCCGGTCAGGGAGTCACCGCCACGGTGAACGGCCGCAGGGTTGCGGTGGGCAAGCGCGACGGCGCAGCCACCGAGGCGGGGTGGGCCCTTGCGGTCGTCAACCGGGCCAGCCTCGATACCGCCGCGATCGCCTGGGTCAGCTGCGACGACGAACTCATCGGCGCCGTGTTGTTGCGAGACCCATTGCGCCGCACCGCCCCCCGAACGGTTCGACGGCTGCGCGCCGCCGGATTCAACCGATTGGTCATGCTCACCGGTGACCGCGCGGCGCCCGCGCGGGAAGTGGCCACCGTGCTGGGCCTAGACGAGGTGTACGCCGACCAAGGCCCCGCCGACAAGGTCGCCGCCGTGCGGGCCGAACGGGAACGCGCCGTGACCGTGATGGTCGGCGACGGCGTCAACGACGCCCCCGCGCTCGCCGCCGCCACCGTCGGCGTCGCGATGGGCGCCCGGGGTGCGACGGCGTCCTCGGAGGCCGCCGACATCGTGTTGACGACCGACCGGTTGGACCGGCTCGCCGATGCGATGGACATCGCCCGCTGGTCACGGCACATCGCGGTGCAAAGCGCGGTGGTCGGAATGACGTTGTCGATGCTGGCCATGGGTGTAGCCGCGCTCGGCTGGCTGCCGCCCGCGGCGGGGGCGCTCCTGCAGGAAGGCATCGACGTCGCGGTGATCCTCAACGCCTTGCGCGCTTTACGGGGCAACCCCGCCGTCGGGGTCGAGCTGCCGGCGGACACCGAAGCGATGCTGCGCCGCTTTTCCGACGAACACGACGATTTACGCGACGCGCTGGTGCTCCTGCGCAATGCCGCCAACGATATTGCCTCCAGGTCCGGTGAAACGGCGATGGATGCACTGGTTCGGGCTCAGCGCTTCCTCACCGAACGACTGTTGCCGCACGAGAACGCCGAACAGGCCGAGCTATACCCAGCATTGGCGACACCGTTGGGCAGCGCCGAGGCAACGGCCACGATGAGCAGGACACACGCGGAGATCCAACGGCTAACCGACCGTATCGGCAAACACCTCGGCTTGGCTCAAGCCGACGGCACCATCCAGCCCGGCCAGATCGACGATCTGCTGGCCTGCCTCTACGGGCTGTACGCGGTGCTGCAACTGCACTTCCTGCAAGAAGAGGAGAACTACTTCACCCTCGCGGAGGGTGAACTCCCCGACGTCGTCGAACGCCCGCACATACCTAGAGCACGGAGTTAGTGATATGGATGACAGACTTACCAGGAGCTCGTGAATCAGATCAAGCGTATCTGCGATCACCTCGAAGAGATCCAACTGGACAATCGTGAGTTCCGACGCGCCGTCATATCCGGAGTTCGAATCCCCTTAGCTCCACTCAGAGAATTGCCAGCTAGATCGGCGTTTATGCCTTAACTGATGGATCGGGCTTGGACACTCGGGCCCGCAGCGACTCCCGAAATCGAGCCCCGATCAGCCTGTGCCCCAACGGCTTTGATCGCCGCGTCCAATCGCCCGGAAGCGGCCAAGGCTGTTGCCCTCGGCAAGTACGGTCGACGTGGCCGCGATGCTGCGGCGACGGGAGTTATGCGGAAGGGAATCCTCCATGCCGGAGCTGAAGGGAATCTCCCACGTCGAATTGACGGTTTCGGACTGCGAACGAGCAGCCCGCTGGTGGCAGGACGTGATGGGCTTCGTTCTGGTACACCAATTCAGCGGCGACGGCTTCGAGGGCCGTAACCTTGTTCATTCTTCACTCGTATCGGTGGCGGTCATGACCCATGCGAAGACTCGCGAAACGGGACCATTCGATGAAACGCGTGTGGGCCTGGACCATTTGGCCTTCGAGGTTGCGAACCGAGAAGAACTAGAAGGTTGGGTAACCCATTTGGATGCGCATGGCGTATCGAACTCGGGAATTATCGATGCTGAGATGGGGCCGACGGTTGTCTTTCGCGATCCTGACAACATGCAACTCGAATTCTTTGTGCACCCCAGTGCCGAGCAGCTAGCCGGGAAGCTCACTAACGATGATTCAGAGGACGCACGGCGATTGTTAGACGAGGCAGAGCAGCGGCGCGTGGGGGGCCAGTAGGTCAGGGGCTCGATCCCCGTAGCTCCACCACGATTGAGCAGGTCAGGGCAGTCTGCCCCGCATCAGTGCGTCCGCAGTAGATTTGATCGCGCGTCGAGACGGTCGGCAACACCGTCCACATCTTCATCGAATAGATCGGCGTACAGGTCGGCGTCGCAACCGCGCAATAAAATAGGACGACTCTTGTAGCAGGGAAGCCAATTCACGCCTCCTCTCACTCGAAGGCGTGATCACCGTCGGGCGATCCGTCGCGAGCACCTCTGCTTGACGCCCGAGGCCCTCAGAGTAGGCCTTGTCGTTGTCCGAAGGCGGCGCTTTAACCCGGACGTCAGCAACGCCTTACCGCACGGCCTCCGCGCGCACAGGCGTTCCCTCGACGAGTTCTGGTGTAGAACATGAGCCGACGGTCGACGTCGCTCACCTGACAACTTCCTAGAGACCGTCTTAAGGAGTCTTGATGTCCGACACGGTCGAGCAGCTCATGGAAAGCAACCTGCTACACGTCTTCAACGAGCCCGACTTCGACAGGCGTGCGGTCGCGATTCGTAACACCTACGCGCCCCAGGTCCGGTGGACCGATGACGAGGGTGTATCCATCGGCCACGATGCCCTCAACGCAAAGGCGCAGGCGCTGCAAGACGGACAGATGGCGGGGCTGTCCTTCGTCAAGGCCGGACCCGTCTATCAGACAACCGGATTCGGCTACCTCGCCTGGAACGTCATCGCCCCCGGCAGCGACAACGTGATCGTGTCGGGGTTCGACGTCGCCATCATCAACGACGAGCGCATCACAGATCTGTACACCGTCATCACCGCAGCCCCGCAATGACCGTGGATGCTTGGCAAGACAACCAAGTCGACGACGTGAGGCGGGGTGAACATTTGTGACCCAGGGCGACGATTACCGGTCTTTGCGCTGACGTCATCCAAGTCCGCGCGGTTGTTCGGGTCGTCCAGTCAGTGCTTGCAGGACACGGCGATGTGAAATCGCGTCGCGAGCTCATAAGGTTGGGGCTGATTCCACGACAGGAATGAGGCGGGGCCCATGACCACAGATTTGCCTGACAGTGCACTGGAACTGCGTTCGACAGTGACATCGCACGGCACGCTGGAGCTCTCACTGGACGATGTGCCGGTTCCAAACCCCGCCGCCAATGAGGTGCTGGTCCGCGTGGAAGCCTCGCCGATCAACCCGTCGGACTTGGGCGTCCTCATCCCTGGCGCGGACATGGCCACTGCGACGCTGGCGGGCACGCCCGAGCGACCCATTGTCACGGCATCGTTGGGAGCTGGCGCCCTAGCCGGGCTTTCGGCACGAATCGACCAACCGCTTCCCGTCGGCAATGAAGGCGCGGGCACAGTCGTGGCCGCGGGGTCGTCGTCAGCCGCGCAGGCCCTGCTCGGGAAAATGGTGGGAATTGCCGGCGGCGGGATGTACACGCAGTACCGAGTGGTTGATGCCGGCGCGTGTCTGGTCTTGCCGGCGGGGGCGACGGCCAAGGACGGGGCGTCGTCCTTCGTCAATCCTTTGACGGCTCTGGGAATGCTGGAAACCATGCGTCGCGAAGGTCATTCAGCCCTGGTGCACACGGCGGCCGCGTCGAATCTCGGCCAGATGCTCGTCAAACTGTGCCAGACAGACGGGGTGCCCCTCGTCAACATCGTCCGCAAGCCTGACCAAGAGGAGCTGCTGCGCTCGCTCGGCGCGGTCCACGTCTGCAACACGGCATCACCGTCGTTCGCCACAGATCTCGTGGAGGCTCTCAAGGCGACGTCCGCCACGCTCGCATTCGACGCCACCGGCGGGGGAACGCTCGCGAGTCAGATTCTCAACGGTATGGAGGAAGCGGCCAGCTCGACCGCTGCGGAGTACTCGCGGTACGGGTCGACCGTCCACAAGCAGGTGTACATCTACGGCGGACTCGATACCAGTCCGACGATCCTCACCAGGAACTTCGGCATGGCGTGGGGTATTGGAGGGTGGCTGCTCACCCCGTTTCTTCTGAACTCCGGGGCTGACACCGTTGGTCGGCTGCGCGCCCGGGTGGCTGCAGAGCTCACCACGACGTTCGCGAGCACCTACACCCGGGAGGTTTCCCTTCCCGGCATGCTCCGGCCCGATGCGTTCAATGGCTACGTCAAGCGGGCGACAGGGGAGAAGTTCCTGGTCACGCCGCAAGCGCTCCCATAGGGGCGATCCGGTGAAGGCCATGAGCGGCGCCGGGGTCCCCGCGACGAAGCCGACCACACGTGCGGGCACAGACGGCGTCACGCGATGCGGCTGGGTCACCGAGGTGGGCACGGACTTGACCGGGTACCACGACACCGAGTGGGGCACGCCCGTCCACGGTGAAGCGGCCCTGTTTCGGGCGTTGGTGTTGACCTACTTCGAAAACGGCCTGTCGTGGGCGGTCGTCTTCAGCAAGCGTGAGGCGCTGAGTCGGGCCTTCGCTGACTTCGACCCCGCTGCGGTGGCGGCGATGACCGATCGCGACGTCGACCGCTTGATGACAGACCGAACGATAATCCGCAACCGCGCCAAAATCGAAGCGACCGTGCACAATGCCGGGCTTCTGACGACGATGTCGCTAAACGACATCGCGTGGCATTACCGGCCGCCTCATCGGCATCCATTACGGCAATGGAGCGACGGCAGGGCGCAGAGTCCGGAGTCACGGCAGCTCGCAACCGAACTGCGGCGGAAAGGTTTTCGGTTCGCCGGACCCGTGGTGGCCCATTCCTTCATGCAGACCGTTGGCATTGAGAACGGCCACTTCGACGGGTGCTTCCGCGCTCCGCAGGCCGACTGAGTTCGCCGTTGCCAGTGCGCGCTGTCACGGGTGCGTGACCAAGTACGTCTCGTTCTTCAGTCCGGTGGTCAGTTCCTCGACGTCGAACGGGCGGGCGAGGCGGGCGCGAAACTTCTCGAGGTCGACGAGCAGGCTGACCTCAGCGGTCTGGCGGGCGAAAAGCTTTGCGATGCGGGGGTAGAGCCAACGCATCACGGCCCGCTCTGCGGTTGTACATCGCGATGCGCAGTAGCCGACGTGGCCGATCTCGTCGGTCAGGATATCGCTGTAGAGCAGTTCGACCCGCTCGGCGACGTCGGGTTCATCGGCGAACAGTTCTCTGCCGACGCGGCGCAGTTCGTCGAACAGCACGCAGCCCGCCATCTCCGCCGCCCCGACGAACATGATTCCGAGCCTCTCCGGCAGGAACACCGCAGTCTTGACGAACTGGCGGATCACGAACGCTGGGGGCACCACCTGGAATGTCAGGCCGAATACGTCCAGCACGTATGCCAGCAGTCGGGTGTGGTAGTGCTCTTCCAGTTCGAGGTACACCCGCTCCGGCGGGAGGTCCTCGCTGCTGTTAAGTCCGTATGTCTCCCCAAGACCGACTCCGAATCGCTCTGCCTGATTTAGCTTGGCGGTGGCCAAAAGAAACAGCATCTTCCTGTCCAAGCCAGCCTCGGGCTTCCGGCGGCGCAGGTTCCGCAGGAACGTTGCTCGATCGGCGGGGTGGCGCGATCGGACGGGGCTGGACTCGAGGCCGTTGAAGAAGTACTCGCGATTCGCCAAGCGCCGATTCAACAGATCGGCCTCCCCGTCACGCCTCTGCAGGAAGTCTCGGTAGCCGTCGATTCCGTTGTTGCTCATCGGTTTTCCATTCCTTTGACGATGGTCGTTACATACCGACCCATGACTGCATCGGCGGTTGCCGATTCGTGGATGCCAGTGGCCAGCAGTGCGAAAAGTCCTGTCATGAAAAAGATCCCGAGCTCGCTGGCGTCTGCTTTCGACGGGACTCGACCCGAGTCCTGCGCGTCCTTGATCGCAGCGATCACGAACTCCGCCAGCGGGTGCGCCGACAGTTCATCCTCGGCCGGTCGGCTTGCAGAGAAGTGCAATCCCAACATGTCTCGGAAGACAGCGGGCCCCAATCGACGCTCCGCGGCGACCACATGCCGAACCAACAGCGACAACACCGACGCCAGGTCGTCGGCCTCGGTCTGCGGGAGCTCGAGTTCAGCGACGATCCTGGCTTCTTCGTTTCTCTCCAACTCGACCAAGACGTGCTCCTTGGTCGGGAAGTGAAAATAGAACGTGCCCCGCACCACTCCTGCTGCGCCGGCGATTGCACTGACGTCTGCACCGGCCAAGCCGTTCCGGTCGATCTCAGCAAGTGCGGCGTCGAAGAGACGCGCCCGCGTCTCGAGCCGTCTGACTTCTCGAACGCCCCCGGCCGACGATCCAGCCTGCGCGACGGTGGTTGGCGACCCCATGGGAGCACGGTAGCCAGTTCACTGGCACCCGTCAATGACAGTCGTCAATGACAGTCGTTAGGCCGAGCCCAGTTCAGCGCGTCCGCTGAATTGTCACTCGGGACAATTGCGCCTTGGGTGTGGTTAGCTAGCTGGGCCGATGGTCGTCCGGCCATCGAGTCAGGGGGTTACACATGTTGATGTCAGGACGCGCGCTTCTCAGCGCAGTAGTCGGCGTGATCGGTGGCGGTTTCCTACTGTTCGGTGGCGCTTCAATTGCCTACGCAGATCCCGCGCCGGCCGTTCCGCCGCCCAACTGCACGGCTGGTGACCTCGCGGTGGCATCGGGGACCGTCGGAACGGCGATGGGCGCCTACCTGTTCAGCCATCCGGACGTGAACGACTTCTTCACCAGCCTTCGTGGCCAGCCGAACGCTGATATCCACGACCGCGTCCAGACCTACATGGACGCCCACCCGCAGGTCGAATCGGAGATCAACGGAATCCGCCAGCCCCTAACCGATCTGCGCAGCCGGTGCGACCTCGGCGCGGGACCACTGGGTTCATAGGAGACATCGGAAATGACTAATTGGAAGCGGTCTTTGATTGTCACGGCAGCCAGTACGTTGGCCATCGCTGCGATCCCCGGCGCGATATTCACCGTGCAACCAACGGGTGTTGCCAACGCCGACGTCTGCGCCAGCGCAGGGCGCAGGATCCAGGTGAGCGGGTGCGCCAACGTCGCCGACGCCGTCGCACCCTACGTTCCGCCGCCCGCCTACTACGCCCCGATGCCCTACGACCCACCGCCGCCAGCAAACGTGACCGGATGCGTGAGCTACAACGGCAGGTGGGTCAACGCCGGCGGGTGCAACTAAGGCGACGCACCTCCGACACAGTCACCGTGTGTCGGACTCGTGAACCGTGGTAGGGACGTCGTGTGACCGGTTCGCTTTGGTGGGATTCGGCAATCGGCGTTGCCGCGGCGCTCCTCTTCGCTTGGTTAATCCTCATAGTGGCGGTCGCGATCCTGCGACCACGCGGTGGGTTACTGCGCGAGGCGGTTCGAATCCTTCCCGATGTGCTGCGCCTCATTCGCCGACTCGCGGCCGACAAGACGCTGCCCAACGGCATCCGCATTCGACTAGGGCTGCTATTGGCTTACCTGGCGCTGCCGTTTGATCTCATCCCCGACTTCATCCCCGTGCTCGGGTACGCGGACGACGCCATCATCGTCACGGCGGTCCTTCGCAGCGTCGTACGCCGAGCTGGGATCGATGCCGTCCGGGTGCACTGGCCCGGCAGCGACGATGGGTTCGATGCTCTCTGCCGCCTCGCCGGGTTGAACAAATCAAGCACGTCCGACTCTAGAAGAGGCCTCGGCGGGCGCCACCGTCCATCGCAAGTGTTGCGCCGTGCAGCGCATCGGCCTCGGGTGCGAGCAATTGACTTACGGCCCAGCCGATCTGGTCGGGCGTGGTCATCCGGCCCAGCGGTGAGTGGGATCGGTATTCGTCGAGGACGGTATCGACGCTGACCCCGCGCGCCCGGGCTGCCGAGTCGGCGAACTGTCGGAGGCGCTCGGTGTCCAAGGCACCAGGAGCGATCATGTGCACGGTCACCCCGCGTGGCCCGTAGGCGTCCGCAAGTTGGCGAATGAGGTTCGCCAGAGCAGCGTTGGTGACGCCGGCACCGCAGGTTTGCGGCGTGGGCTCGGAGCCGAAATGGCCTCCGATGGCGACGATCCGGGAGCCTTCGACGAACCGGTCGTCAACAGCGCGGACGAGACGCAGCAGTCCACCGAGCTTCAATGACACTGACCGACCGAGCGCGTCCGGTTCGATCGTGGCCAGGGGGCCGGCCGGCGGCACGGCGGCGGACTGGACGACCATCCGGACAGGCCCGGACACTGCGGCGGCGATCGCCTCACCGGACGAGTCGTCACCTATGTCGGCGGGGCATGCCGTGATCCCGGCGTCGGCTGCGCTCAACTGTGCGAGGCGATCACTGTCGCGTGCCACGGCGACCACCGGCACCCCGGCTGTGCGCAGTCGCGCGACGATCGCGGCGCCGACCTCGCCGGTCGCTCCGACGACAACTGCTTGCGCGCTCGGGCTCATCATGAATCCTCCTAATCCGCCTTGTCCGAGGTGAATTGGGTGAGCAGATCCCTCAGCTGTTCGATCTCGCCGGGCTTCAGTGCAGAAACCAGTTGTTCAGCCAACGGCGCGGCGGCCACGTGCGCGGCCTCGAAGAGCTCGAGGCCCTTTCGGGTGATCTCTACTGCGCGCACGCGCCGATCGCCCGGAACGGGCTTGCGCACTGCCAGCCGTTTGCGTTCCAAGTCGTCCACGACCCGCATGATCCCCGCCTTGTCCGAGCCCGTCGCTTCCACCAAATCCCGCTGCTCCGTGGGTCCTTGGTTGACCAGGACCATCAGCACCGCGAAGTGCCGCAACTCGATACCAAACGGCCGAAGAGCCTGCGTCATCGCCGTTGCCACGCGCCGGTGTGCCTGGCGCAGTAAAAGACCGAGAGCGAATGGTGAGTCAGTAGTGGAGCGGGCGGTCGTCCGCCGAGGAGTGTCGGCCACTAGGCGACCTGATAGATCTCGTCGGCGGCTGCCGGGGCGACACCGAGTTCGGCGGCGACCGCGTCGATCGCCTGCCGCGCGATGTCGAGGTCGACCTGGCCGTCGGGGGTGAAGTACGGGCCGATGTAGCGGTCGTAGATCTGTTGCGCTTCATCGTGTGTCAGTCGATTGAGGAACGAGTTGACGTAGTCGACGGCCAGGTCGGGTTGTTCGGCCAGGGTCCGCAGAGCCCGCGTGTTGGCCCGCACCAGCGCCTTCAGGGCCGGGCTGTCCAGCGGGATGTAGGTGGGATCTACAGCGACGCCGACGGTCGGGATCTGGAAGTGGTCACCGACCCACGCAAGCACATGGAACCCCTCTTCCTCGGCGACCTGTTCGGGGGACAGCGTGCTGCCGACGTAAGCCGCGTCGATGGAGCCGTCCCGAAGGTGCCGCAGGTCCATCTGGTAGTCGCCCGGCGCTCGCACCACACATTCCAGATCGCGGTCGGGGTCAAGGCCGTGCTTGCGCAGGACGATGCGGGCGAAGCAACCGGGCGCGGTGTGACCGGCGTGGACCGCCAGCCGCCGCCCGCGAAGATCCTCCATGGACGTCACGTCGGCGCTGCCGAGAAACCAGAACAGCGGACGATGAGTGTTGACGGTGAGCATTTTCCAACCGATGCCGTCTGTCAGTCGCGACAACAGGGTCCGGCCAAGGCCGATCGTCGCGACGCGGCGCAAACGCTCCGTCTCCCAGGCGACCCCGTCGTGGATGGCGACGTGGACACCTTCATTCGCGTAATAGCCCTCCTGGTCGGCAATATAGGCGACCAGTTCTTCGTGGATGCCTCGCCCGACGAAGGCGAGATCGATCGTGTGCATAGCCAATCCCTTCGTATCTGGTGAATTGCGAAGCGGCGCGGCCGCCTTCAGTCCATGGCGAGGCCGCCGTTGACCGGCAGATAGTGGCCGGTGGTGAAACCGGAATCCTCGCTTGCCAAGAACGCCACCGTCTTGGCCACCTCGTGGGGACGGACCAGGCGTCCCATCGGGTTGGTCGCACCGAGCGCACGCACCTGCTCTGCCGTCAACTGTCCGGTCACCTTGGTTTCGTTGACCGTCGCGGGCGCGACGAGGTTCGCGGTGATGCCGTGCGGTGCCAGTTCGAGAGCGATGTAGCGGACGAACTGGTCGAGCGCAGCCTTGGCGGTGCCCAGCGTGATCATGCCGTCGCGAGGCCGGCGGGACAGCCCGGTGCTGAGATACACCAGTCGGCCATAGTCGCGGGAAATCATACCCGGCACAACAGCTTTGGTGATCAGGAATGCGGCACGTAGCTCACGGTCCAGTTTGCCGCCGAGCTGCTCCCAGGTCAGGTCGGCGAACGAGGTGACATCAAATGGAATCAGTGCGTTGTGCACGAGCACGTCGACGCGCCCCCATCGCTGTTCGGTTTCCCCAACCATTGCGGCGACATCGTCAGCCGCGGTGACATCGGCCTGAATCGCCATCGCCTCGCCACCGGCCGCGGCGATCGCCGCCACGACCTCCTCTGCCTGCGCAGCGCTGTCGCGATGGTTGACGACCACCTTCAGCTGCTGCTCCGCGAGGACCAAGGCAGTCGCGGCTCCGATTCCCCGGCTGGCTCCAGTGATTAACGCAACACGGTCCATCAGTGCACCTCCGCCTATCCGTAACTCCAGTCGTATCAATCAATACTATATTGTTCGATACTATTCCCGTGGCGTCGAACTGTCGATAGTCGAACTACCCACAGAATCCGCGAATACGGCACTAAATGTCCTAGCGAGCCGATGATGCGGATATATTGCGGTCGTGTCGATGATTCGGATTCGCGACGCGGCCGACCTCCTCGGCGTCAGCGATGACACCGTCCGCCGCTGGGTTGACGACGGTGCGCTGCCTGCCGATCAGGACCAGTCAGGCCGCAAAGTGATTCCGGGCGAGGCGCTCGCCGAGTTCGCCGTCGCGCACTCCGGATCCGCACCGAAAGATCCGCTGAGCATCGCCAGCTCGGCTCGTAACCGATTCACCGGCCTGGTCACCAGAGTCGTCAAAGACGGCGTGATGGCGCAGGTCGAGATGCAGTGCGGGCCCTTCAACGTCGTGTCGCTGATGAGCGCCGACTCCGCTCGTGAACTGAATCTGGAGCCCGGCAGCGTAGCCGTGGCCGTCGTCAAAGCCACCACCGTCATCGTCGAAACCCCTGGAGGACAGTCGTGAAAAACACGGGGCGAGTCGCAGCGGCCACCGCGCTGGTGCTGGCCACTGCCATCGGTTGCAGTTCGTCGAACGAAGCTTCTTCGCCTTCGTCGACGAGCGCCGCCGGCGGCGGCAAGCTGATCGTCTTCGCGGCCGCATCTCTGAAAAAGTCGTTCACCGATATCGGTGAGCAGTTCAAGACCGACAACCCTGGCAGCGACATTGAATTCTCCTTCGCCGGCTCATCCGATCTGGTGACTCAGCTGACTCAGGGGGCGCCGGCCGACGTCTTCGCGTCGGCCGACACGAAGAACATGGATAAGGCGGCCCAGGCTGACCTGCTGGCTGGTGACCCGGTCAACTTCGCATCCAACACGCTGACAATCGTTACGGCGCCGGGCAATCCGAAGAAGGTCGCGTCGTTCAAAGATCTGACTCAGCCGGACTTGTCGGTTGTGGTTTGCGCGCCGCAGGTGCCCTGCGGCTCAGCGACGGAGAAGGTCGAGAAGGCCACCGGCGTGCAATTGAACCCGGTCAGCGAAGAGTCACAGGTGACCGATGTGCTCGGCAAGGTGACCAGCGGCCAGGCCGATGCCGGCCTCGTCTATGTCACTGATGCACGGGGCGCGGGTGAAAAGGTCACGGCGGTGCCGTTTCCCGAGTCGTCCGAAGCCGTCAACACCTACCCGATCGCGGTGCTGAAGCAGTCCAAGGATGCCGACCTGGCAGGTAAGTTCGTCGACCTCGTCACCGGCGAGGCCGGACAGAAGGTCTTGAGCGCCGCGGGCTTCGCCAAGCCCTAGACGATTTCAATCGCCGCGATGCAGGAAGCCGTGCAGTGTCGCCTGGACGAGCTCGTCGACAATCACGTCCCGTGAGGGTGGCTTGGTTCCGAAGAAGGTCGAACGCAATGCCACCATGCCGACGATCATGGCCATCGTGGAGTGCGCAGGCAGGTCCGGCTGGTTCGACTGCATGCCGCGTAACTGCATGCCCTCCACGCTGATCTGACCCAACACACCCAGCGCTCGTCTGATGTCGGCGATGCCTGCGTCGGCGACTTCCTCGTCGCTGAACCCTTCCGAGGCGACCAGCGTCAGCAGAAGACCCCGGTGCTCGACTACCACGTCATAGACCTGTTCGACGAAATGGCGGGCCAGTTCGTCTTCGTCGGTCTCCTCGGGAATGAGTGACTGCCACTCCTGGGAGAACTCGTCGACAATGCTGGTGAACGGGAGTACCAACGCCTCTCGGAACAGTCCGGCCTTGGAGCCGAAGTGCCGGAACAGTAGGTATTCGGTGACGCCCGCGCTTTCGGCGATCTCACGCGTTGTCGTGCTGCGATAGTCCTTGCGGGCGAACAGCTCACGCGCGGCGTCGAGCAGGAGTCTGCGTGGCTCGCCGCGCGGGCGGCGGACGGCCTGAACGGAGGTCTTCGTCGCGCTCCGGCTTGCGGGCGATCGTCGCTGCGGCAAGGTTGTCAGCTCCTCGAACCGCGCTCGCGGTTGACGACACTTACGATAGTCGGCCTTGACCCGGCTCTTTTAATAGTGTCCACTATTACGGATCGGATGGATTATCGGAAGGGGCCGGACGTGGGTCAGCTCATCATGCTCGGCACGTTGTTCGGGCTGATCATCCTGATCTACGGCCTGGTCATCTACTTCGACCCCGAATCGCGCGGCGGCGCAAATGAAGAGGTCGATCGATGAACACCGAACTGACACCGCTGCTGATGGGATCGGTGATCTGGGGCTGGGGCAGCGGCATCCTGTTCACCGCCATCGCCATCTATCTAAGCGTTCGCGACAGGCGGATCCACCCGCTGCTTCTGCTGTGTATCTCCGCGATCTCGTTCTCGTATATCGAGGCGCCCTACGACTGGGCGATGTATGCGCAGTTCCCGCCCGCACTTCCGCGGATGCCGTCGTGGTGGCCGCTGAACATGACCTGGGGTGGGCTGCCGTCGTCTGTGCCGCTTGGGTACATCGGGTACTTCTGCCTGCCCGCGGTGATCGGCGCTGCGATCGGGAAACGGCTTGTGGCTCGGTTCGGGTGGCGCCAACCGGTCACGTTCCTGACCGTCGGCCTCCTCGTCGGCTTCTGCTGGGCCTTGATCTTCAATGCGGGATTGGGAGCGCACCTCGGCGTCTTCTATTACGCCTATGTGATCCCGGGTCTCGGCCTGTTCGAGGGCACGTTGCACCAGTACCCCATCTATGACGCCATTGCGATGGGCATCCAGATGATGGTCTTCACCTACCTGCTCGGCCGTACGGACTCGCAAGGCCGCAATGTCATCGAAATGTGGTCGGACAAGATCTCGAAGACCCGTGTTCAGTCGGCAATCGTATCGATCGTCGCCGTGATCATCGTCGGGAACGTCTTGTACGGAGCAGTTTTCGCGCCCCATCTCATCACCAAGCAACTGGGTTACGTGACGTCGGGAACGGGGGAGCAGTTGTTCCCGGACGTTCCGAACCAACCCAG
The DNA here is from genome assembly GCA_963817825.1 of uncultured Actinomycetota bacterium. Taxonomy (GTDB): domain Bacteria; phylum Actinomycetota; class Actinomycetes; order Mycobacteriales; family Mycobacteriaceae; genus Mycobacterium. Next base: position 120,047 of record CAWFQG010000026.1, on the reverse strand, counting down.
ATAACGTCACAAGGGAGGTTCTGTGCCCGGTAGCCCGACTGTCGAGCTGTACTACGACCCGTTCGATCACGCGATCGATGACGATCCGTATTCGGTGTGGAAGCGGATGCGCGCCGAGGCGCCGCTGTATTTCAACGACAAATACAACTTCTATGCGCTGAGTCGTTATGACGATGTCGCACAGGCGCTCCCGGATTGGCAGACGTACCGGTCGGGACGCGGAACCACCGCAGACATTCTGTTCAGCGGCATCGAAGTCCCGCCGGGGATCCTGCTGTTTGAGGATCCGCCCCTACATGATCTGCACCGGCGGCTGCTGTCTCGGGTGTTCACCCCGCGGCGGATGCTGGCGGTCGAGGATCTGGTGCGCGAATTCTGTGTGAGCGCACTGGATCCACTTCGTGACGCCGACGGGTTCGACTTCGTCACCGATCTCGGCGCTTTCATGCCGATGCGGACGATCGGCTATCTGCTGGGCATCCCCGAGGAAGGCCAGCAGCAGATCCGCGATCGCAACGACAAGAGCATCACTGTTAGCTCACAGCACGGCGAAGCCGGTGATCTCAGTCAGACGATCATCCAGGAATCGATCGCGATGTTCGCCGAGTACATCGAGTGGAGGGCAACACATCCCTCCGACGATCTGATGACCGAACTGCTCAATGCGGAGGTCGAAGAACCGGACGGCACCCGTCGTCGGCTCGAACGTACCGAGGTCCTCGCATACACCGCGATGATCGCCGGTGCAGGCAACGAGACCACCGCACGGCTGATCGGATTCATGGGACAGCTGCTCGGTGAACACCCCGACCAACGACGCGAACTGGTCGCGGACCCGGCGCTGATTCCGTCAGCGATAGAGGAGACCCTTCGCTACGAACCGCCGTCACCGGTACAGGCGCGCTATGTCGCGTCCGATGTCGACCTCTACGGGCACACGGTGTCCGAGGGGTCCTACATGCTGCTGTTGAACGGGTCGGCCAATCGCGACGAGACGAAATTCACCGAACCCGACCGCTACGACATCCACCGGACGGGCGGTCACTTGAGCTTCGGCCAGGGACTGCACTTCTGCCTTGGCTCGGCTCTGGCGCGGCTCGAGGGGCGGGTCGCGTTTGAAGAGGTCCTCAAGCGATGGACCGATTGGGATGTCGATTACGACAACGCCAGCAGAGCCCGGACGTCCAGCGTGCGAGGCTGGGCGCATCTTCCGGTCAGGACGAGATAGCCCGCCCGCAGCCCTGGCTAACGATCGAGCATGTCGGGAAGCGGAGGAAGAAGGCGTCCGGTCCATGTGGCTAGACGAATCACCGGCGTCATCAATGTCGCATCTGTGTGACACGAGAACAAAGATCGTCGCAAAGCTGCGGGTTCAGAGCCAGCCGTCAGACCGGTCTTCCCGTACGGCCCGCGTGCGGCAGAGGCCGCATTCACTGCCCGGCGGGTCTGTTTCGAAAGTGTCGGTAGGCAAACAAGTCGACCTCTGAAATCGCTTGCAGCGCAAAGAGGTAACTTGTCCTTGCGCGGAACCGTCCTCTCCTTTGGGGGTTGAAAAGAGCGCATGTTCGCCAACACCTTGTCCCCCTGGCTGTACATCGGTGACTGACGTCGACGGCACAGTTTGATGCACAGTTAATTTTTCCGTCAATCCGAATACGTGCGGAGAGCGCATCTCTTACCGTGGCGGTGCGGGGGCTGCCACAGGGGAGGCGCGATGGCGGCACGATCACAGACCGATACAGGTCGCTGCAACTTCAGCGAACCCCTCCTCGGCATTGACCAATTATTGTTATTTTTAGATAATAGCCGTCGCCCCAGGCAGCTGCCTATTTCACCAGGGGGATCGATGGAGGCTCCGCTCATGCGGCGATCACGGCATCGGTGCGGGTCCCCGCCTCGGCATGGATTCATCGTTGACCAAATACTTGTTCCGTCGGTAGAGTGCTCGTCCGGACCGGGGATAACGGCATCACGCCAGTGGGGGCACTGTGAATCTCATCCATCAAGGAGTCGCGTAACCGTGCGAACGGTGGCGGGGTGACGGGTGGCGCTGTGCGCGCCCTGACGGGCGTCGCCACCGTCGTCGCGATCGTGGCGGTCGTCGTCCTTGCCGCGACCTTGTTTCGGGGCGGCCTCACCGAGAGCGTCCCGGTGACGGTGATGTCACCGCGGGCCGGCTTGGTGATGAACCCGGACGCCAAGGTGCAGATCCGCGGCGTGCAGGTGGGCAAGGTCGATTCGATAGAGCAACTGCCCAACGGTCAGGCCGCCATCCATCTGGCGATGGACCCCAAACGACTGAACGCGATTCCGGCGAACGTACTCGTCGATATCGCATCGACGACGGTGTTCGGCGCGAAGTATGTGCAGTTCGTCTTTCCACCGGATCCTTCGCCGGAGTCGCTGCGCGAGGGTCAGGTGCTCAACGCCCAGCACGTCATGGTCGAAATCAACACGGTCTTCGAAAATCTCACTTCCGTGCTGTCCAAGATCGACCCCCCGAAGCTCAACGAGACCCTCGGCGCCATCGCGTCATCCGTGAACGGACGCGGCGAGAAGATCGGCCAGATGCTCACCGACCTGGATGCATACCTCGCCAAGATCGAACCGAGCCTGCCCGCGCTCAGCCACGACCTGGAAGTCGCCCCGCAGGTACTGCGGGCCTACGGCGACGCCGCACCCGACTTCGTCAGCGTGGCCGACAATGCCGCGAGACTCAGCGACACGATCGTCGACCAGGAGCAGAACCTCGACGCCGCACTGGTCAGCGTGACCGGCCTGGCCGACATCGGCAACGATGTCATTGGCACCAACCGGCAACCCCTCGCCGATGTCCTCCATCTGCTGGTGCCGACCACCGATCTACTGAACAAGTACAACCAGGCGCTCTGGTGCGCGCTCAGCGGAATGGTCAACGCTTCGAGCCGCCCGCCGCTGAAGGAGCCGGGCGTCGTTGTGCTGGCCGGCTTCCTCTGGGGGCAGGAGCGGTATCGCTACCCGATGGACCTGCCGAAGGCGGGCGCGACCGGCGGTCCGCAGTGCACCGGTCTGCCCAACCTGCCGTTCGAGGGCGTGCCGCCGTACGTCGTCGCCGACACAGGGACCAACCCGTGGAGGCGCACCTATCCCGGCATCGTGCTGAATTCCGACGGCCTGAAGAAGATTCTGTTCGGCGAGATCGACGGGCCGCCACGCAACACCTATCAGATCGGGCAGCCCGGATGAGGCGCTCGCTACGTCCGACGCTGGTCAAATTCGGCATCTTCGGAATCGTCATGGCAGTCATGACCGCTTGTCTGTTCTTCATCTTCGGGCAGTACCAAACCGGTTCGACCAAGGACTACTCGGCGGTCTTCAAGGATGCCTCGCGCCTCAAGGTCGGGCAGTCTGTGCGTGTCGGCGGTATGCGAGTCGGAACGGTCAACGGCGTCAAGCTCCAGAAGGACAAGACCGCGCTCGTCACCTTCGACGCCGATCCCGCCGTCCAGATGACCACCGGAACCCAGGTGGCCGTGCGCTATCTCAATCTCGTGGGCGACCGCTATCTGGAGCTGATCGACGGTCCGGGGGACCGGCGGCTGCCGCCGGGATCACAGATTCCCGCGGAGCGGACAGAGTCGGCCCTCGACCTTGATCTGCTTCTCGGCGGCCTCAAACCCGTTATCCGAGGCCTCAATCCGCAGGACGTGAACGCCTTGTCGGCGTCGCTGATCCAGATCTTCCAGGGGCAGGGCGGCACCCTGCAGTCCCTGCTCGCCAACACGTCGGGGTTCACCACAGCGCTTGCCGAACACAACCAGACGATCCAGGCGCTGATCGACAACCTACGCACGTTGCTCCACACGTTGACCAAGGAGGGCGACAAGTTCTCCGGCACGATCGCCAAGCTGGAGACGTTGGTGACTGCGCTTGCGGCGGAGAAGGATCCGATCGGCACCGCCATCGAGTCGCTGAACAACGGCACCGCATCCGTAGCGGACCTGCTCACCGATGCCCGACCTCCACTCAAGGGCACCGTCGACCAGTTGAACCGGTTGGTCACCAATATGGACGGCCAGAAGGATCGGCTCGACGCCTCACTGCAGAAGGCGCCGGAGAACTACCGCAAGCTGATCCGCACAGGGTCCTACGGCAGCTTCTTCAACTACTACATCTGCGAACTCAAGTGGCGGGTGACCGACCTTCAAGGCCGCACTGCCGAGTTCCCCTGGATCAAGCAAGACGCGGGGAGGTGTACCGAGCCCTGATGCTGAAATACCGTGGAAACAGGCTCATTAGGACGGGATTCATCGGCGTCGTCCTGTCGATCCTCGTCGTTTTGGTCGGGCTCTCCCCCGAGACGTTGACGTCAATGGCGACGGCGATCCGGTATCAGGCGCAGTTCTCCGACGCCGGTGGCCTGACGCCGGGCAATGACGTGGCGATCGCCGGAATCAAGGTCGGCAGCGTCTCGGATGTCTCGCTGCAGGGGCGCAACGCCCTGGTGACGTTCGCCATCGACGGTACGGTCGAACTCGGGTCGGACACGACGGCACACGTGCGAACGGGAACGCTTCTCGGCGAGCGTGTGCTCACCTTGGAATCCGCCGGCGACGGCAGCATGCACCCGATGGATCTCATCCCGGTATCGCGTACGGCTTCTCCGTACTCGCTGACCGAAGCTGTCAGCGAGCTCACGAGCAACACCGCAGGTACAGACACCGCTTCTTTGAACCAATCGCTGGACACGTTGTCGGAGACGCTGGATCAGGTTGCGCCACAACTCGGTCCGGCGTTCGACGGCATAACCCGGCTCTCGCAGGCCATCAACGACCGAGACGACACACTCGGCGCGCTGCTCAGGGACGGTGCCGATGTCACCAAGATCCTGTCGGACCGCAGCGCACAGGTGAACACGCTGATTCTCAACGCCAACGACCTCGTCGGAGTGCTCAACGACCGGCGCTATGCGATCGTCGAGCTGCTCGCCCATACGTCGGCGCTGGCAAAGCAGCTCTCGGGCCTCATCCACGACAACGAGGAGAAGCTGGCGCCGACGCTGGACAAGCTGAATGCGGTGACGGCGGTGTTGGAAAAAAACCGCGACAACATCGCCAAGGCGCTGCCGGGGCTGGCGAAGTTCCAGACCACGCTCGGCGAGACGATCGGCAACGGGCCCTACTACCAGGCGTACGTCCCCAACCTCTTCTTCGGCGAGATCTTCCAGCCGTTCTTCGATTATGCGTTCGGCTTCCGACGGGGGACCAACGCCGGTCAGCCACCCGACAACGCGGGGCCTCGCGCCGAGCTTCCCTTCCCGTACAACGGGATTCCTCAGGAGAACGAGAAGTGGGGGCCGCCACCACCATGACTCGAAACCGGCTCCTGAAAATCGCAATTGCGGCAGTGCTTGCGGTAGCGCTCGTAGGCGGCGTCGCCGTGGTCATCCAGCAGACCTTCGTCCGGCCCAACATGATCACCGCGTACTTCACCAAGACGGTCGCCATCTACCCCGGTGATGAGGTCCGCATCGCCGGTGTCAAAGTGGGCTCGATCGACTCGATCGAACCGGTCGGCACCCAGGCCAAGATGACGTTGCGCGTCAACCGTCGGATCTCCGTACCCGCCGACGCCAAGGCAGTGATCGTCGCCCAGAACCTCATCTCGGCTCGCTACGTCCAGCTCGCGCCCGCCTACGAGTCCGGCCCGAAGATGTCTGACGGCGCGGTGATCCCGCTCGACCGCACGGCGATCCCCGTCGAGTGGGACGAGGTCAAAGAACAACTGATGCGGCTGGCAACGGAACTGGGCCCGGACAAAGGGATGTCGACGGGCTCTGTCGGGCGGTTCATCGACAGCGCTGCCAACGCTCTGGACGGCAACGGAGGCAAGCTGCGTCAAACGCTGGCCCAGCTGTCCGGCGTCGGGCGGATTCTGGCCGACGGCAGCGGCAACATCGTGGACACGATCACCAACCTCCAGACCTTCGTGACCGCACTCCGTGACAGCAACGACCAGATTGTGCAGTTCCAGAACAGGTTCGCCACGTTGACCAGCGTGGTCGACGACAGCAGATCCGACCTCGATGCCGCGCTGAAGAACCTGTCCGACGTCGTCGGCGAGACGCAACGTTTCATCGCAGGCACTCGGGACAAGACCGCTGAACAGATTCGGTTACTCGCAGGCGTCACTCAGAACCTGGTCGATCACCGCATGGACCTCGAGAACGTCCTGCACATCGCGCCGCACTCGATTGCCAACGCCGTCAACATGTTCGACCCTCGCACGGGTGCTGCCAGCGGTGTTTTCGTGCTGAACAACCTCTCGAGCCCGGTATGGGCGATCTGCACCATGATCGGCGCGCTGGAGAACGTGACGTCTCCTGAGACCGGCAAGCTCTGCGCCCAATACGTCGGTCCGGCGCTGAACACGATCGACATCAACAACATCCCGGTTCCGTTCAACCCGTTCCTGACGTCGAACCCGCCGGACTACATGCTTCGGTACTCCGAGGACAGGCTCAGGCCGGAGAATGACGGGCAGCCGCCCCCGCCGTACACCGACCCGCCCGCCGTTTCCGCGTACACCGGTGCGGGCGATATACCTCCGCCGCCGGGCTATGGACCGCCGCCCGGGCCGCCGCCCGGTGCGTCGCTGCCTATGGCGCCTCCTCCTCAACCCCCGCCACCGACGTTGCAGGACATGCTGCTGCCCGCCGAGGCGCCGGCACCGCCGGGTGACCCACCGTCGGATTCACCACCGGTTGCACACGGGACACCGCCGTGATCGGGACGAAGAGCGGGCGCCGCCTGCTGGCGATCGGGTGCAGCGTCATCATAACCGTCACCGGGTGCGCGTTCCAGGGCGTGAACTCGCTTCCACTGCCAGGCGCGGTCGGACGTGGCGGCGGAGCTGCCGTCTACCACGTCGAGCTCGCGAATATCGGTACCCTCGAATCGAATTCGCCTGTACTTATCAACGATGTCGTCGTCGGCAGCGTCGGCAAGATGAGGTTGCACGGCTGGCACATCGATCTGGATTTATCGCTCAAGCCGGACGCCATCGTCCCGGCCAATGCGGTGGCCACGGTCGGTCAGACGAGCCTGCTGGGGTCGATGCACGTGGCACTCGACCCTCCGCCCGGCGAAGCGCCGAGCGGTCGCCTGAAGCCGGGCGCCACGATCGGTCTGAACAGTTCGTCCACCTATCCGTCGACCGAACAGACATTGTCGTCGCTTGCTGCCGTGGTCAACGGCGGGGGACTGGGACAAATCGGCGACATCATCCACAACTTCAACACTGCACTGAACGGACGCGCGGACGTTGTCCGCGATCTCATCGCTCGCCTCGACACATTCGTCGGAACGCTCTATCAACAGCGCGACAACATCATCGCCACCATCGACGAACTGAACCGGTTCGCCTCGACCCTCGGCGGACAACAGGAAGTGCTGACGCGTGCCCTGAACAAGATCCCGCCCGCGTTGGACGTACTGATCAAGGAGCGACCGAGACTCACCACCGCACTGGAGAAACTGGGCACGCTGAGCGACACCGTCTCGGGGCTGGTCAACGACACGCAGGCCGACCTCGTCACGAACCTGCAGAACCTCGAACCCACACTCAAGGCGCTGGCCGACGTGGGCCCGGACATCGACACCGCGCTGGGCTACATCCCGACGTTCCCACTGACCCAGAACCTCATCGACCGAGGCGTCCGCGGCGACTATGTGAATCTGTTCGTCACTGTCGATTGGACGAACTCTCGTCTCAAGCGCGGGCTCTTGCTCGGTACGCGACTCGGACAGGACCGCGCGTCGATGATCCCAGCCCCGGGCGATCCCGGATATGACGCCTACTACACGAAGTTCCCCCTCGGCGTGGGCACGTCACCACCATTCGGGCCGATACCGAATGCCGACGCGGCGCCATGGGAACCCGGGGGTGGTGGCTGATGCTGACGAGGTTCGTCCGAATCCAACTCGCGATCTTCACGATCGCGTCGGTCATCGGCGTGCTCGTCATGGTGTTCGTTTACATGCAGGCGCCGACCTTGCTCGGTATCGGCCGGATCACGGTCAAGCTGGAGCTTCCCTCATCCGGTGGGCTGTACCGGTTTTCCAACGTGACCTACCGGGGTGTGCAAGTGGGCAAGGTGACGGGCATGGACGTGTCGCGCACGCAGGCGACCGCAACGCTGTCGCTGGGGAGCTCACCGAAGATTCCGGCCGACCTGGAAGCCGAGGTGCGTAGCGTGTCGGCGGTCGGTGAGCAGTACGTCGAACTGATGCCGCGCACGGACTCGCCGCCGTACCTCAAGGACGGCTCGGTGATCGCCATGGCCGACACCAAGATTCCGCAGGCGGTCGGCCCGATGCTCGATCAGGTGAGCACTCTGATCAACAGCGTTCCCAAGGACAAGTTGAGCGGACTGGTCAACGAGTCGTTCGATGCGTTCAACGGGGCCGGCTACGACCTCGGCTCGCTGTTCGACTCCTCGGCGAAGGTCTCCGGCGATCTCAACAAGGTGTCCGATCGGTCGTCGGCGCTCATCGAAGACACTGGGCCACTTCTCGATTCGCAGGCACAGAGCACCGATTCGCTGAGGCTGTGGGCGAGAAGCCTGGCCGGGGTCACCGGTCAGGTGGTGGCGAACGATCCGCAGGTGCGCACGCTGCTGCAGGAGGGGCCACCCGCGGCCGACGAGGTGTCTCGACTGCTCAACCAGGTGAAGCCGACCCTTCCGGTCCTGTTGGCGAACCTCACCACGTTGGGCCAGGTCGCTGTGACCTACCACCCGTCACTCGAACAGGTACTGGTGTTGTTGCCGCCGTTCGTGGGCGACGTCCTTTCCTCGGCTCCCCAGAACAACCCGACCGGGATACCGCTGGGCGACTTCAGGATCCAGCTCGGCGACGGGCCGCCGTGCACAGTCGGGTTCCTGCCGCCGTCGCAGTGGCGTTCCCCTGCCGATCAGACGACGATCGACACTCCGGACGGCCTGTACTGCAAGCTGCCACAAGACGCGCCGGTCGTCGTACGCGGAGCGCGCAACTCACCGTGCATGGGTGTTCCCGGGAAGCGCGCGCCGACGGTGCAGGAGTGCTACAGCGACAAGCCGTATACGCCGCTGGCGGTCCGGCAGCATGCGCTCGGGCCGTATCCGATAGATCCCAATCTGATAGCGCAGGGTATTCCGCCGGACGATCGCGTCGATGGCAACCAACGCCTCTACGCCCCTGTCGAGGGCACGCCCATGCCGCCTGGCGCGGCGCCGTCGGGCACCCCGCCGGATGCTCCACCGCCCGGCGCGCCACCTCCACCACCGCCGGCCGAAGCGCCGCCGCCACCTCCGGCGGAGGTCTTCCCGCCGATGGACACCGGTGGCGCCGTGCCCGCAGCGCCGAGTTCGTTCGGCACCAACGGCGCCGAGCCTGGACCGTCGGTCGCGGTCGCGCACTACGATCCGCAGACCGGGTTGTACGCGGCGCCGGACGGTCAGGTCTTTCATCAGGAAGATCTCGTCGATCCGGCCAAGTCATGGCAGGACCTCGTCTACAAGGCAGACCAATGATGTTCGCGCGCTTGTTCTTCAGTACCGCAGTCGCGGCCTCCTTGGTGGTCGGCGCGCCACAGGCCAACGCGGATCCCGGCGACGGGATCGCACTCAACGGCATATACACGGCGTTCTCGGACGGTGTGTGGGCGAAGACGAACGACTCCTCTCACGACGAGCGCAGCGTGACCCAGACCTGGACCATCACCTCGACGTGCAGCACGTATCAGGACTGCACCGGGCGCGTCACCAGTGACCAGGGCTGGAGTGCGGACGCGGTCTTCATGAGCGGTAGTTGGATAGTCAAACGCTCCGTGGACAACTGGGAACCATGCATCGACGGCACCGCCACACCCGGGGAGCAGCTCTTCACGTTCTCCAAAGGCTGGCCGGACCCGCTTCCGCTCAAAGGCTGGGACACAACGAAAGGTCCGAGTGGGGCGTGCGGATGGAACAAGCAGCTCAACGTTCGGATGCCGTTCACCCTCACCCCAGTCGGGTGAACAATCGCTTGCGCCTGCACGAAATAGATCGGTCACTGCGATTGGTGGCCGTGATCATGCCGCGGGGAAAGGGTTTGGTGACGCGGCGACTTCGGCTGTCCCGCTTTGTCGTTGCTGCGGCTGAGCGCGTACTCGGCCTCCGCGGTGTCGAGGTGGCCCGAGTATCGCCGACGGCCGGCGTGCGGGTTCACCGACCCCGCGATGCGACCGAGCCGCTGCCCGCCGTGCTGTGGATTCACGGCGGTGGATACGTGCTCGGGTCGGCGCGGGTCGAGGACCGCAAAGCCCGACGCATGGCCCGTGAACTAAGAGCGGTGGTGGCATCGGTCGATTACCGCCTCGCCCCCGAGTATCCGTTTCCCGCTGCACTCGACGATTGTTATGCCGCGCTGGAGTGGCTTGTGGCACAACCAGAGATCGATTCTCGTCGCATCGTTGTCTCCGGCGTCAGCGCGGGGGGTGGGCTGGCCGCAGCGTTGACCCTGCGATGCGTCGACACAGGGCTGGTAGAACTTGCGGGCCAGGTTCTCCAGTATCCGATGTTGGACGACCGAACTGTCCTGAGGCCGTTCGTGTCCACCCTGGGCTGGACGCCCCACGACAACCGGTATGGCTGGCAATCGTATTTGGCGACCGACCCCGGGGCTGACACGATCAACGCTTATGCAGCCCCCGCTCGCAGAGATGACCTCGCGGGGCTTCCCCAGACATGGATCGGCGTCGGCACAGCAGATCTGTTCCACGATGAAGACGTCGACTACGCGACGCGCCTTCAGGCAGCAGGAGTGCCCACGCAACTCGAGGTCATCCGCGGCGCCTTTCACGGATTCGATTTCGCCGCCATCAACGAGCTGGCGCGATCATTCAAATCCGCTCGCTTGGCGGCGACTCGTCAGTTCCTCACGCAGGGTTGAACGCCCCGCGCGGAATGGTCAGCGGTAGGTCGACCGAGCTGAGCAAACCCGGCTCTGCTGCAACGACATACGGCACCGCATTGACGACGCGCATCGCGGTGGCGACCATTGCGCCCGCCCCTGACGTCATGCCTTCGATCCCGGCCTTCTTGCGGTCTCGAAGCGTCGCGTCGATGGTGCAGTCGATGTCTGGTGTGCCGGTGATCACCACGCGATAACCAAGCGCGTTCGGAAGCGTCGGCCAGTCGGGTGCGACATCGGGAGCCAGTCGGGTGACGTGTTCGATGACGATGGCCTCACGCCCGTCGACGACGCCGATTGCCTGCATCCGCAGTGCGCCGCAGGTTCCGGCCTCGACCGTGCCCATCGCGACCTCCAGCGTCCGCTCTGTCACGGCGCGGTCGAACGTCTCGCGAATCTCTTGAACCTCGACGCCGAGCGCGTCCGCGATCATCCGGATCTGCCCCTGCCACTCGCCGGAGATGGCGCCAGGGAAACTGATCCAGGGCTCGTAGTCGAGGGGACGGCCGAATCCCAACGCGTCACTCATGATGTCGGGGACCCCGTAGTCGTCGTACAGGCCGATCTCGTACGCGTGGATCTTCTCGATCTGTGACGATTGCGTCGTCAGGACCAGGGGCAGGTAGTCGGCGGCGAACCCGGGTTCGATGCCCGACGCGTACAGCGACACCTGGCCTTCCTTAGCGGCGACCACCAGTTGGTCCCGCCATTCGGCCGGCTCGTAGGCGTGCGGGTTGACCAGCCGTGTGGTGCTCGTCGTCACCACGTTGATGCCCGCGCTGAGCAGCTTGACGTAGTCGGGGATCGCCAGCGCATCGCGTTCGGGCCCGCTGGCCGCGTAGATGACGCAGTCGGGTTTGAGGGCGATCAACGCGTCGGCGTCGTTCGTGGTCGCCAACCCGATCGGTTCGCCGTTGGCGAGTTCGCCTGCGTCCTTGCCGACCTTGTCCTCGGAGTGCACCCATACTCCGACGAGGTCCAGATTGGGCCGTTGGTGAATCGCGCGGATCGCGATCGATCCGATGCCGCCTGTGGACCACACCACGACGCGGTGCTGACCTGCTGTCATTGTTCCTCCTGATGGCGGTTCAAATCGACCTAACTTTTGCTCCGAAATTAACAGTGAGTACTATTATCGTCAAGGAGAATTGCGTTATAGTCCGCCCTGGTGTTCACGATCCGTTTCGACATGCGCGCGCCCTCGTTCGGAGCGCCGACGAGCGACTTGTATGCCGGTGCGATCGACATGTGCGCCTGGGCGGAATCCCGCGGGGCGATCGTGGCTGTGCTGTCCGAGCACCATGGAGCCGAAGACAACCATCTGCCCTCGCCGCTGGTGTTGGCTTCGGCGATCGCCGCCAGAACTGAGCGGCTGCCGATCATGCTGGCGGCGGTCGTGCTTCCGTTCTGGGATCCGGTCCGGCTGGCCGAGGACATGAGCGTGCTCGACATCATCAGCGAGGGGCGGGTGTCTTACGCCTTCGGCATCGGCCACCGCTCCGAGGAGTACGAGCACTTCGGCATCGACATGCGTCGACGGGGCCGCTTGGCCGACGAGAAGCTGACGCTACTGAGGCAGCTGCTGAAGGGCGAGGCGGTGGCCTCCGACGGAAGGCGCATCCATGTCACGCCGGCCTGCACGTCCCAAGGTGGGCCGTTCATGATGTTGGCCGGCGGCAGCCGAGCCGCGGTCAAGCGCGCGGCGAGGCATGGGCTTGGTCTCGTTCTTCAGACCAATCAAGGCGGGCTGAAGGAACTGTACGAGAACGAATGTCGCGCGAACGGCCACGAACCCGGTTTCGTCCAGCTGCCGGCCGATGGCGCTCCGACCGCGGCGTTCGTCGCCGACGATGTGGACAGGGCATGGGATGAGCTCGGCCCTTACTTGCTGCACGACGCGCAGATGGCTGCGTCCTACCGGCACGGCGACGAGGGAGTGGCCAGCATCTCGCGCGCCGCCGACGTCAGCGGCCTGCGCACGGCCAACGGCCCCTATCGCGTCTTCACCACCGATGAGGCGGTCGACTACATGCGCGGCGGGCAGGCCCTACCGCTCGCGCCACTCTGTGGCGGGGTACCACCGGACCTGGCATGGCCATACCTGCAGCGCGCCGCCGAAGCGGCGGCTCACGCAGGCTGAACGAAGGAGGACCATGGAGGAAAGTCCGAGTCGGGTTGTGGTCTGGTCGACGGGTGGCGTCGGCTCCATTGCGGTCGACGCCGTGCACGGCCGCCCGGATCTCGAGCTCGTCGGGGTGTGGGTGCACTCTCAGGACAAGGTGGGTCGCGACGCCGGCGAGCTGGCCGGCGGTGAACCGATTGGTGTCGTGGCCACCAACGACGCAGCAGCGTTAATCGATCTGCGGCCAGACTGCGTGGTTTACGCCGCAAGCGGGCCTGAGCGTGACGCCGGTGCGGTCCCCGACTACCTGCGGTTGCTCGAAGCCGGAATCAACGTGGTGTCAACGACATCGACCAGCCTGATTTACCCGCCAACGTATTACTCGCCGGACTGGCGCGACCAACTCGAGGCTGCCGCCAAGTCCGGCAACTCATCGTTCTACGGGTCGGGGATCTTCCCTGGGTTCGGCTCGGACCAGCTGGCTCTCCTGCTGGCGACACAATCGAAGAAGATCCGGTGCATCAAGGCCACGGAGATCGCGCTCAACGACCACTACCCGGTCGCCGACATCATGATGAATGGGTTGGGGTTCGGTCATCCCCTCGACTTCGAGCCGATGCTGAAGACTCCCGGTTTCATCGAGATGGCCTGGGCGGCACCGATTCATCTGATGGCCGACGGACTCGGTGTCAAGGTCGAGGAGGTCCGAGGCTCAATGGACCGACGGTTGACCGACCGCGACATCGAGGTCGCATTCGGCACCATCAAGGCGGGAACATGCGGGGCGGTCCTTACCCGCGCCGCGGGTGTGGTCAACGGCCGCGAGGCCATCGTCATCGAGCACATCATCCGGATGGCCCGCGACGTCGCGCCCGACTGGCAGGCGTCGGAGTTCGATGCCACCTACCGCGTCGACATCGAGGGGGAGCCCGACATCCACTGCGCGATGAACCTGGGCGACGCCGAGGGACACGGCGCAGGCCGCGCCGCAATGGCGGCCACGGCTATGCGTGTCGTCAACGCGATCCCATATGTGGTCGAAGCGCCCGCGGGCTTGTTGAGCTCGCTCGACATGCCGAATACGTTGCCGCGGCACGTATTCGACTGATCGGGTACATGGTGCGGATCGACAAGGAGTCCGTCTTCGATGCCGTCGCGAATGAGCGGCGCGAGATCGCGTCGTTGATCGACGGCCTCGACGACGCACAGCTGGCGACGCAGAGCCTCTGCGCTGGTTGGGATATCAGGACCGTGGCGGCCCATCTGGTCAGCGTGTTCGCCGACAGCTTCTGGGAGTTCCAGTGGACGGCGATTCGCCGCGGCGGCGTGCATCGGGCCATCGACGAGTTGGCCCGGCGGCGCGCGCAGTTACCGCCCGCGGAGATTGCCGCAGCCCTGCGTCAGGGAGCCGACCATCAGTTGAGCCCGCCGATCACCGGGCCGCTCTCCGGCCTGACCGACGTCCTGGTGCACGGTGGCGACATCCGGATTCCGCTTGGCCTGCCCTTCGATCCGAATCCGCACCTGGTGTCCCTTGCGCTCGATTTCCTCACGGGATCCCGGGCGTTGGGTTTCGTGCCGTTCGGACGGCTTCGGGGGATCCGTTTGCAGGCCAGCGATGCCGACAGGTCGTGGGGTAGGGGCGCTGAGGTCCGCGGCCCACTGCGGGCACTGATGCTGGCCGTCACCGGCCGCGACGCGCTGCTGCACACACTCGACGGGCCGGGGTTGCCACTGCTCCGGAATCGGTTGACAGCGTTCCGCGACCGGCCGTAGCGTAATGGAACGAATCTTAGGGTGAGCGGGAGACATCGTGTACATGCTGCGGTTCGACATGCGCGCACCGGAAATCGGCGCGCCGACAGTAGATCTCTACTCGGCCGCGACCGATATGTGCGCCTGGGCCGAGAATCACGGTGCTCTGGCGGCGGTGCTGTGCGAACACCACGGATCGGAAGACGGCTATCTGCCGTCGCCGCTCATCCTGGCGTCGGCGATCGCGGCGCGTACCGATCGCCTGGCGCTGAGCCTGATTCTGCTGCTGCCCTTCTATGACGCGGTTCGGCTCGCGGAGGACATGGCGGTACTCGACATCATCAGCAAGGGGCGGGCCTCCTACATCCTTGCGCTCGGCTACCGGCCTGAAGAGTTCGAGCACTTCGGCGTCGACATGCGCACCCGCGGACGCCTCGCCGACGAGAAGCTGGCCCTGCTGCGCGAACTGCTGTCGGGTGAAGCGATATTCGACGGTCGCCATATCAACACGACGCCTCCGCCGCACACCGCCGGTGGACCGATGCTGATGTGGGGCGGGGGCACGATCGCCGCGGCGCGTCGTGCAGGCAAGTACGGCCTTGGCATGCTCGGCAACGCGAACGTCGAGGGAATGCATGAGGCCTACGAAGAAGCCTGCCATCAGCACGGCCATGAGCCGGGGGCGATCTATCTGCCGGATCGCGAGACGCCGTCGGTGTGCTTCGTCGCCGACGATGTCGACAAGGCGTGGGACGAACTCGGCCCGTATCTGCTGCACGACGTCCGTACCTACGCCGCATGGAATCCGGGCAACGACACCTCTGCGGGATTCTCCGATGTGCAAACCGTCGATGAGCTGCGTGAGAATCCGACCTCACACCGCATCTACAGCGTCGAGCAGGCTGTCGAGAAGGTGCGGGGCGGCGAGATGCTCAACCTGTCGCCCCTATGCGGCGGGGTTCCGCCCGAGCTCGCCTGGTCCTACCTGAAGCGCGTGGGAGAGGTCGTAATGTCTGAGGCAGCGCAGTGACGGGTACCAGCGCAGTCGAGTTGTATTACGACCCCTACGATTTCGCGATCGACGACGATCCCTACCCGACGTGGAAGCGCCTGCGCGACGAAGCTCCGCTGTATTACAACGAGAAGTACGGCTTCTACGCATTGAGCCGGTACGAGGACGTCGCGCGCGAACTTCACAACTGGGATGCCTACCGCTCCGGTCGCGGCACCACGATGGACATCATCCTCAGTGGCATCGAGGTTCCGCCCGGCATCATCCTGTTCGAGGACCCACCCATACACGACCTTCATCGCCGTCTGCTCTCAAGGGTTTTCACGCCACGGCGGATGGAGGCCATCGAGCCGCTGACGCGGCAGTACTGCGTGCACGCGCTCGATCATCTTGGCAGCTCGGACCGGTTCGACTTCATCGCCGACATCGGGTCGCAGATCCCGATGCGCACGATCGGCTACTTGCTCGGCATACCCGAACAGAACCAGGCGATCATCCGCGATACCTCCAACAATGCGATCACACTGGCCGAGGGTGAGTACAGCGGACCGCGCATGGACCTCTTCGAGGACAGCGCAAAGTTGTTCGCCGAGTACATCGACTGGCGGGCGGACCATCCGTCCGACGATTTGATGACCCAGTTGCTCAACGCGGAGTTGGAGGACGACGGCGCACTTCGGCGGCTGACCCGCACCGAGGTGCTCATGTACACCAGCATGGTTGCCGGCGCGGGTAATGAGACGACGACGCGATTGATCGGATTCGCAGGTCAACTCCTTGCCGAGAATCCGGATCAGCGGCGTGAACTGGCGGGCGACTTCTCCTTGATCCCAGGCGCAATCGAAGAGGTGCTGCGCTATGAGGCGCCGTCACCGGTACAGGCCCGGTCCGTCGCACGCGACGTCGAGTGCCGCGGACAGACCGTCCCCGAGGATTCGGTGATGCTTCTGCTCAACGGGTCGGCGAACCGCGACGAGCGGCATTTCCCGGATGCCGACCGGTTCGACATCCACCGCAGCGGAGCACATCTGTCCTTCGGGCAGGGGCTGCACTTCTGCCTCGGTTCGGCGCTTGCCCGCATGCAGGCGCGGGTGGTGCTTGAGGAAGTGCTAAAGCGCTGGCCTGACTGGGAAGTCGACTACGATAACGCCGCGAAGGCGCATACCGCGAGCGTGCGCGGTTGGGCGAAGCTGCCCGTCACGCTCGGCTAGTGGTGACTCCGCGCAGCACCGTGTCGCGCAGGTGAATGAGCGACGGACGGATCCCCAGCTCGTGCAGGATGTTCTCCGGAATCCACCCGACGCCGATCACGGATCGCGCCAGCATCTCGTTCGATGGGCTGTCGATCGTGATCTCGCCCGACCGAATACCCTCAGCCAGAAGTGATTTCATCTGTCGTACCCGCTTCGCGAACAGCCAGCCGATGTTCGGGGTGTCCGGCGGAGACTGCCGCATCCAGGCGAGCTGGATGCGGAACTCGTCGCCGAAGCGGTCCAGCACATTGGTGTTGACCCAGCTCAACGCGTCCAGCTTCTCGATCGGTGAGGAATCCGAGCGCAGCACGTTCGTCCATCCCTCGGCCACCTTCTCGCCGAACGACTGCATGATCGACGCCAGCAGTTCTTCCTTCGATCCGATCAGCCGGTACACCGTGCCGGTGCCGAGCTGTGCCGCCGACGCGATGTCACGGATAGTCGTGACTTCATAGCCTTTGCGGCCGAACTCGGTTCGGGCCACGGCGCGAACATGTGCTGCCTTGTCATTGGCGTCGTCTTTGTCGTCGGCCCACGATTGCACGACTGCGTCGGCCGCCTTGAAGGCCGCCGACCGGTCCAGCGCGGCATCGGTGGGCGGCACACTAGCCAGTCCCTCCAGCAGGATTCGACACAGCAACTCGGCCAGCTTGTCCGCGCTCGCGTTGTAGCGGATGACGTCGAGACCGACCTGCAGCATCACCTGGACCATGCGGTCGGCCAGGACCGGCAGGTCGACGTCCGACTTGAGATAGCCGCTCCATCTCGCGGCGCGCAGCGTCTGCAGCATCGCCTGCAAGATGGCCGTCGGTCGGCGCTCGGCCAAGGCGGCCAGTTCCCGGCTCGGGCCAGGACCCTCGTAGAAAGTCATCTGCAATGCGGCGCCGTGGGTCACCGCGCATTGCGCTATCGCCGCGCTCAAGTCCACGATGCGGTCGAACGGGGAATGGGAGGTGGCGTCGTCGAGCGTGCTCTGCGCTTGCTCGGCGATGCGGTCGAGATCGGCGTGGTAGCGCCGGAGCAGCTCGACGAGGATCGCTTCCTTCGATTCGAAGTGGTGGTACAGGCTGCCCGGAAGGATTCCCGCCGCGTCCGCGATTTCCTGCAGTGAGGTGCGCAGGCCGGATGTCGCGATCAGGGTGGCGGCCGTCTGCAGGATCTCAGTTCGCCTGGTGCCGTCGTCGTATGCGTGTCCGGCATTCTTCGGCGTCACCTGAGGACGCCCCACCACACCAGCACGGCTCCTGACTCCCGTCGCGGGTTCGCGCAACTGACCCAATGTTTGGTTAACGCTACCAGAAGTCGTGGCTCCGGCCGAGGCCCTCCGACGCATCGAAAGCGCCGGTAGACGCACTGCGGACGAATGGGTCACGTGGGACTGAGGCCGAGGCGGTCATACATTCCGAAGACCTCTTCGTAGATCGCGCCCGGAACCGTGAACGGCTCCGTCGCCGATATTTTGTCGAGATGGGCGGCGATGTCGTCAGCGGTCGGAATGGTGTTGGCCTCGGTGAGCCATCCTTCGCCGAGTCCGATGAACACCCGGGCGAATCGGCCACCGAAGGCCGAATAGTTTCGGTGGCTGAATTGGCAGGCACGGCTGGCGAGGTAAACCACCATCGGTGCGACGAGCTCCGGCTTGATCATGTCGAAGAAGCCTGATTCCTCAAGCGCTTTGGGGTCGCCGACGGTTTCTGTCACCATCCGCGAGAATCCCGTCGGCAGTACGGCGTTGGCCAGGATTCCATGTGGTTCGCCCTCGAGAGCGATCACGTTGGTCAACCCGACCAGGCCTGCCTTGGCCGCAGCGTAGTGGGCCTCCATATGCTGGCCGAACATCCCCGCCGACGAGGAGATGAAGACGAACCGGCCATAGCCCTGTTTCTTCATCACGCGAAATGCCGGCTGCGACAGATAGAAGCCGCCGTCGAGATGCACGCGCAGCATGCGCCGCCAATCGTCGGGCGACAGTTCGTCGAACGGGATGCTGTTGAAGATTCCCGCATTGCTGACCACCGCGTCCAGCCGACCGAAGTGCCCAACCGCCGTGTCGACGATTGCCTGGCCTCCTTCGGGACTGTCGACCGAGTCATGCGATGCCGCGGCCGTCCCCCCGGCGGCCGTGATCTCGGAGACCACCTCGTCGGCGACGCTGGCGTCGGCACCGTCCCCGTGCATCGAACCGCCGAGATCGTTGACGACCACCGACGCGCCCCGACGCGCCAACTCGATCGCATAAAGGCGACCGAGGCCACGCCCCGCGCCGGTGACCACGGCAACCTGCCCTTGGAAGTCGATCATGGGCACCCCATTCCTGTTCGTTGACTGGCGTCGGTGGCGACACTACGGTTGGAACAGATATTTGGTCAACGAGTGAGGTGCGGTGGGGACAGCCTCGACGGCCGTCGATGACGACGGCCCGCAGCGCCTGGGTCTGCTGGCGTCCGCGCTGGCCGGTCGCACCGTCGCGGTGGCGGCAGGCGATCGGGGCGAACCGGCGTGGACGGACGGCCTCACCGTGTTCGTCGATGCCGGTCAAAACGTGCGTCGGCAACTCGAGTCGGTGACAGTGCAGGCGTCGCTGCTGGCCGGTGGAGGTCTCGAACCGGACATGGTGCGCAAGCTTCTGCGGCGGCCCGCGCTGGCGAAGAAGTACCTCGCGGTCGAGGGCCAGCGGGCGCTGGCCGCGAACGAGGAGCTGTTGCCTTATTCAGTGCGCTCGCTGATCGATCTCTCCCTGGCCACGCGCGCGGAGTCTCGCCGCGGAGTCGCTGGCCGTGGCCGGCAGTAGCAAGATCGCGGATCCGCCGGCCAGCTTCGGTGTGATCAAGGCCCGCAGTCTGTTGGCGGCGCACGCGAGCGTGCAGCAGTCGGATACGGCAGGTATCCACGACCCCCGTCGCAAGTCGGCGAATGAGTTGTCTGACCTCGACGATGCCGACGACGGCGACGGCTCCGACGTGATGGATCCGTTCTCCAGCCCAGTCGGTGGCGGCGGCGCGGCAGGGAAGCTTCTTGCGCGAATGTTGAGCAGGGTGCGTCAGCTCAGCGGCGCCGGATCGCCCGGGGCCGACACCCCGACACACCGCTCGCACAAGGGTATTCGCGGTTCCGGAATGGTCACGTCGACCTCGGCGCCACCATCTGAGATCGACGGCGCCGACGACCGCGACAGCGAGGGCAGAAAGTATCCCGAGTGGGACGTGCATCGCAGGCGTTACCGGCATGACTGGTGCACCGTCCACGAGACCGACCCTCCCCACAAGGAGGGGCGGCCGCTGGAGCGTCCCGATGTCCATGCTCTGCGGCGGCCCCTGACGCGACTTGGGATCGGGCTGGATCGCTGCCATCGGCAGACGCAGGGCGACGACATCGACGTGGACGCCGCTGTCGAGGCGCGGGTGGAGACGCTGGCCGGGCGGGCGCCGGACGAAGCCGTCTATCTGGACAATCTGCGCCGTCGCCGTGATTTGGCGGTACTCGTCTTGCTCGATGTCTCCGGATCGTCAGCTGAGGCAGGCACTTTCGGCCAAACCGTGCACGAGCAACAGCGCGCGGCGGCCGCCGCGTTGACGGTCGCGCTGCACGAACTCGGTGATCGTGTGGCGTTGTACGCGTATCAGTCGCAG
Source organism: uncultured Actinomycetota bacterium (assembly GCA_963817825.1). Lineage (GTDB taxonomy): Bacteria > Actinomycetota > Actinomycetes > Mycobacteriales > Mycobacteriaceae > Mycobacterium. Next base: position 99,303 of record CAWFQG010000026.1, on the reverse strand, counting down.
GGCCGCTCCGCCGTGCACATGATGCCGGTTAAGCGGTTCGACGACACCCTGAATGCATTGGTGATGCAGCGTCTCGGCAGCCTCACGCCAGGTGCGTACTCGCGCCTGGGCGCCGCGATTCGCCATGGCACATCCGTCATCAGCGAGAAGGCCGGAACATCCCGGCGGCTGCTGGTCGTGCTGTCCGACGGGCTGGCCTACGACCACGGATACGAGCGCGTCTACGGAGCCGCCGATGCGCGGCGTGCGCTGAGCGAGGCCCGTCGGCAGGGCATCGGATGCCTGTGCCTGACGATCGGCGCGGCCACCGACACCGGCGAGCTCAGCAGGGTCTTCGGGAGCGCCGCTCACGCATCGATACCCAAACCCAGGCAACTTGCCGACGTCATCGGCCCGCTCTTCCGCGCCGCGCTGCGTACCGCGGACCTGCGTCGCAAGGTGTCCTAGGAAGCGAGTCTTGAACCAAACATCTGTTCCGCGCTAGGGTGCTCGAAAGCCGAGAGAGGAAAACATGCCGGTGAAGCCGCCGCGCCCCTACTACGTGCCAGTGGCCAACGAGGAGCAAGTGTTCAAGGCCGCCTTCCGGCAGGGATTGTCCATCGCCCTGAAGGGCCCGACGGGCTGCGGCAAGACACGGTTCGTCGAGGCGATGGCGCACGATCTCGATCGCCCGCTCGTCACCGTCTCCTGCCACGACGATTTGACGACCGCCGACCTGGTCGGTCGCTTCCTGCTGCGCGGTGGAGACACCGAATGGGTGGACGGCCCGTTGACACGTGCGGTGCGTGACGGTGCCATCTGCTATCTCGATGAGGTCGTCGAAGCCCGTCAGGACACCACGGTGGTGCTGCACCCACTCGCCGATCACCGGCGGCAGCTGCCGATCGAGCGGCTGGGGGAGACGATCGATGCGGCGCCCGGCTTCTGTCTCGTCGTGTCGTACAACCCGGGTTACCAGAGCGTGCTGAAGGACCTCAAGGACTCGACGCGTCAGCGCATGGTTGCGATCGACTTCGGTTTCCCCACACCGGATGTGGAGGAGAAGATCATCGTCAACGAAGCGGGCATCGGACACGAACGTGCTGCCGAACTTGTTGCGCTGGGCCAGGCGATCCGTCGGCTGGAGACCGGCGGGCTGCGTGAGGTGGCGTCGACGCGCGTGCTGATTGCGGCGGGTCAGCTCATCGTCGAGGGGTTGAGCCCGCGCGATGCAGCGCGCGCCGCCATCGCCGGTCCGCTCACCGACGACTCGACAGTGACCCGAGGCCTCGTCGAAATGATCGACGTGTATCTCGCTGACCAGCCATCCACCGACTGACGCGCCGCACACCAACGGAGGTTGCATGTCCTACGAAAGCACCGCAGAGCCGATCAAGGTCGGCTACCTGATGGACTTCACGTTGCCACCTGGGTTCCCGGAGGAATTGTTCGCCTCCTTCACTCAGTGCTTCGACCTCGTCTTCGAGGAGGCACTGGAGCAGGGGCTGATGGATCGACCGGTGCAGATGATCTATCGCGAGGTCGAGGGATTGCCCAAGGGTTCGGTGAAGGCGGTGATCGACGCCTACGGCGAACTCGTCGACGAAGGCTGTCTGGTGGTGTTCGGCCCCAACATCACCGACAACTGCGTGCCGATGCGCGAGGCGATCGAAGAGCGCTTCAAGGTGCCCGCAATCAGCGTCACTGGGACCGACGATTGGCTGGGTGAGTGGACGTTCGCCTTCCCGCAGGGGTCGATGACCGACGAACCCATCTTCATCGTCGACCTTGTCGCCAAGCGTGGCCTGACCGAGGTCGGCGTCCTGGTCGAGCAGAACCTCATCGGCGAGAGCTATCTGAAGAGCCTGCGAAGTGCGTGCGCCCGCAAGGGTATTCGAATCGTCGCGGAAGCCGAGATCGCGCAGACCGCGCAAGATATCAATGAGGCGGTGCGCACCCTGCACGACGCGAAGGCCGAGGCGATCATTCATCTCGGGTTCGGCTTCGGGATCGTCTTCGTCAACCCGGCCCTCGAGGCGGTCGACTGGGACCCGCCGCGATTCACCACCACCGCCTTCCAGAACGCGTGGGTCAACCCGATCATGTGGAACGCATTCATGGGTTGGGTCGGCGTCGATCAATACGACGAGGGCAACCCGATCGGGCAGGACTTCCTTGACCGTTACGCCAAGAAGTACAACGGCAGTCGTCCCGAGTTCTGCGTGACGGTGGTGAACCGTGACGTCGCCGCCACCTTGGTGCGCGCCTTCACTGATGCCCACCCGCTGAGCCCGCGCGGGGTCAAGGAGGCCCTTGAGCGGGTGAAGATGTTGCCCGCCGCGTCGGGAGCGCCGGGAACCCGTGTGTCCCTTGGGAAGTGGACGCGCCGTGCATGGATGGGCGCGGGTTATCTGGTGGCCCGAACGCTCGATGCCGACGGCGTCAACTCGCACTTGGTCGATCGCTTCGGAGAGGAAGGCTGATTCGATGACTACCCAGGAATCCACACCACCCGACACACAGGCAGATTCACCGGGTTCGGCGCGCACCGGACCGAACTGGGGCCGATGGATTTCTCTGTTTGCGTGGCTCGGCTTCCTCGGGTTGTTCGCCGCCGTCGGGCGGACGGACGTCGACCCGCGCGTGGCCAACCCGAACGTCGAGGGGCGGCCCCGTCCGGTTCCGTTCCTGACGGAATTCGATCACTGGCAGATCATCCCGCAGGTCGGCGCCTTGATCATGGTCGTGGTGCTGACCATTGTCTTCATCCGTGGCTGGCGGAAAAACCCCGGCAGCCCGGTGTTGCTGATGGTCCTGTGCACGACGCTGATCGTATGGCAGGACCCGATCATGAACTGGTCGCCGTACGCGGTGTACAACCCGATGTTGTTGCACTGGCCGGAATCCTGGCCCCTGATCATGATGTCGCCGACCGTTGAACCCTTCATCGTGTTCGGATACGTGACGTTCTACTTCGGCCCGTACTTCCCGGCGATCTGGATTCTTCGCAAGATGCAGGCGAAGCGCGGTCCGGAGGCGTTCGTGTCCCGGCACCCGCTGATCAGCCTGGGCGCACTGGTGCTGGTGATCGGCTTCATCTTCGACGCCATTCTGGAGATCAGCTTGGTGCGCACGGGGCTGTACATCTACTCGCAGGCGATCCCATTCGGCACGATGTTCGGCGGCTCCACCTTCCAGTTCCCGCTGATCTGGGAGTCGCTGTCGGTGACCTTCGTGATGATCCCGGCGGCCATCCTGGTCTACCGCGACGACACGGGGAAGTCGGTGGCGGAGAAACTCGCCGCGAAGGCCAAGGTGTTCCCGAAGAAGCCGGTACTCGGCATGTTCCTGGTGATGTTCGCGATCATCAACGTGTCGTACTTCGCCTACGGCGGGTGGTTCTGGGCTATCAAGGCGAGTGGCCTTGCGACGTCGGTCGCGTGCCCGTGGCCTTACCCCGAGGCTAAGGTGTACGACCCGCAGGGCTACTACGAGAAGGCCGGTGCCGAGGGACCGTTCTCGGTGGGCAAGTGGTCCACCTGGCAGCAGGGTCTTCCGGACGGTCGACCCGACGTCGAGCCGCCGTCGCCGGGCCAAGGCGCTTGCGCGACCCAGAGCCCCAATGGCTGAACCGCGCAGCGTCGTCATCACCGGAGCCTCCCGAGGACTCGGGTTCGCCTCCGCAACGCTCCTGTACCAGCAGGGGTGGCGCGTCGTCGCGGCGATGCGGTCGGTCGACGCGGGGATGGACAAGCTGCGCGAGGCGACGGGTGCGGCTGACGACGATCCGCGACTGATCGGCGTCCCGCTCGACCTCACCGACTCCGCATCAGTGGCCGCCGCGGCGAAGTCGATCGAGGAAGCCGTCGGCGCTCCGTATGCGCTGGTGCACAACGCGGGCATCTCGGCGGCCGGCATGGTCGAAGAGGCTCCGATGAGCCTGTGGGAGCGGATGTTCGCAACCAACATCTTCGGGCCGGTCGCGCTCACGAAGGCGCTGCTGCCGTCGATGCGGGCGGCGGGCAGGGGCCGCATCGTGCTGATCTCGAGCGCGGGCGGCGTACGCGGAATGCCGGCAACCGCACCATATTCCGCCGTCAAGGGAGCGCTGGAGCGATGGGGCGAATCGATGGCCGGTGAGGTCGCTTCGTTCGGCATCGGCGTCACGATCCTGGTGACCGGCACGTACGACACCGAGATCATCACCGACGCGGGGACCACCGACAGCCGTGTCCTCGACGGCCCGTATGCCGCCCACCACAGCACCATGGACAAGCGCGGTCGCGCTGCGATGAAGCTGGCCGCCAAGTCGCCGGACCGCTTCGCGGCCGGACTCGCCAAAGCGCTCGAATCCAACAAGCCGTTCGTCCGACGGCCCGTGGGACCCGATGCGCGGATGCTGCTGATCTCAAGCCGGCTGCTCCCGGCGGCGGGCCTGCACACCATGACCCGCCTGATGATGGGAATCCCGCGTTTCGGTGCGCTGGTCAGTACGCCTGCCGCAACCATGGGAGCACCAGACCCGCAGACCCACGAGAGCGAGAACCATGACTGACGTTCGGTTCGAGACCAAGATGATGATCGACGGCAAGCTCGTCGACGGCCAGGCAGGCACGTTCACCAACATCAACCCGGCCACCGAGGAACCACTCGGTGAGGTCGCCGACGCGTCGAAAGAGGATATGCACCGCGCCATCGACGCGGCGCGGCGTGCCTTCGATGAGACGGACTGGTCCACGAATCACTCGTTGCGGCAGCGATGCCTGCTGCAATTGCAGGAGGCGATCGAGGCCGAGCGGGAGGAACTGCGCGAAGAGCTCATCCTGGAGGTGGGCTGTCCGCGAGCGGTGACCTTCGGCCCACAGCTGGACGCCCCGCTCGCTGATGCCTTGACGTATCCAGCCAAGCTGATCGACGAATATCCTTGGGAGACATCGCTCGGCGACGCGCTGGTGTCACTCACGGGAGTGAACACCACCAGGGTGGTGTGGCGTGAGCCCGCCGGTGTGGTCGGCGCCATCGTGCCGTGGAACTTCCCGTTCGAAGTCACCATCCAGAAGCTCGGTCAGGCACTGGCGACGGGCAACACGGTGGTCCTGAAACCGGCGCCGAACACGCCGTTCAACGCCACCCGCATCGGCAGGTTGATCGCCGAGAACACCGACATCCCAGCGGGTGTGGTGAATGTCGTGACGGCTTCGGACCACTTCGTCGGTGAGGAACTCACGTTGTCGCCGAAGGTCGACCTGATCTCCTTCACGGGTTCGACGGTCGTCGGCCAGCGGATCATGGAGAAGGGCGCGGCGACGATGAAGCGCCTCTTTCTCGAGCTGGGCGGCAAGTCGGCGACCATCGTGCTGGAGGACGCCGATTTCGCGCTGGGTTGCATGATGGGGATCGCGCCCTGCATGCACGCAGGGCAAGGCTGCGCGATGCCGACGCGGATGCTGCTGCCGCGGTCGCGTTACGACGAGGGCGTCGAAATCCTCAAGGGAATCTATGAGGGCATCGCGCCGGGCGACCCGCAGGACGCGGGAACGCTGTGCGGCCCCGTCATCTCCGATCGGCAGCGCAGCCGAATTCGGGGCTATATCGAAAAGGGAGTCGAAGAGGGCGCCCGAATGCTGGTCGGCGGTGCCGAGGCACCCGATGGGCTGGACAAGGGGTTCTTTGTCAAGCCAACGCTTTTCGTCGATGTCGACAACTCGATGACCATCGCGCAGGAAGAGATCTTCGGGCCGGTGCTCGTGGTCATTCCGTTCGACGATGAAGACGACGCGGTGCGGATCGCCAATGACAGCCCGTATGGGCTGGCAGGAAACGTCATGGCCGGAACACTCGATCACGCTCTGGCGGTCGCCAAGCGGTTGCGTGCCGGCTTCATCGGCATCAACGGCACCGCGGGCTACGGCGCCGACACACCGTTCGGCGGATATAAGGCCAGCGGGATCGGACGCCAGAACGGCATCGCCGGTTTCGACCAGTACACCGAAGTGAAATCCGTGGCCTACCCGGCCCAGTGACGAGCGCTTGCGCGAGGAACATTCAACCTAGTAGGAGTCTTAATGTCAGATCTGTTCGACGACCTCGAGGATTTCGGGGCGTTCGACGACGTCGTTTCGGGCAACGTCCGCGACCCGTACCCGGAGTTGGCCAAGCAGCGCCAGGAGACGCCCATCCAGCGCATCGACATGTCCGCGATGCCCGGCGAGGAGGGCAAGCCGGTCTTCATCGTCTACCGCCACGAGGACATCCAGACGATGTTGCGCGACAACGAGACCTTCTCGTCCAATGTCGTGATCCAGATCTTCGGTGACGTACTGGGCCACGGCGTGATGCTGGGCATGGACGAGCCCGTACACGGCAGGCTCCGGTCGCTGGTGACGAAGGCGTTCACCCAGAAGGCACTCGCGCGCTGGGAGGACGAGATCGTCGGGCGCATCGGCAACGAGCTGATCGATGGGTTCGCCGGCGACGGAAAGGCGGACTTGGTCAAGACATTCACCTTCCCCTATCCGACCCGGATCATCGCCGCGCTGCTCGGCCTGCCCGAGCAGGACTTCCCGCAGTTTCAGCGCTGGTCGATCTCGATGCTGAGCTTCACCGTCAACCCGGAAAGGGGCAAGGCGGCGTCACAGGCGCTGGTGGACTACTTCAACCCGATCCTGAAGGCCCGCCGGGCAGAGCCGCGCGAGGACCTGATCAGCAGCCTCGCGGCGGCGGAAATCGACGGGCACAAGCTCGACGACGAGGACATCTACTCCTTCATCCGGCTGCTGCTGCCTGCCGGGGTGGAGACGACGTACCGGTCGCTGGGCAACCTCCTGTTCGGGCTGTTGACCAACAAGGATCAACTCGATGCGGTTCGGGCCGACCGCTCGCTCATTCCGCAGGCGATCGAGGAGGCGGTGCGATGGGATGCGCCGTTGTTGAACATCACCAGGGTCGCGACGCGAGACACCGAACTGAGCGGGGTGCCGATTCCGCAGGGCTCGTCGGTGATGCCGATGCTCGGCGCGGCCAACCGGCAGGAGGACAGATATCCCGATCCGGACCGCTTCGACATCTTCCGGCAGGCGAAGGTCCCCATCAGCTGGGGGCACGGGGTGCACGTCTGCCTCGGCATGCACCTGGCGCGGCTCGAGATGCGCACTGCCATCAACCTTTTGCTGGACCGGTTGCCCAATCTGCGGATGGATCCGGACGGCAACGACCCGCACATCCGCGGCATGGTGTTCCGGTCACCGACGTCGCTACCGGTGCTGTTCGACCCAGCGTAGGAAATACTTTGACGGAGTTACGTTTTGACGACCGGGTGGTGGTCGTCACGGGGGCGGGCCGAGGCGTCGGGCGTTGTCATGCCCTGCTTCTCGCCGCGAAGGGCGCTCGTCTGGTAGTCGCCGACTACGGCGTCGGCATCGACGGCGGCGGGTCGTCCCCCGCGCCCGCGGAAGACGTGGTGCGGGAAATCACGGACGCCGGCGGCGAAGCGGTGGCCTGCTACGCATCCGTTGCTGACGAACGCGGCGCACATTCCATCGTCGACACTGCGATCGACACGTTTGGCCGGCTCGATGTGGTCGTCAACAATGCGGGTATCCACGACCCCGGCCTGTTCGACGCGCTGTCGGTCGAGCAATTTCGCTCGATGCTCGAGGTTCAGTTTTTCGGCACCATGCTCGTATCACGGGCTGCCTGGCCGCATTTCGCCGAGGCAGGCTACGGACGGATCGTCAACACCGTGTCCGAGGCCATGCTCGGCGGTATCCCCGAGCTGACGAGCTACGGTTCGGCCAAGGGCGCCGTTTTCGGACTCACCCGCAATCTCGCCACCGAAGGCGACAAACTCGGCATCCGCGTCAATGCGATTGCGCCCCGGGCCTACACCCGCATGTCGGCATCGCATTCCGACGCGCTGTCCGAGGTCTTCGAGATGAGCAAGGAGACAATCGATGAGATCAATGCCAGCATGCCGCCCGAGTTATGTGCTCCGGCAGCGGCGTTTCTGGCTCACGAGTCTTGCTCCCTCAACGGAGAGGTGCTGCAGGTGGGCATGGGCGGTGTCGCCAGGATCGCCGTGGTGCGAGCACAGGGAATCTACAAGCAGCCGCTGACTGCGGAGGACATTGCCGAAAACCTGGACCAGATCATGGATCTCAGCGACGCGTATGTGACCGAATCGAGCAGGAGTGTGTTGTGACCGATTACGAGTCAGTGGACTTCTTCACCGATGAATCCCTTGTGCCGAACCCGTACCCGTACTTCGATCATCTACGGTCGAAATGTCCTGTCACACTGGCGACCCCGTTCAATGTGCTGGCGGTTACCGGACACGAGGAGGCGATGGCGGTCTACAAGGACCCGGCCTTCTCGTCGTGCATCTCGGTCGCCGGCCCGTTCTCGGGCCTGCCGATCGCGCCAGGCGGCGATGACGTCTCAGAGCTGATCGAAGAGCACCGCGCGCAGGTGCCGATGAGCGAGCACATCACCACCCAGGACCCGCCGCTGCACACCCGCACCCGCGGACTGATGAACAAGCTCATCACCCCGAAGCGCCTCAAGGAAAACGAAGACTTCATGTGGCGGCTGGCCGACCAGCAGCTCGATACGTTCATCGACCGCGGCGCATGCGAGTTCCTCGAGGACTACGCAAAGCCGTTCTCCCTCTTGGTCATCGCCGACCTGCTCGGTGTACCGGCAGAGGACCACCACGAGTTCAAAGCGGTTTTCGCGAGCGAAACCGTCGGTGCCCTTGGCGATGAGGCGCCGACCGCGCACAATCCGCTGCAGTGGCTCAACGACAAGTTCTACGCCTACATCGAGGACCGCAGGCGTGCCCCGCGCGCCGACGTGCTGACCGAGTTGGCGGAGGCCAAATACGAGGATGGGTCGACGCCCGACATCGTCGACGTGATGAACCTGTCGACATTCCTGTTCGCCGCGGGAACCGAAACGACCACCAAGCTGGTGAGCTCCGCGATGCGCATCATCGCCGAGGACTCCGAGTATGAGCGGTATCTGCGGGAGGACCGCGGTCGCATTCCGGTGTTCCTCGAGGAGACGCTGCGGATGGAAAGTCCAGTCAAGGCGCACTTTCGGATAGCTCGAACGTCGACGACAGTCGGCGGCGTCGAGGTGCCTGCGGGCACCACGGTCATGCTGCTGCCGGGCGCATGCAACCGAGACGCGCGAAAGTTCGAGGAACCGGACACGTTCCGCGTCGACCGACGCAATGTCCGCGAGCACATCGCATTCATCCGCGGCGTGCATTCCTGCCCAGGCGCGCCGCTGGCGAGAACTGAGGGCCGGATCTCGGTGAACAGGATCCTCGACCGGATGACCGACATCCGAATCTCCGAGTCGATGCATGGACCGGCAGGGGACCGCAAGTACGAGTACGACCCGACGTTCATCATGCGGGGGCTCAGCGCTCTGCACGTGGAGTTCGACTCGGTGCAAGAGGGCTGAGTAAAGCCAATGGCGACAATCGTTTTGGTGCACGGCGGATGGCCACGGGGGCGGCCGCGCGGTCGGCCAGCCGGGTCGTCGATGGCATCGAGATGTGCCTGTTCCCCAGCGAGGAAACCCCGCCGTTCTATGGGGTGGTCGACCCGGACCCCGCGGTCTGTAGCTCTGCGGCAAGTGCTTGCAGGCGAGTGGAATACGCCTTCACGCCCCATGCCATCGCTTCGCCGTCGAGTTCGTTGGGCGGCGACCCGTCGCGGATGCTGTCCCAGTTGGCGGCGATGTCCTCGACACTGGGATGCGGGCCGAACGTGGCGCCTTCGGTATGGGAGATGGCATACCGGCAGTAGTAGCCGCCGGTGGCACCGAATATCTCGGCGGTCGTCGGGCAGCTGCGGTGCACCAGCGCGAGGGCCATCGGTGTCACCCGGCTTGCCGTCAGCAGAGCCACGTATTCGGTTGAGTCCAAGGAGATCTCGAGTTCCGGTGGTCTTCCACGCAGCGCCGCGTCCCCATCCGGCGTGAACACGGAGAACAGGCGGGTGTCGAACGCCGCCGGAGCGAGCGCATTGATTTTGATACCGAAGCGCGTGCCTTCCCAGGCCACCGAGCGGGTGATCCCGATGACGCCCATCTTCGTGGTGGCGTAGGCCGCCTGTCCGAATGCGCCCGATAAGCCCGATGCGGACGTCAACGTCACGATCCGGCCGCCGCCGCTGTCCTTCATCGCGCGGTACACGGCGCGCACGGTGCGGAAGGTGCCGCGCAGGTTCACGGCCAAGATGCTGTCCAGGTCGTCGTCGGTGACGTCCTCGAAGTGGTCGTCGAGCACGATCGCGGCGTTGTGTATCAGCCCATCGACGCGTCCCCAGGTGTCCAGCGCCGCGTCCACGATCTGTTGCGGCCCGTCGTCGGACGACACACTGGCACCGCTGGCCACGGCTTCGCCTCCTGCGGAGACGATCTCGTCCACCACCGCCTGTGCCATCGTGGGGTCGCAGCCGCCGCCCCGCGGGCTGCCACCCAGATCGTTGACGACGACGCGGGCGCCGCGGCGGCCCAGTTCGATCGCCTGGGAGCGGCCGATTCCACCCGCTGCGCCGGTGACGATGACGACATCGCCGTCGAATCGAATCTCGTCGCTCACGTGTCTTCTCCTAAAGGTCAGGTGACTCGTTGGGAAACAGTCCGGCCGGCGCGGCCCCGTCGACTTCAAGCAATTTTCCGGTGATCCATGACGATGCCGGCGACGCGAAGAACAAAGCGGCAGAAGCGATATCCTCGGGTGTGCCGTTGCGGCGCATCGGGGTCTTAGACTCCAGCCGGGTCCGCACATCGGGCATGGCATCCATGAATCCGCGCAGCGCCTCGGTCTCGACGCAGCCGGGCAGGATCGCGTTCACCCGAACTCGCGGGGCGAGTTCGATGGCGGCCAGCTGAGTGAACTTGCCGAGCGCCGACTTGGCGAGACTGTAGGGCAGGAAGCCCCGCTCGTTCTGCATCCCGGACATCGAGCCGATGTTCACGATCGCGCCGCCGCCACGGGCAAGCATGTGCGGCAACGCATGTCGGCCCAGCTCGAACGGAGCCGACACGTTGAACCGGAACGCGCTCTCCAGGATCGCGACCGTCATTTCCATGTACGTGCCGAGCTGTTCCACACCGCCAGCGTTGTTCACCAGGATGTCGAGGCCGCCAAGAGCGTCGACCGCTTGGTCGACGACGTCGCCCAGCCCCTCGATCACCGTGACGTCCGCCGGAACTACTGCGGCGCTACGGCCCTCTGCCCGGATCTCCTCGGCTACCGCTTCGAGGTCGTCCTTGGTCCTGGCGACCAGCGCCACGTCGGCTCCGGCCCTGGCGAACGCCAACGCGATACCCCTGCCGATGCCCTTGCCCGCACCCGTTACCAGGGCGACCTTTCCGTCAAGGCGCAACAGTCAAACCTTGATACCGAAGATCTCGGCGGCGTTGCCGCGGCAGATCTGCTCGACCTCGTTGGCGGGTACACCGTCGAACTGCTTCTCGATCCAGTCCGCGGAGAACGGGAAGGAACCCTCGTGGTGCGGATAGTCGTTGCCCCACATCAGGCAGTCGAGACCGGTGAGGTCGCGGTTCCGGATCGCCAGCGGGTCCCACATGAACGTTGCGTGCGTCTGCCGCTTCAGGTAGTAGCTCGGATGTACGTCGATCTTGGCGGGCCCCATGATGTGGTCGATGCCGAGGTCGTGCAGGCGGCTCTGGCTGAAGTGGTGGTCGTAAAACTGCATAGCGAATGCCAGCCAACCGGCGTAGCCCTCGGTGCAGATCACGTGCAGGTTGGGGTAGCGCTCGAACACGCCGCTGTAGGTCATCCAGCCAAGCGTCTCGCCCATGCTGCAGCTCTGCACGTACCAGCCGATGTCCTGTCGGCCGGGGTACGCCATCAGGCCCGGCCCGACCAGCGGTTGGCGCAGACCGCCGACATGCATCGTGATCGGGATCCGCAGGCTGTCTGCGGCTTCCCACAGCGGCTCCCACTCCTCCATGTAGTACGGGCGCTCGAAGATCCCGTCCGGCAACAGCGCCGGGCGCAACCCCATGCCCGCAGCGCGCTCCAGCTCCGCCACCGACGCCGCAACATCCTTGAACGGCAGGTGGATTCCGGGTGCTACCCGGTCGAGATACGGGCCCCAGTGGTCCGCCAACCAGTCGTTGGCCACCTTGCAGTAGGCGATATCGGCATCCGCAGGGATCCCGTTGGGCATATCGGCGATCCTGCCGATCAGCACTGCTCCGTAGACACCATCGCGTTCCAAGTCGGCCAGTTGTTCGGCGGCGTCCAAGCTGAGATGGGCCTCGCTGACGACGTTTCCCTCAGCGCCCGTCGCGTCAGCCTGGATGTCGGAGTCGGCGCCCTCACCGGTCATCATGGACAAGGACACGATGTGGCCGAGTTTGTAGACGTCCTTGCCGTTCTCGTCCTTCTCGATGCGCGGAAAGTACTCCCGAAAATGCTCCGGCAACTCGTTCACCACCGACAGTGGCGGCGTGATGTGGCAATCCGCCGTGATGAGTTTGTCAGGCACCATTGCTCTGCTCCTATCAGTTACGAATGCTTGGCCTGTAGTTCCGCGAGGTCGGGATTCTCCGGACCCGCGGGCATCTCGGGGAACGATCGGGAGTCCCAGTAGTCGCGGTTGTGCACGATCTTGCCGTCATCGTCGGTTTCACCGAGTGACGCACCACGGCAAGCGAACTCAGTGCCGAAGATCGTGCCGGACATCGTCCACTCCACCGCGTAGGAGTTGCCGTTCTTCATGCCGCCGTGATAGGTGAACTTGCAATCCGGTATCGCCATCAGGGTCAGCTCGATCATGTTCTTGACACCGTCTGAGCCCTCATAGGAGATGTGGCCGGACACGTCCTCCCACATGATGTCTGGTGAGGTGATCGCCAGCATCGGCTCGACCTCATGGGTGTTGAAGGCTGCGATGAAATCTTCACACCACGACATGGACACTCCTCACCATCACCTAGACGATCGTATAGCTCAGCAGCGTAGACGATCGTCTAGCGATGTCAAGGGTGAGAGAGTCAATTCACGGGGCTACGCCGTGCGTTTTCCGTTGGAGCGGCGGCCGGGCTTTACTGCGGCCGTCGGCGGAAGTTCGATGAGCTGACGCACCATGGCGACCAACTGCGTTCGCAGGGTCTCGTCGTCGAGGCCTGCGACAAGCGGATGGGTGACGGTGCCACCCACGACGCACGTCAGCGCGGCCAGCCGTACCAACGTGCCAGGACCGGCGTCGTCCCCGACGAGCATTCCGTACAGCCGTTCGACGAACTGCTGGAACGGTAGGTGATCGGACAGGAGTCGGACGATGACCGGGTCGAACTGAAAAGTATTGGCAGCACGCCGATGTTCAATTGCGTGATCGATGATCCGGTTCATGAGAACTTCGCGTCCGCGGATCCTGTCGTCTTCGGACTCTGCGGCTTGCAGCGCGTCTTCCAGCCGGGCGAGTTCCATTTCGGCAACCGCGATGACGAGCTCGTCCTTGGTTTTGAACTGGTGGTAGATAGCGCCCTTTGTCACACCGATCGCGTCGGCGATCATCTGGTACGACGTGGCACTGACGCCGTGTTCGGCGAACAGGTCGAGCGCCACACGCAACGTGCGCATCTGCGGGGCGCTGCGCGACGTCGACCCCAGGCGTGCGGTCGGCTGTTCGGTGGCGGCCATCGGGCAAGGGTATACCGACCGAAGTCGACAAAGCTATACGCTTGTCTAGTGACGAGTAACATCCGCATTGGCGCCAGGCGTCTCGCTGTACAGTCGCTCAGCATAGGCTGTACAGTCGCCCAGTTCTCGTCCAAGCGTGATGCGGGGAGGTCGTTTGATGACCGCCGAGTCCGTTGCCGAATTCGGCGAGAGAGCGCGGTCGTGGCTTGCGGGGAACATGCCGCGAATCGACCCGGACGATCCGCCGGTAATCGGGCGCGACACGGATGCCGGTTGGCAGCGGGCCCGCGAGTTACAGCACCGCCTCTACAACGGTGGCTTCGCCGGCATCTGTTTTCCGCGGGAATATGGGGGCCTCGGACTCGAGTATGAGTACAAGAAGGCATTCGACGTCGCCGCCGCCGGTTACGAGTTGCCCATCGTCTTGAACATCCCGTGCTTCGCGATCTGCTGCGCGACTCTCCTCGACATGGGCAGTGAGGAGCAGAAGCGCAGTCACATCCGCGCGGCGTTGCGCGGCGAGGAAGTCCTGGTGCAACTGTTGTCGGAGCCCAGCGGCGGATCGGACCTCGCCGGGGTGATGACCCGCGCCGATCGTCGAGGCGATCGGTGGGTGCTTAACGGTGCGAAGACTTGGAGCACATACGCGTTCGCCGCCGACTACGGTCTGTGTTTGGCGCGCACGAACTGGGATGTGCCGAAGCACGAGGGGCTCACCATGTTCCTCGTGCCGGTGCGTCAGCCGGGTGTCACGATGAACCGGATCAAGCAGATTGACGGCACCGCGGACTTCTGCGAGGAGTTCTTCGACGACGTTGAGTTGGTCGACGACGCCGTCGTCGGTGAGCCGGGTAAGGGTTGGGAAGTCGCTTCGCGGCAGCTCTACCACGAGCGTCGCACGATGGGTGACGGCTCAGAGTTCACCGTGGGCGGGGGAATCGAGGCATCCCAGAATCTCTTGATCGACTTCGTGCGATTGCTTGAAGCGACCGGCCAGGTAGGCAATGAATGTGCCAGGCAGATGGCCGGACGTGCCATCGTCCACCGGGTCGTCAACGAGCAGCTCAGCGAGCACGTATTCCACTCGGTGGTGGACGGGACGTTACCGCCGACCGCAGGTTCGATCGCGCGCGCCTTCATGGCCGAGTCGCACAACGTCGAGACTGACGCTGCGATGGCAATCGCAGGTACTTCGGCGGCCGTGGTCGACGACGCCGACCTCCTCGACGTCGGCATTCGATTTCTCGGTAGGCAGATCGCCAATATCGGTGGCGGCACAACGGAGATGGCGCGCAACGTGATTGGCGAGCGAGTGTTGAATTTTCCCCGTGAGAGAGCGGCAGACCGCGGCATACCGTTCAAAGAAGTGCCGCGGAGCCGGACGGTCTGATCATTCGATCCCCAGGAAGGAAAAGACATATGGCAGGGCAACTGCGCGACATTCGAGAGCTCAAGGGTGACCCCGACGCATACCGTGATGAATTGTTTCGCCGGTGGACGGGGCTTCTGAGTTACCGCTACATAGGTCGCAACCATGCATCGATGAACCTGGGCGAAGTCGATGACACCGTGACCATCCGCAGTGACATGCGGAACGAAGCCGGCGGGATCATGGTGGCGCCGCTGGCGATCTCGTCTCCGGAGGGCTGTCAGGCGGACACCGTGGCGGTTCCGAATCCGGTCGTCGCGTCGGTACAGATCGTCGACCCGGGGTTCGACGTCAAGCGCATCGAGATTGTCGATTCCGGCAACGTGCATCAGGGTCGAATGATGGGTTACGGCCGATGCAAGATCGTCGACGCTGACAATCCGGACCGTGTGATCGCGTTCAACGAAGGTCAGGGCGCGATCATCGGCATTCCCCCCGAAGGCCTTGACAAGATGGATGTTTCGGGCACCGAGCTGGTCATCGAGGACTCGCCGGACTTGCCGCCGCTGTGGGAGGCCTTCGGGGCGTCCAAGCGTCCCGACGGGCGCTGGGTGCTCCCGGCGCTGAGCCCCGAACTGGCGTCGCCGGATGCGGCGCTTCACATCGGACCGCAGCACGTCGTGTTGGAGACCGCCGCGATCGACCTCGCCGCAGAGGCTGCAGGGACACGAAGGCTCCAGGTGGTCAGTTGGCACGTGATGTTCATGTCGCGGGGCAAGGTCGGTCCGTTCCGGGTCGAGGGCACCGCGCACACCAGCGAATCGGGGCGCGTCGGAGTGCGAATGCTGCTTCACGATGAGGGCAACGGGGACAAACCCGTCACATCCGCCGCAGCGATCCTCGATGTCCTCGGCTGAATTCGGTCACCGCGCCGGGATGATGAAGCGCCGGCGTACGTGATGAGCGCCAAGCTCATCACCTAACAAGATAGGTATCGCTACGTTGTTCACATGAGCAGGTTGGCGATCAACTATGCAGGTCGCCTCGCGGGCGCATATCTGCTGTCCGTCGCCTCTGCCATCGCGATCGTGATCCCACTTGGCGGCGAGGCGCTCATCGGAGCGCAGAACTACTTCACCCAGCGGAACATCATTGTCTCGGCGGTGTCGGTCGTCGTCGGAACGATAGTGGTTGCGGTCGGCGGTCTGCTGAACATTGCGCCGACGCTGCGCTGGTTCGATCCGGGCCTCGAACCGGACGATCGCCAGCGTCGAGGGTTGATGAGGCTGCTCACCCGCCAGTCCCTGCTACTTGCCGGCACGTGGGCGGTCAGCGGCGCAGTGTCCACCCTGCTCAACATCGACGGCGGGATCGGGATCGTCGTGCCGTCCGTAATAGGTGTCGCGCTGGGCGGTTCTGCCGCCTCGGGCATCGGTCTTCTGTTGACCATGAACATCATTCGTCCGATTCTCGCCGCTGCCACCCACGCTTCTGAGCGCCTCGTTGCCGCACCAGGGGTGTTCGCACGGCTGATCCTGCTGTGGCTGCTGTGCAGCGCACTTCCCTGCCTGGTCATCGTTGCGCTGGTCGTCGTCAAGTCGAACGGCTGGCTCATCCCGAAGACGACTTCGGTCGAGCTCGCGGTACTCGTAGTGGCTCTTGCCGCAGTGCTTCTCGGGCTGCCGACGATGATCCTGACGTCGAGGTCGATATCGGATCCGATCGGGGAAGTCGTCGACGCCATGGCCGAGGTCGAGCAGGGAGACTTCGACACTTCGGTAGACGTCTTCGAGAAGTCCGAAATCGGCAGACTCCAAAGCGGATTCAATCGGATGGTGTCCGGACTGGCCGAGCGCGAACGGGTACGCGACCTGTTCGGCCGTCACGTCGGCACCAACGTCGCCCGGCGCGCCATCGAGGAGGGCGCATCGATGTCGGGAGACGTCCAGGAGGCGGCGATCCTGTTCATCGACCTGACGGGTTCGACGGACTTGGCCGCGAATCATCCGCCGGAACAGGTCGCGGAGGTGCTCAACGACTTCTTCCGGATCGTCGTGAACGCCGTCGACGAGCGGGACGGGCTGATCAACAAGTTCCAGGGCGACGCAGCGCTCGCGGTCTTCGGGGCACCGCTGCACAGCAGCGGAGCCGCCTCGGCGGCGTTGGCGACGGCGCGTGCACTGGGCGAGCAGTTGCGTGCGCTACCGCTCGTCGACTTCGGTATCGGTGTGTCGGCTGGTTCGGTCTTCGCGGGCAACATCGGCGCCGAGAATCGCTACGAGTACACGGTGATTGGCGACGCCGTCAACGAGGCTGCCCGGCTCGCCGATCTCGCGAAGACGTCGGACCGGCGGATCCTGTCCTCCTCGGCCGCCATCGAGCGGGCCGATGCGGCCGAACGAATGCATTGGGTTTCCAGGGGCAGCGAGGTGCTGCGCGGACGATCGGAGGCCACAGAGATCTCCGCGCCCGACAGGTGACGTAGGAACCGGACTCCTTGCTCCTTGCGACGGGCACCCCGTAGCCTCGTGACGTGGCCGGACTGACGGCCGTCAGCGCCGACGAACTCGCTGCCCTGGAGCTTTTCAATGGCTGCCGTCCGGATGATCTGGTGCCGCTGGCGGCTCTACTGCACCCGCTGAACGCGGCGACGGGCCGGGTCTTGATGCGCCAAGGCGAGCGGGCGGAATCGTTCCTGTTGATCGGGTCTGGGCGCACGGAGGTCACGCACACCGGAAGCGACGGAGTGCCCACCGTGCTGGAGTTCTCGTCGCCGCCGCAGATTCTCGGCGAGATCGCGCTGCTTCGGGACGCACCGCGAACCGCGACCGCCGTCGCGATCGAACCGGTGACAGGCTGGAAGGGCGGTCATGGCGCCTTTGCCACCATGCTCGACGTGCCCGGCGTGATGGACAAGCTGGTGCGGACGGCGCGCCAGCGACTGGCCGCGTTCATCACGCCGATTGCGGTGACGATGCGCGACGGCTCCGAGCTCTACTTGCGCCCGGTACTGCCTGGCGACAGCGAGCGCACCACACACAGTTCGGTCGAGTTCTCCGAAGAGACGCTGTACCGCAGATTCCAGACGACCCACACGAGCAAGTCGTTGATGACCTACCTGTTCGAGGTCGACTACAAGGATCACTTCGTGTGGGTGATGACAGACGGAGAGGCCGGGCCGGTGGTGGCCGACGCCAGATTCGTCCGCGACGAAACCGACCCGACACTCGCGGAGGTGGCCTTCATCGTCGGCGACGACTACCAGGGGCGCGGCGTGGGTTCATTTCTGATGGCCGCTCTGTCCGTCGCGGCGCGTGGAGACGGCATTCGTCGGTTCTCGGCGCGCGTGCTCTCCGACAACGTCGCGATGCGCAAGATACTCGACAGGTTCGGCGCGAATTGGCGCAGAGAGGATCTCGGCGTGGTGACGACGGTCATCGATGTGCCCGCACTGCGTGATCTGCCTATATCCCGGGAGCTGTACCGCGAAATCCACGGTGTCGCAAGACAAGTCATAAGCGCAGTCGGCTGATGCGCCCGCCACTGAGCAAGGACACCCGGCTGTGCATCTCGCTGGCCGCGCGGCCGAGCAACATCGGCACCAGGTTCCACAACTATCTCTACGACCTGCTGGGGTTGGACTTCATCTACAAGGCGTTCACCACCACCGACATCGTCGCCGCGATCGGCGGGGTGCGGGCGCTCGGCATTCGTGGGTGCTCGGTTTCGATGCCTTTCAAGCAGGACGTCATCCCACTGGTTGACAAGGTCGAGCCGTCTGCCCGGGCCATCAAGGCCGTCAACACGATCGTCAACGACGACGGACACCTCACGGCCTCCAACACCGACTACATCGCCGTGCAGCGGCTCATCGCGGAACATGGTCTTGACGGGGCGCAGTCAGTGCTGATTCACGGCAGCGGGGGAATGGCCAGTGCTGTCGGTGCGGCCTTCCGGGACAACGGCTTTCACCACGGCATCGTAATCGCGCGCAACGCCGATGCCGGGGGGACGCTGGCGCAGCAGCTCGGCTACGACTATGCCCCCGAAGTCGGTTCGCGGACCGCGGACGTCATCGTCAATGTGACGCCGGTCGGGATGGCCGGCGGACCGGAGGAGAACCTGAGCCCGTTCGACGAGGCGACGATCACCAACGCGGACACCGTTTTCGACGTGGTCGCGCTGCCGTCGGAAACCCCGTTGATCACCGCTGCGCGCGCGGCGGGGGTGAAGGTCATCACCGGCGGTGAAGTCATCGCGCTGCAGGCCGCCGAGCAGTTCGAGCGCTATACCGGAGTGCGGCCGACCGCAGATCAGGTGGCCGACGCCTCGGCGGTGTCGCGGGCCTGACTACGCGGCGTTGACGACGATGATCGGACGACGCACCCGCTCGACCTGGTGACTTGTGAAGCCGGCGTAGAAGATACGCGCGCCGATGGACCACGACACCGACGAGTGCACCGCCGTCGCGGTCGGCGCGGCATCGGCGGGCAGCGGCAAGGTGAACGGCAGTCCGAACTCGGCTCCGCCCTGCATCGGGATCTTCTTGCCGAGGTGCAGGGGCGGCCCATCGAGTGCGCCGCTCTGGGCGGGGTAGCGCTCCAACGGGTGGTGCTCGCGGTGGCGCTGCCAGTAGACGGCGATGTCTGCGTTCGGCAGGTCCTGCTGCGGGCGACACACGAGGTATCCGGTGATGGGTTCCCCTGCCCGCCACACGGGTGATGGCATCACGATGTCGATCGTTGTTTCGCCGTTGCCCATGTAGCGCTCCATCGGTTCCTCGATCGCCTCGACATCGGCGGTTCCGATCACGACCTGGAACTCGCCGCGCGCGTCGACGTCTCTACCGTCGCGGTCGACGACGAGCCGGCATGCCCACCGCGCGACCTCGGGTGACGACGCCGGAGCCCACGACGGCACAGTGAAACTCGATGTGGTGTCGGTGAATTCGCCTGTGGCGATGGGTACGTCGACGCGGGTCACGCACACCCAGTCGTCGGTGTCGCGGTCACCGCCGTAGTTGGTGCCGACCTGGCCCGCCGTCCACAACGTGTCATTGGCTGCGGCGGCCGCGGAGTCGGCCCGGCCCGCCCAGTGGTAACGGTAGAAGTTGTCGTAACCCCATTCCAGACAAGCCGATCTGACCTTGTCGATCGGCTTGTCTGTCTCGACAGTCGCGTTCACTTGTCGACGTGGTCGGACAGCGGCCGGTGCGACGGTCACCCGTGCGGCGGACGAGCGTGCGAAGAGTCCCACCGAGCCGCTACTTCTTCCTCTTGTACTTGGCCCGGTTCGCGGCGTACTCCTCGGGGTGGTTCTTCTTCTGGTGGGCGCGCACAGGCCAGAAGAGGAGCCACAGCACCGGGTAGCCGTCCGCCATCGACAACACATACCGAGGGCTCATGGTCTTCAAATACTTCTTCACCGTCGAGGTTTCGGCCTCGGCTTCGGCTTGGGCCGCGCTGACGTCGCGACCCCGCTCCTCGATGGTCATACCGCGCAGAGGCGGTGGCAGTTCGTTAGGAGCGACGGGCTGTGCTGCCGTCACGGTGCCGGGGTGATCGTGGTCTGCTCGTCGATCACGCCGGTGGCGTCCATCAGGACACCCATCTGATCCTCGGTGCCGTCGGCGTTGAGCTGCAGGACGAACAGGCCATCGGCGGCGGGGATCGTCACCGTCTTCTGTGCAACGGCGTGCTTGACGCCGCCCTTCATGTAGGAGCCGCCGATCTGCCAGGCATCGAATCCGCCGAGCGTGCTGGCAGAACCAGTCCCGTCGCCCTCATACCCGGGCAGGTTTTTCATCTCACCCGGCGCGAACTCGAGGATCTTCGCCGGATCGACATTGCCGGTCAGCTTCGAGAGAAGTGCAAGGATCGTGGGCGGACTGGCGGCCATCGCCGGGTCGCCGGTGAACTTCATTCCCTCCCACGCCCATGCGGGAGTTTCAGGGCCCATGTCCTCCCAGCCGGGAGGGAACGGGAGATTGATCTCGGGTGACCCCGGATCGCCGCGCTTCACCGCCAATTCGGTGATTCCCTGCTGCTTGATGTAGTCCGGAATCGTTAAGTTGGGCTTGGCCTCCGCCGACGATGGTGCGGCCGACGACGAACTGCTGGATGCCTTCGAGCTCGTCGCCTCGGTCTTCTTGTCATTGGATCCACATCCCGCCAGGGCGAGGCCGAGTACGACGGCCATCATCGCGACACCGCCGGCCCTCACTTTTCTCATTGAGTCTCCCGTTTGAGTTGAAATCTGCGCCATGAGCCTACGGTGGGCAACGCCCGCAAGCAGGATATTCGGTGCGAAGAACGGTCACGGATGACGTGCTCTGAATTGACACCGGTGTCGGTTTGCCCTGCTGGGTGACCTGGCCGCCCGTTTGCAGCCGGAGAAAGCGATTCCGTCCGGCTGGAAAACGCTGAGCCGTTCCGCTGTCATTTTCGCCGTCCGTGGTGCAAGATGCACGTGTGCTGCGAGTTGATGGCCACGGCGGCCCTGCGGCACCGTCGCTCGGGGTCAGCGGCGTGATAGCGCGGTGTGGCGAGGGGAAGGTCCGGATATGAAGGCAGTTGCGCGTTCGCTGGTTGTCATTTTGGTGGCGCTGATCTCCGTGCCTGCGCTGGTGGTGTCGGTGACGATCACGAGCGCCGTTCAGCTACTGGCGGCGACGGTGCTGGTCCTGGGTGGGACAGGGCACTCTTTGGGCACTAATGACGATCCGGCATACGTCAACCCGTATTTGGGCTACGCGGTCAACAACTACATCGATCCGGGTGGAAACAACCCAACCCCCACCTCGCCGAACTACAACGTTTATGCCGTGACTTATCCCGCCGAGTTCTTCCCAGTGTCTGGCTCCACGACGTTCGATTCCTCGGTCGGGCAGGGGGTCTCCAACCTTGGCAGCTGCCTCGGGTCGCATGGTGTCACGTGCGGTACCAACCCCGCTTACAGTTCAACGGGCGATCCCTTGCCGAGCCCCTCAGGGGAGCCTCCATACGTCGTCTTCGGCTACTCGCAGAGCGCTGTCGTCGCCTCGTTGGTCAAGAACCAGTTGATCAACGATCCAACACCTGACCCTGCATTGAATGGCACCCAGTTCTACCTGATCTCGAACCCGATGCGTCCCAACGGCGGCATCCTGGGGCGCGGCTTCGAGGGATCGACCATCCCGATCATCGGAATCACGTTCTACGGGCCTACAGAGAACAGCTGCCCGACCGCGGACCCGTGTACTTCAGGGCAGACCGGGACCAACGTCTACCCGACCGTCGACGTTGCGGCCCAGTACGACCTGCTCGGCGGTGACGCCCCGGCGGTACCGTGGAACATCTTGGCCTGGGCGAACTCGCTAGCCGCCTACGCCGAGCTGCACGGAAATGTTCCGAGCCAGTCGCTCAACGACGCCGTCTATCAGGGCACGACCGGCGACACTGACTACTACCTGCTTACGTCCGACGTTCTACCGCTGCTCATGCCATTGGAGCAGGCAGGCGTCCCCAAGCCGATATTGTTGGTCGCCAACGCGCCGCTCAAGGTGCTGATCGAGGCGGGGTACTACCGCGAAGCCGGCCCGGGCCAGAGCGTGCCCTTCCAGCTGCTGCCCGAAAAGGATCCGATCACGTTGGCGGTGAACCTCGCGAAGTCCATTCCGGTGGGGATCGACGACGGCCTCGAGGAAGCTGGGGTCGGGCGGGCGCTCGGAACTGAGCCTGCGGGTCCCTACGGTGTGGGTGGCCCAGCGCTGCCTCCAAATCCGAACCAGACTATGACACTGAATGCTGCGGGCGACGGGTCGCCGGCGCCTGAGCTCACGCTTACTTCTGAGAAGCCCCAGACGCCCTTGCAGCCCCAGCCGAGCGGGCCGAGTGGGACTGAGAAGATCCACAGTCATTCAAATCTGGCAGTACTGGGTAGCAATCCGGACGCGCAGGGAAACGTGCCGTCAGTAGGCACGCTTCGTGGCGTCACGAAGCCTGATCTGTTCCCGAAGCCTGATCTGTTCCCGAAGCTGCGCGAGTCGCTCAAGTTCGATCCGCCGAAGCCGCCGACGGGACTTCGCCCCAACGGCGATGGGCCGTTGAAGAAAATCATCAACAAGCTGACCGGGCAGCCCGACACCGAGTCGAGCAAAGAGCCAGCAGCAGCCGCCTAGCGCCCAGAAGCGTTGCACCGCTCAGACGTCGCAGTTGAGTGTGACGGAGATCGTCCGGCGCACCACGACGGTGACGAACTCGTCTCTGCTCTTGCCGTCCTTGCCTCTACCGTTGTTTACCCGGATGGTCCGGGTGATGTCCTGCGGATTTCGAACGCTTGTGACGGTGCACTGGTCAATGGGAGCGCTGCCGACGCGGTCGATGTTGACGTCGTATCCGGCAGCCTCCAGCTGCCCGATCGTCGCGTAGGCGTTACCCGATGCAACGGGTTGCGCCGTTGCCATACCTCCCGGCGCGAGCACCAAGCCCGCCGCCACGATCCCCCCTGTCATAGCCCATGCTGCTCGCATGACAAGTCTCCGTACTTTTTGATCGGCCCGACCCATTGGTTTATCGTTCGAGACACCCAAAGTGTTGCCAGCAATCTGTAAGCAATCTCTGTGGTAATAACGGGCGTGCGCCGGTTCGGGTTCAAATACGTGCTGGTGGCGTTGTGCGCCGTGACGGCGTGCAACCATCCCGGCACGTCGCGCGAGGCGTCGACGACCGAGCCCACCAGCCCAGCGGCCACGGTGAATCCGGCCAACATCACCCGATCGCGCAGTGCATTGCCGCCCGGATACGAGGTGGCCGCCGTCACCGGTCCCGCCTCGCCGGTCACGTTCTGGGGCTTCGGTCCCGGCTGGGTCACCGAACCCCCGGCGTGCGGAGTGCTCGCAGGACCGACCGGTGATGACGCAACGACGCGCGGATGGTCGGGATCGGGCCGGGGCGGCATCGTCCACGTCGTCGTCACCGGATCGCCGGCGGCGCCGGTTCATTTCGATCCCGCGGTCCTTGCCGAGTGCGGGCAGTGGACGGTGGTGTCCGGAAACACGTCCGGCACCGTCAACCTGGTCGACGCCCCGCCTATTGACGCGGCGACCACCGTCGGCATGGCCACCGCCGCGAAGACCGTCGTCGAGGGTGGCACCGAGACGTCGTCCACGGCCAGCACATTCAGCGCCTATCTCGGCGACTACCTGGTATTCGTCACAGTCGTCACCGATCCCGGATCGCCGAATCCTCCACTCGGCCAAGAATTCGCCGCTGAATTATTGGTGAAAACGGTGTCGGCGTTACGCGGCTGACGCCGTGTCCCCGGGTACATTGGCGGCGATGTTCAACCCGAAGGCCCTGCTCGTGATCGCGTGCGCCGGCGCGCTTGCCGCATGCAGCTCCGCTGAATCGGCCGAGCCAGACGTGTCGCATGCCGACATCGCGAACATCAAGAACCTCCGGTCGAACTTCCCTCCGCCATTCAAGGTCACCGATATCGCCCCGGCCGGAATCGACCCCCGACTTCTCCAACCCCAAAAGCTGCCTGAGGGAATCAAATTCGACCCGGCCGATTGCGCGCAGTTCGCCAACCAACAGGTCCTGCCCAACGGTGTGAAGGGCAACATGTCGGCGATCACCGCCGAGGGCGACGGCAATCGGTTCATCGTGATCGCGGTGGAGACGTCGGAGGAAGTGCCGATCAACGAGCCCGCACCGAACTGCGAGAAGGTCGGCTACAGCGGTCCCGCGATGCAAGGGCTGGTCGAGGTCGTCGATGCGCCCAAGATCGACGGCGTTCACACGCAGGGTGCGCACCGCATGGTCCAGACGACGGTGGACGGAAAGACCCGCACCGGTGAGCTGTACAACTACGTCGCCAAGTTCGGTACGTTCGTCGTCATCGTCACCGCCAACCCGCTCGTTGTTCCCGACAAGCCCGTCGCCCCCATCGACACCAACCGCGCCGGCGAGCTGCTCACCGCGGGTGTGTCCGCCGTCAAGGCCTGAGCCTCACCGCACGTCGTGCGGCCGGAACTGGATGCTGATCCGTGGACCGACTGGCTTCACCGTCTTGGGAATGCAGTGTTCCCATGTGCGCTGACACGAGCCGCCCATGACCAACAGATCGCCGTGGTGGTGCTGTAGCCGCAGCGACTTACCGCCACCGCGAGGGCGCAGCGCGAAAACCCTTGTGGCGCCAAGGCATACGATTGCCACCATGGTGTCCTCGGTGCTGCTTCTACCGATGGTATCGCCGTGCCAGGCGACGCTGTCGTCGCCGTTGCGGTAGAGACAAAGGCCCGCGGTCGTGAAGGGCTCGCCGAGCTCGCCGCCGTAGGTGTCGTTCAGCCGCCTGCGCATCTGCTTGAGCCTCGTGTGCGGCACCGGCTCGTCGACCAGGTTGTGGAAGCTGACGAGTCGCGGTACGTCCAGCACGCGGTCATACATCTGCCTGCGCTCGGCGCGCCACGGAATGACCCCCATCAACTCGTCGAAGAGCGAATCCGCATCCGACAGCCAGCCCGACCGCACCTCGACCCACGCGCCGCTGCCGAGGTGCTGCCGTTCGGCGGGGTCGAAGAGAGAGCTTTGAAGAGCCACCTCCATGATGGCGAGTTTATCGCACAGGCGTTCGAATCCTTACAACCGCACCGCGCCGGGGCCCTGCTGGGCGAGGACGTCGCCGGGGTTGGAGAGCGCACAGGTTTTGAGGCTCAGGCAGCCGCAGCCGATACAGCCGGTGAGGTTGTCACGCAGCCGTTCCATGTGCAGGATGCGGTCGTCGAGGTCCTGGCGCCAGCCCGCGGAGAGTCGCGCCCAGTCCTTCCTTGTCGGCACCCGGTCTGAGGGCAGTGTCGCCAGCGCATCCCTGATCCGCGATAGCGGAATGCCGAGGCGCTGCGACATTCGGATGAAGGCCACCCGCCTCAGTGTTTCGCGGGCGTACCGGCGTTGGTTGCCCGAGGTGCGACGGCTGGCGATCAGGCCCTCGCGCTCGTAGAAGTGCAGTGCCGATATGGCCACGCCGCTGCGATCGGCCATTTCGCCAGGAGTCAGCTCGTGAACATCCATACACCTCAACTTAAGTTGAGGTGACGAAAAGCGCTACGGTGCTAGGTGTGTCCACGACCACGCTGGGGGTGAACTCCGAGGTCGGGCCGTTGCGCGTCGTCATTCTGCATCGCCCGGGCGCCGAGCTGCAGCGCCTGACACCCCGTAACAACGACGCGTTGTTGTTCGACGGGTTGCCCTGGGTGGCGAAGGCGCAGGAGGAACACGACGCGTTCGCCGACCTGTTGCGGTCGCGCGGGGTCGAAGTGCTGCTGCTGTCGGATCTGTTGACCGAGGCGCTGTCCAGCGGTGCGGCGCGCATGCACGGTATCTCGGCGGCGGTGGATTCGCGACGGCTAGGAATGCCGCTGGCGCAGGAGCTTTCGTCGTACATGCGGACACTGGAACCCGCGGATCTGGCGCATGTGCTGATGGCGGGCATGACGTTCACCGAGCTGCCGATCGCCGGCGGTGACATGTCATTGGTCCGTCGCATGCACCACGGCGGCGACTTCGTCATCGATCCGCTGCCCAACCTGCTGTTCACCCGCGACTCATCGTTCTGGATCGGCCCGCGGGTGGCGATCACGTCACTGGCGCTGCCTGCCCGGATCCGCGAGACCTCGCTGACCGACCTGATCTATGCCCACCATCCGCGGTTTCTCGGTGTCCGGCGGGCCTACGAATCGCGATCCGCCCCGGTCGAAGGCGGCGACGTGTTGCTGTTGGCGCCCGGCGTGGTGGCCGTCGGCGTAGGGGAGCGCACGACGCCCGCAGGAGCGGAGGCGCTGGCCCGCAGCCTGTTCGACGACGACCTTGCGCACACGGTGCTGGCGGTGCCGATCGCCCAAGAGCGCGCGCAGATGCACCTCGACACCGTGTGCACGATGGTCGACACCGATGCCGTCGTCATGTACCCGAACATCGTCGACTCGTTGTCGGCGTTCACCATCCACCGCAACGGCGACGGTGGCGTGACGATCGACGACGCCTTACCCTTCCTCGAGGCGGCCGCGAAGGCGATGGGGATCGAGAAGCTGCGGGTGATCGCGACGGGCCTTGACCCCGTCACCGCCGAACGTGAGCAGTGGGACGACGGCAACAATACGCTGGCGCTGGAGCCCGGCGTCGTCGTCGCTTACGAGCGGAACGTGGAAACCAATGCGCGGCTGCGGGATTCGGGCATCGAGGTGCTCCCCATCGCAGCGTGGGAGCTTGGCACCGGCCGCGGCGGCCCCCGCTGCATGTCCTGCCCCGCCGCCCGCGACCCGCTGTAGTCTCACGGCCCACTGTGCAATGTCGACGGTAGGTAGCCGCGCCGCCTTATCTCGGTTCGTACCTGGAGGACGGTGAACCGCGGGCGATGTGTGCCCGGTGCGTGGACGATGCTCCAGCCCATCCGCTCGAGAAGTTCCGGCGGCCGGCCACCGCAAACGACGCCGACCATCGGTTTTTCGTACCCCATATCGACGAAGGCTGTGGCGATTCCATCGGTAACTCTGATGTGGGTCTTTGGTGCCGGCAATCCGCAGTCGACGAGCGCCAGACGAAGTTGGCTCTGCCAAGCGGACGACGACCCGCCATCCATCAAGCTGAGCGCGACGTATGCCTGCCTCAGTCCACGTGCGCCGGGATATCGATCGACCAATGGCAGCACGTCGGGAGTGCTGATGCCGGCCACGTTCGCAAGCGCGTCGAGGTGACTCACGGCCGCGTCGCGCGGCAAGTACCGCGCGAGGTCTAGTGCGGTGCGTTCGGGCGTCGTGACAGGAATGCCGTCGATGTCGACGATCTCGTCGGATCGGATTCGCTCATTTCGAACGATGATGCCTCGGGGTGGGCGAGCGCAACGCCATATCAACTCGACCTTCGCGGCCTCGTCGAACCGGTTCGCCCCGTGGATCATGGCCGCCGCGACGCCGGCGATCACCCCTCTGCGTTGAGACCAGAGCCACGCACCGACGACGTGGTCGGCGAGTTGCGGAGTCGCCGACTTGGCGACGTAGACGTCAGGAAACATTGCGCGGTAGTTCCAGCGCAGTTGACCGCGGGTCAGCGCGCCGCTCGCTATTGCTTCGCTACCGATGAATACGTGGGCCATACGGTGATGCTGACCAGAGGGCACGACAAGTTGACGGCCTAGCAGCGAGATTGCTCACAGGGCTGTGGAATGGCCGTTACAACCCTGATTGCAATTTGGACGCTAGGGCGCAAACGGCTACCTCCAGCTGGGCAGCCAGATCTCCAGATTCCACGTCGACTGCGAGATCGGTATGCCGGTGAGGATCGGATACATCCACGCGAAGTTCGTGATCACCAGCGCCATATAGCAACTGACGGCGATCAGCCCGAGCGTTCGTCGCTCTGGATTCTGATTTGGCGCATTCAATATGTCGCCGAGGATCATCGCGATCGCCATCACGAGGAACGGCGCCATGGTGGCCGCGTAGAAGAAGTACATCTGCCGGTCGATGTCGGCGAACCACGGCAGGAATCCCGCGCCATAGCCGACCAGGACGGCGCTGTACCGCCAGTCCTTCTTGACGAAGGCCCGCCACAACGCCCAACCGAGCACGGGCACCGCGATGAACCACATCGCCGGGGTGCCGACCAGCATCACGGCCTTGACGCACGACTGCGTGCCACAGCCGGGGACGTTCTCCTGGTCGATCGCATAGAGCACCGGGCGCAACGACATCGGCCACGTCCACGGCTTGGACTCCCACGGGTGATGATTGCCGTCGGCGTTGGTCAATCCGGCGTGAAACCGGTATGCCCCGTACGTGTAGTGCCACAGCGACCGGATCGCGTCGGGCAGGAAACCGCCCGGGCCGATCGACTGGCCGACCTCGTGGCGGTTGACGCCGGTCTCCGAGGCGAACCACGGCGCATACGACGCCATGTAGACGCCGAACGGAATCAGGACCATCGCGTAGACGGCCGGGCCAAGGTCGCGTCGCAACGCGCCGACCCACGGCCGCGGCACCCGGTACTGCCTGCGGGCAGTGATGTCGAACGCCAGTGTCATCGCCACGTAGAACACCACGAAGTACAGCCCGGACCACTTTGTGGCGCAGGCCAATCCGAGTAGCACGCCCGCACCGAAGCGCCACCATCGCACGCCGAGCCGTGGGCCCCACGGGGTTTCGCTGATGCGGCCCTCGAGCAGCGCGACGTGCATCCGCTCCCGCACCTGGTCGCGGTCGACGATCAACGCGCCGAACGCCGCCACCACGAAGAACGCCAGGAAGCCGTCGAGCAGGGCGGTGCGAGACGCGACGAAGCTGACGCCGTCGGCGATCAGCAGAAGCCCGGCGATCGCGCCGACCATCGTCGAGCGGGTCATGCGCCGGACGGTGCGCGCAACCAGCGCGACCATGATGACGCCCAGCACGGCGCCGGTGAACCGCCAGCCCAGCCCGTTGTAGCCGAAGATCGCCTCGCCGATCGCGATCAGTTGCTTGCCGACCGGCGGGTGCACCACCAGCCCGTAGCCGGGATTGTCCTCGACGCCGTGGTTGAACAGCATCTGCCAGGCCTGCGGTGCGTAGTGCTTCTCGTCGAAGATCGGGGTGCCCGCGTCGGTCGGCGAGCCGAGGTCGAGGAAGCGCGTGATTGCCGCCAGAGCCGTGACGACCGCGGTCATCGTCCAGCCCTCTAGCTTGTCGACGGGCCCGAAATCGGCGACGGGCATCAGCGGCGCCGGGCTGATGACCGGGACCGAGCGCGCGGCCGACGGCGTTTCGGTGGCGGTGTCGGTCACGCTAGCGATCGTAGGCTGTCCACTGTGTCGAATCCCGGGTCGCTTCGCTCCTGCCCTCCGGAGAGCCCCGGTCGATTGTTGCTGGCGGCGACACCTCTGGGGTTGCCCGCCGACGCCTCTGCCCGGTTGATCACCGCCCTGGGCAGCGCCGATGTGGTTGCGGCGGAGGACACCCGGCGGGTCCGGACGCTGGCGCAGGCGCTCGAGGTGCGGATCGCGGGCAGGGTGGTGAGCCTGTTCGACCAGAACGAGGCGACGCGGGTTCCGGGGCTGGTCGACGACATCAGGAGCGGCGCGACGGTGCTGGTTGTCAGCGACGCGGGCATGCCGGTGATCAACGACCCCGGCTACCGGCTCGTGGTCGCCTGCGTGGACGCCGGGCTGCCCGTCAGCTGCCTGCCCGGCCCATCGGCGGTGACGACGGCGCTGGCCGTGTCAGGGCTGCCGTCGGACCGGTTCTGCTTCGAGGGCTTCCCGCCGCGCAAGGGCTCGGCCCGCAAGACATGGCTATCCGGCCTGGCCGCCGAGCAGCGCACCGCCGTGTTCTTCGAGTCGCCACGGCGGCTGGCGGCCTGCCTGCAGGATGCCGTCGAGGCGCTGGGCGCGGAGCGCCGTGCGGTGGTGTGCCGCGAGCTGACCAAGACGCACGAGGAGATCGTTCGCGGCACCCTGGCCGAGCTCGCGGCGTGGGCGGCCGACGGCGTGCTCGGCGAGATCACCGTCGTACTGGCCGGAGCCGAGCCGCGGGCCGACCTCGAGACGTTGGTGGCCGAGGTGAGCGCGCTCGTCGCAGACGGCGCGCGGGTGAAGGACGCCTGCGCGCAGGTCGTCGCCGCGAATCCCGGCGCACCGTCGCGCCGTGAGCTTTACGATGCGGTCCTGCGTTCGCGCGACTGACACGGAGGCGCCATGGCATTGCCCGCGTTGGTTCTCGTGCACGGCGGTCAACATGCCGGCGACTGCTGGGACCCCACTGTCGACGAAATCCACCGGCAGGCACCGGAACTCGCCGTTCTTGCGCTAGATCTGCCGGGGCGGCGCGGCAAGCCGGGCGATCTCCGAACGGCCACCATCGGCCAATGGGTGGACTCGTTGGTATCCGACATCGATGCGGCTGGCGCCGACGATCTGGTCATCGTCGGCCATTCGATGGCGGGACTCACCGTTCCGGGCGTGGTGAGAAAACTCGGATCGTCGCGAGTACGGGAGATGATCCTGGCCGCGGCCTTCGTTCCACCTCAGGGGACGGCCGTCGTCGACACTCTGCCAGGGCCGGTGGGGTGGTACGTACGTCGGATCGTAGCGAATGCGAACGAGGGAACACTGCCAAAGTCATTGGCCGCGTTTGCATTCTGCAATGGAATGACCCGCGCGCAGCGCAAGTTCAACTCGCAGCACTTCTATGCAGAGGGTCCGGCCGTTGCCGTGGAAACGGTCAATCGCGACGGGATGCCCGATGATGTGCCACGCACCTGGATCATGACACTGCGCGATCGCGCGCTGCCGATCAAATCGCAGCGCAATTCGATCGCCGCACTGGGTGGCGTGCAGACCCTCATTCCGATCGACACCTGCCACAACCTGATGGTCAGCGAGCCGACACGGCTGGCCGAGATCCTGATCGAGCGCTGTCGGCGATACGCCTAGCACCGATGATGGGCGCGGCCTTGTCCAGGCACTCGTCCCATTCGCGGTCGGGATCGGAATCCGCGGTGATGCCTCCGCCGACACCCAGCACCGCCGATCCGTCGGCCCCGAACTCCACTGTTCGAATCGCCACGTTCAGCTCACAGCCCGCGACCGGTGACGCCAAACCGACTGTGCCGCAGTACACGCCGCGACGATTCGATTCCCACCCCGACAACAGCTGTCTGGCGCGCGACTTGGGCGTTCCGGTGACGGACGCGGGAGGGAAGGCGGCTTCCATCAGGGCGGCCATCGGCACGTCGAGCGGCACCCGCGCGGACACCGTCGACACCAAATGCCACACACCGGGAGCGGGACGCACCACGAGAAGCTCCGGCACGGTCACGCTGCCGGTGAGCGCGACACGGCTGAGGTCGTTGCGAACCAGGTCGACGATCATGATGTTCTCGGCGACGTCCTTGACCGATGCCCGCAGCGCCGCAGGGTCCGCCGTCCACGGGAGCGTGCCCTTGATCGGGCTGGACGTCACGGCCTCACCCGCGCGCCGCAGGAACAACTCCGGCGAGAACGAAGCGACCGCACCCCAGGCACCGGCAAGGTACGCCGCTCGTGCGGGCGACGTGCGTTCCACGGCGTCGACGAAGAAGTCGACCGGCGCTCCCTCGAGCCTGCCGTCGAACTGCGTGCAGACACACGCCTGGTAGATCTCGCCCGCCGCGATCGCTTCCAGACACTCGAGCACGCCATGGCGGTGAGCGTCACGGTCGGCATCACCCCATGTGATGTCGAAGCTCTTCGGCGACATCGGGTTTCGCAACGCGTCGGCGACCCACGGTGCAAGCGATGCACCCGAGAGGCTTTCGTACCACCACTGCCCGTCGCCGTCCTGGCGTAGCACGCAGTCAGTCCAGCCGCCTGCCGCTTCGGGAATGCGCGCCGCGCGTCCGTCGGCGCTGCCATCGGGATAGGACAGGTAGCCGAACCACCCGCCCCCGACCGCATCGGAATCCGCGGCCGCGGGGGACACGTCGAACGCCTCGTGGACAGCCACCGCGGAAGCTTCCAACGACGGCGCGATGACGGCCCCGGAGCCGAACCATTCGCCGATCAGCGCGGCGGGCGGCGCAAGCTGGTGCCGCGACGCGGCGTCGGCGAGCGCCCGCAGCACCGCGGGGGCGCTGGCCAGGTCGCCGAGCCGATCGATTCGCATCGACCCAGCTTCTCAGACGGTGCGGGTGATCTCTCTTGGGATCGCGATCCCCAACAACTTGTCCGGGTTGCGCATCGCGTAGAAATGGGTGATCTTGCCGTCGATGATCTCGATGAGGAAGACGCCCTCCAGGGCGTCGCCGTTGTACACGACCATCGCCGGTGAGCTGTTGTAGACCGCTGTCTCGAACCGCACATCGGGCATGCGTTCTGCCGCCACGCGGAAGAGCGCGGCGAGGATGGCCGCAACCTTCCGCGCACCGACCACTGGCCTGCGGGCGGCCGTCGCCTTGCCGCCGCTGTCGGCCGTCCATGTGGCGTCGGGCGCCAGCAGCGCCATGAGGCCGTCCACGTCACCCGTCGACGCGGCTGTCATGAACTGGTCGGTCAACTCAGCCGACATCGCGGAGTCGGCGGGTTCAAATCGCTTGCGTCGCGCGTGCACGTGCTCGCGTGCGCGGTGTGCCACCTGACGCACGTTCGCAACGGACTTTCCGACCGCGCCCGCGATCTCGTCGTAGTCGAAGCCGAAGACCTCGCGCAGGACGAACACCGCCCGCTCGTCGGGGGTGAGCGTCTCGAGAAGCACCAGCATGGCCATCGAAACCGACTCGGCGAGCACGACGTCGGAGGAGGCGTCGCGCTCGTCGAGCAGTAATGGTTCGGGCAGCCACGGACCGATGTAGTCCTCGCGACGCCGAGCGTTTGCCCGCATCGCATTGAGCGCTTGACGGGTCACCAGCTGTGCCAGATACGCCTTGGTGTCCCGCACCGTCGCGAGGTCGACCTCGGCCCAGCGCAGATAGCTGTCCTGCAGCACGTCGTCGGATTCGGTTGCCGAGCCGAGGATTTCGTAGACGATCGTGAACAGCAGCGGCCGCAGATGGGTGAACCGCTCGGCATGCTCGTGGGTGGTCACTGGTTCGTGACCACTGTCGCTACGGCGGCGGGCTGCTCGAGACGCGCGGCGCCCTTGAAGTAGAACGCCGAGCCGGGCTTGGTTGCCTCGCGGCGTAGGCCCCACATCGTGCCCTTGCAGATCGCCTCCTTCACGGAGGCGGCGAGTCGGCCGCCGACGAAGAAGCTGGCCGGTGTGTCGTCCTTGTGGGTGAACTGCAGAGTGGCGGCGTGCCGGCCGAGGCTCACGCACTGCGCCACAAACGCCGGCTCGATGACGCCCGGCTCGGTGCCCGCGATGCGGCTCAGCACAGTGTCGGCGGCCTGTGTAGCCAGCGGTGCTGCCGCTTGGCAGCTCATCCGCAGCGGCTGGCCCGACGGTGCGGCGCAGTCGCCCGCGGCCACGATCCGTGAATCGTCGACGCTGGTCAACGTCTCATCGGTGAGCAGCCGACCAACCGCGTCGGTGCGCAGCCCGCTCTTGGCGGCCAGTTCCGGCACGCCGAAGCCCGCGGTCCAGATGGTGAGCGCGCTTGGCCGCACGGCGCCGTCGGCGAAGACCACCGCATCCTGGCGGACCTCCGCAACGACGTCGTCCTCGAGCACCGCGACCCGGTGCTTGGCCAGCCACTTGGCGGTCGACCGACGGCCGGCCTCTGACAGCGATGGGGCAAGTTGACCGCCGCACACCAGTGTGACTTTACGGCCCTGCTCGGCCAGTTCGGAGGCCGTCTCGATGCCAGTCAGGCCTGCGCCGACGACGGTCACAGGCGCGTCGGGGTGCAGCTCATCGAGGGCGTCACGCAGCCGCTCGGCCAGCTCGAATTCCGCTATGGGATAGGAATATTCGGCCGCACCGGGAACCGACGCGGGTGCCGCCCCGGTGCTGCCGACCGCGTAGATGACGTAGTCGTAGTCCAACGGGAGGCGGCCCGACGCGAACTGCAGTCTGAGCGTTTCGGTGTCGATCCGGGTGACGCTGTCGACGATCAGCTGGACGCCCTCGCCGAGCAGCGTGCCGTAATCGGCTGTCGGGTCGGCGGTGCCAGCCACGAGCTGATGCAAACGGATCCGCTCGACGAACTTCGGCCGCGGGTTCACCAACGTGATGTCGACGTCGGCGCGCAACCGAAGATGGTTGGCGGCCAGTGTTCCTGCGTATCCGCCGCCGATCACGACAACGTGTGTGCGCTTCTCGGTCATGGTGTCTCCTGTTCTCTCGGTGATGCCCTCAAGACACCGCCGAGCCGCGAGACGTGACAAGACGTGACGCGCGTCACTCCACCTGATAGCGCGGGAACACGCCGACCGGTGCGGGCAGTGCGGTACCCGGCGCCAGGCGGGAGCCGACTGCGGCGAAGGTCCGCTGGTCGTCTGGCTGACCGAGCAGGTCCAGCAGCTTGGCCGATGACTCGGGCATCACCGGCTGCGACAGCAGTGCCGCGACGCGCACCACCTCGAGCGTCGTGTAGAGCACCGTGCGGAACCGCTCCTGGTCGGCCTCGGCTTCCGACTTGCGCAGCACCCACGGCTCCTGCGCCGAGAAGTACCGGTTGGCTTCGCCGAGCATCAGCCAGATGGTCTCCAGCGCAAGGTGCATGGCGGGTACGTCGAACTGGGCCCGCACGGTCGAGAGCAGCTCGTCGCCTGCGCGTGCCAGCATGGCGCTGTCGTCGTCGCTGAATTCCCCCGGTTCCGGGACGATTCCGTCGAGGTTCTTCGCCACCATCGACAGCGACCGTTGGGCCAGGTTGCCCAATTCGTTGGCGAGGTCGGCGTTGATGCGGGTGATGATCGCGTCCTCGCTGTAGCTGCCGTCCTGTCCGAACGGCACCTCCCGCAGGAAGAAGTAGCGCACCGGGTCCACGCCGAACGTGTCGACGAGATTCACCGGGTCGACGACATTGCCGACGGACTTGCTCATCTTCTGACCGCGGTTGAGGACGAATCCGTGGGCAAAGACCCTGCGCGGCAACTCGATTCCGGCGGACATCAAAAACGCCGGCCAGTAGACGGTGTGGAACCGGATGATGTCCTTGCCGATCATGTGCAGATCGGCGGGCCAGTACCGGCGGAAGGGGGCGGATTCGGTATCGGGAAAGCCGACACCGGTCAGGTAGTTGGTCAGCGCGTCGACCCACACGTACATCACGTGATCGGGGTGCTCGGGGACCGGCACACCCCAGTCGAACGTCGTCCGCGAGATCGACAGGTCGCGCAGCCCGCCGGAGACGAAGCTGACCACCTCGTTGCGGCGGACGTCGGGCCCGATGAACTCTGGATCGGCCTCGTAGTGGGCCAGCAGTTTGTCGGCGTAGGCCGACAGCCGGAAGAAGTAGGTCTGCTCCTCGGTCCACGTCACCGGCGCACCGGTCTCCGTCGCCACTCGCACGCCGTCGGCGTTGACCTGCGTCTCCGCCTCGGTGAAGAACCGCTCGTCGCGAATCGAGTACCAACCCTTGTACGAGTCCAGATAGATGTCGCCGGAATCGTTCATCCGGCGCCAGATCTCCTTGGAGGCCTCGTAGTGGTCGGCATCAGAAGTCCGGATGAAGCGGTCGAAGGAGATGTTGAGCTTCTCCTGCAGCCGCTGGAACACGTCCGAGTTCCTGTGCGCCAGTTCCGCGGTCGGAATGCCCTCGGCGGCGGCGGTTTCTGCCATCTTCTGGCCGTGCACGTCGGTTCCGGTCAGGAAGCGCACGTCGAACCCGTCCAGCCGCTTGAACCGTGCGATCGCGTCGGTGGCGATGTATTCGTAGGCATGGCCGATGTGCGGATCGCCGTTGGGATACGCGATCGCTGTAGTTATGTAGTACGGCTCGCTCATTTCCACCTCACCTTATGGTGTCCCCGTGAGCAGTACCCGTGCGGCGCCGCCGCCCCCTGAGCCGCTGACTCCCCTCATCGACGCGCACACCCACCTCGATGCGTGCGGCGCGCAGGACGCCGACGATGTGCGCGCGATCGTGGACCGCGCCGCGGCCGTCGGCGTGCAGGCCGTCGTCACCATCGCCGACGACCTGGACTCGGCGCGCTGGGTCACCGAGGCGGCCGACTGGGACCCGCGCGTGTACGCGGCCGTCGCACTGCACCCGACCCGGGCCAACGCGCTCACCGACGAAGCCAAGACCGTCATCGAGCGGCTGGCGGACCATCCCCGCGTGGTGGCGATCGGCGAAACCGGCATGGACAACTACTGGCCCGGCAGGCTCGACGGGTGCGCCGCACCGAGCGAGCAGCGCGAGGCTTTCGCCTGGCATATCGACCTGGCCAAGCGGACCGGTAAGCCGCTGATGATCCACAACCGCGACGCTGACGCCGACGTGCTTGACGTGCTGCGCGCCGAGGGGGCGCCGCCAACGGTGATCTTCCACTGCTTCTCCTCGGACGCGCAGATGGCGCGCACGTGCGTCGACGCCGGCTGGGTGCTGAGCCTGTCGGGCACCGTCAGCTTCCGCAACGCCCGTGCGCTCCGTGAGGCGGCCACGCTCATTCCCGCGGGCCAGCTGCTGGTGGAGACCGACGCCCCGTTCCTCACGCCGCATCCGTACCGCGGCGCGCCGAACGAGCCGTACTGCCTGCCCTACACTGTGCGGGCGCTGGCCGAGGTGGTCGACCGGCCCGCCGATGACCTGGCCCGGGAAACCTCGGCGACGGCGCGGCGGGTGTACGGCCTGCCGATGAACCCGCCGTGAACACGAGGCGCCACGAGCAGAGTTGCCGTTGCTAGGCCAATTCGTTACCGTCTTGTGATCAAGCGCGGGGGCCACTTAAGTAGCCGGGGTCCGAGTCGGGATAGCCACACTTTGAATGCATTGAACAAGCTCCACGAATCGCGGTCGCCCTACCTGCAGGCGCTCGTGTTTGCGATGTTGCTGGCGTTGACGTTCGCTGGCGGCATCGCCGTCGCAGCCCACAAGACCGTCACGCTCACCGTCGACGGCACCGACATGACGGTGGCCACGATGAAGTCGCGGGTCATCGACGTCGTAACGGAGAACGGCTACGACGTCGGCGACCGCGACGATCTCTACCCGGCCGCCGATCAGCCGGTGCACCAGTCCGACGACATCGTGTTGCGGCGCAGCCGGCCGCTGCAGATCTCCCTCGACGGCCAGGACAGCCGGGAGGTGTGGACGACGGCTTCGACGGTCGACGACGCCCTTTCCCAGCTTTCGATGACCGACAAGGCACCCGCGGCGGCATCACGCGGCAGCCGCGTGCCCCTCGGCGGCATGTCGCTGCCCGTCGTCAGCGCGAAGAACGTGCAGATCAACGACGGTGGCGCCGTCAGAACCGTGCACCTGGCCGCACCGAGCGTCGGCGACCTGCTGGCCGCCGCAGGCGCTCCGCTGGCGCAGGGAGACACAGTGGTGCCCGCGGCCACCTCTCCGGTTATCGAGGGAATGCAGATCCAGGTCGATCGCGTCCGCATCGAGAAGGTCACCCAGCGGGTCCCGCTGCCGCCGGCCAATCAGCGTGTCGAAGACCCGACGATGAACATGAGCCGTACGGTCGTGGACAACCCCGGAGCGCCAGGCGTTCAGGACGTAACATTTGCCATCGCCAAGGTCAACGGGGTCGAAACTGGAAGACTGCCAGTAGCCAATGTCATCATCACCCCGGCGACTCCCGGGGTCCTTCGGGTAGGCACCAAGCCTGGTACGGAAGTGCCCCCTGTTAGCAACGGTGGCACCTGGGATGCGCTCGCCGGTTGTGAGGCGGGTGGCAACTGGGCAATCAATACCGGCAACGGTTTCTACGGTGGCGTGCAATTTGATCAAAATACCTGGGAGCGGAACGGCGGCCTGAGGTATGCTGTGAGGGCCGATTTGGCAACACGTGAAGAGCAGATCGCGATTGCTGACGTCACTCGGGCCCGTCAAGGTTGGGGTGCGTGGCCCGTGTGCAGCGGGAGATTGGGGTCATCGTGACAATTCGACTGCTAGGTCGGACCGAAATTCGGCATCTCGCCAAAGAGCTCGACTTTCGACCCCGTAAATCGTTCGGCCAGAACTTTGTTCACGACGCAAATACCGTGCGCCGTGTGGTTTCGGCATCCGGAATCAACCGCCAGGACCACGTTCTCGAGGTCGGACCTGGGCTTGGGTCGCTGACGCTGGCGCTGCTCGATCGCGGCGCGCGGGTGACCGCCGTGGAGATCGACTCGGTGCTGGCAAGGCAGCTGCCGCACACCGTCGCCGAGCACTCGCACAGTGAGATCAACCGGCTCAGTGTGCTGAACCGCGACGTTCTCGAACTTCAGCCGGGAGACCTGCCGGAAGAGCCGACCGCGATGGTCGCCAACCTGCCGTACAACGTGGCGGTTCCCGCACTGA
This sequence comes from uncultured Actinomycetota bacterium, assembly GCA_963817825.1. Taxonomy (GTDB): domain Bacteria; phylum Actinomycetota; class Actinomycetes; order Mycobacteriales; family Mycobacteriaceae; genus Mycobacterium. The sequence continues at coordinate 60,380 of CAWFQG010000026.1, read as the reverse complement.
TCCACCTGCTTGCCGACTTCCCTTCCATTCGCACCGTCATGGTGATGGTCCAGGCCGAAGTCGCCGAGCGTCTCGCCGCCGAGCCCGGCGGTAAGGACTACGGCGTGCCGAGCGCGAAGGTCAGGTTCTTCGGCAAGGTGCGGCGCCACGGCATGGTGTCGCCGACGGTGTTCTGGCCCATCCCGCGGGTGTACTCCGGACTGGTCCGCATCGACAGGTACGACACCACTCCGTGGCCCACTGACACCGGGTTCCGTCAGCAAGTGTTCAACCTCATCGATATCGCTTTCGCCCAGCGCCGCAAGACTTCTCGCAATGCGTTCGCCGAATGGGCGGGCAGTGGCAACGAGTCGGCACGGCGGCTGCTGGCCGCCAGCATCGACCCGTCGCGACGGGGCGAGACGCTCAACATCGCCGACTTCGTCCGGCTGTTGGAGCGTTCGGGCGTGTGGGACCCGCAGACCAAACGGGTCATCGAGCCGGTCGAGACGACGCCCTAGTTCCTACCCCCTACCCGCCCAGCGCGCGGGTGAGCTGCGTGACGAACTCCGAGCAGGAGTCATATCGGCGCTCCGGGATCTTCGCCAAGGCCCTGCTCATCACCGAGTCAAAGAGGCGTGGCACCCAGGCGATCTTGCGCGAAAAGCTCGGCACGGGCCGGTTGAGATGAGCGTCAACCAGTCCCATCCAGGTTTCGGCTGAGTATGGCGGCGTACCGAGCAGCAACTCGACAGCCGTGCACGCCAGCGCATACTGATCGGTGAGAGCCGACGGCGGCCTGCCACGCAGCAGTTCCGGCGCCGCGTAGGGCAGCGAAGCCTCGATGTGTTTCGCGTGCCACCCGACGGTCTCTGCAACCGCGTACGCGACACCGAAGTCGATGAGTACGGCGCGGGAAAAGTCCAGCGACACAAGGATATTCGACGGTTTGACATCGCAGTGGACGATTCCGCACCGATGCGTGTAGTCCAGCGCGTCGGCGATCTGCGCCAGCGCGGTCAGTCGATGCGCCTTGCTCGGCAACGCAGTCGACATCCCACCTTCGACCAACTCCATGGTGAGCCAGCCGGTGCCGTGCTCGTGGACGGTCACGATGTGCGGGTGATGTAGCTGATGCGCGAATTCGAATTCCCTTCGAAGCCGAGCGGTTTGATCCTCGTGGCGGTGGTGTTCATCGAGAACCTTCAGTGCCACAGCATGATTCGGGTCGGCGGCGCGGTGCGCTCGGTACACGGTGGCATAGCCGCCCCGTCCGAGGAACGCGTCGACGATGTGACCCTCGAAGTCAGCGCCGACCGGAAGCACGGTTCTAGACTAGGTCGCGGGTGGTGTCGGGCTTTCTCACCACTTGACTACTTGTCGCCCGTCGCGGCGCTAGTGTCGTGCCGTGTCCAATGGCAGCACCGCCTCCGACTGGGTTCCCACCGGGTCGATCACGGTGCGGGTGCCGGGCAAAGTCAACTTGTATTTGGCTGTCGGGGATCGGCGCGACGACGGCTACCACGAGCTGACGACCGTTTTCCACGCGGTGTCACTGCTCGACGAGATCACCGTCCGCGACGCCGACGTGCTGACCCTGGAAATGTCGGGGGAGGGCATGGAGTCGCTGCCCACCGACGAGCGCAACCTGGCGTGGCGGGCCGCCGAGCTGATGGCCGAGCACGTCGGCCGGGCACCCGACGTCGCGATCACCATCGAGAAGTCGATACCCGTCGCCGGGGGAATGGCAGGCGGCAGCGCCGACGCCGCTGCGGTGTTGGTAGCAATCAATTCGTTGTGGGAGCTGGGTGTGCCACGACGAGACCTGCACACGCTGGCCGCACAGCTCGGCAGCGACGTCCCGTTCGCCCTGCACGGCGGCACAGCGCTGGGCACCGGGCGTGGGGAGGAGTTGGCTACCGTGCTGGCCCGGAACACCTTTCACTGGGTGCTGGCGTTCGCCGAGGGCGGCCTGTCCACGCCGGCTGTATTCGCCGAGATCGATCGGCTGCGCGAGTCGAAGGGCTCCGACGGCGGCGTGCCGCCACGGCTGGAGGACCCCGAACCCGTGCTGGCCGCACTGGCCTCCGGCGACGCCGCCACGCTAGCGCCGCTCCTCGGCAATGACCTGCAGCCGGCAGCGCTGAGCCTGGATCCGGGACTGCGCCGCACGCTGCGGGCGGGCACGGAAGCCGGCGCGATGGCCGGGATCGTGTCCGGCTCCGGCCCGACGTGTGCGTTCCTGTGCGCGTCGGTGTCCTCAGCCGTCGACGTCGGCGCCGAACTGGCCGGGGCGGGCGTCTGCCGGACGGTGCGGGTGGCCAGTGGACCGGTGCACGGTGCGCGGGTGGTCCCCGCTCCCACGACGTAGGTGTGACACAGGCCTCAATTCCGCCACATTTGGGGCCGGAGTTTGGCGGTTACTTAAGAGTTGCTTAAGATGATCCACGGTGAAACTTAGCGGTCAAGCAATGGACGCGACGACTACTCCCGCCGGCCACAACGGCGGGCGGTCGCGCCGCATTTTCGCATCACCAATTCGAGACATAACTGCGCTCCATTTGTATGCGCGCCTACGTGAAAGCGCTATCTACCTGGCGGAGCATGACACCGAGGCATTTGCGGGTGACCCGAGGAGGCCGTCGTGAGCAGATTCACGGAGAAGATGTACCGCAATGCCCGCACCGTAAGCACGGGCATGGTCACCGGTGAACCGCACGAACCCGTCCGTCACACCTGGGGTGAGGTGCACGAGCGAGCACGCCGCATCGCGGGCGGTCTTGCCGGTGCAGGCATCGGTCTCGGCGACGCGGTCGGCGTGTTGGCCGGCTTCCCGGTCGAGATCGCCCCGACGGCTCAGGGCCTCTGGATGCGGGGCGCCAGCCTGACGATGCTGCACCAGCCCACTCCGCGGACCGACCTGATGGTCTGGGCCGAGGACACCATGAACGTGGTCCACATGATCGAGGCCAAGGCCGTCATCGTGTCGGAGCCCTTCATGGTCGCGGTCCCCGTGCTCGAGGAGCAGGGCATCAAGGTACTGACCGTCCCCGAACTGCTGGCGGCGGAGCCGATCGACCCGGTCGAGGTTGACGAGGACGACCTGGCGCTCATGCAGCTCACGTCGGGCTCGACGGGCTCGCCCAAGGCCGTGCAGATCACGCACCGCAACATCTACTCCAACGCCGAGGCGATGTTCGTCGGCGCCGAGTACGACATCGACAAGGACGTCATGGTCAGCTGGCTGCCGTGCTTCCACGACATGGGCATGGTCGGCTTCCTCACCATCCCGATGTACTTCGGCGCCGAGCTGGTCAAGGTCACGCCGATGGACTTCCTGCGGGACACGCTGCTGTGGGCCAAGCTGATCGACAAGTACAAGGGCACCATGACGGCGGCGCCGAACTTCGCCTACGCGCTGCTGGCCAAGCGGCTGCGCCGGCAGGCCAAGCCCGGCGAGTTCGACCTGTCGACCCTGCGGTTCGCGCTGTCGGGTGCCGAGCCCGTCGAACCCGCCGACGTGGAGGACCTGCTGGACGCGGGCAAGCCGTTCGGCCTGCGGAACTCGGCGATTCTGCCCGCCTACGGCATGGCCGAGACCACGTTGGCGGTGTCGTTCTCCGAGTGCAACGCGGGCCTGGTCGTCGACGAGGTTGACGCCGACCTGATGGCCGCGCTGCGCCGGGCGGTGCCCTCGACGAAGGGCAACACCCGCAGGCTGGCCACACTCGGTCCGCTGCTGGAGGGTCTGGAGGCCCGCATCATCGACGACCAGGGCAATGTGATGCCCGCTCGCGGTGTGGGCATCATCGAGCTGCGTGGCGAACCGCTGACACCCGGCTACATCACGATGGGCGGCTTCATCCCGGCCCAGGACGAGCACGGCTGGTATGACACCGGCGACCTCGGATACCTGACCGACGAGGGCCATGTCGTGGTCTGCGGTCGCGTCAAGGACGTCATCATCATGGCGGGCCGCAACATCTATCCGACCGATATCGAGCGGGCCGCTGGTCGCGTCGAAGGCGTGCGCCCGGGCTGTGCGGTCGCGGTGCGGCTGGACGCCGGGCACTCGCGGGAGACCTTTGCCGTCGCCGTCGAGTCCAACGCCCACCAGGACCCCGACGAGGTGCATCGCATCGAGCGTCAGGTGGCCCACGAAGTGGTCGCAGAGGTCGACGTGCGGCCACGCAACGTCGTGGTGCTCGGCCCCGGCACCATTCCCAAGACGCCGTCGGGCAAGCTGCGCCGCGCGAACTCCGTCTCGCTGGTCACCTAGTACCGACGCCCCGCGAGCGTGCGTGTCTGCACGTCAACACACCGTCTAGCGGCAGCATTCTGCGCACGCTCACGCAAGGCCATAGCCCCGCGAGCGTGCGCAACCTCCGGGAAATACGCGGCGTGTCGGCAACAGACGCGCGCGCTGGCGGGTAGTGGGGCCCGCCTCAGGGGTCAGGCCTGAATGTCGGCGACGGTCCACGCCGGCAGTATCGGTGCCCGCGTGAGGAAGTGGTCGCCCTGCCCGATGCTGCGGAGCAGTTCCTGGGTGCGAAGGATGCAGCAGGCCATCCGCACCATCGCGAACACCTCGAACCAGTGCAGGTCGACGAGCGGTCGGCCGATCATCTCCTCGTAGCGGCGGATGACCTGTTCGCGGCTGTCGAAGCCCGCCAACTCCGGGTCGAGGTCAAGGCCGTTGACCTCCAGCGTCTGCCTGCGCGTGGCGAGCCACCACGCGAAGTCGGTCTCCGCAGGACACAGGCAGGCCTGTTCCCAATCCAGCGCACCGACGATCTGGCCCGCGTCGTCGAAGATCGCGTTGGACAAGCGCGCGTCGTTCCAGCAGACGCTCAGCTCGCCTGTCTCCTCGGGCATGCGACGGGACAGCCAGCCGAAGGCCGTCGTCATGATGTCGGGGATCTTGTTGTCGGTGCCCCATTTCGCGTACTCCCGCCACCACTTCAGCTCGGCGAGGACCCCGACGCCCGCGGGCCGTTCGAGCCACGACGCCTCACCGACGGGCACCTGGTGGAGCCGGGCGAGGGTCTCCAGGAACGAGTCGTGCACGCGGCGTTGCACCACGCGACCCGCGTCGTGCAGCCAGCCCCTGGTCGCATACGAGGTGTCCGACGGCGTGTGGCCGACGATCCGTGGCATCACAAGAAACTTCGAGCCGATCCACTCGCGGTCGGGTTCGTAGAGAATGGGCGACGGGGTGGGGATGCCGTGCTCGTGTAACAGCTCCTGGGTCAGGGTCTGCGTACCGAGGTCGTAGTGCGGGAAGATGCCGCCACCCGCAGGCGGAATCCGGATCACGTACTCCTTCGCGTCCCCGCCGACCTCTGCGGTGAAGATCAAACTCTCACTCGACCATCCCGCCGCCTTGTTCGCCGCCCGCAGTTCCGACACCCCAGCCTCGCCGGTGAACCTGTGCTCGAACCACGCCTGAAGTGCCTTACGAGTGGCGGCCAGGTCGCGTTGAGTGAGCGCGATGCCTGCCATGCGGATAGATTTACATACGGCGCGTTGTATGTAAAGCGATAGAGCTTTACGTTTAAGAGGTCAGATGTAATACGCTGGCGAGATGACGTCGCCCTCTCCGCTCACCTTCGGTGACATCGCGGACTCCGCGCTCCCGCTCGCGGTCCTCGTGCACGGCTTCCCCGACACCCCGTACACCTGGCGGCACCTCGGCCCTGATCTCGCGGGGCGGGGATTTCGGGTGGTGACGCCGTGGCTTCCCGGGTACGACGCGCCTGCGTCGAAACCCGTCAGCGCAGGGACGTACGTCCGCGCAGTGCTCGACGTCGCCCGCGAATATGAGGCCGACGAACGCGCGGTGCTCATCGGCCACGACTGGGGAGCCAATGCCGGTTACGGTGCGGTGGCGTTCGATCCGACGGCGTTTCACCGCTTCGTCGCCCTTGCGGTTCCCCCGGTCGTCGCGCTGGGAGCCGGCATGTTTCGCTATCGGCAGCTGAAGCGGTCCTTCTATGTCTGGTTCATTCAGCAGGTCGGTCTGGCCGAAGTCGGACTGCTCGAACCGGGGTTCTGGGAGTCGTTGTGGGCGGATTGGTCGCCCGGTTACGACCCCCGCGAAGACGTGGCTGAACTGCGACGACACGTGTCCGCCGACAACGTCGCCGACATCATCAGCCCGTACCGCGCGAACTTCAACCCGGCCTTCGCCGACGCGTCGGCCGAGGCCGAGGGCGCCGCAACCATGCAGCCGCCACCGGTGCCGACGCTGTACCTGCACGGCGCCGACGACGGGGCGATCGGCGCTGAGTTACTCGATGACGTTTCTGAACACCTGCCTGCGGCGGGTTCATCGGTCGAAATCATTGAGGGCACTGGGCATTTCCTGCATCTGGAGAAGCCGGAACTGATCGCGGCCAAGATCTTCGACTGGCTGGACGGTTAGCCGGCCGCGGCGCGATGCAGGCGCCGCCGGGAGGGGGCGAGGCCCGCTGCATGGCGCAGTTCAGCCAGGAACTGGCTCGGGCTTCCACTGGCGATCATGTAGTGGCACACGGCGATACGAACGACGGCTGCGGCGGCGATATCGCTTTCGTCACCGGGGATGATACGAGCGATGCGCTCATGCATGATTGGGAGAACCCGTTTCATCTGGTGCAGTACGTGTTCCGGCTCGATCTCGGCCAACGAGCCCAGCGAGTAGGTGCTCTGGAACTCCACGATGAAACGCAGTGCCGCATCCAGTCGCTCGGGCCCACTGAGCCCCGCCATCGCCGAAGCGATTCCCGAATCGAAGTTGTCCTGCTCGTACAGGCCGAAGGCCTCGAGTAGCCCGTCCTTCGAGCCGAAGTATCGGTACAAAGTCGGCCGGGAAACCCCCGCCTGCGCTGCGACGTCCGACAGCTGCAGCTTCCGGCGTCCGTCGCGGGAGAGCACAACGAATGTCGCTGCGAGTATCCGGCGTCGCGTCGATTGTTCGACGTCGGTGGTGCGCTTTTGTGGCACTCTTCAACCTTTACATATATGGGGTCAAATGTCACACTATCGCTAGAACCGAGTTGGGCGTCCGTGAGACACCACCGCGTACCAATGTTAAGACCCTCGACGGAGAGGTGGCGACCGATGACGGATCTTGTGGTCCGCAAGATCCCGTGGGAGTTCGACGCGACGGTGCCGTTCAAGTGGCAGCCCGCCAACCCTGACTTCGGGCTGTTCTGCAACGCCTTCACGTTCATCGCGGTGCCGTTCGAGCGCTACATCGTCAGCGCGGTGCGCAAGGCGCAGGACAAGTTGAACGAAGACCCGCCCGAGCCGAGCGTTTCTGCGGCAGGAGGCGCAGCACGCGCGCGCATCGCAAGCACATGATCGCTCTTGTCCAGCGCTACCCGGAGCTCGAAAAGTGTTACGAGGATGCCTGCGCGGCCTACGACAAGCTGATCGACGAAGAGTCGATCGAGTTCCATGCGGCGTACATCGCCAACCTCGAAGCGACGTTCACGCCGCTGTTCAAAGTCATTCTTGATAACCGCGATTCACTCTTCGGCGGCGGGGACCGACGTGTGGCATCGCTGATGATGTGGCACTTCGTCGAGGAGATCGAGCATCGAGTTCGGGACTGCTTCTGTGCAGGCACATCAATCCCAACCCGTGGTACCGCGTCAAGCACTTCGGCGCCACGTCTCGTCACGTGGGTGCGCTGGCGCAGACCGTCGCTGAGACCTTCGACAGGGTCATTCCCTTCGAAGACCGCGGCGCGTCCGCTTGCGAGCTGATGTCGAGCGGGCTGATGACTCGGGAGTTCAAATACCGCATGCCGGGGGGCCGGCGTCGACGTGGTAGTGGTCCACCGAGCATCTTTCAATCGGTGCCGACCGTTCAATTGGTCAAGATGGTGTGGCGGCTTACGTTGTCGCAGACGCCGTACCATGATCCGGCCGACCAGCCGTTGCCTGACTGGGCGGACACGTGGATGCGCGAATACGACCGTGGCGCCGACATGACGACCTTCTATGGGGCACCGCCCTCACCCGATGCAGAGAGATAATCGCCTTGCTGTCAACAAACTACGGCGCGTTGGTGCCTGAGGATGAACTCCTGACCCATCAGATCGTCGACACGTTCGCAACGGTGGCGCAGTCGGATCCGTCGTGGACAGAGAAGATCTGGACGATCGCCCACGCGCGTGACAACTCGCTGCAGGTGGTGCTCGGCATCGGGAAGTACACCAACCGAGGTGTTTTCGATGGAGCTGCCGGTGTCTGCCGCGGCACGGAGCAATGGACGGTACGGGCCGGTCGGCGGCTGTCATCGGACTCGGCGGGTACCCATGTGGGGCCGATTCGCTATCGCGTCGTCGAACCGTTGCGGGCGATCCAGGTGAGCCTGGCGGCAACCGAGCACGCCCCGATTGCGTTCGATGTCGAACTGCGTGGCGACTTTGACGCGGCGTTGGAGGACCCGTGGCCCGACCGCAGTCCCGACGGCTACCGCGTCGCCCACAATGTGCTCCGGTACCACCAGATCGGTGTGGCATCGGGCTGGGTGGATGTCGAGGGCCGCCGCACCGAAATCGAAGCCGACAAGTGGATCTCGATCAGGGATCATTCGTGGGGCCTGCGCCCCGGTGTCGGTAAGCCGATACCCGGACTGCCGCGCGGCGGCCGCAAGATCAAGCAGATGTTCATGACCTGGTTGCCGATGACGATGACCCGCCCCGACGGGTCGAGGTATGCGTTGTTCGTCATGTACCAGGAGGAGCGAGGCGACGGGTACCTCGAGATCCGCTGTCAGGCAGAGCAACAGAATGCCGACGGGACCGCCCATCGCTTCGCCGCGGTCGAGCAGGATATGCACTTCCAGGACGACAACCGCCGCTTCACGCACGGGACGGTCACCCTGATCGACACCGACGGGACTAAGCGACCACTGACGATCACCGCGGCCGGGCCGACAGGCTTTCATCTGGGTACGGCCGGATACTACGGCTGGAACGACTGGGTCTATGGCCAGTGGGTCGGCGATCTCAAGGTGGAAGGCAACCATGTGACCGACGCCGACAAGCCGGAGAATGCCCGCGAATTGCATCAGCTGAGGGACCTGCTTGTCCGCGTGGAGGATCCAGTCGGAGGAGGAGTCGGGCTGGGCAACGCCGAGACCTTCGCCCTCGGGGCATTCCCGGAGCGGGGTTTGTCTGCGGAGAACTCGTTCCTGTGACGGTTGCGATCGTGGGCGCCGGTCCCGGTGGCATCGCGACGGGGATCCAACTCGCGGCCGCCGGTTACGATTTCACGATCTTCGACCGCGGCGACGGCTTCGGCGGTACCTGGCGCAATAACACCTTTCCCGGTGCCGCCTGCGATGTGCCGTCGCACTTCTACTCGTTTTCTTTTGCACTGAACCCGCGGTGGAGCAAGACATTCGCCAACCAGCCCGAGATCCTGGCGTATCTGGAGAAGGTGGCCGTCGAGTATGGGCTCGAGAACCACTTTGTCGGCGGACACCCGGATCACCGAACTGCGGTGGCGCGACGACGCGCATCGGTGGATCGTCGAGACGGCCGACGGCGCGTCGCGGGAGTTCGACGCTGTCGTCACGGCCGTTGGGATGCTCGACGTCCCCAACGTCCCGGAGATTCCCGGCTCCGATCGGTTCCGGGGTCGCACGTTTCACTCGTCGAACTGGGACCACTCGAAGTCGACTGCGGGTGAACGTGTCGCGTCGATCGGGACCGGCGCCAGCGCCATCCAGTACGTACCCGAGATTGCGGCAGAGGCTGCGCACCTGACGGTTTTCCAGCGCACCCCGATCTGGGTGAGCCCGCGCTATGACGAACCATTCACCCCCGAACAGCAGGACCTCTTCGAACGCGATCCCGCCGAGGCGCTCAAGGTACGCGACGCGGCATTCCAGGCATACGAGGCCGCGAACTTCGGCGCAGACTCGGAAATGACCAAAGGCCTGACGGACATGGCCCGCGAGTATCTGCATCGCAAGGTGGCCGATCCCGGTCTGCGCGCCAAGCTGACGCCGTCATACCCGGTCGGTTGCAAACGGCCTCTGCAGTCGCGCGCCTGGTTCCCGACGTTCGCGCGGCCTAACGTCACGCTCGAGACCTCGCCGATTGTGGAGTTCACCGAACACGGACTGTGCACCGCCGACGGCGTCGAACACGAAGTCGACACGGTCATCTACGGCACCGGCTTTCACGCCGCCGACTACCTGCGCAGCCTCGACGTGTACGGGATGGGTGGGCGCCGACTGCGCGACGACTGGAGAGATGGGGCGGAGGCGTATCTGGGCACCGTGGTTCCCGGCTACCCGAACCTGTTCACGCTCTACGGCCCGAACACCAACGGCGTCACGTCGATCATCTACATCCTGGAAGCCCAGGCCGAGTTCGTTCGTCGCGTCCTTGATCGAATGTCCGACGCGGGGGTTGTGGCCGTCGATGTCAGGCGCGAAATCCACGACGCATACAACGCTGACATCCAGCGCGCGATGGAGGGCACCGTCTGGCTCGCCAACTGCAACAACTACTACCGCCACCCGAACGGGAAGGTTGTCACCCAGTTCCCTTACAGCGGAACCGCGTTCGCCGAGATGCTCGAGCGAGTAGAACTGGACGAGTTCGAGCAGTTGGCAACTCCGAGCGATCGGAAGGAAGTCACCGCGTGACTGCAGTCCACCACACGGCGATAGTCACCTCTGACGTCGAGGTCTCGATGCGGTTCTGGCGCGACGGCCTGGGTTTCACCGAGTTGTTCGATTACACCTTCACCGGTGACTGGCCGACCCTGTTCGAAGCGACCACCGACCAGCTGCGGTCGATCTTCCTGGGTGACCCGGACACACCTGACTCCGGCACCGTGGAGCTGGTGATGTTCGAGGGCGCCGCAGCGGAACCTGCGCCTCCCAGCCGGCCCGCGTTCGGCTTCTTCCTGCTGTCAGTGCAACGCGACGTCGACGCCACCCTTGCATCGCTCGCCGGCCTCGGCTTCGACGAGGGCGTACGTCGGATCGAGATGCCCGCGCCAGGCGGAAAGAAGGTGGCCATGGCCGTGATCACCGCGCCGGACGGTGTCCGCGTCGAACTCATCGGCGCGCCGGTATGACCGCCATCGTCACCGGCGGCGGGTCCGGCATCGGCAGCGCGGTGGTCGACAGACTCCGCGCGGCCGGTCGGAACGTAGTCGTATGGGACATCAAGGACGGTGACATCGATTGCGACATCAGCGATCCCGACTCGGTCCAGGCGGCCATCGACCAGACCGTCATCGACCACGGATTACCCGACCGGCTCGTCGCGTGCGCTGGAATCGGGGCGTCGGGGCTGCTACTGCAACAGACGCCGGCAGACTGGCAGCGGGTCATCGACACCAACCTGACGGGCACGTGGCTCACGTTGCGTGCCGCAGCGCGGGCGATGGTCGACGCCGGTTCGGGCGGGTCGATCGTCGCGGTGTCCAGCATCAGCGGGACTCTCGCCGACCGTGACATGGGCGCCTACTGCGTGTCGAAGGCGGGCATCGACATGCTGGTGCGCGTCGCGGCGACCGAATGGGGTGTGCACGGCATCAGGGTCAACGCCGTCGGGCCCGGCGTCACCCGCACGCCGATGCTCGCCAAACCCGAGCAACTGCCGGGATGGGTCGAAGGGCTTACGGAACGCACCGCGCTCGGTCGTCTCGGCGAAGCCGACGACATCGCGGAGGCGATCATCGCAGTACTCGAAATGTCCTGGGTCACAGGGCAGACCGTGTTTGCCGACGGTGGGCTGGCGCTACACAGTCCGATCGACTCCTACGGCCAGGTACAACGACTGACGGCGCGACGCCCCAAGGACTAGGCCGCCGTTCGCGTGCCGATCTCGTTGTAGACGTGCCACCACGTCAGCTCATGGTCGGCGGCAGAGATCTGACCGCGCGCGAGCCGTTCATCGGCCTCGATCAACGTCAGCGCCAATGCCTCCAGCTTGTCGCGCATCGCCGCGACCGCTGGAGCGTAGTCGCCCACGCTCACGGTGACGGCCATGGTCCTGACCTGCATGCGCTGCGCGCCCGCGAAAGCCGTCGCGGTCAGGCCCACGCCTGCGAATGCGGCCGTGGAGACGGCGAAGGCCGTCAACGGCCCGGTCACCTGCGTCAGCCAAACCTCGCAGACCACCCACACCAGCGCCGCCCAGAGCACCCATCCTCGCGCCATTCGGACTCGACGCCGCTCGGGCTCACTGATTCCCGGTGGGAACACCACCAGGCGATACCGGGTGATTCCGAAACGGTCCGGCAGGACGTCGATCGACCCCCATGGATGCGCGCCGTTGAGCACCCGCATCAATCCCCGGCGCAGCGGTGAGTTGTTATGCGTGTCGTGCATGGTTCCGGTGTACCCGCCGCGACCGGCCACAACCCCTCTCCAGACGCTTTCTTTACACCCGTCACAGCAACCTTTACGGCTTTGTTCGGGTAGGGGCGCGAGGTCGTGCGCATGCTGAGTATTGTGTACTATACTCAGCATGACGATGGACAAGCTTCCGCCTCGTATCGCCGACCACCCGACGGTGCGCAAGGTGCTGTCGCGCAATGGCGAGAAGCCTGACAAGCCGGTCGTCGTCGATGCGGACTGGTTGCGCCAGGTGTGCCTGGACGCGGGTGCCGACGACGTCGCATTCGCAAGTGTCGACAATCCCGATCTCGCTTCCGAACGCGAGCATGTCGATGCCGCCCTGCCCGGCACCAGAAGCTTCATCTCGCTGGTCGTGAAGATGAACCGCGACAATGTCCGCTCGCCTGCGCGAAGCGTCGCCAACCAGGAGTTCCACCGCAGCGGCGAGATCATCAACGAGGCTGCCCACCGGATCAGTCGCGCGTTGCAGGACGCCGGCCACCGCGCGCTCAACCCGTCGGCGACGTTTCCGATGGAAATGGACAACTTTCCCGGCCGCATCTGGGTGGTCGCCCACAAGCCGGTAGCCGTGGCAGCCGGTCTCGGTGTGATGGGCATCCATCGCAACGTGATTCACCCCAGGTTCGGCAATTTCATCCTGCTGGCCACCTTGTTGGTCGACACGGCGATCAGTGAATACGGTGAGCCGCTGGACTACTCGCCGTGCCTGGAATGCAAGCTCTGCGTGGCCGCCTGTCCCGTCGGCGCGATCAAGAAGGACGGCGAGTTCGACTTCGTCGCCTGCTCGGTGCACAACTACCGCGAGTTCATGGGTGGATTCACCGACTGGGCCCAGACCATCGCCGACAGCGAGGACGCCGCCGACTTTCGTTCTCGGGTAAGCGATTCGGAAAACGCGTCGATGTGGCAGAGCCTGTCCTTCAAGGCGAATTACAAGGCCGCCTATTGCCTCGCGGTATGCCCGGCGGGCGAGGATGTCATCGAACCGTATCTGGAAAACCGCAAGGGCTTCATGGATCTCGTCCTCAAACCCCTGCAGGACAAGAAGGAGACGCTCTACGTGCTGCCGAATTCAGCGGCGAAGGAGCACGCAGAACGCCGATTCCCACACAAGCAGGTCAAGGTCGTCGACAGCGGGATCCGCGGGCGTTAGGAATGAGCCGTCAGGCCCAGGCGTGGACGGTGTTCTGGGCCGGCTCGAGGCCTTCGGAGATCAGTAGTTCGGTGGCGTCCGCGGCCTGTTCGCACAGAACCGGCACCTCGGGCCGCTCTGCGGCGCTGAAGTTCTCCAGCACGAACGACGCCGGATCCTTGCGACCGGGTGGACGTCCGACGCCGATTCGTACCCGCTGAAAGTCCTTGGTGCCCAGTGCAGCTGCCACGGACCGCAGTCCGTTGTGGCCGGCCACCCCGCCGCCGAACTTCAGCCGGATGCGGCCGAACTCGATGTCGAGTTCGTCGTGCAGCACCACGACGTCGGCGGGCGCTACGGAGTAGAACTTGGCCAGCGGCCCGACCTGACGGCCCGACTCATTCATATAGGTGCGTGGTTTGGCCAGCACGACCGACCGTCCGCCGAGCCTGCCGGTCACGACCTCCGCACCGGAACGCTTGTGCACCTTGAACTTCGAGCCGATGCGGTCGGCCAACAGGTCGGCGACGACAAAGCCGAGGTTATGCCGCGTCTTGGCGTAGTTGGGCCCGGGATTGCCCAGGCCCACCACCAGCAGTGGCTCGGCCATTCGCGTGAAGAACCCGATTACTCGGATGATTCGGCGGGCGCTTCGCCGCCGCCCTCGCCGGCCTCTTCGTCGCCTTCTGCAGCCTCCGCGCCTTCTTCGGCGCCTTCTTCAGCCTCGCTGACCTCGCCGGCACCTTCGGCCTCGAGGTCCTCGGCGGTCGGCGCGGCAACGACGTTGACGACGAGCATCTCGGGATCCGCCACCAATGAGACGCCATCGGGCAGCGCGATCGCGCCCGCGGTGAACTGCGTGCCGATTTCGGCGCCCTCGACCGAGACGGTGAGCTGCTGAGGGATCGACATCGCGTCGGCCTCGATCTCGATGGTGTTGGTGTCCTGGGTAACCAGGGTGCCGTACGCGGCTTCGCCCTCGACGACGACGTTGACCTCGACGGTCACCTTCTCGCCGCGACGCACCACGAGCAGGTCGGCGTGCTGAATGTTGCGTCGAATCGGGTGGATGTCGAGTGCCTTGGTCAGCGCGAGCTGCTCCTCACCCTCGATATCGAGGGTGAGCACGGCGTTGGTACCGGAGTGCCGCAGCACGGCGGCGAAGTCATGGGCGTCGAGTTCGAGGTGCCGTGGGTCGGCGCCGTGGCCGTAGATCACTGCTGGCACCTTGCCCTTGGCCCTGGCGCGGCGCGATGCGCCCTTGCCGGTCTCTTGGCGTACCGATGCCGTCAGTTTGTTTTCGCTGCGGGCTGCTGTCTTGGCCATCTGTGTTGCTCCTCGTAAGCCGGTGATTGATCAGCACGGCCAGGGACGCAACTACGCAGAGCGTGTTCCCGTCGATAACGGTGTCTAGAGCAGCCCACCCTCGCCGTGACGCCCGCACAGATTAGCGCACCGGCCGGTCAGAGTGCGAATTTGGTGCCCGTGAGCTGCTCGGACAGGTCCCACAGCGCGGCTGCCTTCTTTGCGTCGCGGGCCAGCGGACTGCGGAACGTGGTGCCCGTCGGGCCACGCACCGCGAATCGTGGACCGATGAAGCTGTCGCCGGGCAGGTTCTGGGATACGGCGTAGAGCGTCTGTTGCGCGCCGAAGTCGGGGTCGGTGCCCACCACCTTGGTAACCCCCGTGATCACCTTTGTTCCGATCGGATTGCCGGTGTTGCCCTGCAGGTTTGTTTCGGAGTAGCCCGGGTGAGCGGCGTGCGCTTTCACTGAGGACCCAGCGGCAGCGAGACGGCGCTGCAACTCACTGGTGAACATCAGGTTGGCCAGTTTCGACTGGCCGTAGGCCGGCCACGCGAAGTACGGCCGCGACTTCCAGTTCAGATCCTTCAGGCTGATAACGCCCATGAAGTGCATGAACGACGACACCGTGACGACGCGGTCGGTGATCTTCGGCAGTAACAAATTGGTCAGCGCGAAGTGGCCGAGGTGGTTGGTGCCGATCTGGCTTTCGAAGCCGTCGACGGTCTGCGCGAACGGCACGGCCATGATGCCGGCGTTGTTGACCAGCACGTCGACGGCGTCGACACCGTCGGCGAACGCCCGCACCGACGCCAGGTCCTGCAGGTCGAGCTTGCGTACTTCGACGTCGCCGGTCATGCCCGCTGCGGCCGCCGCGCCCTTGTCGGTGTTGCGAACGGCCAGAATCACCTTGGCGCCGACCCGCGCCAGCTCACGCGCGGTGACCTCGCCAAGGCCACTGTTGGCGCCCGTGACAATGACGGTGCGTCCGGCGAACGAGGGCAGGTCTGCGGCGGTCCATCCACTCATGGCACACACCCTAACCGCGGTGCGTGAACTACTTCTTGACGACGTTGAACCCGCCGATGACCGCCTCGATGTCGGGCGCCTCGGCGGCCGCCTTGTCGGCGTATCCGGTCACCGTGAACTGAATGAGGTAGCGCTGGTTGGCCGGCGGCGACCCGGTGGCGAAGACGACGCGGTTGTAGGTGTGCATCCGCTTGCCGTTGAGGTCGTAGCTGCCCTCGACCATCGCCGACGGGAATCCCCGGAAGTTGTCCTTGGAAGCGTTGAGCTGTCGGAAGTTCTCTGCCAGCTCGGCGTCGGCGTTGGCGTGCTCTAGGGCCTTGGCCGGATCGAAGTCACCGCCATTGAGCTTGAACACCAACAACATGGCGGTTGGGTAGGTGTCACCCTTGGCGATCATGCGTGTGCCCGGCGCGAAGTTCGGGTTGCTGTACTGTTCCCAGCCTTTCGGGCGCGGCATCGTCACCGTCAGGTCGGTGAGCTTGTCGGGGGCAACGGGTTCGCCTGTGACACCGGCGGTTTCCAGATACTGCGAGATCGGCACCGGTGTTGTTGTTGCCGTCGATGACGTCGACTTCGTGGTGGTGGTGAGCAGCGTCGTGTAGTCCGGGGACTTCGCGCCGCAGCCGGCCGCGGCGATGACCAGCAACGCGAGGGTCGCCGCGCAGCGGTGACGGGTCACAGAATCTCGCGAACCGAGTCCAGCGGCCTGGCCAGTCGTGTGCCTCTAGGGGTGACCACGAACGGCCGCTCGATCAGGATCGGATGCTCGGCCATCGCGTCGAGAAGTGCCTCGTCGTCGGCGTCGGCCAGGTTCAGCTCGGCATACAGCGGTTCACGTTTGCGCACCGCGGTCCTGACGTCGATTCCAGCATCGGAGATCAGCTTGACGAGTTCCGCACGCGTCGGCGGGGTCTTCAGGTACTGGATCACCGTCGGCTCAATGCCGTTGTCCCGCAACAGCTCCAGCGTCTTACGTGACGTCGTGCAGCGAGGGTTGTGATAGATGACGGACTCAGTGCCATCTGCTCTTCGCGCGAGCCGCTCATCGCCCACTACGCTGACCCGTCGAAAAGTCCTGTCACCGAACCGTTTTCGAACACCGCGCGAATGGTGCTGGCCAACAGCGGCGCGATGGACAACACTGTCAGCTGCGGGAACTGCTTGTCCTCGCCGATCGGCAGGGTGTTGGTGACGATCACCTCGCGGGCGCCGCACTCGGCCAACCGCTGCGGTGCGGGGTCGGACAGCACACCGTGCGTCGCGGCGATGATGACGTCCTTGGCGCCGTCTTCGTGCAGCAGTTTGACCGCTCCCGCGATCGTGCCGCCGGTATCAATCATGTCGTCGGTCAAAATGCAGGTCTTGCCCCGCACGTCACCGACGACGCGGTTGGATACGACCTGGTTGGGTACCAGCGGGTCGCGGGTCTTGTGGATGAAGGCCAGCGGAACGCCGCCCAGTGAGTCGGCCCATTTCTCGGCGACGCGCACGCGGCCGGAATCCGGAGACACCACGACCATGTCGTCGTCGGTGTAGTTCTCGGCGATGTAGCCGGTGAGCAGGTTCTGTGCCCGCATGTGGTCCACCGGGCCGTCGAAGAAGCCCTGGATCTGGTCGGTGTGCAGGTCGACGGTGAGGATCCGATTCGCGCCTGCGGTCTCGAGCAGGTCGGCGACCAGCCGCGCCGAGATCGGCTCGCGCCCGCGGTGCTTCTTGTCCTGACGGGCGTACGGATAGAACGGCAGGATCGCGGTGATCCGCTTGGCGCTGCCGCGCTTGAGCGCATCGATCATGATCAGCTGTTCCATCAGCCACTTGTTCAGCGGCGCCGGGTGGGACTGCAGCACGAAGGCGTCACAGCCGCGGACCGATTCGTCGAAGCGGACGAAGATCTCCCCGTTCGCGAAGTCGCGTGCCGTTTGCGCGGTGACGGGAACATCGAGCTCCTTGGCCACCTGCTCGGCCAGTTCCGGGTGCGCGCGACCGGAGAAGAGCATCAAGTTCTTGCGGTTGTCGGTCCACTCGGTGCCCACAGTGTGCCCTCGCCGTTCGGGGATCGATATCGGCTCTAATCGTACGTAGCACAACTGGACGTGCGTGGCCGGGTTGCCAGAACAATAACGGGAACCGACCGGCTCACGTCGATTTGTCGTCCGCAGCGTCGGCGTCGCTGGCTTCGGCGCTCGCCCGGCGGGCAGCGTCGGCTGCCGCCGACCCGGGTCGCTTGCGCTCCACCCAGCCCTCGATGTTGCGTTGCGGGCCCGCGGAGACGGC
Organism: uncultured Actinomycetota bacterium; assembly: GCA_963817825.1. Taxonomy (GTDB): domain Bacteria; phylum Actinomycetota; class Actinomycetes; order Mycobacteriales; family Mycobacteriaceae; genus Mycobacterium. The sequence continues at coordinate 42,281 of CAWFQG010000026.1, read as the reverse complement.
CAGCGCGCCGGGCGGCACGTCGTCGCGCACCACGGTTCCCGCCCCGGTGTAAGCGCCGTCGCCGATGGTCACCGGCGCGACGAACATCGTGTCCGAGCCTGTGCGCACATGCGAGCCGATGGTGGTTCGCCGCTTGGTCTCGCCGTCGTAGTTCACGAACACGCTGGACGCGCCGATATTGGTGTGCTCGCCGATGTCCGCGTCGCCGACGTAGGTCAGGTGCGGGACCTTGGTGCCGGTGCCCAAGGTGGCGTTCTTCGTCTCGACGAAGGCTCCGAGCTTGCCGACGTCGCCCAGCACGGTGCCCGGCCTCAGGTAGGTGAACGGGCCGACGGTGGCGTCGTTGCCGATGACGGAGGCCGAGCCGTGGGTGCGGAGCACCGACGCCCCGTCGCCGACGGTGACGTCGGTCAGCGTGGTGTCCGGCCCGATCTGGCAGCGCCCGCCGATACGGGTGTCGCCCAGCAGCTGCGTGCCTGGCTGCACGACGGTGTCGCGGCCGATGCTCACGTCGACGTCGATCCAGGTGGTGGCAGGATCGACGATCGTCACACCAGCGCGTTGATGCGCGGCCACGATGCGCCGGTTCAGCACGGCGGCCAGATCCGCCAGTTGGACCCGGTCGTTGACGCCCGCCACCAGCGCAGTGTCGTCGACGTGGCGGGCCCGCACGATGCGCCCGTCATGTCTGATGATCGAGATGACGTCGGTGAGGTAGAGCTCCTGCTGGGCGTTGTGGGGCTGCAGTCGGTCGAGCGCCGAACGCAGTACCTCGATGTCGAAGGCGTAGACGCCGGCATTGACCTCGCTGATCGCCTGCTGCGACCGGGTGGCGTCGACCTCTTCGACGATGCCGATGACCTCGCGGTCCTGGGTGCGCAGGATGCGGCCATAGCCCGCCGGGTCGGGCAGCGTCGTCGTCAGCACCGTCGCCGCGGCGGTTTCGCTGCCGTGGGTGGCGATCAGATCGGCCAGTGTGTCGGCGTCGAGCAGCGGGACGTCGGCCGAGGTCACCACGACGGTGCCGGCGAAGTCGGTGGGCAGGGCCGCCAGACCGCAGCCGACGGCATGCCCGGTGCCGTGCTGCTGCTCCTGCACCGCGATGTCGATCGTGCGTCCCAGCCCCTCGGCCAGCCCGGCGATGACGGGGGCGATCCGGTCGCGGTCGTGGCCGAGCACCACGACGAGGTGTTGCGGGGCGACCTTGGCGACCGAATGCAGGGCGTGCGACAGCATGCTCCGGCCGCCCAGCGTGTGCAGCACCTTGGGGGTGTCCGATCGCATGCGGGTACCGGCCCCGGCGGCAAGCACCAAGACGGCGGATTGTCCATGCATGGTCATTTGCGTGTCCTCACAGAAAGCTCCGTCGCCAGGACTCGAACCTGAACTATCTGAACCAAAATCAGAGGTGCTGCCGATTACACCACGACGGACTGATCAACCCGTGATGGTAGTCGAAGGAACTAGGCTGACAGGTGTGGCAGTACCCGAGAAGGAACTGCGTGCACCCCGCGCCCGGATGACCGGTGCCGAGCGGCGTCACCAGCTCATCGACATCGCACGATCGCTGTTCGCTGAGCGTGGTTATGAAGGCACCTCGATCGAGGAAATCGCGCAGCGCGCCAACGTCTCCAAGCCCGTCGTGTACGAGCATTTCGGCGGAAAGGAAGGCCTCTACGCGGTGGTGGTCGACCGGGAGATGTCGGCGCTATTGGACGGCATCACGTCCTCGCTGACCAGAACGACCAACAACCGCTCCCGGCTGCGCATCGAGCGGGTCACGCTGGCCCTGCTGACCTACGTCGACGAGCGCACCGACGGTTTCCGGATCCTCATTCGCGACTCGCCGGCCGCCATCACCTCGGGCACCTACTCCACTCTGTTGAACGACGCCGTCAACCAGGTGTCGTCGATTCTGGCCGGCGACTTCTCCCGCCGCGGCCTCGACCCTGAAATGGCACCGCTGTACGCCCAGGCACTCGTCGGGTCGGTGTCGATGACGGCGCAGTGGTGGCTCGATGTGCGCGAGCCGAAGAAGGAAGTGGTGGCCGCGCATCTGGTCAACCTGTGCTGGAACGGGCTGATGCACCTCGAGGACGACCCGCCGCTGCTCCACGAGTAGCGCGAATTCGGCGGTCAGCGCACGCAAGCACGCCGAAATCGCCCTTGCCTAGGATGGATAAATCATGACCGCATCGGGGACCACCCATGTCCAAACCCCGATCGCGGGGCTCGTCGATCTGGCGCTGCTCGATACCTCCCTGCAAGACGTCATCCGCCGTGCCGCCGACAGACCCGCCGATCTGGCTCTCGTGGGCCCGGCCAGCGCCAGGGTGTACGCCGCCAGCGCGCTCGCCCAGGCCGGGCCGCTGCTTGTCGTCACGGCGACCGGGCGCGAGGCCGACGACCTGACCGCCGAACTGCGCGGCGTGTTCGGTGACTCGGCCGCGATGTTCCCGTCGTGGGAGACGCTTCCGCACGAACGGCTCTCGCCCGGCGTGGACACCGTCGGCGCGCGGATGATGGTGCTGCGCCGGCTGGCCAATCCCGACGACCAGCGACTCGGGCCGCCGCTGCAGGTGGTGGTCACGACCGTGCGCTCGCTGCTGCAACCGATGGCGCCCGACCTGGCCGACATCGAACCGGTCACCCTGACGCTCGGCGAGGAAGCCGACTTCAACGACGTCATCGCCCGGCTCGTGGAGCTGGCTTACACCCGCGTCGACATGGTCGGCAAGCGCGGCGAGTTCGCGGTCCGCGGCGGCATCCTCGACGTGTTCCCGCCCACCGCAGAACACCCCGTCCGGGTCGAGTTTTGGGGCGACGAGGTGTCCGAGATGCGGATGTTCGCCGTCGCGGATCAGCGGTCCATCCCCGACATCGACGTCGACACGGTGATCGCGGTGCCGTGCCGTGAACTGCTGCTGACCGACGACGTCCGGCTCCGCGCCTTCGAACTCGCCGCCGAGCACCCGAGGACGGACAACGACGTCCCCGGCGCTGTGCCGGACATGCTGGCCAAGCTCGGCGAGGGCATCCCTGTCGACGGCATGGAGGCGCTGCTGCCGCTGCTGCGGCCCACCGAACTCTCCCTGCTCAGCGACCATCTGCCCGCGCAGACGCCGGTGCTGGTCTGCGATCCCGAGAAGGTGCGCACCCGGGCCGCAGACCTGATCAAGACCGGCCGGGAGTTTCTCGAGGCGTCCTGGTCGGCGGCTGCGGTCGGCGGCGACGCGCCGATCGACCTCGAGGCGCTTGGCGCATCGGGCTATTTGGAGCTCGACGATGTGGCGGCAGGGGCGCGCTCGCGGTGGGCACCCGTGGTGGACGCTGAGCCAGCTCAGCGACGAGTCGGCGATCGAGCTGGACCTGCGCCCGTCACCGTCGGCCCGAGGCAAGCAGTCGGGCGTCGACGAGATCTTCGCCATGCTGCGCGCTCACGTCGCCACCGGCGGGTCGGCCGCCGTCGTCACGCCCGGCACCGGCACCGCGCACCGCGTCGTCGAGCAATTGGCCGAGGCCGATACGGCCGCGGCGATGTTGGAGCCGGGCGCTACGCCGAAGGCCGGTGTGGTCGGCGTGCTCAAGGGCCCGCTTCACGACGGCGTTGTGCTGCCGGGCGCCAACCTCGTCGTCATCACCGAGACCGACCTGACCGGTAACCGGGTCACCGCGCCCGACGGTAAACGGCTGGCCGCCAAGCGCCGCAACGTCGTCGACCCGCTCGCGCTGACCGCGGGCGACCTGGTGGTGCACGACCAACACGGCATCGGCCGTTTCGTCGAGATGGTGGAGCGCACCGTCGGCGGGGCGCGCCGCGAGTACCTGGTCCTGGAATACGGGTCGAGCAAGCGCGGCGGCGGGTCCGACAAGCTCTACGTGCCGATGGACTCCCTCGACCAGCTGTCGCGCTATGTCGGCGGGCAGGAGCCGACGCTGAGCCGGCTGGGCGGCAGCGACTGGACCAACACGAAGACCAAGGCGCGGCGGGCGGTCCGCGAGATCGCGAGCGAGCTGGTGTCGCTATACGCCAAGCGTCAGGCGTCGGCGGGCTACGCATTCGGGCCCGACACCCCGTGGCAGGCGGAGATGGAAGACGCGTTCGGGTACACCGAAACCGTCGACCAGCTCACCGCGATCACCGAGGTCAAGGCCGACATGGAGAAGCCGATCCCGATGGACCGGGTGATCTGCGGCGACGTCGGATACGGCAAGACCGAGATCGCAGTGCGCGCGGCGTTCAAGGCGGTCCAGGACGGCAAGCAGGTCGCGGTGCTGGTGCCGACGACGCTGCTGGCCGATCAGCACCTGCAGACGTTCACCGAGCGAATGGCCGGCTTCCCGGTCACGGTCAAGGGGCTCTCGCGATTCACCGATCCCGCCGAGTCGCGGGCGGTGCTCGACGGCATGAAGGACGGATCGGTCGACATCGTGATCGGCACCCACCGGCTGATCCAGACCGGCGTCACGTGGAAGAACCTCGGCCTGGTCGTCGTCGACGAGGAGCAGCGGTTCGGCGTCGAACACAAGGAGCACATCAAGTCGATGCGCACCCACGTCGACGTGCTGACGATGAGTGCCACCCCGATCCCGCGCACGCTGGAAATGAGCCTGGCCGGTATCCGCGAGATGTCGACGATTCTGACCCCGCCCGAGGAGCGCTACCCGGTGCTGACCTACGTCGGGCAGCACGACGACAAGCAGATCGCAGCCGCGCTGCGCCGCGAGCTGCTGCGCGACGGACAGGCCTTCTACATCCACAACCGGGTGCGTTCGATCGACCAGGCCGCCGCCCGCCTGCAGGCACTCGTGCCGGAGGCGCGGGTGGTCGTTGCGCACGGCCAGATGCCGGAGGAGCAGCTGGAACGCACCGTCGAGGGCTTCTGGAACCGCGAATACGACGTCCTGGTCTGCACGACGATCGTCGAGACGGGGCTGGACATCTCGAACGCGAACACTTTGATCGTCGAACGCGCCGACACATTCGGGCTGTCGCAGCTGCATCAGCTGCGCGGACGAGTGGGACGCAGTCGCGAACGCGGATACGCGTATTTCATGTACCCGCCGGAGGTTCCGCTGACCGAGACGGCGTACGACAGGTTGGCCACCATCGCCCAGAACAACGAGCTGGGCGCGGGTATGGCGGTCGCGATGAAGGATCTCGAAATTCGCGGCGCGGGCAATGTGCTCGGCGTCGAACAGTCCGGCCACGTCGCCGGTGTCGGCTTCGACCTGTACGTCCGCCTGGTCGGCGAGGCGGTCGAGGCGTACCGCGCCGCGGCGGACGGGAAAACGGTTGCCGCCGTTGAGGAACCGAAGGACGTGCGGATCGATCTGCCGGTCGACGCGAACCTGCCGCCGGACTACATCGCCAGCGACCGGCTGCGGCTGGAGGGCTATCGCCGGTTGGCGTCGGCCGCCGATCAGGACGCCGTCGGCGCGGTGATCGAGGAACTCGTCGACCGTTACGGCCCGCTGCCGGAACCCGCGCAACTCCTTGTCGCGGTCGCGCGGTTGCGCCTGCTGGCTCGGGAGTACGGCATCACCGACATCGGCGCACCGTCGGAGTCGACGCTGCGAGTGTCGCCGCTGACGCTGTTGGACTCCCAGCAGCTCCGGTTGAAGCGGATGTACCCGAGTGCGAACTACCGCGCGACGACGTCGACGGTGCAGGTCCCAATTCCCCGATCCGGCAGCGGAGTAGGCGCACCGCGGATACGCGATCTCGAACTCGTCCAAATGGTGGCCGGTTTGGTATTGGCGCTCAATGGAAAACCCCAGGACGATGTTGATATAACGAACGTCGGAGGTGTGGCGGGGATGAACGACAAGCGACAAGTGCGATGACTGTCGTTCTGGTTGACCCACGCCGCCCCGCTTTGATTCCGGTCGAGGCGATGGAACTGCTCACCGGCGACGTGCAATACACCGAAGAGATGCCGGTCAGGGTGCCGTGGTCGCTTCCGGCAGCCCGTCCTGCCTATGAGGGTGAGGACGCACCGGTGTTGCTGTCGTCGGATCCCGATCATCCTGCGGTGCAGGTGCGGTTGGCCGCCGGCGACAAGCTGATTGCGGCCCCGGACCCGCAGGCGGGTGAGCGATTGGTCGATGCGGTCGCGATGATGGACAAGCTGCGCACCGACGGGCCGTGGGAGAGCAAGCAGACCCACGACTCGTTGCGCCGGTTCCTGCTGGAGGAAACCTACGAATTGTTCGACGCGGTGCGTAGTGGCAACGTCGACGAGCTTCGCGAGGAACTCGGCGACGTCCTTCTGCAGGTGCTGTTCCACGCCCGTATCGCCGAAGACGCTCCCCAGCACCCGTTCACAATCGACGATGTCGCGGATTCGCTGTTGCGCAAGCTCGCCAACAGGGTGCCCGCCGTGCTGGCGGGTGAGTCGATATCGCTGGACGACCAACTGGCGCAATGGGAAGAGCGCAAAGCCATGGAAAAGAGGGCGAAGGCCCTCCTTTCAAGCATGGACGACGTGCCGACGGGCCAACCCGCACTGGCGTTGGCGCAGAAGGTGATTGACCGCGTCAACCAGTCGGGGCTGCCCGCCGACCTCATTCCGGGTGCTATCACCAGCGTTACCGTGTCGGTGGACGGCGACTCGGAAAACGAGCTACGGACCTCGGTTTTGGAGTTCATGGACACCATCCGCACGGTGGAGAGGGCGATTGCGGCCGACCGTCGCGGCGAGGATGTACCCGAGGAGCTCGACATCGGCTCGCTCGGAGCGATCACCGAGGAGCAGTGGCGAGCGTTCTGGCCATCAGTCGAGGCGGCTGAGCCCATCGAGCCGGACGAGCCCGTCGAACCCGTCGAAGAAGCGGACGTCGCGGAGTCAGAGCCGGTCGAGGTTCCAGAACCGGAGCCGCACTAGTTTCTGTTCGCCGAGTGTGCACTCATGGCGACAATTCCTGCGAGATCTCGCAATGACTTCACGTTCGGCGGCGCCAGGCGGCCGAAAGGCGTCGCACTATCCCACCCTCTGTGTCCTCCGCGGTGACGCGGAGGTCCGTCCAACCCAGCTCCGCGACCGTCTCCGCCTTGCGGATGTCGTGGTTGAAGCGCTTGCGATCGATCCGATGATGCTCGCCCTCGTAGTCCATGGCGATCTTCATCTCCTCCCATCCCAGATCGAATACCGCGACGAGCGCGCCGAACTGGTCGTAGACCGGGATCTGTGTCTGCGGCCGCGGGAAGCCGTTTCGGATGACGAGGAGTCGAAGCCAGGTCTTCTTGTGGCGACTCGGCACCGGGATCGACAAGGTCGAGAACGGTAGTCGCCCTGCGAATACCGTGTCGTCCCTTGTGTCGTTCGACGAGGAGCTCGACATCGGCCACCTTGAGTCGGGTCTTGCCCGCCAGCGCATCGATCGCCGCTACCGCCCTGCCACGGGGACCATGTATGAATTCCCTTGGGCGGACGCCTGTTCGGCCATAGCAGTTCGGCGGGTTTACGGCCGCTAACCCATTTTGCTCCGTGAAACGCGGCGCCTGCCTGTCGCATGTACACATCCGGGTAGGGCGCGACAAATCTACTGTGCAATGCGTACGGCGTTAGCGCGCCCGACGCAATCGCCTCACTGCCGATGAATGGTTGTTCCCTCATGCGATAAGTGTGCCGAGCACCGCCGACACTCCCGCCAACGTGAACCCACTGCGAAAATTTGGCCGAAATCTCGCAGTGGCTTCACGTTCGACGCCGGCCGGTCAGTCGACGAGCTGATCGCCGAGGAATCGGTCCTCGCCGGTCACCCCCGGCAGCACGAAGAAGAAGCCGCCGCCCACCGGCATGATGTACTCCTCCAGCGGTTCGCCCTTGAGCCTGTGCTGCACGGTGAGGAATCCCTTCTGCAGGCTGCGCTGGTAGGCGATGAACGCCAGCCCCTGATCGAGCCGACCGGCGCCGTCGAAGCCGCGCGAGTAGTTGAATCCGCGCCGCAGGATGCGGTTTTCGTCGGTTTCGGGTGTGCGGGGATTCGCCAATCGGATGTGAGCGTCGAGCTTGATCCGCTTGCCGTCCGGATCGGAGGGATAGTCCGGATCGGTGAACTCGCCCGTCAGGCCCAGCGGCGCGCCGCTGAGCTTGCTGCGCCCGATGAGCGACTCCTGCTCGGCGAGTTGGGTGCGGTCCCAGAACTCGACGAGCATTCGGATGATGCGCACCGCCTGGTATGACCCGCCGACCGCCCACTCCGGTTCGCCGTCGCCGGGTTGCACCCAGACGTGACGATCCATCAGGGCCGCGTCGTCCACGTCGAGGTTGCCCGTTCCGTCCTTGAAACCCAACAGGTTTCGGGGTGTGGTGGCTTCGGAAGCGCGCCCGGCGCCGATGCCCCTTGCGTAGCCGTCGAGCATCCACTTCAGCGTCAACTGGCTTCTGGTGCGGCGCATCAGCTGTCGCAGGGCGAACTGCACCGTGTCGTTGTGCCCGGCCTCGAAGATGATCGAGATGTCGCCGTGCGAAATCTTGGGATCCAGCCGGTCGTTGGCCAGGAACGGCATCGTGACCAGATCCTTCGGCTTGCGGTCGGCCAAGCCGAATCGCTTGTCGAACACCGAGGCTCCGACACCGACGAGGATCGACAGGTTGTCCGCAGGTGGCTTGTCGCCGAGGATGCCGGAGTCGACGGGCGGATACGCCGGATCTCGGGTCTCCGGCGGATTGCCCGCCATCAGTGCGCGGATCTCGTCGCTGAGTGCCTGCAGCGTCGACTTCAGGCCTGCCCGATCCGTTGTCTGCAGGTCGAATGACGCGACCAGCCCCTGTTCCGGGATCGGCAGCGTGGTGATGCCCGCCTGGTGCGGGCCCTCGAACGGCACGAAAGCCGGTCGAGGTGCGGGCGGCCCGGGTTGCGACGAGTCCGACAGCGCCATGGTCGCGCCAACTCCGACCGCGGCGCCTGCGCCCGCGCCCAGGGCACCGGTGACGAAACCACGCCGACTGATGCCCCGGCGGGATGGCCGCTCGGTCACTTCAGATCCAGTGCTCCCGCAACCTGGGACAGGTTCTCGGACAGTCCTGCGAGTTGCGCCTTGAGAGTGTCGACAACCTGCGGTTGCACAGTCACTGCCGGGCACCGCGGCGACGGGAACTGACTGTCGGCGGTGCAGAACAACACCCAGCCGTCACCCTGGCGCAGAGGCCGCAACGTGTCGAAGACCGCGGAGATTCCCGCCGTGATCTTGCCCAGCAGGGCGGCATCCTTTGCGGCAAGCGGCCCACTCAGTTTGTCGATGGCGACCTGCGAGCCCTGCAGGTTGGCGTCGAAGTCCCACAGGTCGGTCTTGGAGTAACGATCCTCTTCGCCGGTCAACTTGCCTTTCGAGACTTCCTCGATCAGTTCGGCGGCGCCCTTCGCCACGTTGATCGGCTCGACCTTGACGTTCGGCAGTTCCTTCTGAAGGTTGGCGATGTCGGTGTCGAGCTGGTCGGCGAACGGTGCCCCGCCCTCGGTGGTGTTCTTCTCGAACAACAGGTACTCGAGCCGGTGCCAACCGGTGAACTTCGGATCGTCCACACCGGCGAAGTCGTCGACGCGGGAGTCGGTCTTGGCGTCGGTGTCCTCGACGAGTTCCGCGATCGGCTCGATGCGTTCCCACGGCTGCCGTGACGGCGCGTACGCGTCCTGTGCGGCCTTCAGATTGCCCGCCCGCACGGCGTCGGTGAACACCTTGACGACCTTGACGAGCTCGTTGCCCTGGGCGATGGCGTAACCCTTGTAGTCGTCCGCGGCCTTCTGCAGTTCCGGACTTGGCGCGGCCGCTGCGGACGTGCTCTCGCCGGCGTTTGAGCTCGTCTCACTGCTCGACGAGTCGGTGCTACCACTGTTGCCGTTCGAGCATCCTGCGAGAACCAAGGCCACTGCCACGACCGGGATCGGCCAGGCTAGGTACCGACGCATCAAACCCTCCTTGCAAATAGACGCGTGAACATTACATCGTTTTGTCATGCAAAGGATAGGCACACCTAAACGGCTCTGTCCTGGGCTTAGTTAGTCGGCAGTAATGCATGCCTCGCCTTAGAAACCCCCCAGATCGTCGTCGGGTTCGCAGGGCACTCCGGCGGCCGTGGGACGATAGACGGCAACCACAGTGGTTTGAGGGAGTCCGGTGTCGCCAGTGCTTTGGCTGCGGGCTGTCGCGGTAATCGGCGCGACAGCACTGCTGATGGCCTCCAGCTGCTCGTGGCAGCTGGGCACGCCCATTCCCGAGGGCGTACCGCCGCCGGCCGGCGATCCGGTACCGCAGATCGATACCCACGCCAAGGGCAGGGCCGCCGACCAGCTGCACGGGTGGGCGGCGGCACGCGCCCCCACGCTGGGCATTCCCGCCACCGCCTTGGAGGCCTACGCGTACGCGGCGCGGGTCGCCGAGGTGGAGAACCCCAAATGCCACCTGTCCTGGCCCACACTCGCCGGCATCGGCATGGTGGAAAGCCACCACGGCACCTACCGCGGCGCCACCATCGCGCCCAATGGCGACGTCACCCCGCCCATCCGGGGCGTACGGCTGGACGGGACGATGGGCAACCTGGAGATCATCGACAGCGATGCAGGCCTGCTCGACGGCGACCCGCGCCTGGACCGCGCGATGGGCCCGATGCAGTTCATCCCCGAGACGTGGAAGCTCTACGGGGTCGACGCCAACAACGACGGCAAGGCCAGCCCGGACAACTTCGACGATGCGGCGCTGTCCGCGGCGGGCTATCTGTGCTGGCGCGGCAAAGATATGGCTACGCCGCGAGGCTGGATGAATGCACTGCGCGCCTACAACCTCTCGGACCAGTACGCCCGCACCGTGCGCGACTGGGCGACCGCCTACGCCAATGGCCATCCCCTTTAAGCACGCCGTCGCCATGGGCACGCTCTAGGCTCATGACCTAGCCCCACTGTTGAGCCCGACGAACCGACTGACCAAGGAGAACGCCAGTGCCCATCATCGAGCAGGTCGGAGCGCGCGAGATCCTCGACTCCCGCGGCAACCCGACCGTCGAGGTCGAGTTGGCCCTGATCGACGGCACCTTCGCCCGTGCCGCGGTGCCGTCCGGCGCCTCGACGGGAGAGCACGAGGCGGTGGAACTGCGCGACGGCGGCTCACGCTACGGCGGCAAGGGTGTGCAGAAGGCCGTCGAGGCGGTGCTCGACGAGATCGCGCCCGCGGTCATCGGGCTGAGCGCCGACGACCAGCGCCTTGTCGACCAGGCGCTGCTCGACCTCGACGGCACACCGGACAAGTCGCGGTTGGGCGCCAACGCGATTCTCGGTGTGTCCCTTGCGGTGTCGAAAGCGGCGGCCGAGTCGGCCGGTCTGCCGCTGTTCCGCTACATCGGCGGCCCCAACGCCCACGTCCTTCCGGTGCCGATGATGAACATCCTCAACGGCGGTGCGCACGCCGACACCGGTGTCGACGTGCAGGAGTTCATGGTCGCGCCGATCGGTGCGCCGAGTTTCAAGGAGGCGCTGCGCTGGGGCGCCGAGGTGTACCACTCGCTGAAGTCGGTGCTGAAGAAGCAGGGTCTGGCAACGGGTCTGGGCGATGAGGGCGGGTTCGCGCCCGACGTGGCGGGGACCAAGGCCGCGCTCGACCTGATCCTGTCGGCCATCGAGGCAACGGGCTTCAAGGCCGGCACCGACGTGGCGCTGGCCCTGGATGTCGCAGCCACCGAATTCTATCACCGACGGAACGGGTTACAGCTTCGAGAAGGAGACCCGCAGCGCCGATCAGATGACGCAGTTCTACGCCGGCCTGCTCGACTCCTATCCGCTTGTCTCGATTGAGGATCCGCTCTCCGAGGACGACTGGGACGGCTGGGTGGCGCTGACCAACGCCATCGGGGACCGCGTCCAGATCGTCGGCGACGATCTCTTCGTCACCAACCCCGAAAGGCTCGAGGAGGGCATCGAGCGCGGTGCGGCCAACGCGCTGCTGGTGAAGGTGAACCAGATCGGCACGCTGACAGAAACACTCGACGCCGTGTCGCTGGCGCACAACAGTGGATACCGCACGATGATGAGCCACCGCAGCGGCGAAACCGAGGACACCACCATCGCCGACCTTGCCGTCGCGGTCGGCAGTGGCCAGATCAAGACCGGCGCGCCCGCCCGCAGCGAGCGGGTCGCCAAGTACAACCAGCTGCTGCGGATCGAGGAGACGCTCGGCGATGCCGCGCGGTACGCCGGTGACCTGGCCTTCCCCAGGTTTGCCCCGGAGGCCAAATAGCCCGTGCCCGAAGCGAAGCGGCCCGATCCCAAGCGGCGGTCCCCGGCTTCCCGACCGGCCAAGTCGGCGAAGCCGGGTAAGTCGGGCACCGCTGCTCGCGGTCCGCGGGCGGGATCTCCTGCACGGCGAGAGCCGCGCGCGGCCGAGTCGCGGCCCAAGCCGGAGCCCGATGAACAGATCGCCCCGGACTCGATCAGGAAATCCATCGCCGAGGCAGCCGAACAGCAGTCCGAACAGCGGCTGGGTTCGGCGGCACGACGGGCGGCCATCCTCGCAGCGGTGGTGTGCGTGCTGACGCTGACGATCGCCGGGCCGGTGCGCACGTATTTCGCGCAGCGCACCGAGATGAATCAGTTGGCGGCGTCGGAGGGCAAGCTGCGCGAAGAGATCGCTGACCTGGAACAGCAGAAGGCGAAACTCGCTGACCCCGTTTACATTGCGGCCCAAGCGCGTGAGCGGCTCGGCTTTGTCAAACCCGGTGACATCCCCTTCCAAGTGCAGCTGCCTCCCGGCGCAGCGCTGCCCGCCGAGCCGGGCACACAGGCCGCCGCCGCGCGGTCAGGGCAGCCCTGGTACACGTCGCTGTGGCACACCATCGCCGATGATCCGCACAACATCCCTGCGTCCGCTCCGCCTGAGCCGACCCTTCCGCCGACCGTTCCGGGCAGTGTTCCCCCTCCCGGTGGTTGAGCGGTCGGATCTCGATGCCGTCGCGCGGCAGCTCGGCCGCGAGCCCCGCGGTGTCCTTGAGATCGCATATCGATGCCCGAACGGCGAGCCGGGTGTCGTGAAGACCGCCCCGAGACTGCCTGACGGAACGCCGTTTCCGACGCTGTACTACCTGACGCATCCGGTGCTGACGGCCGCCGCGAGCCGGCTCGAGTCGTCGGGGCTGATGCGTGAGATGACCGATCGACTCCACGACGACCCGCAGCTGGCCGCCGGCTACCGCGCCGCGCACGAGTCGTATCTAACCGAGCGCGATGCGATCGAATCGCTGGGCACCACGTTCTCCGGCGGTGGGATGCCGGAGCGGGTGAAGTGCCTTCACGTGCTGATCGCGCATTCGCTGGCCAAGGGCCCGGGCGTGAACCCTCTCGGCGACGAGGCGGTGGCGATCCTCGCGCCCGAGCCAGGTATGGCGGGCATCCTCGATCCGAAGGTATGGACGTGACTAGCCGGGTGGCCGCAATCGACTGCGGCACAAACTCGATCAGGCTGTTGATCGCCGACGCGGTCGACGGTGGCTCGATTGCCGGCGCCGCCGGCGGGAGACTGCGCGATGTCCACCGCGAGATGCGCATCGTGCGGTTGGGGCAGGGCGTCGACGCCACGGGGCAGTTTGCGCCGGAGGCGCTGGACCGGACGAGGGTCGCGTTGGTCGACTACGCGCAGCTGTTGCGCCGCCACGACGTTTCGACCGTGCGGATGGTGGCGACATCGGCGACCCGTGACGCCGCCAACCGCGACGTGTTCTTTGCCATGACGTCCGACGTGTTGGGTGCCGTCGTGCCAGGCGCGGTCGCCGAGGTGATCACCGGCGACGAGGAAGCCGAGCTGTCCTTTCGTGGAGCCGTCGGTGAATTAGATGTCGCCGCAGGACCTTTCGTGGTTGTCGATCTCGGCGGCGGGTCCACCGAGGTGGTGCTGGGAGAGCGGGAGATGCAGGCGGGCTACTCGGCCGACATCGGCTGCGTCCGCCTGACCGAACGCTGCCTGCACACCGATCCGCCAACGATGGTGGAGGTGGCCGCCGCCCGTGAAGTGGTACGTGAACGACTGGAAGAGGCGCTGCGCGTGGTGCCCGTCGAGCGGGCACGGACCTGGGTCGGCGTGGCCGGAACCATGACCACGCTTTCTGCGCTCGCTCAACGCATGACGACCTATGACCCCGCCGCGATTCACCTGTCCCGCGTCGGATTCGGCGATCTGCTGCCGGTGTGCGACGAGATCATCGCGATGACACATGACCAGCGGGCGGCGCTGGGGCCGATGCACGAGGGTCGGGTCGACGTGATCGGCGGGGGCGCGATCATCGTGGAGGAGCTTGCGAACGCCCTCGGCAGCAGGGCGGGCATCGACGAGCTGGTGGTCAGCGAGCACGACATCCTCGACGGCATCGCACTGTCGATCGGGTAGGCGTCTAGCCAGCTCGGGCGCGGGCCCGTGGGCGCCGTTTCGTCGGGTCGTGCTGGCCGGCGAGCGTCACGCCCAACAGCAGCATGCCCAGACCCAATCCGAAGTGCAGCCAGTTGTCCGCGCTGTTCAGCGGAACGACGTTGGCGGAGCTGCCCGGGTCGATGAGCAGCCCGTAAAGCCACAGCCCGAGGTAGACGACGCCGCCGGCCAGGAAATAGGCGCGTGCCTTTGCGTACGTACGCGCCATGAAAAGCCCCGCGACACCGAGAAGCAGATGGACCAAGTTGTGCAGTCCCGACACCGCGAACACACCGAACAGCTTCGCGCCGGAGTGGTGACCTGCCCACTGCAGCAGGTCGTGGTGCGTCGTCACACCGGGGATGAAACCCAGCAGACCCATGACCACGAACGCGGCGCCGACAAGGAGGGCGGCGCCCTGCACCGCCATGAGCTTGGGGGTCGTCGCCATCGTCTCGCCTCCCTTCGACCCGATATTGACGGGCCGGCAGGTCAGAGAAGTACCCCGGCGACGAGCCGGTTAATCCGGTTTGGTCAGCGCCTTACATTGCAGTTTGGCGGGTTGCCGCAGTGATGTCCGTTGTCGCATGCGTTGCAATGACAATTGCAGCCGCCAGCCTTGGTTCCTGAAACTCGCATGCTGTTCAACTCCTTAGTCGCTCTGACCGCCTGTGCAGGTGGGAGCAGAGTTCGTATCAACATATGCCGATTTAACAATAGTTCCTGTCACGCAGGAAATAAAGGAAAGTCGGGGGGACTCAGGCCTGCGCTGCGGCGGGTTCCGGTGGTCCGTCGGTCAGGGTCCGGTGCCCGTTCGTGGCATGGCCGTTCGAATGCCTGCTCATCTCGACGGCCTTGTCCGTGTAGACGCGGTAACCGAAGTCAGGCCGGTAGCCGTGGATCTCTGGAGTGTCCAAATCGCGGATGAACGAGAGGATCTCGCGGCTGAACACCGCCCTTTCACGCGCGTCAAGCGTGGCAGAGCAAACCGATCCGGCAGGCTGACGGCAAGCGAACGCTGAGCGTCCATCCCGTTACGAGGTTTCGTTAACGCAGAGTCAACGGACGACGGCCGCCAGTCGCTCGTCGAGGTTGGCATGGAAGCGGCCCAGTGCGCTTTCATTCGTCCCGAACTCGACGAAGGTATTGGCGCCTGCATGCAGGCCTCGCTGTACGCCCCCCGACATCTCGTTGTCCTCCAGTGCACCCGCGGCCAGCAGGCTGAGTCCGCCGCCGACGGGCCCGTTGAGCGGTGTCTGTCGGGCCGCCGCGGGTGTCGTCATCGCGTAGCTCGTCATGGTGCAATGGTCGATGTCTATCGGATCGACCGTGACCACCAGGACTTGATCGGGAAACGTCACGAACAGGACGTTCGGAAACAGGTGATAGACGTACGTGACGCGGTGGTCCACGTTCCACGTCGATTCTGATCGATCCCGCAGCCGCTCGATGTTCTTGTAAGGAAATGTGATTCGGGTGTTCGGGCCGAAGGGCTCCACGAGGTTCAGATCGTCGTACTGAAGCGGGTAGAACGTCTCCTTGTGCGTCGAGCGGATATGGTAGCCCTCGAGAAACTGTTCGACAAGAACTTTCCAGTTCATTGGCTGTACAACGGAATTGACGTAGACAAGCTGCTCGGCGGGCATCAGCTTGTCACGCCACGGGCTGTCGTCGGTAAGAGCCGACATGGCGGCATGCGAGTGGCGGCGCTGTGAGTCACTCGAGGCGCCTTGCAATGGGCCGATGACAATGAGGCCGTCCACTTCGCGGCTGTCGACTTCGACGAGGCCTCGCGTGGAGGTGTCGAGATCCGGGAATGCGTCGGCGTGGGGGACGTGCGCCAGGGCGCCGTCGAGGCGATACGTCCAGCCGTGATAGCGGCAGACGAGTGCGTGAGAGCAGCCGGACCCCTCGACGAGCGCCAGCCCTCGGTGGCGGCATGCGTTGCGGAACACCCTGGCCCGCCCGTCGCGGTCGCGCACCGCGAACAGCGGCACGCCGAAGCTGACCCGCTCGACGTGATCGCCCGCGTGGGGAATGGCCGCCGACGGCAGATACACGCTCGGGAACGACCGCAACACCTCGACTTCACGGGCGAAACGGCCCGGGTCGAGGTAATTCTCAACGGGCTCCCGCCAGGCGTCGCCCTCGTCGGTCGTGCCCGCGTCGATGTGCGCGAGGATGCGGCGAACGACTTCCACGTCCTCGGCGACCGACGACCTCGTCGGTGTACTCATAGTGAGCGAGTATCACACTATTCGTGTCACGCGTCAATAACGGCGTGAGATCGTGGAACAATGGGTGCGTGCCCGCAGCCGCTGTCGATGAGCGCCGCGCCCGCGTCGCCGACCTGATCGGCGACCGTCCGCTGAGCGCGCGATCCGTCCTGGCCTCGGCATTGCTGGGCGCCGACGAACCCCACCTCAGGGTCGGCGAACTCGTCGGAGTGGCCTCGTTGTTCGGCATAAGCGGCGGCGCCGCCCGCACCTGCCTGTGGCGCATGGTCTCGGCAGGGGAGCTCACCAGCGACGACGGCGTCTACGCGCTCGCAGGCCGCCTGCTCGAACGGCGGCAACGCGTCGATGACGCATCCCGGATCGACGACACTGCCCTGCCAACCTGGGACGGGACGTGGGAGCTCGCGGTCGTCTCATTGGATCGACGATCGGCGACCGATCGGCTTGCGCTGCGCAAGGCCGCCACCGCACTGCACCTCGCGGAATTACGCGAAGGCATCTGGCTGCGGCCCGACAACCTCGACAGGAACCGCCTGCCCACGCTGCGTGCCGTGCTCGACCGGCAGTGCGTGCACTTCCACGGTGCCGAGACGGACATTCCCGCGGAGATCGTGAGATCGCTTTTCCACCTTGATGATTGGGCAGTCGATGCGCGCAGGCTCACCGCCGCCATGCATGACGAGCTCGATATCGAAGCTGCCGCCGACGGCTCTGCATACCAGTTCGCGTTGTCCATCGCCGCCGTCCGGCATCTCCAGCTCGACCCGCTACTGCCGGCCGAGCTGATTCCTGACGACTGGCCTGCCCATGCACTGCGCGACAGCTACCGTCGCTTCGACACCCTGTTCAAGCGATGGCTCAGCACACCGGAAGCCGGTCACGCCGCCGACTGAGCGTCGAGCAGCAGCCGTGCTGTTCCACGGACGATACCTGGACGAATGCTGTGCCTCGATTGTCATCGACTGCAGAGGAGAAGCACGTTAAATGGGGGCATGGCAACCGATACACCAATGCAGTTGGGAATGGTCGGACTCGGCCGCATGGGGGCGAACCTGGTGCGGCGTCTGATGCGGGACGGGCACCGCTGCGTCGTCTTCGACATGAACCCAGACGCGGTGGAGACTCTGGCGAAGGAAGGGGCGACGGGTGCGACGTCGTTGCCTGACTTCGTGGAGAAGCTGGAGAAGCCACGGGCGATATGGCTGATGCTGCCCGCGGCGGTGGTCGACTCGACGCTGGATCAGCTGGTCGGGTTGCTGGATCCGGGTGACACGGTGATCGATGGCGGCAACTCCTACTACCGCGACGACATCACCAGAGCGAAGAACCTGCTGACCAAGAACATTCACTACGTGGACTGCGGCACCAGCGGCGGAGTGTGGGGACTCGAGCGTGGCTACAGCCTGATGATCGGCGGCGAGAACGAGGTCGTCGGACGCCTCGACCCCATCTTCAAGACGATCGCCCCGGGGAACGCTTGTGCCGAACCCACGCCAGGCCGTACTCGCACCGGCGGCACCGCTCAGGATGGCTATTTGCACTGCGGGCCAAGTGGGGCAGGGCATTTCGTGAAGATGGTGCACAACGGGGTCGAGTACGGGATGATGGCCGCCATCGCCGAGGGCCTGAGCATCATCAAGCACGCCGACGCGGGTACGGTCGATCGCACGGTCGACGCGGAGACCACCCCGCTGCGGGATCCGTGGGCGTATCAGTACTCGATCGACGTCGGGGAAGTGGCTGAGGTGTGGCGTCGGGGCTCGGTGGTGTCGTCGTGGCTGGTCGACCTGGTCGCTGCCGCGCTGGCCGGCTCACCGCAACTCGACGATTTCACCGGCCGGGTATCGGATTCCGGTGAAGGCCGCTGGACAGTGCTGGCCGCGGTTGACGAGGGAGTGCCTGCGCCCGTCATCACGACGTCGCTGTTCGAGCGGTTCGAATCGCGAGAACTCGGCGAGTTCACCGCGAAGTGCCTCTCGGCCATGCGCAGTCAATTCGGCGGGCACGTCGAGAAGAAGCAGTAGCGCCATGACCTCTCCCGCGACGACACCCGCTGACGTGCTCGTGATCTTCGGCATCACGGGCGATCTGGCCAGAAAGATGACGTTCCGGTCGCTGTACCGGCTGGAGCGCCGCGGCCTGCTCGACTGCCCGATCGTCGGGGTTGCCCGCGACGACTGGTCGGAAGCGGCTCTGATAGATCACGCCCGGAGCTCGATCGAGACCGCCGGCGAAACGATCGACGAGGATGTGTTCACCCGATTCACGAAGCGGCTGTCGATGGTCTCAGGCGACTTCGCCGACGCGAAGACCTATGAGCGGGTTGCCCGTGCGATCGAAGGCAAGCACACGCCCGTGTTCTACCTCGAGATACCGCCGTCGTTGTTCGGCGGCGTCGTCGAGGGTCTTGCGCACGCCAACCTGACTTCGCGGGCCCGGGTGGTGGTGGAAAAGCCGTTCGGCCATGACCTGGAGTCGGCGCGTGCGCTCAACAAGTCGCTGCGCAGCGTTCTCGAGGAGTGGCAGATATTCCGCATCGACCACTTCCTGGGCAAGGAACCGGCGATGGACATCATGTTCCTCCGCTTCACCAACTCGATTTTCGAGCCGCTCTGGAACCGCGACCGGATCCAATGCGTGCAGATCACGATGGCCGAGAACTTCGGAGTCGACGACAGGGGCAGCTTCTACGATCCGGTCGGGGCACTCCGTGACGTGGTGCAGAACCACCTGCTGCAGCTGATCGGGCTGTTCGCCGCTGAGCCGCCGAGCGTCGCCGACGCCGACGGTCTGCGGGACAAACGCGCGGAGGTGTTCCGCGCGATGCCATCGGCCGACCCGGCACATTACGTGCGTGGCCAGTACGACGGGTACCGATCCATCAAAGGGGTGCAACCGGATTCGCAAACCGAGACCTACGCCGCGCTGCGGCTGGAGATCGACAATTGGCGGTGGGCCGGTGTGCCGTTCTACCTCCGCGCGGGCAAGGCGCTGCCGGTGCGGGCCACCGAGATCCGGATCATCTTCAAGCGTCCGCCCAAGCTGGCGATCACCTCGCTGAAGCCCGATCCCAACGAACTCGTGCTCCGGATCGATCCCAATCCCGGTACTGACCTGATCATTCAGGCCAAGGAGCCCGGAGCCGACAGCACTCGCTGCGTCGACCTGTCGCTGATCTTCGCCGAGGAGCTCGGCGTGCCACCGGAACCGTATGAACGCCTGCTGAGCGACGCGATGCGCGGAGACTCCAGCCAGTTCGCCCGGGAAGACGGCGTCGAGGAGACGTGGCGCATCGTGCAGCCCCTGCTCGAGTCGCCCCCCGCCGTTCAGCCGTACGCACCAGGGTCGTGGGGCCCATCGGCGGCTGCGAAACTCGTTGCCGGACAACCGGGCTGGCGCGACCCCTGGTTGCACGGCTGCCCCTGAACGGCTCCAGCGGAACTCAGCCCAGCAGGATCGGCTTCAGCGCGTCGAGTACCGAAGCGTCCTCGATCGTCGACGGCACCGGCTCGTCGCGTCCGTCGGCGATCCCGCGCATGGTCTTGCGCAGGATCTTTCCCGAGCGGGTCTTCGGCAGCGCGGGCACGACGTCGACGGCCTTGAAATAGGCCACCGCGCCGATGTTCTCGCGCACAGCCGTGATCAGCTCGTCGGCCAAACCGTCGGCCGAGGCGCCGGCCTTCAGCACCACCAATCCGCGCGGCACCTGGCCCTTGACCTCGTCGGCCACACCGATCACCGCGCACTCCGCAACGGCCGGATGCGAAGCCAACACCGCCTCGATGGAGCCCGTCGACAAACGGTGTCCGGCAACGTTGATGACATCGTCGGTGCGACCCATCACGAAGATGTACCCGTCGTCGTCGATATACCCGCCATCGCCGGTCAGGTAATAGCCGGGGAACGCCGACAGGTACGCCGCGACGTAGCGGTCGTCGTCGCCCCACAGTGTGGGCAGGGCGCCGGGCGGCAGCGGCAGCTTGACGCAGATCGCGCCCTCCTCGTTCGGGTCGGCCTGCGAGCCGTCCGGGCGCAGGATGCGCACGTCGTATCCGGGCATCGGCACGGTGGCCGACCCTGGCTTGATTTCGAGCTGCTCGACGCCCATCGGGTTGGCGGCGATCGCCCAGCCGGTCTCGGTCTGCCACCAGTGGTCGACGACCGGAATGCCCAGCCGTTCTGAGGCCCAGTGGTATGTGCCGGGATCAAGCCGTTCGCCGGCCTGGTACAGATACCGCAGAGCCGACAGGTCGTACTTGCCGAGGTGGGTACCGTCGGGGTCTTCCTTCTTGATGGCGCGGATCGCGGTCGGCGCGGTGAACATTGCGTTGACGCCGTGCTCGGACGCCACCCGCCAGAACGCGCCCGCATCGGGCGTGCCCACCGGCTTGCCCTCGTAGAGGACCGTCGTCGCGCCGAGCATCAGCGGGCCGTACACGATGTAGGAGTGGCCGACCACCCAACCCACGTCGGACGCGGCCCAGTACACGTCGCCGGGTTGGATGTCGTATACGTGCCGCATGGTCCACAACAGGGCGACCGCGTGCCCGCCGTTGTCGCGGACGATTCCCTTGGGCCGCCCGGTCGTGCCCGACGTGTAGAGCACATACAGCGGATCGGTGGCGGCGACGGGCACCGCGTCCACCGGCTCGGCGTCGGCCATCAACTCGTTCCAGTCCAGGTCGCGGCCGGCAAGCGGTTCGCACGGCCGCTGGTCGCGCTGCACGATGACGCACGCGGGCGGTGCGTGCTCGGAGATCTCGAGGGCGGCGTCGATCATCGGCTTGTAGTCGACGATGCGGGTCGGCTCGATGCCGCAGGACGCGGTGACGATGGCGGCGGGCCGGGCATCGTCGATGCGGGCTGCCAGCTCGATGGCCGCGAATCCGCCGAACACCACCGAGTGCACGGCACCCAGCCGCGCACACGCCAGCATCGCGATGGCCGCCTCCGGAATCATCGGCATGTAGATCACCACGCGGTCGCCCTTGTCGACGCCCAGCCCGCGCAGCACGCCCGCGAACCGCGCTGTCTCGTCGAGCAGTTCGCGGTAGGTGTAGGTGCGCTGCGCGCCGGTGACGGGTGAGTCGTAGATCAGCGCAGGCTGGTCGCCGCGACCGCTCTCCACGTGACGATCCAGCGCATTGGCGCATGTATTGAGTTCGCCGTCGGGGAACCAGCGGTAAAACGGCGGGTTCGAGTCGTCGAGGACCTGCTTCGGCTCACGGGTCCACGTGACGGCCTTCGCCGCGTCGGCCCAGAAGGCGGTTGGGTCTTGGAGGCTCGCGTCGAACAACTCCCGATATCCGGCCATATCCGCACGGTAGCGCGAGAGCCGGCCTCTATAGTCCGATTCATGGCTGTTGAGCCACCATCGATCGCAGGGGTCCGCCGGTCGTTCGTCGACGCCCGCGGAGTGCACTTTCACGTGACCGAGGCCGGACCGCCGGATGGTCGTCCCGTCCTCGCGCTGCACGGCTGGCCGCAGCACCATTACGAGTACCGCGATCTGCTGGCCGACCCCCCGCCTGGGTTGCGGATCATCGCTCCCGACCTGCCCGGCTACGGCTGGTCCGGTCCGGCCCCGCACAAGTGGGCAAAGGCAGACGTCGCCAAGGACGTGCTGGCGCTGCTCGACGCACTCGGGCTCGACCGTGTTCTGCTGCTGGCTCATGACTGGGGCGCTTATGCCGGTTACCTCATGGTGCTGGAGCAGCCCCAGCGATTCGACGGTTATCTCGCGTGCAATATGGCCCACCCGTGGTTGTCCACCGGCGCGGTGCTGCCGCAGCTGTGGCGCTTCTGGTATCAGGTTCCGCTGGCCACATTCGGGATCTCGGTGCAGCGACGGACGCCGTACGTCGAGCGGGTGATCTTCGGTGTCGGGTCGAGGATGGATCCGGAGTCAGCACGCGTCTTCGCCGAGCGATTCCGTCAGCCGATCGGTGCCAGAGCGGGGCGCGACACATACCGAACATTCTTGACGCGCGAGATCCCGCAGAGCGCAAGGAATCACGAGACCCGAAGGGCAACGATTCCGATCAGGGCCTTATACGGAACGGGCGACTTCGCGGTCGCGCCGTCGTTCGTGGCCGCGGAAACCGCCAACGCCGACGACTACACGCTCGAGACGGTTGACGCGTCTCATTTCGTCGTCGACGAGCGCCCGGATCTGGTGCGCGCGAAACTGATTGCGCTCGCCGAGGAGACGGCTCACTAACAGCGCGAGCAGACGCAAATGTCCGTCGTCTCCTCGGCTTTTGCGAGCATAAGCGCCTGCTCGCCGGAGAAGGTCAGTTCTGAAACCGGTAGCCCATCCCCGCTTCGGTCAGCAGCGGGATCAGACGATGTCGGAGTTGGGATCGAGACCCGCCAACACGCGCCCGTATGCCTCGTCACCGCTGTTCGGCTGGATCGCCGCGTGCTGGTGCAGCACGTTGATGTCCCGGAAGTACCGCTGGATGTCGGCGGCGAGCAATGTGTGCGACGCACTGCTGGCCTCAAATAGCTGATTGACGCAGGCCCGCGACAGTGTGGCGACGTGGCCGATGTAGGCACGGGCCTGCGCCCGTTCCTTGATGGTCGGAGGCCTGTGCAGGACTCCGCGATACAGCGCGCTGAGCCGGTGGGTGAACATCTCGGCGGCCTCGAGGTCGTACTGTGCCTTCGCCAGTTGGTGGTGCAGCAACGGAGCCTCGGCGGCCTTCGGCCATCCGGTGTAGGTGATGGCCCCCCGCGTCGGCAAGGTGTGCATGAAGCAGTCCATCGCTCCGCGTGCCATTCCGAGCAGCGCGGGTGCGCTACTGGCGTTGATGTACATCACAAACGGCCGGCTGAAGTAGGGCACATCCGAATAACTCCGTGCCGGATAGTGGCCCTCGGCAAGGTCATTGACGAGGATGGTGCGCGCCGCGGGGACGAACACGTCGTCGACCACTGCGATGTTCGTGGCAGTGCCAGCCATTCCAGCTGCGCGCCAGTTGTCCTGATGCTCCACCTCGGTGGTGGGCAGCAACATCAATCGCGGCCCTGAGTCCTCATCGGGCACGACGCACGCGGCGGCGAACCAATTGCTGTGAACGCCAGCGGTATTCCACGCCCACTGGCCAGTGACGCGATAGCCACCGTGGACGGGAACCGCGCGGCCTGTCGGTGCTATGGCCGTGGTGATCCTCAAGTCAGGCGTCGCGTAGATCTCGTCCGCCGCCTCGTCAGCCAGAAGCGCCGGAATGGTATTCGACACCACCATGATCGTGCACATCCAGCCCGTGGACGGGCAGCCCCGCGAGATCTGCGCGAGGACTTCGGCGACGAGGTACTCGTTTGCCTCGTAGCCGCCGACGTCGGTGGGCATAGCGAGCCGGAAGACCCCGGTTTCGGTCAGCTCGCGCAGGTTGTCGGGATGCATGCGGCGGAGACGTTCGGTTTCTGGAGCCCGCGCACGTAGCCGGCCCACAAGGGCATCAACCTGTGCGAAGACGCCTTCGGCGGTGCGCGAAGTGTGCGACGGAAGGCTCTTGAGCACAGCTGACATCGAATGGCTCCTCTGTCGTAGGCGGGGTATCCGTTATGACGGGCAGAAGGCACGATTTGTTCATCGCGGCCTGTACGTTTCGAGGCCGAATCCGTGTGATGTACGTCTCCTCAACGTCGCGGCTTTGCGTGTCGCCGGAGAAAGTCACTCCTGAAACCGGTAGCCCATCCCCGCTTCGGTCAGCAGGTGCACGGGATGGGACGGGTCGTCCTCGAGCTTGCGGCGCAGCTGCGCCAGGTACACGCGCAGATAGTGCGTCTCCTTCGCATAGGCCGGCCCCCACACCTCCTTGAGAAGCTCCTCGCGGCCGACCAGCTTGCCGCGGTTGCGTACCAGCATCTCCAGCATGCCCCACTCGGTCGGGGTCAGATGGACCTCGGTGCCGTTCTTGGTCACCTTCTTCGCCGACAGATCGACTGTGAACGAGGATGTTTCGACGACGGGCTCGTCGGTGTCGATCGCAGCGGCCCCGCGCCGGATAGCGGCGCGCAGCCGGGCCAGAAACTCGTCCATGCCGAACGGCTTGGTGACGTAATCGTCGGCGCCCGCGTCGAGCGCCTCGACCTTGTCGGCGGAGTCGGTTCGGGCCGAGAGCACGATGATCGGCACCGTCAGCCAGCCCCGCAGCCCGCCGATCACCTCGATACCCGATATGTCGGGCAGCCCGAGATCGAGTATCACCACGTCCGGGTGTTCGTCCGCGGCCGCCCGCAGGGCACCGCTCCCGGTCGATGCGGTGACCACGTCGTACCCGCGTACTGACAGGTTGATCCGAAGCGCTCGCAAGATCTGCGGCTCGTCGTCGACGACAAGAACTCTGGTCTTTGTTGATGTCATGCCACGTCCTTCGGTGGCGCGGCCAACTCGATCTCGACGGTCAGCCCGCCGCCGGGAGTGTCGGTAGCCGAGATCGTGCCGCCCATCGCCTCCACGAAGCCGCGGGCAACAGAGAGCCCGAGACCGACGCCGATGCTGTTGTCGCTGTCACCCAACCGCTGGAACGGTGCGAACAATTCGTCCTCGGTTCCGCGCGGAATCCCAGGGCCTTCATCGACAACGGCGATCAGAACTCGATCGCCCACCTGGCCCGCAGTCACGCGCACCGGGCTGGTCGGTGCGTATCGCAACGCGTTGTCGATGAGATTGGCCAGCACTCGGTCGAGTAGGCCGCTGTCGGCCATCACCACCGCGTCACCGACTTCGACCTTCACGCGGTCGATGCCCTGGCGTCCGAAACCCGTGACGCCTCTGCTGACGCCGACCAGGGCGCGCTGCACCGTCTCCTCGAGGTATACGCGCCGCAGCTCGGGGCGGATCACTCCGGCCGCCAGTCGCGACGAGTCGAGGAGGTTGCCGACCAGCGCGGTGAGCTGGTCGATGGACTCCTCGACCGTGGCCAGTAGTTCTTCGGTGTCCTCAACGGAGAAGTCGACGTCGTCGCTGCGCAGGCTGGAGACCGCGGCCTTGGCGGCGGCCAATGGTGTGCGCAGGTCGTGGCTGACTGCCGACAGAAGGGAACGGCGCAGTTCGTCGGCATGTGCGATCGCCTCCGCCTTGCCGGCCTCTTCGGTCAGCTCGCGCTGTTTGACCAGACCGGCAGCCTGTTTGGCGACCGCAGTCAGCACGCGGCGGTCCCGTGCGGCGAGCTTGCGCCCGGACATCAGCATCCAGAATTCGTCATCGCCGACCTCGATGGCCGTGTCGGCGGAATCGACGTCGCCGCACGGGTCCTGGCCGACGCAGGCGACGATCTCGCCATCAGAGTCGCCGTCCCTTACCCGCAATATACTCACGGCGCGTTGGGAATACGTTTCCCGGACCCGATCCAACAGCGTCTCGAGATCGGCTCCGCGCAAGACGGATCCGGCGAACAGGGCGAGCAGTTCGGCCTCCTGAGACGCCATCCGTGCCTCTCGGGCCCGCTTGACCGACCCGTCCACGAGGACCGCCACCGCGACGGCAACGAGTAGCAGCACCACGATGGTGACGGCGCTGTCGGGCTCGGCGATGGTGAACGTGTGCCGCGGCTCGACCAGAAAATAGTTCAGCAGCAATCCCGACAGCACCGCCGACAGCGCCGCGGGGGCCACACCGCCCAAAAGGGCGACGACGAGCACGCCGATGAAGAACAGCGCACTCTCGCCGCCGATGCCGAGGAACGGATCGAGCAGGAAGACGATGATGGCGCAGATGGCGGACGGAATCACAAGCGCAGCAAGCCAAGACGTCAGATGACGCTCGCGGGGTGAAACACGTGACCATGCGAAGCCGGTCTTGACCTCCCCGTGCGTGACCATGTGCACGTCGATTTTCCCGGACTGCTGCACAACTGCCGCACCGATACCCTCATCGAAGATGCGGGCCCAGCGCGACCGCCGAGAGGTACCGATGACGAGCTGGGTGGCATTCATCTCACGCGCGAAATCCAGTAGGGCGGTTGGCACGTCGTCGCCGACCACCGTGTGCAGTGTGGCGCCGAGGCTGAGGGTCAGCTCGCGAACCTTGCCCATCTGCGGGGCGGACACGCCCGAAAGCCCGTCGCCCCGAACGACATGCACCACCATCAGCTCGGCACTCGACTTCGACGCGATGCGAGACGCCCTACGCACCAATGTTTCCGATTCCGGTCCGCCGGTGACGGCGACCACGACGCGCTCGCGCGCCTCCCAGATGTCGGTGATCTTGTTCTCTTCGCGGTACTTTTCCAGCGCCGCGTCGACCTGGTCTGCGAGCCACAGCAGCGCAAGCTCACGAAGCGCGGTCAGGTTCCCCCGGCGGAAGTAGTTGGACAGCGCGGCGTCGACACGCTCTGGTGCGTAGACATTCCCGTGGGCGAGCCTGCGCCGCAACGCTTCCGGCGTGATGTCGACGAGCTCGATCTGGTCGGCTGCGCGGACGATCTCGTCTGGGACCTTCTCCTGCTGCTCGATACCGGTGATCTGGGCGACGACATCGTTGAGGCTTTCCAGGTGCTGGACGTTGACCGTCGAGATGACGGTGATGCCGGCGTCGAGAAGCTCCTCGACGTCCTGCCAGCGTTTGGGGTTCTTGCTGCCCGGAGTGTTGGTGTGGGCAAGCTCGTCGACCAACACCACCTGTGGCTGACGCTGCAGCACCGCCTCGACGTCAAGCTCGGGGAACTTGGTTCCGCGGTACTCGATGTACTTGGGCGGAATGATCTCGATGCCCGCCATCAGGTCGGCGGTCTTCTTTCGGCCGTGTGTCTCCACCACCGCGGCGACGATGTCGGTGCCGCGCTCCAGCCGACGATGTGCCTCGCCGAGCATGGCGAAGGTCTTGCCGACGCCGGGCGCCGCACCGAGGTAAATACGCAGCTCGCCGCGCCTCTTTTTGGGTTCAGACCGGTGTGCGCCCGGCTCGAAGTCGCTTGACAGCCGCACCGGAAGCACGTCGGTGGGCGGCGGCGAGAGCGCGACCGGGTCATCGGTGTCCGATGACCCGGTCGCCGGCGGCTCGTCGTCCCGGGTGGTCACATGCTCATCATCCACCGGTCACGTCAGCCCTTTGCCGGATACTTCTGGTCCAGTTCCAGGTTGACCTCGAGCACGTTGACCGTGGGCTCGCCGAAGAGTCCGAGCACCCGTCCGTCAGAGTGGTCTGCCACGGCCTGCCGGATCAGGTCGGGACTGACGCCGCGGGTCTTGGCCACTCGATTCACCTGCAGGTCGGCATAGGCGATCGAGATGTGTGGGTCCAGGCCGCTGCCGCTGGCAGTCACGGCGTCCGCGGGCACCGCGGGGTCAGCTGGGGCGCTGCCGCGGATCGGCACGATCTGCCCGATGCCGTAGTCGTCGCCGAACTTGGCGCACTCGACACGCACACCTTCGTAGGTGTTCAGGAACGGGGTGTGCGTGGTCTGACACGGTTCGTTGACACTGACCACCTTGGTGGGGCGAACCACGTTGCCGCGCGCGTCGCGCGGGCCGATCACGGACAGCACGGCGCCGACACCGTCACCCGTGCAGAACGGGCGCGCGCCGTCGACACCCTCGAGCTCACCGACAGCGGCGCTGCGCGAGCAGACCAGGGTGAGCAGGCTGGCCTTGTACCCGTTGTCGTCCTTGGGCAGCGACGGGTCGGCCGGTGCGTCGACTACGCTCTCCGGCCCCAGG
Source organism: uncultured Actinomycetota bacterium (assembly GCA_963817825.1). Taxonomy (GTDB): domain Bacteria; phylum Actinomycetota; class Actinomycetes; order Mycobacteriales; family Mycobacteriaceae; genus Mycobacterium. The sequence goes on along the minus strand of CAWFQG010000026.1, from coordinate 13,988 downwards.
TTGCTGGCGCTGGTCGCGAGCGGGTCGTAGCCGTCCCCGGCTGCCGACGGCCTGCTCTGGAAGTACTGCGGCAGCGCGTTGCCGTCGGCGTCGGTGAACGACTGGCCGATCAGGCTGCTGCCGACCGGCTTTCCGCCGACCTCGATGATCGAGCCGTTGGCGTTGTCACGCAGGCCCGGGACTTGTGCCACCAGCCAGATGAACAGCGGGTAGGCCAAGCCGGTGATGACGGTGAGCACCAGTAGCGCACGGAACGCGGCCCAGTGCTGGCGGACAAAGTTTGAGAGGTTCATTTCTCACATTCCCGGTAAGAATTGGATGACAAGGTCGATCAACTTGATGCCGATGAACGGCGCGATGATGCCGCCGAGCCCGTAGACATAGAGGTTGCGGCTCAACAGCTTTGACGCACTGCTTGGGGTGTAGCGAACACCCCGTAGGGCCAGCGGGATCAGCATCACGATGATGATCGCGTTGAAGATGACGGCCGACAGGATCGCCGACTGCGGGCTGTGCAGCCGCATGACGTTGAGCAGGTCCAGGCCGGGGAACAGCGCCACGAACATCGCCGGAATGATGGCGAAGTACTTGGCGATGTCGTTGGCGATGGAGAACGTCGTCAACGCACCACGGGTGATGAGCAGCTGCTTGCCGATCTCGACGATCTCGATGAGCTTGGTCGGGTCGGAGTCGAGGTCGACCATGTTGCCGGCCTCTTTGGCCGCCGACGTACCGGTGTTCATCGCCACGCCCACGTCGGCCTGCGCCAGTGCGGGAGCGTCGTTGGTGCCGTCGCCGGTCATCGCGACCAGCTTGCCGCCGGCCTGCTCCTTCTTGATGAGGGCCATCTTGTCTTCGGGCGTGGCCTCGGCGAGGAAGTCGTCGACGCCTGCCTCGTCGGCAATGGCCTTGGCTGTCAACGGGTTATCCCCGGTGATCATCACCGTCCGGATACCCATCTTGCGCATCTCGTCGAACCGGTCACGCATGCCCTGCTTGACGACGTCCTTGAGGTGGATGACGCCGAGCACGGCCGCTGTGCCGTCGACAACCTGTCCGACCACCAGGGGAGTACCGCCCGCGGCGGAGATGCCGTCGACGATGTCGCCCAGTTCGGTTGAGACCAGACCGCCTTGGGTGCGCACCCACTCGGCGACCGAGCTGGCCGCGCCCTTGCGGAGGGTGTGTCCGTTTTCGAGGTCGACGCCGGACATCCTTGTGGTCGCGCTGAACTCGACCCAGTGCGCCTTGTCGAGCTCACCAGGTGTGCGTGCCCGCAGTCCGTACTCCTGCTTCGCGAACACCACGATCGAGCGGCCTTCCGGCGTCTCGTCGGCGAGGCTGGACAACTGCGCGGCATCGGCCAACGCTTCGGGCGTGACACCCGTCAGCGGAACGAAGGCGGCGGCCTGCCGGTTGCCCAGCGTGATGGTGCCGGTCTTGTCCAGGAGCAGCGTGTTGACGTCGCCCGCGGCCTCCACCGCACGGCCTGACATCGCCAGCACATTGCGCTGCACCAGGCGGTCCATGCCGGCGATGCCGATGGCCGACAGCAGCGCGCCGATCGTCGTCGGGATCAGGCAGACCAGCAGCGAGACCATCACGATGCCGGTGACGCCGTGTGACGCCAGGGCCAGGGTGTCTGGAACGCCGGGGTTGTTCGCCTTGGAGAAGATCGCCAGTGGCTGGAGTGTGGCCACCGCGAACACAAAGATGATCGTCAATGCTGCCAACAGGATGTTCAGCGCGATCTCGTTCGGCGTCTTCTGCCGGTTGGCGCCCTCGACCAGCGCGATCATCCGGTCAATGAAGCTTTCGCCCGGTTTCTGCGTGATCTTGACGACGATGCGGTCCGACAGCACGGTCGTCCCACCGGTCACCGCCGACCGGTCGCCGCCGGATTCACGGATCACCGGCGCGGATTCGCCCGTGATGGCGGATTCGTCGACGGAGGCGATGCCTTCCACGACATCGCCGTCGCCCGGGATAGCTTGTCCCGCCTCGACGACGACGACGTCGCCCTGCTGAAGGAGCGGCGCCGCGACTTCTTCTTCGCGGCCGGGAGCACCGGGTGCCCAGCCGACAAGACGACGCGCCATGGTGGCGGTCTTCGTCCTGCGCAGCGATTCGGCCTGCGCCTTACCGCGACCCTCGGCGACCGCTTCGGCCAGGTTGGCGAAAACGACTGTCAGCCACAGCCATACAACGGTCAGCCACGCGAACCACGACGGGCTGATGACCGCCAGGATCGTGCTCCAGACCGCGCCGATTTCGACGATGAACATGACGGGATTGCGCCACAACGTGCGTGGGTCAAGTTTGGCGAGTGCGCCCGGCGTCGACTTCAACAACATCTTCGGGTCGAGCAGGCCACCCTGCACACGGCCTTTCGGCACGCTTGTGCTCTGCTGCGGAGTGGCAGCGGAATCGATTGTGCTGGTTGTCATTTAGTGAATTCCTTCAGCGAGGGGGCCGAGCGCGAGCATCGGGAGGAAGGTCAGGGCCACCAAGATCAGGGTGACGCCCGCGACCATTCCGACGAATTGCGGTCGATGGGTGGGCAGGGTGCCGAGCGACGCAGGCGTGCTGCCCTGCTTGGCCAGCGAGCCCGCCAACGCCAGCGCCAGCACCATCGGCAGGAATCTGCCAAACGCCATCGCCAATCCCAACGCGGTGTTGTACCACACGGTGTTGACCGTGATCCCGGCGAAGGCCGATCCGTTGTTGTTGGCTGCGGATGTGAACGCGTACAACACTTCCGAGAGCCCATGCGGTCCGGTGTTCAACATCCCCGCTCGCTGGCCGGGCATCGCCATCGCGATCGCAGTGCCGAGCAACACGATCAGTGGCGTGGTCAGGAAATACGCTGACGCGAGCTTGATTTCGCGCGGGTTGATCTTCTTGCCGAGATATTCCGGTGTGCGACCGACCATCAGGCCGGCGACGAACACCGTTATCACCGCGAGGATCAGCATGCCGTACAAGCCCGAGCCGGCGCCGCCTGGCGCGACCTCGCCGAGCTGCATGTTGAACATCGTGAGCATGCCCCCGAGGCTGGTGTAGGAGTCGTGGAATGAATCGACAGCGCCGGTGGAGGTCAACGTCGTCGCGTCGGCGAAGACAGCCGAGTTGGCGATGCCGAACCGCTGCTCGACACCTTCCATGGCAGACCCGACCGAAGTCGGCACGGTGCCGTGGTGCTGCAGCTGAAACCACATCATGAACGTGACGCTGATCAGGGCCAGGCTCGCCATGACCGAGGCGATCGCGTAACCCTGCTTCTTGCTGCCGACCATCCGGCCGAACGTGCGGGGCAGCGAGAAGCTGATCACCAGCAGCAGGAAGATCTCCAGCCAGTTGGTCCAGGAGTTCGGGTTCTCGAACGGGTGCGCCGAGTTGGCGTTGTAGAAGCCGCCGCCGTTGTTGCCGAGCTCTTTGATGGCCTCCTGGCTCGCCACCGGACCGCCGGTGATGGTCTGCTGGCCGCCGGCCAACGTGTTGGCGATCTGGTCGTGCAGATGGAAGTTCTGGATCGCGCCGCCAGCGATCAGGATGATCGCGGCGACCACGGAGATCGGCAGCAGGATGCGGATCGTGCCGCGGACCAGGTCGACCCAGAAGTTGCCGAGGTCGCCGGTGCGTTTGCGGGCGAATCCGCGGACAAGTGCGATCGCGACCGCCATGCCGACGGCAGCTGATGCGAAGTTCTGGACGGCCAAGCCGGCCATCTGAACCAGGTGGCCCTGCGTCGACTCACCGGAGTACGCCTGCCAGTTCGTGTTCGTGATGAAGCTGACCGCGGTGTTCCAGGCGAGTGCCGGTGTCATCGACGTGGCCGGATCGTTGAGGTGCAGGGGCAGCTTGCCCTGGACCAACTGGAAGATGAACAGGAACAGAATGCTGATCGCCGAAAAGGCCAGCAGGCTGCGGGCGTATGCGCCCCAAGACTGTTCAGACTTCGGGTCAGCCCCGATGAGCCGATAGATCACACGCTCCACGCGGGAGTGCTTGTCGGAGCTGTAAACCCGGTACATGTAGTCGCCGAGTGGCACGTGCACAGCGGCAAGCGCCACGATCAGGAGCGCGAGGAACAGAATCCCCGCCGTTGTGGTACTCACTAGAACCTTTCGGGAAAGAGCAGTGCGCCTGCCAAATACAGTGCGATAAGCACTGACAGCACAAGGCCGACGATGTTTTCGTAGTTCACAGTCCTTCGACCAACTTCTGCACAAGGCCGAGTACGCCGAAGATCAACACCGTCAGCACGATGTAAATCAAGACACCCATCTCGTCTCCATTCGCTGGAATTGCAGTCGCCATCGGGCCTCATCAGGGGCAGCGTCCGCGGGGCCCTCGATGGCGAGGACCACCACGAAGCTAGACCCGGTCCCGCGTGCCGGGACCGTTCGTTGACGTTTTCTTAACGCCCATCGGTTGCACCTTTACGGCCTTCATCGGTGCGCGACATATTGTCGCGGGCGGAAGCTGCCATGCCGCGCGTCCCGTCTACCGGACCGGGCGCCAAAAACAGCGCCCCGCCAGGTGAAATCTACTGCGGTCGGGCACGCGCCGGTGGGGTTTTCGACTCTGCCGGACCGGCCGTTCGCCCCCGAGCAGCGCATTTACACCGTCGCCGAATCAACGTCGCGTCAACATGCATGGATCAGTCGTATTGATTGCGTAACCGGCGGGTTGAACGGCGTGCAGGAGGCCCTAGTTTTTGGTTCGATCGGCCGACTGACGAAGGAGCCTCCCATCAACGATCCACAACTCTGGGCGCCGGCGGCTTGGTTGCAGGTAATCGCCGTCGTCCTGCTCGTCGTCATCCTGCATGTTCCCCTCGGCAACTACATGGCAAGGGTGTATACCGACAGCGGGCATTGGCGTGCGGAGCGGGTGATGTACCGCCTGATCGGCGCGCAGCCCGACAATCGCCAGCGATGGTCGAAGTACGGCTTGTCGCTGCTGGCCTTCTCGGCGGTCAGCGTCCTCTTCCTGTACGCGCTGTTGTTGGCGCAGACGCGACTTCCCGAACCGTGGGGACACAAGGGGATGACGCCGGCACTGGCGTTCAACACTGCGATCTCATTTGTCACCAACACCAGTTGGCAGAACTATCCGGGCGAATCAACGCTCGGGCATGTGGGATTGGCCGTCGGCCTCGGTGTGCAGGCGTTCGCCAGCTGCGCGGTCGGCATGTGCGTCGCCGTAGCGCTGATCCGGGGCCTGGCCCAGTACCAGAACGAGGAGATCGGCAATTTCTGGACGGACTTGGTGCGGACGGTGATGCGCATTCTGCTGCCATTGTCGGTCATCTTCACACTCGTATTGCTCGTCCTCGGAGTGGTCAACAATTTCCATGGTGCACAGGAGATCTCGACTCTCGCGGGCGGCAAGCAGACGATCCTCGGCGGCCCAGTGGCGACGTGGGAGTCAATCAAGCTGATGTCCGGCGACGGCGGCGGCGCCTTCAATGTCAACAGTGCACACCCGTTTGAGAACCCCACGCCGTTGACAAATGTGGTGGAAATCGTTGCGATGCTGTTGATTCCGGTCGCGTTTCTGCGGACGTTCGGCGTCATGGTCGCCGAGAAGAAGCAGGGCTGGGCGCTGTTTGCCGCAGCCGCAACCTTGTTCGTCGTCGGCACGGTCGCGATCGTCGCCGCCACATCCTTCGCGCATGGCACCGTCGTCCACGCCGTCGGCGCTCCGTTGGAAGGCACCGAAACAAGGTTCGGTGTGCCCGGCAGTGGGCTGTTCGGGCAGGTGGCGACTGCCAGCGCAGACGGTGCGGCGAACTCTTCCTATGACAGCTTCGCCAGCGCCGGAGGGGCGGTGCTGATGCTGAACATGATGCTGGGCGAAGTGGCTCCTGGCGGGGCCGGTAGCGGGCTCTACGGTCTGGTGATGATGGCGCTGCTTGCGGTGTTCATCGGCGGCCTGATGATCGGGAGGACGCCGGAGTATCTCAAGCAGCAGCTGGGTGCGCGGCACATGAAGCTGGTCAGTCTGTACATACTGGCCCTTCCGGCGGCGGTCTTGATCGGAACCGCGACGGCGATGGCGCTGCCGGGTGAACGCGCGTCCATGCTGAACGCAGGTCCGCATGGACTGTCGGAGATCCTCTACGCATTCACCAGTTCGGCGGCCAACAACGGCAGCGCCTTCGCGGGGTTCAGCGGCAACACGACCTGGTACAACGTCGCGCTAGCGGTGGCGATGGTCATCGGGCGATTTCTGCCGATCATCGCCGTGCTTGCGATCGCGGGAACCTTCGCCGCCCAGCGGCCCGGGGTCATCACCGCCGGCACGCTGCGCACGTACTCGCCGACGTTCATCGTGCTCATCGTCGGCGCCACGCTCCTTGTCGTCGGGCTGGAGTACCTACCCGCGCTGGCATTGGGTCCCATGGCCGACGCCCTGCTGTGAGGGGCCCCGTCAATGCGGCATCAAGGTTCGCCGCGGGCGTGTCAAGAGTTCGCAAAGGATATTGCGGGGCGGGGCGGCGCCGGGAACCGTGGAAATGGGCGCCCATACGGCAGCAGGCCGGGGCTCGATGAAGTAGGTATTCGGTGACTCTCTCCGGCGTCTTTCATTCGGTGTTGTCGTCGGCTGCGCGGCGGTCCGATGTCGCGCGGGTGCCGGACGCTGCCGAACAGGCGGCGCTGCGGCGTTGCGTGGTGTACCGCAGGTCGTTCCCCATGACGGAGATCGCACTTCCGGCCGACGTTCTACGGAGCCGTGCGGTAGCCAAGTGGGTGCGCGACAACGGTCTTTCCGTCGACATACAGACGGGCGAGGACCTTGCGGTCGCGATTGCGGCGGGCATTCATCCGAATCGGATCACCGTTCACGCCGACTCGATGCGCGAGTCCGACCTGCGTGCCACCGTCAAGTTGGCGCCCGGCCGGGTGGTCGTCGGCTCGACCAAGCAGATCGAACTGCTGGCGACGGAGGTCGAACACCGCGCGCAGGGCATCTTCGTGCGCGTGATCGACGTCAACGCACCTGGCCTGGCTCTGGCCGACGGCCAGTATTCGTTCCAGGGCGGTTTCCGGTTGGACTCCACGGAGCTTGACCGGGTCGTGGCGGCGATCCTCAACAACGCTCGTCTCGATCTGCTCGGGTTGTACTGCGATGTGGGCGTATTGGAGCACGATTTCGTCAGCTACCCGGCCGCGATCGGTCACATCATCACGGAGATGGGACAAATCCGCAGGGAGCACGGCGTCGTGCTGACCCGAGTCGGACTCGGCGGCGGTCGTACGGTCCCCTCCGGTGACTGGGCGCTCGAACTACCCGGTCTCGCAGGCCAGATTGACGAATCATTGGATGACGCCTGCGCCACTATGCGCTATCCGCGCCCGATCGTGGTGCTCTCGCCGGGACGGGCGATGCTGGAGCAGCACGCGGCATGATCACCCACACGATCAATGGGGTAGTTCGTCCGCGCGTCGCAGTCACTCGAAACGTCGCATCGGACACCCGGTTGGACGAGGTCATCGCGCTTCGCCGTTGTGCAGTGCAACGTAAGGCATTTCGCGGCACTGCGGTCAGTTATCCCGCCGAGGTTTTGCGCTATGGTGCCGTGGCGGAATGGATCACAGACCACGGCCTCACGGTGGACGTGGCGTCTGCAGGCGAACTCGACCAGGCAAAAGTGGCCGGAGTAAAGGCGTCGCGAGTCGTAATGCATTGTCACGGCGAGGTTTCGGTTCCCATTTGTCGTGCGGCCCTGGCGCGGTTTGTCGTGGACAGCGGCGAGCAAGTCGCCTGCCTTGCAGACAATGCGCTTGCAAGGACTCAGCATGTTGTTGTCGACGCGGTTTCGTCGAACGCGCTGGCCGTAGAGGTCCTATCGCACAAGCGGCTGAACCTCGCGGGCCTGCACTACCGGCTCGACCACACTGACGCGGCCGAGCTACCCGCGATCGTTCTCGATCTGATCGCGAGTATGGCGTGGATCAGCCGCAAACATGCGATCGTCCTGTCACGTTTGAGCCTCGGCGATGTCGATGCGACGGGATGCGACGGAGACGTGCGCTGCGTGCGCCGAATCGCGAAGTCGATCGACCAGGCCGTCGAGGACGGATGCATACGATTTCGGTTCCCGCGCCCGGCACTGACCGTCTCGCCACGGCGATCGATTCTCCTACCGGGCTAATCAGGACCCGCGGATCGCCGTTTCCAACAAGTCGTTCGACGTGGGGCGCTTTGGCCTCGGTGGCTGCAACACCGGCACGGAGGGGCGCGCCAACCTTGATGTCGCGGCCGACATCAACCGGGCACGCCGAACGCGTCGATCGCGGGTACTTGCCGGAGGTCCGTGCGAGTAGTTTCACTCCGACGACGTGCCTACAGGTACGCCTGGTCGTGATTATCCAGAGACCTGGCAGCGTCGAACTCCGCGCTCCGCCGGTCAGCCCTGCGGTTGAAGTAGCCCATGGTCGCAAGGACGGCTGCCGGAGCGGCCATCAGCACCAGAACCTGAAGTAGATCCGCCATACGTAATCCTTCAGCTCGTTAGTTCTCCCGTTGGGCCGGATGGCCGAGCACAGGGATGTACACGTCCAGCTTGCTGCCGGCGCAGGGACGACTGCTTGCTCCGAACGCAATCCATACATTTGGGGTGAGAATTTTTACGGGACTTGTCGGTTGGAGCCTTCTCTTCAAGACTGGGTCGCCCATGATCGACAGCACCGCGGTGGCGTTCGAGCGCCTCGAATTGAGCTCAGCCGTTGTGCCCGTACAACGACGTGACCTCGGGCTGCTTGTCGGTGCGCACCGGCGAAAATGTCACCCTGGCGTGGACGTATCAAGGTCCGCTGCCTGCCGCGGCTGCGATCGCGACCATGATCGCGATCTACAGCGAGAAACTCGACATCATCATCGACGTTATCGACCTGTCTCGGCCGGCCACCCGGTTCGGTTGACGAGGCCGGTATCGGCCGTCTCTACGAGCAATCGTGGCCCCCATATATTGGCTGAGGCAGTGGACTTAATACCCGCACTTCGTGAGATCGGTGAGTAACGATGGCTATCGGGCGCTATCGAGCCTGGTAGTGGCGGTTACGGCCCGCGATCACCGGCAAGCCTCTTGTGCGACGCCGAGCGCCCGTCGGCGGTTGGATCACCGACTCTCCCGTGGCGCAGGCACTTTGTCGGTGATCGGCACCATCTTCGCGGTGGCGCTCGCATTCGTGATGCTCCTCGCGCTCCAGAGCTATCAACGCGCACGGGAGGGTGCGAGTGTAGAAACCGTAGCCATCACCGAACTTCACTCTGTCGCAGGAGTTTTCAAGCCACTCGTGCCCATTCCGCTGTGGCTTGTGCCGAGCCATCCGTACGCGGACACCGGCGGCACGATCAAGCCGACCGAGATGCACCGGACGCTTACTCTCATCGATCAGCGGATGCAGGCTCCCTGCGACGAGCGCGGTCGGCGGTAGCGGTGTACTCGGAGTCCACCGTCGTATCTGAGCTCGTGTCGAGATTTGGCCCAGATTTCGAACACAAGCTCACGCTCGCCGGTCAATGGCATCCTTGGCCGAATGACCGTGGAATCTCTGTTGCAATCCATCCCACCCGTCGCGGTCTATCTAATCGTCGGCGCGGTGATCGGCATCGAAAGCCTAGGGATCCCGTTGCCCGGCGAAATCGCGCTTGTGAGTGCGGCGTTGCTGGCGTCACGCCACACACTCGACATCAGTCCGGTGTGGGTCGGTGTGGCGGCGACTCTCGGGGCCGTCATCGGAGACACCATCGGATATTCGATCGGCCGCCGGTACGGCATGTCGTTGTTCGAGCGGCTGGGCAAGCGGTTCCCGAACCACTTCGGCCCAGGCCATGTCGCGTTGGCCAAACAGCTGTTCACGCGCTGGGGAGTGTGGGCGGTCTTCTTCGGCCGCTTCATTGCGCTGCTGCGTATCCTCGCGGGCCCACTCGCCGGTGCGCTGCGGATGCGGTATCCAAAATTTCTGGCCGCCAACGCTTCTGGAGGGTTGATCTGGGCGGGCGGCACCACCGCGGTGGTCTATTACGCCGGACTGGCCGCCGAGCGTTGGCTGTCGCGTTTCTCGTGGATCGCGTTGGTCGTCGCCGTCATCGTCGGCATTGCCATGACGTACCTGCTGCGTGAACGCACTACCCGGCTCATTCGTGAACTCGACGACGAGCACGACTGGGAAACGCTGCGCCGTCACTAAGCTGTTCGATATCCGACGTCTCTACCATCAGACTCGGCCCCCATAGCCCAATTGGCAGAGGCAGCGGACTTAAAATCCGCACAGTCTGGGTTCGAGTCCGAGTGGGGGCACCGGAGAACATGCAGGTAGAAACGTTTTTGAGGCTGTCAATCAGCCCTCCGAGCCGGTCTCGATGTCACGAGTTGTCACAACCCGCCCAAAACTGCCCGCCGCTGACTTCAGCGCGTCATCCTGGCTGTGGGCGTAGACCGACATCGTGAACGCCGCACTGGCGTGTCCCAGCCATGCCGCGATCACCGCGATCGGAACGCCGCGCAAGTGCATCAGCGTGGCGCACGAATGCCGGGCATCGTGCAGTCGTACCCGTGTGATCTTCAGCTCGTCGAGCATCCGGCCCCAGCGGAACGTCAGCAGGTTCGGGTGATAGGGCATGCCCTGCTCGTCGCTGGCGACGTACTCACCCGATCCGAACCCCTCACCAAAGCGCAACCGCTCTTCGGTCTGTCGCTTACGTGCCGCCTTGAGCACGTCCACGACCTCATCAGGCATCGGCAGCGTGCGGTTGCTGGCCTTGGACTTCGGCGTGCCCGTCTCGATCTGCTTGCCGACGGCCAGCGGAACAGTTGCGGCCACACCGGCAGCGGTCCCCATTGCACTCGGTGACGACGGGTGCTGCGGACGTCAGAAGTCGTCGTCCTCGTCGATGAACTCGGTCGGATCGAAGGGATCGTCGTCAGCGTCATCGGAGGCGCCCTCCCCGACGTTGAGCGACTCTTGATGCTGTTCCGCCTCATCCAACTTCTCGATGATCTCGCCCCACATCGACTGCGGCACGGTGGACTTGACTGCTGCGCAGGTCGCGGCCAGCTGGACCTTCATCACCAACAACTCATGGTCGACGTCCCTAGAGTCGACTAACGACTGCAGCCGACCCGCCGCGACGATGCCGGTGTTCACATCAACATTGGTGTCCGAGTCGACCAGAGTCTCATAGCTTTTCAGCATGACGGTCTCGAAGAACGCCATGGGCATGATTGCGGTGGCCACGCCCTCGACGAAGTCGACGCCGTTTGCCTTCGCCCGGCGCTCCAGGATCTCTCGGTAGGTCGCTTTGGCGATGTTCTGGACTGGGAAGTGGCGCCCGCAGTGGTTTCTGATCGAGTCGATCGTCACCCGATCACACTTGGCCAGCTTGGTGTTGTGTTCCCCTAGTGCGCGTAAGACCATGGCGTAGCTGGCCCCGGTGGCCAGCAGATCGTTGACCTTCTTACGTACCAGGTCGTTTCGGCACACCCGGCATCGCGGCTCAAGATGAAACTCGTTGTGCGGCGCCAACTCCATCGAATCCATGTTCTCGTCGACCGGGGTGGCGAGCGCCTGGGACAGCGTCATGATTCTTCTCCTCGATCCGGCGAAGATGCACGGTAGTCGTCGCTTCGGTCTTAGTCTCCCAGGGCGCAGACTCGCTGCACAGCAGCAGGGATGGCGAGGACGGCGGTGATGATGGCGGGTTTGCGGCGCGCCCGCCCAATGCGGAAACGGCCACCTTCTGAAGGGCAACGCACTCGTCGGCGTGGCCCACTGTGACTGCGGAATCATGCATCGCGATCGCCGTCGTAGCCGACTCACTGTTTGTTCAGCCCGCCGACCTCTAACCTCGGCGGGCCGACCCCTATCTGGGAGTTAGCTGTATTTCACCGAATCTGCGGTGCTGCGGCATGTTTCCTTGGGACAATCCGTCAGTCACTTGTGAGGTCCAGGCTGACCCGAAGTGTGCGGACGCACGAAAGGCGACCTCATGACATACAGCCGACTGGCACTGCCCATCCTCGGGACACTTGCGCTGATGTCTTCCCCGGCACTGGCATTCGCCGATTCCGAATGTCAAATTCCCTACCCGACCAAACTCGACCAGAGCAACGGCTGGCACGGATGGCTGGTAACACCGACCGACGCGGGCGCATGCGCCCCAAACACCGATTGCGTCCTAGGTGAAGGGGGAATGAACGGTCAGGTGACGGTCCAAAGCAGTACGCGAAACAACGTGAGTTTCACCATCGCCTGGGATAACGGCAGCGGCGGCATCTACACAGGAAGCGTCGACGAAAACGGATTCGTGTCCGGGAAAACTCACGACAGATGGCACCCAGCATCAACAGCAGACTGGCACTTTGAATCAGTTGCGAGCTGCGCCTAACGACGAACAATGTGTCGGTGGCCGCCGACAACGAGGGCACCCCAGCCCCCTACGCTGACGAAGGTGTACGAGGGCGAGCTGGTTCGCAGCACCGACGGCAAGTGGATGACGAAGCCGCCGTACCGCTGCCCGAACGGACACCCGCTCGGCCCCAACGAAGTCCTCGTCGGACACGTCGCCTGCCTCGGCCACGGCGGAGGCGGCCACACCACATGGCACTGCCGCCGTGCCCCAACGGGGACACCAGCCGGTACTTTCCGAAAGGGGTGCCCTCCACCCAGCGACCTCCCCACAGGCAATCCAGCGCAAATTACCCACACCATAAGCTGCCATTCCTCGGATTTGCACCGTCTTCTGCGCGGGGGTGCGGGAAGTGCCAGTGCCCGACCGGCAGGAGCCGCGCACCGCGCGGATAGACCTTGCACCAGGCCAATAGCCGCGAATGTGGTCTTGAGCTCAACCAGTCAGCGCATCACTGCAGCCCGATGATGTGCCGATGGAGGTTGGTGTGGGTCCGGTTGGGTTTGATGTCGAACAGCAAGCGCTGATCTGGGCGATGTGGCGGCGTGGGGACGCGATCCGCGAGATGGAGCGCACGCTGGGTGAGACGCTGCCGAGGATCCGACGTTACTTGCGTGAATCGGGCGGTATCCCGCCGATCCCGCGGCAGCGCAGAGTCGGTCATCTGAACCTGGTAGAGCGTGAGGAGATCTCACGCGGGGTTGCAGCCGGCTTGTCGGCAAGGATGATCGCCGGGCGTATCGACCGGCCGTCGTCGACGGTGTCGCGGGAGATTGCCCGCAATGGTGGCCGCGATGCCTACCGGGCATTGGTCGCCGACGCAGCGGCGTTCGAACGGGCGCGGCGACCGAAACCGAGCAAGCTCGCCGCCAACCCGGAACTACGGGATGTGGTCGCCGACAAGCTCGACGACGACTGGTCGCCGCAGCAGATCGCCCAGTGGCTGCGGCGGGAGTTTGGCGGTGACACGTCGATGCGGATCTCTCACGAGTCGATCTATCGTGACTTGTATATGCCGTCGCGGAAAGTATTTGACGCCACCATGTTCCACTGCCTGCGAAGCAGCGTTCGATCCGACGGCCGCGCGGAAAGAAGCGTTCGCACGGTCGCGGGCAGATCCGGAACATGGTCTCCATCCGCGAGCGCCCGGTCGAGGCCGACACCCGGCAGGTGGCGCCCGCGCCACTGGGAGGGCGATCTCGTGTTCGGAGCGCGCCCATGGCGGTGGCCACCCTCGTTGACCGCGCCACCCGCTACGCGATGGTCGTGGCGCTGCCCGACGGCAACAAGGCCGACGCGGTGGCCCGCGCGCTGATCGACCACATGGGCCTTGCCGGCACCACCTGCGGCGGTGTTGACCTGGGACCGTGGCAGCGAGATGGCGCAGCATTCGGCTATCACCGCGGCGCTGGCACTTCCGGTGTTGCTGCGATTCCGACACCATCCATGGCAGCGCGGCACCAACGAGAACAACAATCGACCTGCTGCGCCAGTACCTGCACGAAACGTCGATCTGGTCACGTTTACCCAACAGAGCTCAACGCCATCGCCGCGAAACTCAACCA
>CAWFQG010000025.1:0-191849 GCA_963817825.1 uncultured Actinomycetota bacterium | reverse complement strand
CGAAGAACTCGAGCGCGATGCCGTCGGGATCGCGGAAGCTCAGCCCCGAGCCGTAACCGGCATCCACGATGCCGCCGTGTTCGATGCCGAGCTCGTTGAGCCGACTCACCCACGTCTCCAGTTCCCCACGGTCCGCACAGCCGAACCCGACATGGTCGAGGCCTGCCTGGAACTCGGTGAACCGGCCGCCTTCCAGCGGCCGGTCGTGCTGGTGGATGCCGAACAGGGTGCCGTCATCGAACGCCCACACCGCGTGCCGGAATCCGGCGTCGGTGTGTTCGTCGACAACCGGATCGGCGCTGAACAGCGCTTGATACCAGGGAAGGCTTGCGTCGACGTCACGGACGGTGACAGCGACGTGGTTGAGTACCGCCATTGGTTCCTCACTCTCGAATTGCGCTAATTGTTTCTTCTTGTACGGAGCCGGTTCACGGCAAGTTCACAGGTGTGGGTCAAACCACACGTTTCCCGCGGCGCGCGCGAGCTCGCATGTCCCGTAAGTACATTCGATAACCCAGGATCCACACGTCGCGGGGGATGACGTGGTCGGCGATCCGCAGTGTGGTCAGCAGCCACTCGAACTGACGTTGCTGCGTCGCCGTCCACGACATCTTCATGTGCGCACGGAATTCCGCGGGAAGAAATCCCTTGGTGGCGAACAGGTTGAAGCGGCCGGCCAGCAAGCGCAGGGGTGCAGGCAGAAACGCGATCGCCGCGACGCCGTGCAGATGCTCGCGCACCGGCGCGTCGATGTTCAGTTCGTCGAGTGTCCGCTTCCAGAACTCTTCGAACGCGATTCGGTCGGCCGGCCACATATCGTCGCGGACCTGCAGCGTGGTGCCGAGTTTCTTGGCGTCCTGGTAGATCGCCTCGGCGGCAGAATCTTCCAGCGGCCCGTAGAGAAACTCGTGCTGGTCGATGAAGTACCGATACAGGCAGGCGGCCACCCACAGCTGCAGCCGCGGGTCGAATGCGTTGTAGGACAACGGGCTTGACTCTTTAGAACGGACAAGCGCGTGCACTCTGTCGACCTCGTCGCGAATCAGCGCGCGATCGGCATCGGTGCCCATTGTGGCCGCGGCGAGATACGTACCTGTGGTGCGGGCCCGTTTGAACGGATGTTTGTACACGTTGCCGCTGTCCACCGGGCTTTCCAGCACGCCGTAGCCCACGCCGGGCAACGAGAGTTGCATGATGACGTTGGCCGCTGGGGCGAGCATCCCGGCAGGGTTGATCAAATCGACGACGCGGGTCGGCCGCCGCGGTGGGCCAAGCCTCATGATTCGAGTACATCACTTTGTGAGACGCTCGCAGCGTGTTTGCGTCGATGTGTCTGGGCCGGGCGGCGGGTATCGCCGCCGGTTGCCTGGCCGACCTGGCGCTCGGCGATCCCCGCCGCGGCCACCCGGTGGCGTTGTTCGGCCGGAGTGCCCTCGCCCTCGAGCGGTTGACCTACTCAGACGACCGGTGGGCAGGCGCCTGCCACACCGGTGCGTTGCTCGGTGCGTTGGCGGTGGTGGGCATCGCGGGGGAGCGCGCCGCCGCCCTGCGGGGGCCTGCGTGGACGGCCGCGGTGACAGCGGCGACGACGTTCGTGGCGCTCGGCGGCACCTCGCTGACGCGCACCGGCGAACGGATGGCGGACCTGTTGTCCCGCGACGATATCGAGGAAGCGAGGCGACTACTGCCGTCGTTGTGCGGACGCGACCCGGCCGCGCTTGACGCCGAGGGCCTGGCCCGCGCGGCGGTGGAGTCGGTGGCCGAGAACACCTCCGACGCACAGGTGGCTCCGCTGCTGTGGGCGGTGATCGGCGGAGCGCCTGCGCTGCTTGTCTATCGCGGTGCCAACACCCTCGATGCGATGATCGGCCACCGCTCGCCGCGCTATCAGCGATTCGGTTGGGCTGCAGCGCGATTCGACGATGCGCTGAACATCGTCGCCGCCCGTCTCACCGGTGTGCTGGTAGCAGTCTGTGCGCCTGTCGTCGGTGGGTCAGCTGCAGCCGCACTGCGGGCCTGGCGGCGTGACGCGGTCCGACATCCGAGCCCCAACGCCGGCGTCGTCGAAGCGGCGTTCGCGGGTGCATTGGGCGTGCGCCTCGGCGGGCCAACGCAGTATGCACATCAGCTGGAGATCAGGCCGACCCTGGGCGAAGGGCCTGCGCCGCAGATCGCCGATCTCGGTCGGGCCGTGCGGCTGTCGCGGGCCGTTCAGCTTGTCAGTGCGGTGCTGGCGATCGCGGTCAGCGGCGCTTTCCGTAGCGGTCGGCGAGTTTTTCCTCGGTGGTGAGTGGCGCGGTCGGCGGGCGGCTGTCCGCCGCGGCCTTCTCACGTCGGCGTGCCTTGATCTCCGAAATCACGAAGTAGCCCAACCCGATCGGGGCGAAGATGCCGAACGCGATCCACTGAATGCCGTAGGACAGGAACGGCCCGGCGTCCAGGTGCGGCAGTCCGATCACTCCCAGTCCGCCCGGCTGATCCTCGACCAGCTGCAGGTAGGACCCCGCCAGCGGTACGCCGACCAGGCCGGCGATCTGGTCGGCGTTGATCGCGTATACCTGCTGCGCTCCGTCCTGGCGGAACGGCGCCTTTCCCTCAGGCGCGGGCTCGGAATCGCGCAGCCGCGCGATGATGGTCACGGTCCCCCTTGGCGCCGGGGCGACGGAAGGCACGCGCGAGCCCTGCTCGGGCTTCACATACCCGCGGTCGACGAGGACCGTCGGGCCGCCGTCGACGGCGAACGGCACGAGTACCTCGAATGCGGGGTCGCCTTCGACGACCCGAAGCCGCGCGAGTACCTGTCGGTCTGGGAGATAGTGTCCGGTGGCCGTCACCCGCTTCCACTGCTGATCGGGTGCCGCTGAATCCTGCTGCGGCAGAACGCTTGTCACAGGCACCGGCTCCGCAGTCAGCGCCCGTGAGATCTGTCCGTTCTCCCGTGACGTCTTGGTGTTCTTGCCGAGCTGCCATGGCGCCAGCACCGTGAAGCACAGGTAGGCGAAGGCGACCACCACGACGAACAACGCGAGCCAGCCCGGCTTGAAGAGAAACGCCCAACGACGCATCGGCCTAGCTCGCGATTCCGCGGCCGGCGAGCTGTTCGTCAACCCATTCGTGCAGACCGGGCAGCGCGGCCTCGATCACGGCGAAGACGTCTTCGAAGTCCTCGTGAGTGCCGTAGTAGGGATCGTCGACATCGAGCGCGTGCGCCCCCGACCTCGGGTCGAACGACCGCAACATCCTCAGCCGGTTGGGCGCGACACCCATTTCGCGCAGCATCCGCTCGTGGTTCCGGCCCAGCGCGACCACCAGGTCGGCTGACATGTGGTCCTGGTTGATCTGAGCAGCCCTGTGCTTGGTCGGATAGCCGTGCTCGCGCAGCACGCGGTTCGCGCGATTATCGGCCCCCTCGCCTGCGTGCCAGCTGCCGGTGCCCGCGCTGGTTACCCGGACGTCATCGGCCAGGCCGCGCTCGCTGAGCTGATGGGTGAACATCTTCTCCGCCATCGGGGACCGGCAGATGTTCCCCGAACAGATGAACGTGACGTGCAAGGGCTCAGACACCGAGCACCTCGCGAAGGCCGTCGACCGTCGACACGTGCGCGACCGCGGCCACGCCCGCCGGCTCGTCGAAATCGGCCTGTCCGTAGCCCCACCCGACCACGACGGTCTCGATGCCGTGTGCCGCGGCGCCCTCGACGTCGTGGGCGCGGTCGCCGACCATCAGGACCCGTTCGGGCAGCGGCTCCAGCTGGGCAAGTGCGTGTGCGACGACGTCCGCCTTGGCGGAACGGACACCGTCAAGGCTGGCGCCGGCGATCACCTCGAAATGCTCGTCGAGCCCGAAATGCGCGAGGATCCGGCGGGCGGTCGGCTCGGCCTTCGACGTGGCCACCGCCAGCCGCACACCGGCGGTGCGTAGGTCGGCAAGCAGTTGCGGGATGCCGTCGAACAGGCTGTTCATCGCCCAGCCTCGGGTGGAGTAGTCGGCTCGGTAGGCGGCTATCGCGTCATCCGCGTTCTCGCCGAGCCCCATCGCGAGAAGCGTGTGGTGCATCGGTGGGCCGACGACACGGCCGGCCAGGTCACCGTCGGGAATGTCGGCGCCGACCTCGGTGAGGGCGTGGCGGAAGCTGGACACAATGCCCTGCGCCGAGTCGGTCAGGGTGCCGTCGAGGTCGAAGATCACCAGCTGCGGCTTGGTCGCTGCTGCGGTGTCATCCAGCGTCGTCACGCATCCATTGTCTCCGACGGCGCACTAGGGTCGTGATGTGGCAAGTCCAAACCGTGCGGCAGCCCGCTACCACGGCGACCAGGCCGCGGGCCCGGGCATGCTCGACTTCGCCGTCAACGTGCGCGCCACCGAGCCGCCCTCGTGGCTGGTCGACCGGCTGAGGGCGCGGCTCGCGGACCTCGCCCGCTACCCGAGCAGCCTCGATGAACAGCGGGCGATCGACGCCGTCGCCGCCAGGCACGGCCGCGACCGCGACGAGGTTGCGCTGCTGGCCGGGGCTGCGGAGGGCTTTGCGCTGCTGGCCAACCTGCGGCCGACCCTGGCCGCGCTGATCGCGCCGTCGTTCACCGAGCCCGAGGCCGATCTGGTCGTCGTAGGTAACCCGACCAATCCGACTGCGGTGCTCTATTCGCGGGACGGGATCCTCGCGTTGCGCAGGCCCGGTCGTGTGGTGGTGGTCGACGAAGCGTTCGTCGATGCCGTTCCCGGCGAGCCCGAGAGCCTGGCCGGCGACGCGCTTCCCGACGTACTGGTGCTGCAGTGAGTGCCCGGCTGTGCGATGTCATCGACGTGCTGGAGGCGGCGTATCCACCGGGGTTGGCGCAGGACTGGGACTCGGTCGGCCTGGTCTGCGGCGATCCGGGCGATGACGTCGATTCGGTGACCATCGCGGTCGACGCCACCGCGGCCGTCGTCGACGAGGTACCCGGCCGCGGGCTGTTGCTGGCACATCATCCCCTGCTATTGCGCGGCGTCGACACCGTCGCCGCCAGCACAGCGAAAGGCGCACTGCTGCACAGGATGATCCGCGGCGGGCAGGCGTTGTTCACTGCGCACACCAACGCCGACTCCGCCTCGCCTGGAGTGTCCGACGCGCTTGCCGACGCGCTGGGGCTGACAGTGGACGAAGTGCTGGCTCCGGCAGTGGGTGGCCCCGATCTGGACAAGTGGGTGGTGTACGTCCCCGCCGGGAATGCCGACGCGGTCCGCGAGGGCATGTTCGCGGCGGGCGCCGGGCATATCGGCGACTACTCGCACTGCAGCTGGGCCGTCACCGGCACCGGCCAGTTTCTCCCTCACGAGGGCGCGTCGCCGACGATCGGCAGCGTCGGGTCCGTCGAGCAGGTGGCTGAGGAGCGCGTCGAGATCATTGCCCCCGCGCGGCTGCGTGCGCATGTGCTCGCGGCGATGCGGAGCGCGCACCCGTACGAGGAGCCGGCCTTCGACATCATCGCGCTCGCGCCCATTCCTGCCGATACCGGGCTCGGCCGCGTCGGGACACTGCGTGCCCCGCAGACGTTGGCGGCCTTCGTATCTCGCGTACAGGAGGCGCTGCCTGCAACGTCATGGGGGGTTCGCGCATCGGGCGAG
This sequence comes from uncultured Actinomycetota bacterium, assembly GCA_963817825.1. Classification (GTDB taxonomy): domain Bacteria; phylum Actinomycetota; class Actinomycetes; order Mycobacteriales; family Mycobacteriaceae; genus Mycobacterium. Next base: position 186,244 of record CAWFQG010000025.1, on the reverse strand, counting down.
GACGGCGCGCAGGTGTCGCGGGTGGCGGTGTGCGGCGGTGCGGGCGACTCGCTGCTGGACGTTGTCGCCGGTGCGGGCGTCGACGCCTACGTGACGGCCGACCTGCGACACCATCCCGCCGACGAACACCGTCGGACATCCGACGTCGCGCTTGTCGATGTCGCACATTGGGCCAGCGAATTCCCGTGGTGCAACCAGGCGGCCGGCCTGCTGCGCGGCCACTTCGGTGAGTCGCTGCCGGTGCGGGTGTCCGCCGTCCGCACCGATCCATGGAACATCGAGAGAAATTGAGTTATGAAAGCTGAAGTCATCCAACAGCGTTCGCTGCTCGCACTGGCCGAGGTCGATGCCGAGCTCGGCCGGATCCAACATCGATCCGGGCACCTGGCCGAACAGCAGCGCCTCGAGCAGACCCAGGGCGAGCACCGCGAGGCCAACGACAGGCTGGCGTCGCTGCGGCTTGCGCTCGAGGACGTGGATGCGGAGATTGCGAAGTTCGAGTCCGAGATAGAGGCCGTACGGGGGCGCGAGGACAGGGACCGCAGGATGCTCGACGGCGGAGCCACGAGCGCCAAGCAACTGGCCGACCTGCAGCACGAACTCGAGACCCTGGAACGCCGCCAGTCGAGCCTCGAGGATTCACTGCTCGAGGTGATGGAGCGCCGAGAAGAGCTGGCGGCTCAGCAGGCAGGCGAACTCGCCAAGATCGATGCGCTGGAAAGCGAGCTGGCAGAAGCCCAGCGGGCGCGGGACGATGCGCTCGCGGTGATCGAGCAGTCCCGGCACCAATGTGTTTCGCGGCGCGATGAATTGACCGCGGGACTCGACTCCGATCTGGTGTCGCTGTACGAGCGCCAGCGGTCGCACGGTGGCCCTGGTGCGGGCCGGCTACAGGGCCGCCGATGTGGTGCGTGCCGGATCGAGATCGACCGCGGAGAGCTCGCGCGGATCTCCGCCGCCGCCGACGACGAAGTGTTGCGGTGCCCGGAGTGCGGCGCAATTCTGTTGCGGGTCAAGGACGGCGACCAGTGAAGGTGATCGTCGAGGCCGACGGCGGCTCGCGTGGCAATCCGGGGCCCGCAGGATACGGCTCGGTGGTGTGGACGGCCGACCGCAGCACGGTGCTGGCCGAGAGCAAGCAGGCGATCGGGCGTGCCACCAACAACGTCGCCGAGTACCGCGGTCTGATCGCAGGCCTGGAAGAGGCGGGCAAGCTGGGAGCCACCGAAGTCCAGGTGCGGATGGACTCGAAGCTGGTGGTGGAGCAGATGTCCGGCCGCTGGCAGGTCAAGCATCCCGACCTGAGGGCGCTGTTGAAGCAGGCGAAGGCGCTCGACGCGAGATTCGACCGGATCAGCTACGCGTGGATCCCGCGGGCCGAGAACTCGCACGCCGACCGTCTGGCCAACGAGGCGATGGACGCGGCGACCGAACTGGAGTTGGCCGAAACCCCGGACGTCGAGGAGAGCGCAAAGCCCGCAGAAGCCACGTCCTCGCCCGCGGGCTGGACCGGGGCCCGCGGCGCGCCCACTAGGTTTCTGCTGCTTCGGCACGGACAGACCGAATTATCCACGCAGCGGCGGTATTCCGGCCGAGGGAACCCGGCGTTGACCGATGTCGGTCGACATCAGGCCGACGCCGCCGCACAGTATCTGGCCCAGCGGAGCGGCATCGCGGCGGTCATCACGTCGCCGCTGCAACGCGCGTATGACACTGCGGCGAAGTCCGCCAAGGCGCTCGGCCTCGACGTCACCGTCGACGAAGACCTGATCGAGACGGACTTCGGCGCGTGGGAGGGCCTGACATTCAGCGAGGCCGCCGAGCGCGACCCCGAGTTGCACCGGAGGTGGTTGCGCGACGCCAGCGTCACCCCACCGGACGGCGAGAGCTTCGACAGCGTGCTGGATCGGGTGCGGCGGGCCCGCGCTCGGGTGATCGTCGAACACGCCGGGGAGACAGTGCTCGTGGTGTCGCACGTGACGCCGATCAAGACGCTGCTCCGGCTGGCGCTGGACGCGGGGCCAGGCATCCTGTTCCGGCTCCACTTGGATCTGGCGTCGCTGTCCATCGCCGAGTTCTACCCCGACGGCGCTTCCTCGGTGCGGTTGGTCAACGAAACGTCGTATCTGTAGTCACTCGTGCAGATGCAGGCGCTCGCCGTGCATGCCGAAAATCACGATCGCCTCCACTGGTCCGTCGACGGCACCGAACCAGTGTGGAGTCCAGGTACTGAACTCGACGGCTTCACCGGGTTCGATCACGAAGTCGCGTTCACCGAGAATGAGCCGCATTCGGCCGGACAACACATACGTCCAGTCTTGGCCCTCGTGAACGGGTAACTCGCTCGGTGGTTTTCGGCGCTTGGCGGCGATCCGGGTCTTGAAGGCGTGAAGCCCGCCCGCGGCTCCCTGGCGGGTCAGCGACCAGTAGGTGATGTCGTTATGGGTGTGTGAGCTTCCGCGCACGCGCGGATCGGGCGCCTCCGGTGCGCGCAGGAGTTCGTCGGTGCTGACCGACAGCGCTTCTGCGAGCCGGGGGAGATGGTCAAGGGCCAACCGACGCTTCCCCGACTCCAGGCGGCTGAGCGTCGACACGTCGATGCGGGCGCTGCGGGCCACGTCCTCCAGTGTCAGGCCACGCTGCATGCGGAGTTCCCGCAGCCGTCGTCGAACCCGTAGGTCGACATCGTTCTCGGTGACCGTTTTTGCCTGCATGGCAAATTAGATTGGCAGATCTGGTACCCGCGGGCAAGCTTGGCGGCATGAACGAGACGAAGGCGCACTGGGAAGAGCACTACGGGGAACGCGAGCGGGTCTGGAGCGGCCGGGTCAACCTCCGGCTCGCCGAGGTGGCCGCCGATCTGCCGCCTGGACGGGCGCTCGATCTCGGCTGTGGTGAGGGCGGCGACGCGGTGTGGCTCGCCGAGCGCGGTTGGGACGTTGTCGCGGTGGACATCTCGGAAACTGCGCTCGGTCGCGCTGCGCACGAAGCGAGTTCCCGTGGCGTCGGAGACCACATCGAGTTCGTCCAGAAGGACCTGTCCGACAGCTTCCCCGACGGCAAATTCGACCTTGTCTCAGCGCAATTCCTGCATTCCAAGGTCCGGCTGGAAAGGCCGAAGATCCTTGCCAACGCCGTCGAGGCGGTGCGCCCGGGCGGCCTGCTCCTGATCGTCGACCACGGCGCGGCCCCGCCGTGGGCGTCGAAGCTGGATCACGTCCCCGAATTCCCCAGTGCCGAAGAGGTAGTGGCCAGCCTCGATCTGGGGACCGACGAATTCGATCGTGTCCGCGTCGAGGAGGTCGCGAGGGATGTCACCCGCCCCGATGGGCAGGTGGTCCCGTGGATGGACAACGTCATCGTTCTGCGTCGACGGGCATCGTCCTCCTCTTAGCCTTCCATTCGCGGTACCGCTCGGGCATGCACCGCGCGCACGGCCGGTATCCCGAGGCGACGGCGGCGGCCTCGTCGGCGAAGAACACCCGGTGTTTTACGTAGCCGCCGTTGGCGATTGCGCGAAGCGCCGACGGGCAGTCCAGCCGCCCGTAGATCCGAGTCCCACGGTGACCGCCGATGGTGCCGCGGATCGTCATGCGGCATCGTGGAAGACCAGGCCGAGCGTGAATCGCTCGCCGGAGCGAACGGCCGAAACACCGTGCCGGACAGGCGCAGCCGACCAACCCCGGGTCGACTCAACGGGCCGCTCGCGGGTGGTGAACACGAGGCCGTGGCCCTGTGGGAGCAGGGTGGCCGTTCCTCGGGACTGCGCGCGCGGCCGTTGCTCGAGCAACAGGAATTCGCCGCCGGTGTGGTCGACGCCCGGTTCGGACAGGTTGATGACAACTTGAAGCGGAAACACCAACTCTCCGTATAGGTCTCGATGCAGCGCGTTCCAGTCGCCCGGCCCGTACTTGAGCAGAATCGCGGTCGACTTGGTCTGTCCCGCGGCATGGCACATGTCGAGCCAGGCATCGACGTCAGCGGGCCATGGCGTGGGTCGGCCGAGCTTGGTCCACCAATCGCGCGCGATCGGCAACAGCCTCGGGTACAGCGCCCGCTTTAGCTCGTCGATCGGGTCGGGATAGGGCCGCTTGAAATAGCGGTATTCGCCTTGGCCGAACCGGTATCGGCTCATTTCGATCGTGGCGCGGAACAGGCCGTCGTCGGGGTAGAGGCCACGAAGCTTCGCCGCCTCGGCCTTGGTGATCAGCTGCGGCAGCAGTGCACCGCCGAAGTTGTTGACCTCGGCGGCGACCGCGTCCCAGTCGGCGGAATCCACCCGCTTCTGGTACTGCGTCGGAGCCATCAGAACAACCTGGCCTCCCGTAGTGCGGCAGGCTCTTCGAGATCGAGAAGGAACTGCTTGCGCTCGAGGCCGCCCGCGTAGCCGGTCAGCTTGCCGTTCTTCCCGACGACCCGATGACACGGAACGATGATCGACAGCGGATTGCGGCCGACGGCGGCACCGACCTCCTGGGCCGTGGTTCCGTCGGCCAACTCCGCGGCGATGTCGCCGTAGGTGACGGTGTCGCCGAAGGGGATGGTGGTCAGCCGATCCCAGACGCGCCGCTGCAAATCGTCGCCGCGCAACGTGGTCGGCAGGTCGAAGTCCATCCGATCGCCGGTCAGGAACTCGGAGAGTTGCGTTTGCGCCTCGGCCAGCAGCTCATCGGACGCAGCGTCGATCCTGGGGCCGAACGAGTCCTTGGGCGGGCGATACCAATGGTGGCGGAAGTAGAGGCCGATCAGTGCGCTACCGTCGGCGACCAGCGTCAGCTCGCCCAAAGGGCTGTCGATGACAGCGTGTCGAGTATTCATTCGTCGTCCTCCTCACCTTGTAGACGGTGCGGCCGGCCGACTTGTGAGATTTGTCGATGGCGGGGCCTAGCCGCCTAGGCAGTCGGCGCCCACGGTGTCAGCCGCGGTGTCCATGCGGGCACATTGCGGCGATACTCCTCGTACTGTTCGCCGTACGTTCGGACGAGGGTGGGTTCTTCGTACCAGTGGACGAACGATGCGGTGACGATCCATCCGATCACGGCGTACGCGACAAGCCAGATGCTGTCGAAAAGCAGCGCCTGGCCGAGGATCGCGGTGAGCAGTCCTACATACATCGGGTTGCGCACGAAACGGTTGAAGCCGGTGACGACGAGGCGCTCGGTCGGCGCCACAGGCATCGGCGTTCCGCCCGCCTTGACGAATTGGATGAACGCGTGGATCGGCGGAATGAGACCGAACACGATGAACACGACACCCAGGGCCACGCGTAGCGGTGGGCTGGACCCGGGGATCTCCCAGTGGGTGATCAGCCACGGGCCCAGCCCGACGAATGTGCCTGGCGCGGCGATGAAGAAGGCCGCTGATCCGAGCGCGGCGGTGGAGGTTCGCACCTGCTAAGTATTAGGCCACGTATCCGCGAGTTGGGTGAGCCGCACGCTGTTGCCGGACGGGTCGCGGAACCCCGAGTCGATGCCGTACGGCATCTGGTTCGGTTTCTCGGTGAATTCGACTCCGCGGTCGGTCATCTCCTTGAAGGACTTCTCGACATCGTCGGTGATCAGAAATACCGTGCCTGCGAATCCCTTCGCGGTCAGATCGAGGACCTGCTTCCTGGTGGCCTCGTCCATGACCGGCTCGCCAGGCACCGCCATCAACACCAGGTTCACGTCGTCCTGTCCTGGCGGCCCTACCGTCAGCCAGCGGAAGTCACCCATCTCTTCCGGGAACGACACATCCTCACGCACCTCCATACCGACCTGCTCGGTCCAGAATTTCAATGCGACTTCTTGATCATGGACCCACAGGTGGGCGCTGCCGATTCTCATCATGGTTCCGACGCTACGGTCGGTCGTCGGAGCCCGTCTTCTCCCCGCGTGCTGTCTTGACCCGGCTGTCGGGCAGCGGCCGGGTGTCGCGGGCGAGCACACAGCTGGGCACACGCGCGTAGGTCACTGCGGGCGGCATGCTGGCGCGGTACGCCGCGGGTGGCATGCCGTAGACCCGGGCGAAGCTCGTCGTGAAGGAGCCGAGGCTCTGCAAGCCGACCATCACACAGATGTCGGCGACCGACCGGTCGGTGTAGCGCAGCAGCGCCGCCGCCCGCTCCAGCCGCCGAGTCTGCAGGTATGCCCGCGGCGACTCGCCGAACGTCCGGGTGAACATCCGGCTGAAATGCGCCCGCGACAAGCCCGCGGCCGCGGCCAGATCGTCGACGGTGATCGGCTCGGCGTAGCGAGAATCGACAAGATCCTTGGCCCGTTGCAGGTAACGGGCCGGAGGCACTTGGGGCACCGGAATATTATGTACGGGCGAACGAGTTGGCCGGGCGGCCGCGGACCACCGAAACGTGATCCGAGGAAAGTCCGGACTTCACAGAGCAGGGTGATTGCTAACGGCAATCCGAGGTGACTCGCGGGAAAGTGCCACAGAAAACAGACCGCCACCTCTGGTGGTAAGGGTGAAACGGTGCGGTAAGAGCGCACCAGCATCCCGGGCGACCGGGATGGCTAGGCAAACCCCACCCGAAGCAAGGCCAAGAGGCCGCACCTGGTGCGGCTGCGCAGGCGTTCGAGGGTTGCTCGCCCGAGCCTGCGGGTAGACCGCTCGAGGCACCCGGTGACGGTGTGCCCAGATGGATGGTCGCCGCCTCGCCGCCGTGGTTATTCGCGGCGGCGAGGGACAGAATCCGGCTTACAGGCCAACTCGTTCGCCCAAACCATCTGACCTGCACCTTTACCCGTTCGGCATCGCCTCGGTCCGCAGTGGGTCCGCAGTAGATCCGAGCACTGAGTCGATCGCGTCCCGCGTCCGGTCGTCAGAATCCGGTATAGCTTTTTTTATTAGCCAAGCGGTCGGACAGGAACCCTGGCCGAGTTTTCTATCGTAAATTCCACGGCTGTTGAGTTGTTTGGCCGGAAGATTTCCTGTGCGGATCTGGCCTCAGGGCCGTATATTTTTCGGTTTTGGCCAGCTGAAACTGCCGAACGGCGTCGTCGTCTCCTGCTCGATTCCGGCCACACTGACGTTGGTCTCCGACCCGTAGGTGCCGGTCGGTCCGGTCACCGTCCCATGCGAGCACAAAACGCAGGTGGTGCCTTCGTAGGCGGTGCCGTAGCTCTGCGTCAGGCGCGACTGGTACGGGCCTACCGTGAGTTTCTGATAACTGCTGAACCCGTTGGCGGTGCCGCTGCTGGTCAGCTTGTAGCTGGTGGACCCGTTGGGACTGGTGTAACCGATGCGGTAGCCATAGTTGTTCAGTGTGACGCCGCCGTCGTTGCCGTAGGAGAACGACCCGATGCCGGGCACGTTGACGGTGGTATCAGCGGATGCGATTGCGGAGGTTGAGATGGCGAGGCCGGCAGCAAGCGCACTGGCGGCGGCGATTGTCTTCAGCATTGACATACCGTAGCGCTCCTGGCCACTTTTTTATCCGTTGTCGATACCAGCGGGGAGTATACAGTATCAGCGAAAGGTGTTGTGCAACAATGACTTTCGCGTATCGGCGTTTGCTCGAAAGACGTTCAATTGGAGGCGGATTCACATGATATTCATTCCAGCGAAAAGGTGCGGAAATATGAGTCGTCGATACGCGCCGCGTGACCTCGGCCCTCTCGTGCGTCCACACACCTCCGGGTCAGCCTGACCTCGCAAGTGGTCCACGGATTCTCCCAAGCCAAAGCACAGCGGCGGCGCAGATTTTGCAAAATACAGCTAACTCGCAGAACGGCTCGGCCCGCCACCGTCGGGAGTTGATGGCCGTTTGGCGGGTTGTCCGTCGAGGTAGATACATGTGCCGTCGGTTGCTGTGTAGCTCGTAAGTCACGACGTCGCAGGTGCGGAATGCCAAGAGTGGTGTCCGCCGCCTCCGTGACCGAGGCAGGCGACATGACCGACGAGGACGTGGTTAGGGCCGTGCTACGCCCTGGATTTAGCTGCGCTCAGTGGTAACCGGGGTCGTATGGGGCGTCGTCGTTGGCGTCGCTGACGCCGTCGTGATCCGCATCAACGTTGAGCCACTGACTAATGCCGGGCGCATTGGCCTGCTGAAGTTGGTACTGAAGATCTTGGCGAATATCGGCCAAACTCGGTCCCACGCGGGCAGATTCGGCATCGGCGTAGTTGCAGAGACCCGTCTGCTGTGCGACGTTCAAGTAAGGGCCGCCTCCAGCAGGCGGCGATCCGCCGCCAACCTGGTTTATGGCACAAGGGGTCTGTACGAGTCTGAGGCTTTTCAACCGCACGCCGGGATTCAGCCTGTTTCAAGGGGTTTGGGCTGGTGAGGTCGCGTCGTGTGTCGTGGTTGTTGCGGACTGTGCCGTGGGGTTGGTGCGGGAAGTATGTGCGTGAGTCGGAGTCTGGTCGTGGCCGGCGGTGGTGTTCGGATGCGTGTCGCATGAAGTCCTACCGGGCGCATCGGAGGAGTCGGTGACTGGGCTGCGGATGGGTGCGGCCCAGATCGCTGAACTCGTGTACCGGGCGGGGTTGGCGACGTGGGAGATCGGCGAACCCCAGCCGGTGATTCGGCAGCTCGTCGCAAGCAGTGATGCCAGCTCGTGTATGCGGGGATTGCGGCTGATTAGCTGTTCCGCCACCAGCGCGGCGGTGCTGCATTAACATGCGGAGTCCACCAGGACCCGTCATCGCGAGGCTCAATATGAGCAGTGCACCCCGACGTATCGCACCTCTGCTTCTTGCCCTGACTACGGCTGCCGTGTGGGCGATCGGCATCGCCAGCGCCGCCCCAGTTGTCGCTGCGCCGGGTGAGTCGTCCACCGACATCGGCTCTCCTAGCGGGACTTCCACCAGCGCTCTGCCAGTAATAGGCGTTATCAACGGCATGTGGAATCAGTACGTCGTGCCCAACGCTCCAGTGGCGCCGGGCCAGTTAGGTCCGCTCGAGCAGTTAATCCCGACGACCCCCCAGATCGGCGACTTATTCGCGCTTATCCAGCAGTTCCGAGGGCCAGCGTCAATGCAGTGGCCCACCGGATGAGCCCCAGGGCCTGCCCGCCACCCTGAGCAGGATGACGGGGGCACGGAACACGTACACGGCTTAACAGCATCGGTTGCGCAGTCGTCTGGGCCATCGTATTGATTGGTGTCGCGGTCTTCGCCGACGGCGATAAGTTGCACACCTTCGACCTGTCAGCCTTGAAGACAACCGAGCAACTTGCAGACGAATGGGGTTGCACCGCAAGAACTGTCAGACGCAAGGCCGAAGCAGCCGGCGCCCGCAAGGTCAACGGCTGGATCTTCCCGGAGGACACACGGTGGTCGAGGGCATCGGCCCGCCGAGTTCGGCGAGCGCACGAAGCAGCGCGACGAGCCTAAGTTCGGAGTCGATCGCCGTCAGACCCTTTCCGCCGGGCCTCCCGACGGTCGACTTGACAATATGTCGGTCACGTCTTTTCGCCGTCGAGCGTGGCGACGGCGGTCTTGACGGGTGGCTTTGCCCGCGTGCGGGTGGTTCGCTTGTCATTGCTAGGCGGTTCGTCAGCGCCAATATCAGGAGCATTCGTTACGCTCCGAATTATTCCCAGTACGGCTGCGTCTCGCGCGGATCCCCCTAGCGTTTCGGCCAAACGCTCGGCGGCTAGAACTCGCGAGAATTCAAGCGGCTGCATAAAGTAGGCGCGCAGTCGTGTGGAAGCGTCCTGTTGCATGCGCACAAACGTGGTACCCATGTAGCCGCCAAGTGCGCCGCCGAACACTCCGGCCGCGCCTGCAACGATTGATGCCGATGCGGAATTTGCTAAACCCGCGATGACCGCGGATATCACCAGCACTAGGAATCCCAGGCCGGCCGCAATCTGTCGCGCAGAACGAAGCGCAGCCGGGCGGCGTAGGCCCGTTCAGCCCAGCTCGCGAACCAGCGGTGCGGCCTCCTGGACCATCGTCCCCGACAGATTGAAGCGCGTGAAACCGAATTCCTCGCGCAGCCGCAGCAGCTTGTCTGCCGCCGCCGCCTTGTCGCCGAACACGAAATGCGGCGAGTCGCGCAGCTGCTCGACCGAAAGCGAGTAGAACTTCGCGGCCTTCGCCGCCGCCGCTTCCAGGTCGCCGGTCAGCCCGAAACCGTGCAGCGTGACCGAGAGCTTCGGTTTGACCGCCCTGCCCTTCGCTCCTTCGAGGACCGCCGCGAGCTTCGCGCGCGTCGACTCGCCGGTCGCGGTCGGGCCCGACCAGTCGGTCATGTTGCCGCTCTCGAACGCGAAATTGAAGTCGACGATATCGGCCTCGCGCCCGGCGAGCGCGAGCATCTTCGGACCGCCGCCGCCCATCACCAGAGTGGGATACGGCCGCTGGATCGGCAGCGGATAGCCCTCGACGTCGCGGACCGAGTAATGTTTTCCCTGCTGCGAGAAACGCTCGCCGGAGAAGTACTGCTTGACGAGCTGCACCGCCTCGGCAAGCCGCTCGATGCGCATTCCGGGCCGGTCCCACTTCCAGCCGAATTGCTCGTAGTCGGCCGTGTACCAGCCCGCGCCGAGCCCGAACTCGACTCTCCCGCCGCACATGCGGTCCAGCGTCGCGATCTCGCGCGCAAGCACCAGCGGGTGGCGATAGTCGTTGCCATAGACGAGGGTACCGACGCGAATCTGCGAGGTGGCGGCCGCGGCGGCGGCAGTCGAGGCGATCGCGCCGAGCCGCGGCATCGCCGGATGATCGCCGTTCGACACGGCGGTATAGCCGAGGTCCTCGAGCATCCGGCAGAACGGCGCCCACTCCTCGACCGTCGCCGGAATGCCTCCGGGGCCGACGCAGAACTCCAGTTTCACCTTGCTCATCGGCGTGAATCTCCTTCGTCGAAACAGCGCGAAGCGTCTTCGCAATCGTCGATATTATTTGCCAGGCCCGTACGCGTCATACGTATGGAGCGCAAGTGCCGGGCAGTGCGCGTGCGCTGTGGGCTTTGCGCCGCGAGCGGCTCCGACGCAGTCGGGTGCACGGCACCCACCGCGAGCGACCGCGCACTGATCCGTGCGCTGGAACGGTCGGAAGGCATGGAGCGCCAAGATCGGGGGATTATTGGGCCGCGACTGGCTGGCGGTCGCCAGCGGCTAAGGGGCTCGTCGCGAGTGTCGCAATCGGGAGGCCCGACCTCGCTCGAGGTCCATTGGGCACGTATTGGGCATGTGCCCTGTGACGAGGCTCAGAAATTACCTCTCACCTGCATAAAACTTGGTGCGCGATACTGGGATTGAACCAGTCACCGCCTGCATCGCAGCTGGGTGGGTTGATCTCGAGTTATGCGGCTGTGAGCTGGCTCCACGAAGGCATTCCTTCAGAGTAGTATTCCATTAAGGTAGTATCAAAAAGGTGATTGACCTTGCCGCCATCCGCCGAGCAACCGGCTTCACCCAGGTTGAGCTTGCCGCCAATCTCGGTGTCGGGCAAGCCCAGATCAGCAAGATTGAGCGTCAAAGCGACATGCTGCTCAGCACGTTGGCGTCCTACCTCGCGGCAGTTGGCGTAGGTGCCCGGATCGTCATCGAGGTGGGCGAGAAGACCGTGACGTACGACCTCACGGTCTAGAGGGGGAAGCGATGACAACCCAGACTGAGATCACCCAGAGGAAACACCACCGAGCTGTCCGGTTCTTCTGGCGCTTCCTCATCGGCGCGACCGCGGTCAGCCTCGTCGGCAACATTGCGCATGCCGCGTTGCCGTACATCCCGCGCATCGTCGTCCAGATCGGTGCCGCCACTGTGCCTCCCATCGCGCTTCTGGCCGCCGTGCACGCCAAAGCCCTCGCGGTCCGCGCTGGAGCCTCCGGCAGGGTTTACCGCTGGGCGGTCGGCGCAGTTGCGGTCATTGGCACAGGCGCGTTCGCCGTGAGTTTCCTGGCGCTGCGCGATCTGATGCAAGCCATCGGGTACAGCTATACAGCTGCATGGATCTTCCCTGCAATCATCGGCACAACCGTTGCCGTCAGCACCATGATGCTGGTTGCGCTCGGGGACAAACCGGCACGCCGCGCCCGCACCGTGACCGCGTCCGCCAATGCACAACCTCCGACGACGCAACGGCTGTCCCAACGTCCGTCGCAGAGCGCAAAAACCGAGGTCACACCGCTTAGGTCGACCACGGGAGCAGGGGCGGTACAACCCGAGCCGCTGCAAAACTCTGCGCCGGTACAACCCGATCCGACGCAGGCGCTCCGGGAGTCAGCGCAAACCCGGGCCGCACAGGTTGATGTAGACATTGCACACGTCGATGCGAGCATCGCGTCGAAGCTGATTGCGTCCGGTGTGACTACACAGCCCGTCGAGACCGTGGTCGCAGTGTTGGCGGCAAGCCGTGAAGGCGCGTCGATCAACGCTGCCGCCAAGGCATCGAAGATCAACTATCGGACTGCTCAACGGATCGTGGAGGCTGCAGCCGAGCATCGGCAGCGGCAGCTTGTGGCGGTCGGCCGACGAATCCGAACAGCGATGGCAGCCCCGGGGTCACCCAGTCCCCCCGATGCCACACCAGATCGGGGGTGCCGAGCAAGTTTGTCAACGGCCCCGGCTGATTACCCTCACAGGGCTATGTCGTGCGTGCACGGTGGAGTTGCGAAGTCCAGCGCCCTGCTCCTGTTTGCCGGGCTGATTACACCGGCGGGCCAGTCCGCAGCAGATCTAGCCTCAGCTTTCATTAGCCAACAGAACCAACTCTATGACCAGGCAATTTGTTGAACAGCCAGCACAGCTTGACGGTACAAACGCCCAGATAACCTAATCCGGCTTACAGGCCAACTCGTTCGCCCCGCCCTTAGCGGGGTTTGCGCACCGACTTGTCCAATTTCTTCAGCGCGCTGTCGAGCTGCCGCCGTGAGGTGCGTGCCAGCTCGTCCTCCTGCGCGTACAGCAGACCGTACGTGAAGGTGTCCTCGCCGGCCTCATGCGCGGCCTCGGCCTGCTGGCTCAGGTGCGTGCGGCTGACGACGCTGTCCTGATGATCGCCGAGCAGGCTCTGAATGTCCTTGGCACGGTCGGAGACCTTGTCCGCACCGGTCGCCGCCGCCGTGTAGCGGAGGCGCTTGGCGCCCTTGCGAATTCGGTGCAGTGCCTCGTCGCGCTCCTCCTCGACCGCGCCGGAGGCGTTTCTTGCGGCCTTACGCACCCGCTTGTAGGCCGACTCGATGGTGACGGTCTCCGTCTCTTCGCCGTCCGTGGCCGCGGCCGGCTCGGCTGCCACCAGACCGTCGAGCGCGTCGAGCAGGCGGAAGTAGCGCTCCGAGCGCATCGCGATCAACGATCGACGCAGCCCCGACACATAGCGCCGCTTGGCACCGTCGACCAGCCGCTTTTGGATCGGACCTCTGATCATGTCGTCGGGCAGTTCGTCCAGCGCCTTCTCGTAGCGCTCTGCCAGGACTTCGGCGTCCCTGGCGACACCCAGCACACTGGCCAGCTGGCGAAGCTCGTCGAGAACCCACGCGTCGTCGGAGATGCCGAAAGCGCCTTCGGATGCCTGCAGCAGGCTCCGGATTTTGCGGGTGGTGACCCGCATCTGGTGGACCGAGTCGTAGACGTCGGCTCGGACCGCCCGGTCCCACTCCACGAGTTGGTCGACCTGCTCGGCGACGGCCCGGTGGATCGGATCGACCTCAATCGTCTGCGCTTCCGCTTCCGCTTCGTCGTCGTCGGAGTCGGCGTCCGACGCCAACACCCGGGCAAGCTTCGACCCGTGGCCGGCAGGTTCCGCGCCGGCGTCCAGCAGCCGGTTGGCCAGCCGGTCCATCAAATCGGGCGGCGTGGAGGCACCCTCGACGAGTTCGAGCTCCCACTCGCGCCACTGCTGCGTGTCGCCCTCGCCCGTCGACGCGGTCACCTTGTCGTCGCAGAACTCGGCGAGCGCGGCGCCTGCGGGGTCGTAGAGCAGGTCGATGGTGCGGTCAGTGGAGATCCGGGCGACCGGTGCCAGCGGCCGGTCGCGGACGATGGCCAGCACGACGTCCTTCAGAGCGTCCGGGACCGCCCCGGCGACGCCGTCGTCCAGCGGCGCTCGAACCTCGGTGCGGGTATCAGGGCCTGCGGGAAGCTTGAGGTGCCAGCCGGCGTCCGACCCGCCCGTACGCCTGCGCAGCGTGACGTAGTGGGCCGCCAGGTCGTGGGCCGGGGTGTCGAAGTAGACGGCCTCGAGCTGCTCCGATGGCGACCGTTCCACCCGCGCCACCGAAGACAGTCCCTCGAACGACGGCGACACCGTGGATCCGACGACGTCGAACTTCCGCTCGACCTCGGTGTGCCGGGAGGTTCCCTGAGTGCTGGCTGCCATCTCCGCCTTCGTCGTGTATGCGTCGGACAGCTCAGCGTGCCATATGCGGGTGAACGACCCAGCTAGAGTCCAGGTGTGACCGACTACCAGACCATCACGCTCGAGCAGTCGGGCCCGATCGTGCGACTCACGCTGAACCGGCCCGACGCGGCAAACGGCATGAACGACACCATGACTCGCGAGCTGGCCGACGTCGCACGGCGCCTCGACACCGACGCGACGAAGGTCGTGGTACTGACCGGCTCGGGCCGATTCTTCAGTGCGGGAGGCGATCTCAAGTCATTCGCGACCGCGCCGAGCCGCGGACGACACATCAAGGGCGTAGCCGACGACCTGCACCGCGCCATCTCGTCGTTTGCCCGCATGAATGCGGTGCTGATCACGGCGGTCAACGGGACCGCCGCCGGGGCGGGCTTCTCGCTCGCGGTCACCGGCGACCTCGTCCTCGCCGCGGAGTCCGCGTCGTTCACGATGGCCTACACCAAGGTGGGGCTCAGCCCCGATGGCAGTTCCTCGTTCTTTCTGCCGCGGTTGATCGGCGTCGCCAAGACGAAGGAGCTGATGCTGACCAACCGGACCCTGTCGGCTCAGGAGGCGTCACAGTGGGGACTGGTCACCGAGGTGGTTCCAGACGACGAACTGGCCGGTAGAACCGATGAGCTGGCCGCCCAAATGGCAGCCACCGCAAGCGGATCCAACGGCGGAGTCAAAGAGCTGATGATGGCGACGTTCAAGAACGGCCTCGAAGAACAGATGGAGCTGGAAGGCCGCATCATCGCCGAGCGTGCCGAATCCGCGGAAGGGCGTGAGGGCGTCGACGCCTTCATGGCGAAGCGCAAACCCGAGTTCTCGTAGTCGGACGACGATCAAGCGGCGGTACGCCGCGTTGAGGAGTCCGATAATTGGGCAGAGTCGGACGACGATCAAGCGGCGGTACTGGGGGTACCTCCCACGCGATCGTAGGGGGAGAGTCCGATAATTGGGCAGAGTCGGACGACGATCAAGCGGCGGTACGCCGCGTTGTGGGGGTACCTCCCACGCGAAGCGTAGGGGGAGAGTCCGACAATCAGGCCTAGAAGCTGTGCTCCTCGGCGGGGAACGCCCCGCTGGCCACCTCGTCGGCGTATTGCGTTGCCGCGCGGCGCACCTCCGCGCCCACGTCCCCGAAGCGCTTGACGAACTTGGCAGTCTTTCCGCTGGTCATGCCCGCCATGTCCTGCCACACCAGCACCTGGGCATCGCAGTTCGGTCCTGCCCCGATGCCGATGGTCGGGATGGTCAGCTTGCCGGTGATCTGGGTGGCCAGCTCTGCGGGCACCATTTCCATGACCACCGCGAACGCGCCGGCCTCCTGAACCGCGATCGCGTCGTGGACGGTCTGCTCGGCGGCGTCCCCGCGGCCCTGCACGCGGAAGCCACCGAGGCCGTTGACGCTCTGCGGCGTGAAGCCGATGTGCGCCATGACCGGGATACCCGCCGCGCTGAGGGTGGCGATCTGGTCGGCCACCCGCTCGCCGCCTTCCAGCTTCACCGCGTGCGCTCCGGTCTCTTTCAGGAATCGGGTGGCGGTCTCCAGCGCCTGCTGCGGCCCGGACTCGTAGCTGCCGAACGGCAGGTCGGCGACGACCAACGCGTGGGGCGCGCCTCGTACCACACCGCGAACCAGCGGGATCAGTTCATCGATGGTCACCGGCACGGTGGTGTCATAGCCGTAGACGACGTTGGCGGCGGAGTCGCCGACCAGCAGCACCGGGATGCCGGCGTCATCGAAAACGCGGGCGGTGGAGTAGTCGTAGGCGGTCAGCATGGCCCACTTGTGGCCTTCTGACTTCCACTTCTGCAGGTGATGGGTGCGGACCTTCGTCCGCGGCTTATCGGTGGCAGCACCATAAACAGTTTGCTCAGACATCGTTGTCCCTAGTGTCTGTTCGGTCGATCCTCGAGGCCCATTCCGGGTCCCCGGGTTCGTCTGACGTACTCAGTGTGCCACCCGCGAGCAAGAAGATGAACTTCCGGTTAAGTGGATTTCCTCACACTACGATCGGCCACATGCAACGGCTCAGTGGACTCGACGCCAGCTTCCTGTACCTCGAAACCGCTGCACAGCCATTGCATGTGTGCTCAATCCTCGAACTGGACACCTCCACCATGCCCGGCGGCTACACGTTCGACCGGATGCGCGACGAACTGGGGCTGCGCATCAAGGCGATGCCACAGTTCCGCGAGAAGCTGGCCGACAGCCGGTTCAACCCTGACCATCCGGTGTGGGTCGAAGACGACGACTTCGATGTCGACCGGCATCTGCATCGCATCGGCCTGCCCTCGCCGGGCGGTCGCCAGGAGCTGTCGGAGATCTGCGGGCACATCGCGTCGCTGCCGCTGGATCGAACTCGCCCGCTGTGGGAGATGTGGGTCATCGAGAACATTGCGGGCACCGATGCGCATGCAGGTGGCCGGCTGGCGGTCATGACGAAGGTGCACCACGCGGGCGTCGACGGTGTCACCGGTGCCAACTTGATGTCGCAACTGTGCGGCACCGTGCCCGACGAGCCCGCCCCCGAGCCGGTCGACGGTGTCGGCGGCGGCAGTGAACTCGAGATCGCGGTGAGCGGAGCGGTGAAGTTCGCTTCCCGTCCGCTGAAGCTGATCAACATGGTGCCGACGACGTTGTCGTCGATCGTCGACACCGTCAAACGGGCCCGCAGCGGTCTGGCGATGGCCCGGCCGTTCGCCGCGCCGCAGACCCCGTTCAACGCCAACGTGACCAGTCACCGCAACATCGCATACGCTCAGCTCGATCTCGAGGACATCAAGAAGGTGAAGAACCACTTCGGTGTCAAGCTCAACGATGTGGTGATGGCACTGGTTTCCGGTGTGCTGCGCAAATTCCTGGAGGACCGCGGCGAGCTGCCCGACTCGACGCTGGTGGCGATGGTGCCGGTATCGGTGCACGACAAGTCCGATCGTCCTGGCCGCAACCAGGTTTCGGGCATGTTCTCCAACCTGGAAACCCACATCGACAACCCGGCGGATCGGTTGAAGTCCATTGCGGAGTCGAATTCCGTTGCCAAGCAACATAGTTCGGCGATCGGCGCGACTCTGCTTCAGGACTGGTCGCAGTTCGCCGCGCCGGCGGTGTTCGGTGTTGCGATGCGGGTGTACGCCAGCTCGAGGTTGAGCGGTGCCAGGCCGGTGCACAACCTTGTCATCTCCAACGTGCCGGGTCCGCAGATTCCGCTCTATTTCTTGGGTTCCGAGGTCAAGGCGATGTACCCGCTGGGGCCGATCTTCCACGGCTCCGGTCTCAACATCACTGTGATGTCGCTGAACGGAAAGCTGGATGTCGGCATCGTGTCGTGCCCCGAGCTTTTGCCGGATCTGTGGGATCTCGCGGACGACTTCGAGGTCGCGCTCGACGAACTGGTGCAAAGCGTCGGGTAAGCGCGCCGGAGTGGCGGTCTGCCAGGCCTGATGCGCGCTCATGGCAGCATGTGGTGCCATGAGCCTGAACAAGGGGATCCTTGCGACCGCACTGGTTGTGTTGCTGGTAGCGGGTTGCAGCAAGGTCGTCGACGGTCGCGCCGTCCTTGCGGTGCCACGGCCGGGAACCCCGATCGCGTGGGCCCAGTGCAAGACGGCTGATCCAAGCGTGCCTCCGCCGCCCGACGCCGAATGCGGAATGCTCTCCGTGCCCGTGGACTACACGAAGCCTGACGGCGACGTCGCACAGCTCCTGATGATCCGGTTCAAGGCCACCGGCCAGAAGATCGGCTCGCTTGTCATCAACCCCGGCGGGCCCGGCGAATCCGGCGTCGAGTCCGCCGCCAACCTCACGTCGACGCTGCCGTCGTCCGTACGCGAACACTTCGACCTCGTCGGATTCGACCCGCGCGGAGTAGGAGGGTCGACGCCGGCGGTGTGGTGCAACTCCGACGCCGACAACGACCGGCTGCGCGCGGACCCCCAGGTCGACTATTCACCTGCGGGCATCGAACACATCGACAGCGAGACCAAGCAGTTCGTGCAGCGCTGCCTCGACAAGTCGGGCAAGGATTTCCTCGCAAATGTCGGTTCGAACAATGTCGTCAAGGATCTCGACCAGATCAGGATCGCGCTGGGGGACGACAAGCTGACGTACCTCGGCTACTCCTACGGCACTCGGATCGGCGGAGGGTATGCCGAAGAGTTTCCGCAGAACGTGCGGGCGATGGTGCTCGACGGCGCGATCGACCCCAACGCCGATCCGGTAGAAGAGGACATCCGCCAGTCGGCGGCCTTCCAGAAGGCGTTCGACAACTACGCTGCCGACTGCGCCAAAGACACGAGCTGTCCGCTGGGTACCGACCCCGCGAAGTCCACCGATGTCTACAAGTCGTTGATCGATCCACTGGTGGATAAGCCCGCCAAGACGAAGGATCGGCGCGGTCTCGCCTACAGCGACGCACTTGTCGGCACCATCCTGCCGCTGTATTCGCCGAGCATCTGGCCTCGCCTCACCGATGGTCTGAATGAGCTCAAAGAGGGCCGCGGCGACATGCTGCTCAGGCTGTCCGACATCTACATGCACCGTGACGCCGACGGGCACTACGACAATGCGACCGACGTGCGGGTCGCGGTCAACTGCGTCGACCAGCCGGCAATCACCGACCGCGCCAAGATGGTCGAAAAGGACCGCAGAACCCGTGAGGTGGCGCCGTTCATGAACTACGGCGAATTCACCGGCCACGCGCCGATGGACACCTGTGCGTTCTGGCCGGTTCCACCGACGAGTCAGCCGCATGCGCTGTCGGTAAAGGGTCTGCCGCCGATCCTGGTGATCTCCACGACGAACGACCCCGCAACGCCGTACCAGGCCGGTGTCGATCTGGCCAAGCAGCTGGGCGGCGCGCTCGTCACGTTCGAGGGGACGCAGCACACCGTCGCGTTCCAGGGCGTCAAATGCATTGACGACATTGTCGCCACCTACCTCGTCGACGTGACCGTGCCGCCGCCGGGCACCCGTTGCTGACCAACGAAAATCGACGCCTGAGCACGCCTGAACACGCCGAGGTCTCCGAAAGGTCACCGTCCGATAGCGCCCGCGGCCAAGCCGTGATGCGCGTGCGACTATGACTGCCATGTGGCGGGTGGGGAGGAATGGCGCGACGCTGCTGACATGCGTGCTGGTAGCGGGGTTCGCGTGTCCAACCGCATGGGCGACACCCGAGGGGCGGTCGACCGATGCATACGGCCAGCCGCCGGTCTGGGGCGGCTGCGAGCAGGTGGTCGGCGGCGCCAGTAACATCCCGACCGCGCAGTGCGGCACCGTGTCAGTCCCGGTGGACTACGCGAATCCCAAAGGCGCACAGGCACAATTGGCGGTCATCCGGATACCCGCGAGCGGTGAGCGTCTCGGGGTGTTGATGGTCAACCCAGGTGGGCCGGGAGCATCGGCGGTCGACACCGTCGCGGGCATGGGTGCCGCGCTGGCCGACACGGACATTCGCCGCCGGTTCGACCTCGTGGGCTTCGACCCTCGCGGCGTCGGGCACTCCACGCCGTCATTGCGCTGCCGCACCGACGCCGAATTCGACGCCTACCGACGGGAACCCAACGCCGACTACAGCCCCGCGGGCGTCGCTCACATTGAGGCCCTTTCCCGTCAGTTCGCGCAGAAATGCACCGAGCGAGTGGGCAACGCATTCCTGGCTACCGTTGGTACGGCATCGTCGGCTCGCGACATGGAGACGGTGCGAGCGGCCTTGGGGGAGAACCAGATCAACTACCTTGGCTTCTCGTACGGCACGGAAATCGGTGCGGCGTATGCCCAGGCGTATCCCGACCGGATTCGGGCCATGGTCCTCGACGGGGCGGTCGACCCGAACGTGACTCCGATCGACGATTCGCTCCGCCAAATGGCGGGATTCCAAACGGCTTTCAATGACTATGCGGCTGACTGCGCGCAGTCGGCGGGCTGCCCGCTGGGCACCGACCCGACACAGTTCGTCAACCGATATCACCAGCTGATCGACCCGCTGGTCAAGCAGCCCGCTAGGACGTCGGATCCCCGCGGCCTGAGCTATCAGGACGCGATAACGGGCACGGTCAACGCGCTGTACTCCCGTCAGTACTGGAAATTCCTGACCAGCGGGCTGCTCGGACTGCAACGCGGAGGCGACCCGGGAGACCTGCTGGTGCTCGCCGACGACTACGTGAAGCGCGACCAGTCGGGCCACTACCAGAATTCGCAGGATGCGTTCTATGCCATCCGCTGCGTCAACGGACCGTTCCCCACCGACCCTGCGGTATGGGCCGCCGCCGATCGACAAGGCCGCGAGGCGGCGCCGTTCCTGAGCTACGGGTCCTTCACGGGTTTTGCTCCCCGTGATGTTTGCGCGCTGTGGCCCGTCCCGCCGACATCGACGCCGCATTCCGCGGTGTCGCCGGGTCCGGGCAAGGTCGTCGTCGTGTCCACCACCCACGATCCGGCCACGCCTTATCAGGCCGGTATCGATCTGGCCAGGCAGATGGGTGCCGGCCTGATCACCTTCGACGGCACTCAGCACACCGTGGTATTCAACGGCGATGCCTGCGTCGATACCGCCGTGGTGGCGTTCCTCATCGGCGGTGTGACGCCGCCCGACGGGCTGCGGTGCTAGGTCGCATCGGCGACGTAACACAGAATTAACAGCCGGTGCCTACGCTGCGGATATGGACCGCCAGAAGGAATTTGTGCTGCGCACGCTGGAGGAACGGGACATCCGATTCGTTCGGCTGTGGTTCACCGACGTGCTCGGTTTCCTCAAGTCGGTAGCGATCGCGCCTGCCGAGCTCGAGGGAGCGTTTGAGGAGGGCATCGGATTCGACGGTTCCTCGATCGAGGGCTTCGCCCGCGTGTCGGAATCCGACACCGTCGCCCGGCCTGATCCGTCCACCTTCCAGGTGCTGCCGTGGACCACCAGCGGAGGAGACCACCACTCAGCGCGGATGTTCTGCGACATCACCATGCCCGACGGGTCGCCGTCCTGGGCGGACTCGCGGCACGTGCTGCGCCGTCAGCTGGCCAAGGCCAGCGACCTGGGTTTCTCCTGCTACGTGCACCCGGAGATCGAGTTCTTCCTGCTGCAGCCGGGACCCGACGACGGCTCGGTGCCGGTACCGGCCGACAACGGCGGCTACTTCGACCAGGCGGTGCACGACGCCGCCCCGAACTTCCGCAGACATGCCATCGACGCGCTGGAGCAGATGGGCATCTCTGTGGAGTTCAGCCACCACGAGGGCGCGCCCGGCCAGCAGGAGATCGACCTGCGCTACGCCGACGCCCTGTCGATGGCCGACAACGTGATGACGTTCCGGTACGTGGTCAAGGAGGTCGCGCTCGGTGACGGAGTGAAGGCGTCCTTCATGCCCAAGCCGTTCGCGGAGTACCCAGGCTCGGCGATGCACACCCACATGAGCCTGTTCGAGGGCGAGAACAACGCGTTCTACAGCCCGGATGACCCGCTGCAGCTGTCGGACACCGGAAAGTCGTTCATCGCAGGCATTTTGGAGCACGCCTGTGAGATCAGCGCGGTGACGAACCAGTGGGTGAATTCCTACAAGCGGTTGGTGCACGGCGGCGAGGCGCCGACGGCCGCATCCTGGGGCTTCGCCAACCGCTCGGCGTTGGTCCGAGTGCCGATGTACACGCCGCGCAAGTCGTCGTCGCGTCGCGTCGAGGTGCGCAGCCCTGATTCGGCGTGTAACCCGTACCTCACGTTCGCGGTGCTGCTGGCGGCGGGCCTGCGCGGTGTGGAGAAGGGCTATGTGCTCGGCCCGCAGGCCGAGGACAACGTGTGGACCCTCACCCCGGAGGAACGCCGCACGATGGGCTACAAGGAACTGCCGGGAAGCCTCGGAGTGGCACTCGAGCAGATGCAGAGTTCCGAGCTCGTCGCGGAAGCGTTGGGGGAGCACGTGTTCGACTTCTTCCTGCGCAATAAGCGCACCGAATGGGAGAACTACCGCAGCCACGTCACGCCGTACGAGCTGAAGACCTACCTGTCGCTGTAAACGAGCGGAATACGGGCTGAGCTAACGTCTGAGTGTGGCCAAACCTGCGACGCAGCGACCGAAGCTGCCCAGCGTTGGCCGACTAGGGCTGGTCGAACCGTCTGCCTCGGCTGATCTGGCCCGGCTCGGCTGGAACACCGACGCGCACGTCGAACTGCTGTGGTCGCTGTCCCGGGCACCCGACGCCGACGTCGCGCTTCGAACGATGATGCGACTTGCCGACGCTGCGGGCAGCGGCTGGGACGAACTGAACCAGGCGCTGGTCAAGGACAAGGGGCTGCGCGGTCGCCTGTTCGCCGTGCTGGGTTCCTCGCTGGCCCTGGGGGACCATCTGGTCGCGAATCCGCCGTCGTGGCACCTGCTGGCAGGCAGAGTCACGTTGCCGTCGGCCGACGAACTGCGCACCGCGTTTGCGGATGCGTTCGAATCAACAACGGGCACAGGCGATGTGATGCCTGTCCTGCGGACGCTGTACCGCGACCGGCTGTTGGTGCTCGCCGGCTTGGACCTGGCGCCGGTCGTGGAGAACGAGCCGGTGCTGCCATTTATCGAGATCGGACGGCATCTGTCGGATATGGCCGACGCGGCGCTTGCTGTCGCGCTGAGGGTGGCGACCCGCTCGGTGTGCGGTGGGGACAGCGAGCCGCCTCGGCTGGCGGTGATCGCGATGGGCAAGTGCGGCGCCCGCGAACTGAACTACGTCAGCGATGTCGACGTCATCTTCGTCGCCGAGGAGGCCAACGCGGTCACCACCCGGGTGGCGGGCGAGATGATGC
This sequence comes from uncultured Actinomycetota bacterium, assembly GCA_963817825.1. Taxonomy (GTDB): domain Bacteria; phylum Actinomycetota; class Actinomycetes; order Mycobacteriales; family Mycobacteriaceae; genus Mycobacterium. Next base: position 163,172 of record CAWFQG010000025.1, on the reverse strand, counting down.
GGTTCGCGTCCGACGCGTTCTTCGAGGTCGACGCGGCGCTGCGGCCGGAAGGCAAGCACGGTCAGCTGGTGCGGACGCTGGAGTCGCACATCGCCTACTACGAGCGGTGGGCCAAGACGTGGGAGTTCCAGGCGCTGCTCAAGGCCAGACCCGCGGCAGGCGATGCAGAGCTGGGCGAGCAGTACATCGCCGCGCTGATGCCTATGGTGTGGACGGCGTGCGAGCGTGAGGACTTCGTGCCCGAGGTGCAGGCGATGCGGCGCCGCGTCGAGTCGCTGGTGCCGGCCGGCGAGCGGGCTCGTGAGCTGAAGCTCGGCACCGGCGGTCTGCGCGATGTCGAGTTCGCCGTGCAGCTTCTGCAGTTGGTGCATGGTCGCAACGACGAGTCGCTGCATGTGGCGTCGACGGTGGATGCGCTGGCGGCGTTGAGTGCGGGTGGCTACATCGGCCGCGACGATTCGGCGAACATGACCGCGTCGTACGAGTTCCTGCGGCTGCTCGAACACCGTCTGCAGCTGCAGCGGCTCAAGCGCACGCACATGCTGCCCGACGAGGACGACGAAGAGTCGATGCGCTGGCTGGCGCGCGCGGCGCACATGCGGCCGGACGGGCAGCACGACTCGCTCGGGGTGTTGCGCGAAGAGCTCAAGAGGCAGAGTCACCGGGTGTCGCGGCTGCACGCGAAGCTGTTCTATCAGCCGCTGCTGGAGTCGGTTGGCCAGCCGGCGATGCTGACCCCTCAGGCCGCCGAACGTCAGCTCGCTGCCTTGGGATACGAGGGACCGCAGAGCGCGTTGACGCATCTGGCGGCGCTGACCGGGCATACCGGCCGGCGCGGCCGTGTGCAGCAAGTGCTGTTGCCGACGCTGCTTGACTGGCTGTCGGATACGCCCGATCCGGATGCAGGGCTGCTGGCATACCGCCGGATCAGTGACGAGCTGTCCGATCATCGTTGGTACCTGTCGACGCTGCGCGACGAGGGTGCGGTGGCCAAGCGGCTGATGCAGGTGCTGGGGACGTCGGCGTACGTGCCGGACCTGTTGATGCGCGCGCCGGAGGTCATTCAGCAGTACGCGGACGGGCCCAATGGGCCCAAACTGCTCGAGGTTGAGCCGGATGCGGTGGCGGGGGCGTTGGTCGCGTCGGCGGAGCGACATCCGGACCCGGTGCGTGCCATCGCGGCGGCGCGCACGTTGCGGCGACGGGAGCTGGCCCGCGTCGCGTCGGCGGATCTACTGGGCATGCTTGAGGTGGTTGACGTCTGCAAGGCCCTGACCTCGGTGTGGGTGGCGGTGTTGCAGGCGGCGCTGGAAGCCGTGATCCGCGCCAACACACCTTCTGACGGTGAAGCGCCGGCCCGGATCGCGGTGATCGGCATGGGTCGGCTGGGCGGCGGGGAACTGGGCTACGGGTCGGACGCCGACGTGATGTTCGTGTGCGAACCGAACGCCGGCGTCGACGAATCCGCGGCGGTGCGATGGTCGATCACGGTCGCTGAGCAGGTGCGCTCTTTCTTGGGGACGCCGAGCGCGGACCCGCCGCTGGAGGTGGACGCCGGTATACGGCCGGAGGGCCGCAACGGCTCGCTGGTGCGCACCTTGTCTTCGTATGCGACCTATTACGAGCAGTGGGCGCAGCCGTGGGAGATTCAGGCGCTATTGAGGGCGCACCGGGTGGCGGGTGACGAGGACCTCGGCGAGCGCTTCCTTCTGATGGCCGACAAGACGCGTTATCCGCCAGGCGGAGTGTCGGCGGAGGCGGTGCAGGAGATCCGAAGGATCAAGGCGCGTATTGATTCCGAGCGACTGCCGCGAGGCGCAGATCCCAACACGCACACCAAACTTGGCCGCGGCGGGCTGGCCGATATCGAGTGGACGGTTCAGCTGATGCAGTTGAGGCACGCGCACAAGATCCCGTCGCTGCACTGCACGTCGACGCTGGCGACGCTGGACGCGATCGGTGCGGCGGAGCTGATCGCGGAGGGGGACGTGGACCTGCTGCGCGAGGCGTGGCTGACCGCGACCCGGGCGCGAAATGCTTTGGTGTTGGTGCGCGGCAAGCCAACTGACCAACTGCCGGGACCGGGGCGGCAGCTGAATGCGGTCGCGTTGGCGGCGGGCTGGGACAGCGATGACGGCGGGGAGTTCCTCGACAACTACCTGCGGGTGACCCGTCGGGCAAAGACGGTGGTACGAAAGGTGTTCGGTGGCTGAGGGTATCAATTTTTCGTTCGAAGCGATCAGCGCCGCCGAACACGAGCGGCTGAAGTCGTTGTATACGCCGCTGACTCAGGCGGTGCGGCGCTTGATCACTGCGGGTATTCGGACGGGCGCTGACGAAGCGGCCATCCTGGAGGCCCAGGCTGCGGTCGAGGCGGTCGCGGAGAACCTCGAGAGCACGGTAGACACTGCGTCGCCGCGACTGGCCGTCGACGAGCGTCCGGTGGTGGCCGGCAATCCTGTGACGGGTTTTCGCAATGCGATCGCGCCGCCGCTGGTGATGCACGAGGAGCCGGATGGCTTGTGGTGGAGTGAGTTTGAGCTTGGGGAGGCGTACCAGGGTCCGCCGGGGTGGGTGCACGGCGGAGTGCTTGCCTTGGTGCTGGACCAGCTTCTGGGTGAGGCGGCGAGCGACGGGCTGACGAAGCCGCTCTTCACCGGGACGATCACGCTGCGGTATCTGCGGGGCACGCCGTTGGGGCGGCTGCGGGCGGAGGCGGCGATCGAGCGGACGGACGGATACAAGACGTTCGTGAGTGGTCACATGAGTGACGCCGAGGGTAAGACGGTTGAGGCGGAGGGGATTTTCATCAAGCCGGCGTGGGCGCGGGACGCTGGATGAAGTTCTATATCAGCCTGGCGTTCCGCGAGACCAAAGAGGCAATCGAAATCGCCAAGGCCGCCGATGATCTGGGCTATGACGGAGTCGGGATTCCGGATCATGTGGTGAATCTGGAGACGCTGGCGACGCCGTATCCGTACACACGCGATGGGAAGCGTCGCTGGGAGGCGTTCACGGACTGGCCGGATCCGTGGGTGTTGGTCGGGGCGTTGGCGCAGGCGACGACGCGGCTGAAGTTTGTCACGACGGTGTACATCCCGGCGATGCGGGATCCGTATTCGGTGGCGAAAGCGGTTGGTACGGCGGCATATCTGGCCGATGGACGTGTTGAGCTGGGCATCGGTGTGGGCTGGTGCGAAGAAGAGTTCACATTGATGGGCCAGCAGTTCGGGCGGCGCGGAAAGCGGACGGACGAGATGCTGGACCTGTTTCGTGCGCTGTGGGAGCCGGGGTGGACGGAGTTCGATGGCGAGTTCTACAAGACGCCGCGACTGGAGATGGAGCCGACGCCGCCTCGGATTCCGATCTATGTCGGTGGGTTGAGCGACATTGCGATGCGTCGTGCGGCGCGGAATGACGGGTGGATCGGGGATTTGATCTCCACGGACCGGGCGATCGCGTCGGTGCAGCGGATAAGGGAGATTCGCGCCGAAAAGGGTTTGTCGATGGACGATTTCGAGGTCCTGACGCCGCTGACGGACGCGTTCATGCCGGAGCATTACGAGCGCGCGGAAGCGGGCGGCATCAGGGGCGTTGTCACGATGCCATGGATGTTCTACGCGGGACCCGACGCCTCTCTGGCGGAGAAGATCGACGGGATGAAGCGGTTCCGCAAGGACCTCGCGCTAGACCGATGACCCAGCATTCGCGCATGAGCTGGCAAATCCACGGTCGGCCCTAATCTACGTGTACGTTAATTAACCGCAAAGATAATTCAAACTACGAGATCACGAAGCGCTCCTTTGCCCGCGGCGGCAGGCGCTTCGTAGCGGCGAATACTGGCACGAGCTGGTGGGCGGCCTTCAGCAAGCATAGTTTTGGCTACTGGACGTCCCGCTTATGCAGACGAGAATGATCTTGCGTCGTAGGCGCTCTAATGGTCTATAGCCGTGGATTCCGCAGGCTTCGCCGCCGTTTTCTCACCAAGACGCGGGGTTTCTGTCTCCCACAGTGAATCTGTAGTGATCGTCCAGCATGTCGGCCCTTGCGTGATGGCCACTGAACAGCGCAGATGGTTGACGGCGTTGTAAATGATCTTGGCAAAGTCTTTGCATGTGGAAGGTTATCTGCCTGGCATGCCAGAAATGGCACGCTCGTCCCGTGATCCGGCCTACGCTCGCGGTACAGGGGTGAGGAGGGGTGTGAAGACAGCAAATCCGCGCAGCGGGGGGGTCGGTACCAATCGGTCGGCCGTGCGCGAACCAACAGGGGTAGTCAATTACTCGTGCTGGGGGGCTGTCTTCATTCCTACGCTCGCCCCTTCAAGTCGTAAGCCGAGCGCACCGTCGCGGCGCCGGGATCAGAAGTGAGGGGATCATCATGGGGTATGCGAAGCACGTGGGCCGCGTGGGGGCGCTGGCGGTAGCACTTGGTATCGGGGCGGCGGTGGCCACCACGCCGGGTGTGGCGTGGGCCGACGGCACCGAAGACACTCACGTTTCTGACGGCGGGGGCACTAATCCCGAGTCGCCCGATACAACCTCGCCGACAGAGCGGCAAGACCCGGGCGAGGCGATCAGAAAGAGCATCGAACGGACCGCAGACAACCTGCGGAAGGTCGTCACCGGTGTGGTGCAGAGTTCTGGGGGCGCGATCACCTCGACGCACCGAACCGGTTCGGGGTCGCCGGGTGGCAATCTAATTCCCGAGATTCTCAAGGGTAAGGATCCGCAGCCGCCGAAAGATGAGCCGCAGCTGACGCTGGTCCAGGAAGCCAACAACGACGGGCCGGGTAGCTTCACGCCACCGCGCTGGCGCGCCCCACTGAGCCAGATCAACGTGAAGCCGGCTCAGAAGCCGGTTTCCAAGGTGCTCGACGACGTGAAGGAAACTGTTCAGCAGACCATCACCGAGGTGACCGGTAATCAACCGGGTACTGGGTCGACAAACGTTGGGCAAAAAGCGGTTTCGACGTTCGATGCATCATCAACTCAGGACCAGCAGGCCGTTCGGACCCCGTTTGTTGCTCCGATCAAGCTCATCACGTAACGTGTTGAACGCCGCGATAGCTCCGTTCATCAATACAACTCCGGGCCAGCCGGCACCCCAAAACCCCATCCTTTGGGCCGTTCTGGGCTGGGTACGCCGCCAGGTCCAGGACACCCCGTTCGGCAAGATCGTGCTCAACCAGACGCCGGAGATTACAACACCTGAGGTCGTTGACAACCATGACGGGACGTTCACGATCACCCCATCCAGTGACGACATCGACCCGGACGGCGACAGCCTGAGTTACAGCGCCACTGACGGTGACGGACGGGTCCGTCGTCAAGAACAGTGATGGCACCTTCACCTATAACAGTCGATGCTGCTAATTGGGATAAATCAGACACCATCACTCTCACCGCCAGCGACGAAGGTGCTTATCCCCACATCCACGGTTTGGCGGGCGTTTTCAGTCCGAACGGCGGCCACACCGACTCGGTCACGGTGACCATCGCAGCACCCAACGACGGGAGCTCTCCCACCGCCACCCGACGTAGTGCAGAAGCCTACTGAACGCAATGACGGAAGCGGCAATCTTCGACACCGTAGCTGCAATACGACCCCGCGACTGTCGCAGCGTGTCGGCTGCCCCCGGCTTCGAGCCGAAGTACTGGACGGTTGTCGAAGAACATTACGACGAGACAACCGGCAAGTACACCGCCGTACTCAAACCGACCCAGGCAGGTCAGCTTCGTGCCGCGCCTTCGGCTGGACACGACGGACGATCTCAAACTCAAGTGACGCCCCAATCGCAACGTCCAAACGTTCGCGCTGAGTCAACCGCGGCAAGCTTCGCCGCGGCCGAAGCAGCAGACCCGCCCGACCAGGCGTTGACTCTGCCGACGCCTCCGGGAGCCGTACCTCCAAGTCGACGATCCGGCGATTCCTGTCGGGAACAGTCTCCGACGGAGTTGTCGTGACCGACAAATTCGCCTATGTCGTCAATGCTGAAGACGGCACGGTGAGCGTAATCGGCGCAGATCCGAACGATCCAACGACCTACAACAAGGTTCTGGACATGGACACGACTGACGGCGAAAACGATATCGACCCGCTCGTTGTCGGCGGATCGCCGACCTTCGCGACATTGAGCGGCGGCAATCTCTATGTGGTGAATACCGCGAACGGCACCGTCTCAGTTATTGATACGGCGGATAACTCCTTCGTCGGCGACCCCATCATTGTGCCACCGGGGTCATTCAATGCGCTCGCGAGTCCCGATGGTAAACGCCTGTACGTAATCAGTCAGACCCAGAGCGTCTCTGTCATTGATACGGACCCTGAGAGTGTCAACTACAACAAGGTTCTCGATCTGGATCCCGATACCGATGGAGTTCAGGGCATTTCGTTCGCTCCGCCGCCAGACAATGACCCAAGTGACGGCCAAACGTTCAGTGCATCGATCAGCGGTGGCTTCAACGAAGACGGTAGCCGTCTGTATATCACTCGCATATACGTCACTCAGGTTCAAGGAGAAGATGGGACCACTCACGTCGTCTATGAGACAGGCGACATGGTAGTCATCGACACCACTTCCGAACACTGTCGTCGCCGATCCGATTGAGCTCGATCAATACCCTGGGTACGTGTCCAGTAATGGCAAACGACTGTATCTCACGAGCCTGAATCCGGATGACATCGCAAATTACATCCGGACCCGAATGCTCCGGCCTCTTGCCGGTTACGTAACCGTGGTCGATGTCGATCCCGACAGCCCCACCTACAACACAGAGATCGATCAAATAGATGTGGGAAAGCTTGCGGTCAACGTCGCAATGAGTCCCGACGGGAGCCTTGCCTATGTCGTGAACGCCGGCGATGGAACAGTGTCAGTAATCGACACCGCCACCGACGAGGTAATTACGACCTTCACCTACGATCCCGATCCGTCGGGCCATTTCGGTGACGCCAGCTTCATCGCGATGAGTCCCGATGGCCAGCGCTTGTACGCCACCAGGTATCTGGACGGCGAGACCGTCGCGATATCTATCGAACCAGGCTCGATCCAGCGCCGGTAGAGGTGTAGACGGGCCCTACCGCCGGAAGCGGCTGAACCGTCGACGTGGGGCGACCGTTCCGGCGGTCGTCCTCGCGGCCACCGGGCGCCGTCGAGCATCCACGGCCGCGACGCCTGCGCCCGTCGTCGCGATCAACAGGAACGCGAAGCAGAACATGATGGCCAACTCGCCGCCGTTGGCGATCGGCCAGAAGCTCGCCATGCCGCCGCCCTTCAGCGGCGGCCAGTGTTGATAGAAGTAGGCGAACGCCATCTCGCCGGACGCGATGAACGCCGCGATCCGGGTGAAGAACCCGACGGTGATCAGGATGCCGAGGACGAACTCGATGAGTCCGGCCCACCACAGCGGGAAGCTGCCGGTCGGCGCCTCCGGGCCCACCGGCCAGCCGAACAGCTTCTGCGAGCCGTGGATCGTATACAGCAGACCAAAGATGATGCGGAAAGCGCTCAAGACAGGGGAGTGATAACCCGCTAAGCGGGCGTCCAGGTTGGTCATAGCTGACCCTAACGCAGCAAATGGGCCGGGCGACATGCTTCGCCCGGCCCAAATGCAGTGCTATTTAGACGTCGTAGTACAGCGCGATCTCGTACGGGTGCGGACGGATCTGCACCGGCAGAATCTCGTTCTCCCGCTTGTAGGAGATCCACGTCTCGATCAGGTCCTCGGTGAAAACCCCGCCCTCCGTGAGGTATTCGTGGTCCTCCTCGAGGCGATCGATCACCGCTGCCAGCGAGGTCGGCGCCTGCGGAATGCCCGCGGCCTCGTCCGGCGGCAGTTCGTAGAGGTCCTTGTCGACCGGCGCCTGCGGCTCGATCTTCTTCTTGATGCCGTCCAGGCCGGCCATCATCATCGCGGCGAACGCCAGGTAGGGGTTACCGGAGCTGTCGGGGCAGCGGAACTCCAGGCGCTTGGCCTTCGGATTGTTGCCGGTGATCGGGATGCGCACGCACGCCGAACGGTTGCGCTGGCTGTACACCAGGTTGATCGGCGCCTCGTAGCCGGGAACCAGTCGCTTGTAGGAGTTCACCGTCGGGTTGGTGAACGCCAGCAGCGACGGCGCGTGGTGCAGGATGCCGCCGATGTAGTGGCGCGCCGTGTCCGACAGCCCCGCGTAGCCCGACTCGTCGTGGAACAGCGGCTTGCCGTCCTTCCACAGCGACTGGTGGGCGTGCATACCTGAGCCGTTGTCGCCGAACAGCGGCTTGGGCATGAAGGTGACGGTCTTGCCCGCCGCCCACGCGGTGTTCTTGATGATGTATTTGAACAGCACCAAGTCATCGGCCGCGTGCAACAGGGTGTTGAACTTGTAGTTGATCTCGGCCTGGCCTGCGGTACCCACCTCGTGGTGGCCGCGCTCCAAGACGAAGCCCGCGTTCTGCAGGTTTGTTGCCATCTGGTCGCGCAGGTCGACGAAGTGGTCGTAAGGCGCGACCGGGAAGTACCCGCCCTTGGGGCGGACCTTGTAGCCGCGGTTGGCGCTGCCGTCCGACTCGACCGGCTCACCGGTGTTCCACCAGCCTGCCTCGGAATCGATCTCGTAGAACGTGCCGTTTATCCGCGAGTCGAAGCTCACCGAGTCGAAGATGTAGAACTCGGCCTCCGCCCCGAAGTAGCACGTGTCGGCGATGCCGGTGCTGGTCAGGTAGTTCTCCGCCTTGCGGGCCACGTTGCGTGGGTCGCGGGAGTATGCCTCGCGGGTGAACGGGTCGTGCACGAAGAAGTTGAGGTTCAGCGTCTTGGCGGCGCGGAACGGGTCGATGTGCGCGGTCTCGGGATCGGGCAGCAGCATCATGTCCGACTCGTGGATCGACTGGAAACCGCGAACCGATGAGCCGTCGAACGCTAATCCGTCCTCGAACACGCTCTCGTCGAACGCAGACGCTGGGATCGAGAAGTGCTGGACGACGCCCGGCAGATCGCAGAACCGGATGTCGACGTACTCGACTTCCTCGTCCTTGATCTGCTTGATGATGTCGTCGGCGTTCTTATCTGCCACTGAAAACTCTCCTTATGTCTGATTAACCCGCGGGATGACGCTATGGACACGATGTTGCACGGCAGTCAACCGTATGTTGCGCCGACGTTACGCAATCGCGCCAGCCCTATGCTGGATCCATGGCTGGAAGCTTCGGTTCCTGGTTGTCCGGTCCGCCGCCCGTCGAGCCTGGATCCACGGACGACAGACCTAATGATTATCCAGGTCAACGGCTAGGTCTACCCCAGACTGGACCGAAATCTCTGGCGCGGATGGGCAGGCGCATCGGCGCCCTGTTCATCGACTGGCTGATCGCCTACGGATTGGCCGCTCTGGCGATGACGCTCGGGTGGGTCACCGTGCAGACGCTGTCGACCGCCGTCCTGGTCATCTGGTTCATCCTCGGCGCGCTGTCGGTTCGCCTCTTCGGATTCACCCCCGGCCAGTTCGCGCTGGGGCTGATCGTGGTGTCCGTCGACAACAGACTTCACGTCGGCCTCGGTCGCGCACTGGTCCGCGGATTCCTGATCGCGCTCGTGATACCGCCGCTGATCACCGACACCGACCTGCGGGGTCTGCAGGACCGGATCACCAACACCGCGGTCGTGCGGCGCTAGCTACGCTAGCGCCTGCGCACCGTCCGCTGCATACCGCGCATCTTCGCCGCGTTCGGCATCGGGCCCTTCGGCATCGCCGCGGGACCGACCTTCGAGCCCAGCGCCCCGAGCCGCGACTCCAACGAGTCCATCTGCTTGACGGTGATGTTCGCCGGCAGTTTGTTCAGGTGGCGTTCCAGCTTCGCCAGCGGAACCTCGCCCTCGCCGTTGCCGATCACGACGTCGTAGATCGGCGTGTCGCCGACGATTCGCGCGGTGCGCTTCTTCTCTTGGGCCAGAAGCGGTTTCACCCGCGCCGCGGATCCTTCGCCGACGAAGATCACCCCCGGCCTACCGATCACCCGGTGGACGGCGTCCAGATGGCCGGTGGCTGCGACGCCCGGCGTGACCCGCCACTTGCCCCGCAGGTTCTCCAGCGCCCATGCCGCCGCACCGGCCTGGCCCTCCGCCTTGTGATACACCGACTTCTGGGCGCGGCGGCCGAAGATGATGAACGCGACCAGCGCGCCGAGCACCACGCCCAGCGGGATCAGCGTGAACATCGTGAACCCGCCCGCCAGCACCCCGGCGACCACCGAAGCCGCCACGATCAGCACAAACGCACCGATCATGTACGGCAGCAGGCGCTTGTCCTCCTTGCGCTGGATCTGGAACGCCTGCCACAGCTGACTGCGGCGCTGCTTGGAAGCGGCCTTCCGGGTGGCCTTCGCCTCGGCTTTGGCAGCCTTGAGTTCGGCTTTGTTGCGGTTCTTCGCCATCACATCAGGATACGGGTGGGCTTCCCAGCGCCCGCGAGCCCGCTGCCTGCGCATACAGGCGACCCGCCCGGTACGACGATCGCACCAGCGGGCCGGCCAGCACGCCGGCGAACCCAAGCTTCTCGGCAAACGCCGCGTGCTCGACGAACTCCTCGGGCCGGACCCAGCGTTTCACCGGGTGATGGCGCACCGACGGCCGCAGGTACTGGGTGATGGTGACGATGTCGCAGCCCGCGTCGAGCAGATCCCTCAACGCGGTACGGATCTCGTCCGGCGTCTCGCCCATGCCGAGGATCAGGTTGCTCTTGGTGACAAGGCCGTAGTCGCGGGCCGCGGTCAGCACCGCGAGGCTGCGGTCATAGCGGAACGCCGGCCGGATTCGCTTGAAGATGCGTGGCACCGTTTCGACGTTGTGCGCCAACACTTCTGGCCGCGACTCGAAGACCTGCTCGAGCAACGCCGGCTCACCGTTGAAGTCGGGGATCAGCAACTCGACGCCGGTGTCTGGGTTCAGCTTCTTGATGTAGCGCACCGTTTCGGCGTATAGCCACGCGCCGCCGTCGGGCAGATCGTCGCGTGCGACGCCGGTGACGGTGGCATACCGCAATCCCATCGTCGCCACGCTCTCGGCGACCCGGCGCGGCTCGTCGCGGTCGAGTTCGGCGGGCTTGCCGGTGTCGATCTGGCAGAAGTCGCAGCGACGCGTGCACCGTTCGCCGCCGATCAGGAACGTCGCCTCGCGGTCTTCCCAGCACTCGTAGATGTTGGGGCAACCGGCTTCCTCGCAGACCGTGTGCAGCCCCTCGCGGCGGACCAGGTTCTTCAGCTGGGTGTACTCCGGGCCGGTCCGCATCCGGGTCTTGATCCACGGCGGCTTGCGCTCGATCGGCGTCTCGGAATTGCGCACCTCGAGACGCAGCAGCTTGCGGCCTTCCGGAGTGACGGTCACGACTTCAACGCTACTCGTAGCCGGCCGTCCAGCGCGTCGCATACGGCGGCGGTTATGGGCGCTATCACGTCGTCGACGCCGACCCGGCGTCCGAGTTCGGCTGAGAGCGACGTGACTCCGGCGTCGGAGATTCCGCACGGCACGATCGACGAGAATGCGCCCAGGTCGCAGTCGCAGTTCAGTGCGAACCCGTGCAGCGTCGTCGCCCGTGACACCCGGACTCCGATCGCGCCGACCTTCCGTGCGGGTCCCTTCTCGTCCGCAGCCACCCACACACCGGACCGGCCTGATACGCGAACGGTCTCCAACCCCAGCTCGGCGCACACGTGAATCAACGACTCCTCAAGTCGCCGAACGAAATTCACCACATCAAGTGGTTCGGCCATGCCGATGATCGGGTACCCGACCAGCTGACCGGGCCCGTGCCAAGTGATCTTTCCGCCGCGATCGGTGTCGACCACCGCGGTGCCGTCGACCGGACGCTCCTCCGGAAGCGTGCGGCGGCCCGCCGTGTAGACCGACGGGTGCTCGAGCAGCAGCAGGGTGTCCGGTCCGCCCGCCACCCGCGCATCGGCCAGTTCCCGCTGGAGCGCCCAGGCTTCTTGGTAGTCGACGGTGCCCAACCGACGGACGTCGATCGGTGTGGTGGCCGACCGGATGGAATTCACGATTCGACGGTACTCGCGGTATAGGCGAGCGCCTCGCCAACGGTGTTGTGGCGGAATTCAAAGCCCACCCGTTCCAGCGCCGCGGGTATGGCCCGCTGCCCGCCGAGCAAGCCCTCGTCGGCGAACTCGCCCAGCAGTGTGCGCAGCGCGAATCCGGGAACCATCAGCAGTGTCGGCCGGTTCACCGTTCTGCCCATCGCCGCCGTGAATTCGGAGTTCGTCACCGGCGCAGGCCCGGTGAAGTTCACCGGACCAGACAGCTCGTCATGAAAGATCGCAAACAGCAGCGCGCGGACCTGGTCTTCGAGGCTGATCCAGGGCATGTACTGACGGCCATTGCCCAGGCGGGCGCCGAGGCCCACCGAGAACAGCGGCCGCAGCCGGCTGAGCATCCCGCCGCGCGGCGACAGCACCAGCCCGGTGCGCGTCATCACGACGCGGACACCTGCATGCTGCGCAGGAACCGTCGCCGCCTCCCAGTCTTGGCATAGCTGGGCGAGGAACCCGCTGCCCGGCGGTGCGGTCTCATCCACGATGCGATTGCCGGTGTCGCCGTAGTAGCCGACGGCGCTTGCGTTGATCAGCGTGCCGACGCCGGCTTCCACCACTGCGTCGGCCAACACCTCGGTCGGGTCGATCCGGCTGTCGCGCAGGCTCTGTTTGAACGCGCCCGACCATCGCTTGGCGCCGACGTTCATGCCGCACATGTTGACCACGGCGTCGACGTCGCGCAGCGCGTTCGAATCGAACTCGCCGCTGTCGGGATTCCAGAACAGCTCGTCAGCGCTCGACGGCGCCCGGCGCACGATGCGCACCACCCGGTGGTCGGTCGCGTGCAGCGCGTACACGAGCGCCGAGCCGATCAGTCCCGAGGATCCGGCAATCGCGACAGTGGCCACGTACTTCTACAGTCCCAGGTCCGCCTCGAAGGCGCCCTCTTCGAGGCGGCGCTTGATCGTGGTCACGAAGCGGCCCGCGTCCGCCCCGTCGATGAGCCGGTGGTCGTATGTCAGCGGCAGGTAGCAGATCGAGCGCACGCCGATCGACTCGTTGCCCGCCCCGTCGAGCACGACCCGGGGACGTTTGACGATCGCACCGGTGCCCAGCATCGCCGCCTGCGGCGGCACCAGGATCGGGGTGTCGAAGAGCGCACCCTGACTGCCGATGTTGGTGATGGTGAATGTCCCGCCCGACAACTCGTCCGGCTTGAGGTTGCCCGACCGCGCCCTTGCCGCGATATCGGCGATGGCACGCGCCAGACCGGCCAGCGACAGGTCGCCTGCGTTGTGGATCACCGGCGACAGCAGGCCCTGGTCCGTGTCCACCGCGAAGCCGAGGTGTTCGGCGTCGTAGTAGGTGATCTCCTTGCTGTCCTCGTTGTAGCTGGCGTTGACGTTCGGGTGCGCCTTCAGCGCGTCGATGACGGCCCGCGCAATGAACGGCAGGTACGTCAGATTGACGCCCTCGCGCTCGGCGAACTCGTTCTTGGCCCGGGCCCGCAGCGCCACGATCTTGGTCATGTCGACCTCGTGGGTCTGCGTCAATTGCGCTGTCGCCTGCAGGGATTCGCGTGTCTTCTTTGCGGTGATCTGCCGGATGCGGTTGGCCTTCTGCGTGGTGCCGCGCAGATGCGCGAGAGCGGAGGCGGCAGGTTCTGCGGCCTTCGCCGCGGGTGCGGGCGCCTCCTTGCCTGCGGGAGCCTCTTGCGGCGGAGCCTTCTTGGCTTCGGCCGCGGCCAGCACATCCTGCTTGCGGATGCGTCCGCCGACGCCGCTACCCTTCACCGACGCGAGGTCGATGCTGTTCTCGGTGGCCAGTTTTCGCACCAGCGGGGTGACGTACGGAGCGCCGTCACCCGACGGTTCGGGAGCGGCATGCGGCTCCGGCTCGGGCTCTTCCTTGGGTTCCGGCTTGGGTTCGGGCTTCGCCTCTTGCTTGGGTTCCGGCTTGGGTTCGGGCTCCGGCTCGGGTTCGGGTTCCGGCTCGGGTTCCGGCTTCGCCTCTTCCTTCGGTTCCGGCTTGGGCTCCGGCTTCTCGGCGGGGGCCGCACCGGCGTCGCCGATCTTGGCCAGCTCGCCGCCGACGGCGACGGTGTCGTCCTCCTCGGCGGTGATGCTCACCAGCGTGCCCGCCACCGGTGACGGGATCTCGGTGTCGACCTTGTCGGTGGACACTTCGACCAGTGGCTCGTCCACCTCGACGCTGTCGCCGACCTTCTTGAGCCAGCGGGTGACGGTGCCCTCGGTGACCGATTCGCCCAGCTCGGGCATCAGCACCGGCGTCGCGTCACCGCCGGACGACGAGGCTGCCGGCTTCTGCTCTGGCTCGGGCTTTGCTTCCTGCTCTTCGGCGACCGGCTCGGGTTCTGCAGCGGGCTCCTCGGCCGGCTTCTCCTCCGCAGGCTCTTCCTGCTCTTCGGCAGCGGCGGGCTCTTCAGCGGACTTCGACTCGCCGCCGCCTCCCGTGTCCTCACCCGCGTCACCGATCACGGCCAACTCGCCGCCGACCTCGACGGTGTCGTCCTCCTGGGCGACGATCTTGGTCAGCACGCCCGCGGCGGGAGCCGGGATCTCGGTGTCGACCTTGTCGGTCGAGACCTCGAGCAATGGTTCGTCCAGTTCGACCGTGTCACCCTCTTGCTTCAGCCACCGGGTGACAGTCCCCTCGGTCACGCTCTCACCGAGTGCCGGCATCTGGACGGAAGTTGCCATGTCTGTTGACTCCCTCGAACGGTTGGTCGTCACGGGTCGAATGCCGGCTCCATCCTGTCACGTCGGGCCGGGCTGCTCGCCCCAGAACCTGCACACCTTTTGCTCTGGCACTATCGATAGAGGTGGAGCGCACGCGCTCAGGAAGGAGTACGGCCCAGTTGGGACTGTTCGACAAGTTTCGGCGTGGCCGCGCCGCGCGCACGAGCGGCGGCAATGACCCAGCGGCCGACCTTGCATACCTGCGGCAATGGGTCGCACAACACGAGGGCGTCGAGGCCTTCGTCGAGCCGAAGACCACGGTCACCGACCTCACCGTGGTGCTCGTGGCAGACGATGGAGAGTGGACGCGGCGGCGTGCAGGTGGCGATTCCGGAGCCAGGCGACTGAACGAGCGGCTGAACATACCGGTCTACGACGTGCAGAAGGTCGGCTACCCGCAGCGCATGCGCGACTACGACGCCCGTCGTCGCATCGAGCGCGAACGCGCTGCTCGCCGGGAACTGGAAGACCGCTAGGGTACGGATCGTGGGGGACACGATCACGCAGCGGTTCGTCGAAAGCGCCGATGGCGTCCGCATCGCCGTCTACGAGCAGGGAAACCCGGACGGACCGACGCTGGTGATGGCGCACGGCTGGCCCGACTCGCACGTGTTGTGGGACGGTGTCGTCGCGAGGCTGGCCGACCGATTCCGAATCATCCGATTCGACAACAGGGGCGTTGGCAACTCCTCTGTACCCAAACCGATTTCGGCGTACACCATCACCAAACTGGTCGACGACTTTGCGGCAGTTATCGCAACCACGAGTCCCGGTGAGCCGGTTCACGTGCTGGGCCACGACTGGGGGTCGGTGTCGGTGTGGGAGTACCTGACCAGGCCGGGAGCCAGCGACCGCATTGCGTCGTTCACGTCCGTGTCGGGCCCTGGCATGGCGCAGTACGGCGGTGACATCTTCGACAGCCTGAAACGGCCGTACCGGCCCGTTCGGTTCGCACGTGCCCTGGACCGCCTTCTCCGGCTGTCGTACTGGTATCCGTTCGCGGTGCCGGTGATCGCGCCCGCGGTATTCAAGGGCCTGATGCGTGCGAGAGCGAACAAGCTGCTCACCGACCGCGTGCCGGCAGCACAGCGCTACCGCAGCGACACCGCCGCCGCCGACCTCGTCAACACGCTGAAGATCTACCGCGCTCTTGCCATTTCCCCGCCCATCAAGTTCCCCGCCGACCCATATGTCAGCGCCCCCGTGCAGCTGATCGTGGGCACCAAGGACCCAGTGGTCCGGCCGCACGGCTTCGACGACTTATCGCGCTGGGTGCCTCGGTTGTGGCGCCGCGACATCAAGGCGGGCCACTGGTCGCCGATGTCGCATCCGCAGGTGATGGCCGCCGCCGTAGGCGAACTCGTCGACTTCCTCGAGGGCAAGCCGGCCAGCCGGCCGTTGTCGAGGGCGCAGGTCGGCCGTCAGCGCGACGACTTCGGCGACACGCTGGTGTCCGTCACCGGCGCAGGAAGCGGCATCGGGCGGGAGACGGCCCTTCTCTTCGCGCGTGAGGGCGCAGAACTTGTCGTCAGCGACATCGACGAGGCCGGCGTCAAGGAGACCGCAGCACAGATCGTCGAGCACGGTGGTGTGGCGCACTCCTACGTGCTCGACGTATCGGACGCCGACGCCGTCGAACGGTTCGCCGATGAGGTGTGCGCGGTACACGGCGTGCCAGACGTCGTGGTCAACAACGCCGGCATTGGTCAGGCGGGGGAGTTCCTGGACACACCCGCCGATCAGTGGGACCGGGTGCTGGACATCAACCTCGGCGGTGTCGTCAACGGCTGCAGGGCATTTGGCAAGCGCCTCGTCGAGCGCGGCACGGGCGGACACATCGTCAACGTCGCGTCGATGGCCTCCTATGCTCCGTCGCAATTCCTGAACGCCTACTGCACCTCCAAGGCGGCGGTATACATGTTCTCCGACTGCCTGCGCGCGGAGCTCGACGCCGCGGGCATCGGGCTCACCACGATCTGCCCGGGGGTCATCGACACCAACATCGTGCACACCACCCGATTCGACACACCGGGCCGCTCCGACGAGAGCATCGAGAGCCGACGACACCAGCTGGAGAAGCATTTCCGGCTTCGACGCTACGGACCGGATAAGGCCGCAAAGGCCATCGTCTCAGCGGTCAAGAAGAACAAGCCCATCCGGCCCATTGCACCGGAGGCCTACCTGCTTTACGGCACGGCGCGAATCGCTCCACAGGCGATGCGCAGCGCGGCTCGCGCAAAGATCGTGTAGCTCAGCCAGCCGGCCGAGCCGACAATTCAGCCTTTGCCGGCGATGTCCTCGAGCACCGCGAACATCGTGCGGGTCGGCACACCGGTGCCGCCCTTGCCGGTGTAGCCCCACGGGCCGCCGGTGTTGTACGCAGGGGCCGCGATGTCGATGTGCGCCCAGGCCACCCCATCGGCGACGAACTCGCGCAGATATGTCCCCGCGACGAGCATCCCGGCGAAGCGCGAGCCGCTCACATTGGCCAGGTCGGCGACCGTCGACTTCAAGTCGTCTTTGAGCTCCTCGGGAAGCGGCATGGGCCAAGCGTTTTCGCCGACCTCCTGGGACAAGGCCGCGACTCGGTCACGGAACTCGTCGGAGCCCATCACACCGGGCGTCCGAGCCCCCAGCGCGACGGTCTGCGCGCCGGTCAGCGTCGACGTCTCGATGAGATAGTCGGGGTCGTCCTCGCAGGCCCGCACGATAGCGTCGGCCAGGATCAGCCGCCCTTCGGCGTCGGTGTTAAGCACCTCCACGGTGATGCCGCCGTACTGGGTCAGCACATCACCCGGTCGCTGTGCCGTCGCCGACGGCATGTTCTCGGCCATCGGAACGGTGGCGATGACGTCGATCGGCAGCTTCTGCTGGGCGGCCAACACCACCGTCGCGATTACCGCCGCGGCGCCGCCCATGTCCGAGGTCATGTGGTGCATGTTGGCGGCCGGTTTGATGGAGATGCCGCCCGTGTCGAAGGTGATGCCCTTGCCGACCAGGGCGACCTTCTTGGCCTTCTTGTTCTTCGCGCCCCGGTGCGCCAGGCGGACCAGGCGCGGCGGGCGTGACGAGCCCTTGCCCACACCGATGACGCCGCCGTAGCCCTCCTTGGCCAGCGCCTTATCGTCGAGCACCTCGACCTCGAGTCCGGCGGCTTCGCCCAAAGCCTTTGCACGCTTGGCGAATTCGGCGGGGTAGAGGTGCGACGGGGGAGTATTGACCAGATCGCGAGCGGTGGCGACCGCCGTCGCGATCGCGGTGGCCCGTTCGGCGGCCGCCTTCGTCTTCGACTTCGCGTCGGCCGTCAGTGCGGTGATCTCGCGCAAGCCTTTGTCTTTCGGCGCGGTCTTGTCGCTGCGGAAGTCGCTGAACCGGTAGGCGCCGAGGATGAGACCCTCGATGGTCGCCTCGAGATCGATGTCCGACAGCGTGGTGATCACGGCCTCGGTGCCGTTGAGTGACCTGGCGGCCACCCCCGCTGCGCGGCGGATCCCGTCGGACGGCCACACGTCGCGCTCCTTGCCGAGGCCGACCGCGAGCACGCTGGCCACCGGCAGCGACGGCGCGATCACCCGCGTGACCTGGTCGGTGCCGCCCTTGGCGCCGAGCGACTCGAGGGCGACCTCGATCTCTGCGGTGGCCTCGGCGTCGAGGAACGGGTTGGCGACGACGGTCGCCGTCGCGTCGTCGTCGCTGCCGCTCACCACGGGCACGATCAACACCGTCGCGTCCGCCTTCTTCTTGGGCAGTGACGAGCTGACAGTCACGGCGGGGGCTTGATAGCCGGGATTTGCAGGGCTCACGAGCGATCAGCCTATCGGTCAGCGGGACAGGTGCAGGTCGTAGGCCGTCACCGGCTCATCGAAGCCCTTGAGCACCAACGGATCCTGTGGAATCGCGGGCCAATCGAACAGCTCGTCGCGAACATCGGACGACGCGAGGATCTGGCCCGGTGCCGCGGCGCCGACGAGACGCGCGGCAAGGTTGACGGCATTGCCGAAGTAGTCCCCACCGATGGCCAGCACGCTGCCGTATCCGAGACCTGCGCGGACCTGCAGGCTTGCCTCCCGCGCACCGGGGTGTTCGACCAGGTCGAGCGCCACTTTCGCGAGCACTTCGGGCGTCGAACTCACCCACATCACCTCGTCGCCGATGAACTTCACCACCCGTCCGCCGTCGGCGTGCACCACGTCACTGACGGCACCCGCGAACTCGACGAGCAGGTTGGACAACTCGGTCGGAGTGAGCCGCTGAGTCAGCGAGGTGAAGCCCGTCAAGTCCGCGAACCCGATACCGCACATCACGCTCGCCGAGGCGTCGCGGATGACGCCCTCGAAGTACGTGCGGGCACTGATCGTGTGATGACGAAAGACCGCATCCATCAGCACCGCGAGGCGCGGAATGAACTCCCCGACCGCGCGATACGCCCGTGCCGTGGTGAGTTCGTCCCGGGTGTGGTCCATCTGGATGTCGGGTAGTCCGAGGCGGATGGCGGTCGAACCGGCTTCGGCCAGCCGGGCCATCGACGCACCGAGCACGCGCAGCAACGTCAGTGTCGGCTCCGCGCCGACCGCCGAACTCATCGCCACCCACGCGGCCAAACCGTCGATATCGGCCCGGCTGAACACCGGTTGGTCGGTGTCCGTAGCGGTGAGGCCGAGCGCCGACCAGGCGTGTGTGAGATCCGCGACGGGCACTCCAAGCTCCTCGGCTGCCGCCCGCAGGCTGTACTCGGGTCGGCCCGACCACTGCAGAGCATCGCCGGAAAGCCCGAACAGCCGACCGCGCCGCTCCGCCTCCACCATCTCCTCGGCGGTGAATCCGAGGCTGTCCAGGTACTCGATCAGCGCGCCCCGCTCGTGCGCGTCGACGATTCCGGCGGCCTCCAGCGCATCGAAATCGACCACCCACCGGAGTCTGCCAGCGTCGACGCCCCAGATAGGGTGGATTCCCGTGAGTGAGACTGAGGCGAGCGAAATCCAGCACGGGCCCCTCGAGGATCGGCACCGTCAGCTCGGAGCGAGTTTCGCCGAGTTCTCCGGCTGGCTCATGCCGGTGTCCTATGCGGGCACCGTCGGCGAGCACACCGCAACCCGCACCGCTGTCGGCCTTTTCGACGTCAGTCATCTCGGCAAAGCGTCGGTGCGCGGACAGGGAGCGGCCGAATACGTCAACGCCACACTGACCAACGACCTGGGCCGAATCGGTCCGGGGAAGGCGCAATACACGTTGTGCTGCACCGAATCCGGCGGGGTCATCGACGACCTGATCGCCTATTACGTGTCTGACGACGAGATGTTCCTGGTGCCCAACGCGGCCAACACCGCGGCCGTCGTCGCCGCGCTGCAGGAAAAGGCCCCTGCCGGCCTCGCCATCACCGACGAGCACCGCTCGCGCGCGGTGCTGGCCGTGCAGGGACCGAAGTCGGCCGAGGTCGTCGGCGCTTTGGGGCTGCCGACCGAGATGGACTACATGGGCTACGCCGACGCTGAGTTCGACGGGGTCGAGGTGCGGGTGTGCCGCACCGGCTACACCGGTGAGCACGGATACGAGCTGCTGCCGAATTGGGACGATGCCGGGGTGGTGTTCGACGCGCTCGTCAGCGTCGTGTCAGGGGCGGCCGGTCAGCTGGCCGGGCTTGGCGCGCGTGACACGTTGCGCACCGAAATGGGCTATCCGCTGCACGGACACGAGCTATCGCTCGACATTTCGCCGCTGCAGGCCCGCTGCGGCTGGGCGATCGGCTGGCGCAAGGACGCGTTCTGGGGCCGAGACGCGCTGCTGGCAGAAAAGGAGGCGGGCCCGAAGCGGCTGCTGCGCGGTCTGCGTGCCGTCGGTCGCGGCGTGCTGCGGCCCGACCTGACCGTGCTCGACGGATCCACACCGGTCGGGGTGACGACATCTGGAACCTTTTCTCCGAGTTTGAAAGTCGGTATCGCGCTGGCGTTGCTCGACACGGATCGCGACATCGCCGACGGGCAGCGCGTTGCGGTCGATGTGCGGGGGCGCCCGGTCGAGTGCGAAGTCGTCAAACCGCCGTTCGTCGAGGCAAAAACTCGGTAGCGCTCGGATATACAATCGGCCCATGACCGAGCACCTCGAGTTCACCGTCGATCGCAACGCGAATCCGGCGAGCGACGGGGTACGCGCCCAGATCCTGGCGAATCCGGGCTTCGGCCGATTTCACACCGACCACATGGTGTCGATCGACTACATCGACGGCAAGGGCTGGCACAACGCGCGGGTCATGGCGTACGGCCCCATAGAACTCGATCCGTCGGCCATCGTCCTGCACTACGCGCAGGAGGTGTTCGAGGGGCTGAAGGCCTACCGCTGGGCAGATGGATCCATCGTCTCGTTCCGCGCGGACGCCAACGCCGCGCGGCTGCGATCGTCATCACGCCGGCTGGCCATCCCCGAGCTGCCTCAAGAGGTGTTCACCGAGTCGCTGCGTCAGCTCATCGCGGTCGACGAGCAGTGGGTGCCACCCGCGGGTGGCGAGGAGTCGCTGTATCTGCGGCCTTACATCTTCGCCACCGAGCCAGGGCTCGGGGTTCGCCCCGCGTCCGAGTACCGCTACATGGTGATCGCCTCGCCGGCAGGCGCCTACTTCCCGCGCGGTATCAAACCGGTCAGCGTGTGGTTGTCGCACGAATACGTGCGCGCCGCTCCGGGCGGCACCGGCGCCGCCAAGTTCGGTGGGAACTACGCAGCATCGCTTCTGGCGCAGGCCGAGGCCGCCGACAACGGTTGCGACCAAGTGGTGTGGCTGGACGCCATCGAACGCCGCTACGTCGAAGAGATGGGCGGCATGAACCTGTTCTTTGTGTTCGGCAGCGGCGGCACCGCCCGCTTGGTCACTCCAGAGCTGAGCGGTTCGCTGCTGCCGGGAATAACGCGGGATTCGTTGCTGCAGTTGGCCACTGACGCCGGCTTCGCCGTCGAGGAACGCAAGATCGACGTCGACGAGTGGCAGAAGAAGGCCGCCGCGGGCGAGATCACCGAGGTGTTCGCATGTGGCACCGCCGCGGTGATCACCCCGGTGTCGCATGTGAAGTACGGCGACGGTGAGTTCACCATCGCCGATGGCGAACCCGGCGAGATCACCATGGCCCTGCGCGACACGCTGACCGGGATCCAGCGCGGTACGTTCGCCGATACCCACGGGTGGATGTCCCGGCTGTCATAGCTCCGGTTGTTTCGTCGTTCTCCCCTGAACGGGCCCGTTCGGGCGCGATCATGAAAGCATGGCGAAAGTAGTCGGATTCGACGGTATCAGTGGACAACAACCCGTGATTGCCAACGGGAACCCGCTTCCCGTTGGGGTTTGGGGTGATTCAAACGCCGGTGTTGGAGTGTTCGGCACCAGCGGCGCGCTGCCCGAGGGCACTTCGATTGCCATTGACTCGTCTGCTGGAGTGGTGGGGCACAGCGCCGCACGCGAAGGCGTGGTGGGCTTCAGCGTGAACGCCCCCGGGGTACGCGGCGTAAGCCACGACAATGCAGGGGTTTTCGGGCAGAGCGATACCTACGCGGGCGTGCAGGGGCTTACCGCTGGCAGCACCGGTTCATACGGCGTATTCGGATATGCGACCGCCGACGGCGACGGAGTCCGAGGCACCTCAGCCGACGGCGTCGGTGTATTCGGCGTCAGCGCCAACGGCTTCGCTGGATATTTCCTCGGCAATGTGCGGGTTGCGGGCCAGCTCAGCAAGAGCGGTGGCGGCTTCACCATTGATCATCCGAAAGATCCTGGAAACCAATATCTTTCGCACTCGTTCGTCGAATCACCCGACATGCTGAATGTGTACAGCGGCAACGTGACGACCAATAAGGATGGAAGGGCCCGGGTCCGCCTGCCATCGTATTTCGAGGACCTCAACGCCGATTTCCGCTACCAACTGACCGTGCTCGGCGACTTCGCTCAGGCCGTCGTCGCCAAGGAGATCAAGAACAATGCGTTCACGATTCGCACCGACAAGGGCCGGGTCAAGGTCAGCTGGCAGGTGACCGGAGTCCGCAAGGATGCATGGGCGAAAGCGAACCGAATCGAACCCGAGCAGAAGAAGCGGAAGCAGGAGCGAGGCAAGTACCTGCATCCGGATCTGTTCGGCAAGAAGGCGTTAGGTCTGCACCCTGGCGCGGCTAGCGAATCGCCAGGCCTGCCGCGGCGACCGTCGTCGTCACCTCGATCGCCGCGCCGAGCACGTCGCCCGTGATGCCGTCGAACCGGCGAACGCAGTGCGCCACCAGCACGAAGCTGAAGGCCACCGACAGCAACACGACGACCGGCCCCTGCCACGGCCGCGAACAGGCAGGTACCGCGAGCGCAGCGACCGCGGCCAGCCAAGCCACAACGACCGCGGCCGGCTGGCCGCCCGCCACCATCGTGCCGAGCATGCTGCCCTCCGCCGCGGGCACCGATCTACGGCAAGCCACCACTGCGGCGACCCGGCCTGTGACCACCGCGACCACCACCGCGATCCAGCCGGACATGCCGACCGGCAGCGATGCGAAGGCCATGGCCTGCACGGCGATCACGACGACGACTGCCGCCACGCCGAACGGCCCCGTCGATCCGTCCCGCATCACCTGCAGCGCCCGCTCCGGGGGGCCGTAGCAGCCAAGACCGTCGACGGTGTCGGCAAGCCCGTCGATGTGCAGACCGCGGGTGGCGAGCAGCAGGGCCGCCACCGCCAACACCCCGTTGAGCGGGTTACCCGCCCCGAAAGCGTGCGACCCCGACCACAACACGGCGGCTGCAAGCGCACCGAGTGCGACACCCACCACGGGGAGCGCCGTCATCACCCCTCGGCCAACCTCCGCTCCTGCGCGCAGCGGCAAGACGGTGCCGAACGCGAATGCCCCTGTGAGCGAACGGATCACGACGAGACGCTGGCCTCGTCGAACGTGGCCATCGACGCCAGTGCGGCCACCGCGGCGCGCACCACGGGCAACGCGACCGCCGCGCCGGTGCCCTCACCGAGCCGCATCGAGAGTTCAACGACCGGTACGAGTTCCAACCGTTCCAGCGCCAGGGTGTGCGCGGGCTCGGTGGACCGATGGCCGGCGCGCCACCACTGGCGGGCGCCGGGCGCCAACCGGTCGGCGACCATCGCGGCCGCCGTCACCACGACGCCGTCGAGCAGCATCGGCGTCCGGCGTACCGCCGCCTGCGCGCAGAAACCCGCCATCGCAGCCAGGTCCGCGCCACCGCATACCCGCAACAAACCGGCCGGATCCGCCGAGACTCCACGGGCCCGGTACAGCGCATCGCGCACCGCGGCGACCTTGCGTGACCATCCCGCATCGTCGATCCCGGTGCCCCTACCAACCACGGCAACCGGCTCGGCACCGGTCACCGCGGCGATCAATGCCGTTGCAGCCGTGGTGTTTCCGATGCCCATGTCACCGGCGATCAGCAAGTCGGCGCCGGCGTCCACCTCCTCGTCGGCGATCTCGCGGCCGGCCTCGATTGCGGCCTGCACCTCGGCGTCGGACAACGCGTCCTCGACGGCGATGTTGCCGCTGCTCCTGCGGACCTTGTGTGCGCCGATCGACGGCGAATGCGGCTCGGCGACATCCACGGCGATATCCGCCACGCGGACGGTCGCGCCAGCTGCTTCGGCCAGCACATTGATTGCGGCGCCACCGGCGTCGAAGTTGGCGACCATCTGCGCCGTCACCTCAGCGGGGAACGCCGACACTCCGGCGGCGGTGACCCCGTGGTCGCCTGCGAACACGACGACCCGCGCCCGCTGGAACTGATGCGGCGGGCACGCCCCCTGGCACGACGCCACCCAGACCGAGAGCTCCTCGAGACGCCCCAGCGAGCCGGGCGGTTTGGTCAACGTGTTCTGGCGGGCCCGGGCCTGTGCGGCGACGTCCTGGTCCGGCCCTTGGATCGGTGGGAACTCCGTCACCGTGCTCCCTCCACTGGCTCCTTCACCGCGACGGGCTGGCCTGCCACCACCAGCACCACGCGGTCACACTTAGCGGCGAGCCGCTGGTTGAGTGCGCCCAACTCGTCGGCGAACAGACGACCGGCGGCGGTCTCGGGCACCACAGTCATGCCTACCTCCGGGCTGACCAGAACCAGCTCCGCATCGAATCCGGCGACGGCCTCGAGCAGGTCGTCGATATCGGCGCGCACCGAGGCGCCCGTCCACGCTCCTGCGCGGTCCATCGCGGCAGTGAGCCAACCGCCGACGTCGTCGACGAGCGTCGGACATAACACGCTGGACCGCAATTGCGTTGCCACATCGGCTGTTTCGACCGTCACCCAATGTTTCGGCCTGCGATCCCGGTGTGCGGTCACCCGCGCGGCCCAGGCGTCATCGTCGGCGACGACACCGGTAGCCACATACCGCACCTTCTGCTTGGCACCGTCGGACGCCGCGATGGTGGTCTCGGCCCACTCGGACTTGCCCGACCGGATACCGCCGAGCACCAGAACACGCACCCGGACTCAGGTGACCGTGTCGCCGCGGTTCACCTGCGGCCGGGGTGCGCGCATTCGCCGCAGCTGGGAGGCGCGGCTGGCGGCGTAGAACCCGAGTTTCCAGGGACTTTCGGTGTTGTCCGAGTACTTGGCGTCGACCAGCTGATTCACCTTGCGGCCCAGGAAGAATCCGTCGATGATCATGATCGCCATCAGGATGAGCATGGCCGGTGAGATGTAGAACTGGACCTGCGGAACTGCCAGCATGATGAAGATCAGGGCCAACGCGGCAGGCATGAAGAGGCCGAGCACGCTGATGCGACGCGAATCCACGATGTCACGAGCGAGCCGGCGAACCGGGCCTTTGTCACGCGGCAGCAGATAGTCGTCATCGCCTGCCATCATCCGTTCGCGACGGTCGGTCATCGATGCGCGCCGGGCGACCTTTTCTTCGCGGCGTTCCTCGCGGGACAGCTTCGGGCCCTGCAGTTCCTTGCGTCGGCGCCTGGCCTCGGAGGTGGTCATCGGTGCGGGCGCGATGGGTCCGCGGCGACGGGCCGCGTCGCGCTTCGGCGTCGGCCTGCCCTTTGGGGCGGTGGTGGTGCCGGAGTCCTTGACATCCGATCCGCTGTCTCGGCGGCATCGGCGGCTTCGGTGCCGTCGGATGGTTGGTTGTCCTTCTTGCGGCCCAGCAGGTTCACGTCCGCCAGCATAATCTGCTGGGATGACCGGCTCGGACGGCCTCCGCGTGCTGATTGCCCCCGACTGCTTCGGCGACAGCCTCACCGCCGTGCAGGCGGCAGAGGCGATCGCGGACGGCTGGCGGCGGGGCCGCCCTGATGACGACTTGACGCTGGCCCCGCAGTCCGATGGCGGGCCGGGTTTCGTCGACGTGCTGGCCGGACGCCTCGGTGAGCGGCGCACACTGCGGGTCAGCGGTCCGCTGACCGCCGAAGTGGACGCCAACTGGGTGTTGGACGCCGCCGAGCCGCGCACCGCCTATATCGAATGCGCGCAAGCCTGCGGGTTGGCGCTGTTGGGCGGTCCGCCGACCGTCGAGACCGCGCTGGCGGCGCACAGCAGAGGAGTCGGCCAGCTCATCGCGGCTGCCGTCGACGCCGGTGCGGGCCGCATCGTGGTCGGGCTCGGCGGCAGCGCCTGCACCGACGGAGGTCGCGGCCTGATCGAAGCGCTCGGCGGCCTGGATACCGCGCGGGCGCTGCTGGCCGGCGTCGAGCTGATCGCCGCCACTGACGTCGAGCACCCGCTGCTCGGACCGATGGGTGCGGCGCGGGTGTTCGGCCCGCAGAAGGGCGCCGACCACGACACGGTGCCGGCGCTGGAGCGACGACTGACCGAGTGGGCCGACGAGCTTGACGCCGCTGCCGGACGGACGATCAGCGACCAGCCAGGCGCAGGCGCGGCGGGCGGCATCGGGGCGGCCCTGCTGGCGCTGGGTGGCAGCAGGGAATCCGGGGCGACTGTGATCGCCGAACACACCAGGCTGGCCGACGATGTCGCAGCGGCCGAACTCGTCATCACCGGTGAGGGCCGATTCGACGACCAGTCCCTGCACGGCAAAGTCGTCAGTGCGCTGGCCGGCGCGGCATGCGGCACACCGGTGCTGGTGCTGGCCGGTCAGGTCACCCTGGACGACGAGGCGCTGCACGAGGCGGGCATCGCTGCCGCGTATTCGATTGCCGACCACGCCGGATCGGTGCAGCTGGCCATCGATGACGCGGCGAACCAGCTGGGCGGATTGGCAAAGGTCACCGCGGACGAACTCGGGAATAGTGGGATAACAAGGTACCGTTGACCAGGTGGGCTGTTAGTCGGCCCGCAACACGAGCCATTCACAGGAGACGCAATGACTGTTCAGGACGAGTCGGCGACCACCACCGCCACCCATGGCGCGGTCCTGACCGACGCCGCGGCCAGCAAGGCGAAGGCGCTGCTTGATCAAGAGGGCCGTGACGACCTGGCGCTGCGGATCGCCGTCCAGCCGGGCGGATGCGCCGGTCTGCGCTACAACCTCTTCTTCGATGACCGCACCCTTGACGGTGACTTGACCACCGAGTTCGGCGGCGTCAACCTGACCGTCGACCGGATGAGCGCCCCCTACATCCAGGGCGCCACGATCGACTTCGTCGACACCATCGAAAAGCAGGGCTTCACCATCGACAACCCGAACGCGACGGGATCGTGCGCGTGCGGGGACTCCTTCAACTGACCTAGTACTGGCCGCCGGTACGCAGCAGGTAAGAACACACCAGGACCTCGTCGTCCTGGGCTAGTAGCTGAGCCACACCCTGTGCTTCTCGCTCGGGGGGTGGCTGGGTGCGACTGCCTGCCGGTGTCACCATCATGGTGAACAACACCTGCGCCTGGTAGGGCGACGAGAAGACCATCTTGTCGATCGACGTCACGTCCGCCTTGCCGAACTGCTGGCGGAACGCGTCACTGCTCAAATCCGCCAGCGCGAGGTCTGACCGGCGTTCCTTGACGGCGTCATACAGCCCGCACAGCGTGTCGCGGGCGATCTTCTGGACATCGCCGTGCTGCAGCGCGTCCAGGTAGTCCTGGATTGCCGACCTGGCCGATGCCGTCGTCAGCGAACCTGCGGGTGATTCGTCGTCGGAGCGCATAACGAAGGCGGTCGTGGCGACGGCGGCCGCGACGACCACGACAGCGGCCAATGCACCGATGATGACGGGCCATTTCCTGCGTTTCGGGTACGGAATCGGCGGTGGCAACATCCCCGGATATGCCGACGGCACAACGGGATTCTCGGGATACGGCTGCGGCGGGACGGGGTAGGGCGGGGGAGGACCGACCGGTCCAGCACCGTACTGGGGCGGATACGGACCTGCCATGTAGGCAGGTTAGCGTAGACCGCCGAACACCGACGGGACCGTTAGGCTGGGTAATATTATCTAGACGGCTTAAATTAATTGAAGGGTGACGTTTCGTGACCATCGCGGTAACCGGGTCGATCGCGACCGACCATCTCATGCGGTTTCCGGGCAAGTTCTCCGAAGGCCTGCTGCCCGAACATCTGCAGAAGGTGTCGCTGAGCTTCCTGGTCGACGACCTCGTCATCCATCGCGGCGGGGTGGCAGGCAACATGGCCTACGCCATCGGCATCCTCGGCGGGGACCCCACGCTGGTCGGTGCGGTGGGCAAGGACTTCGACGACTACCGGGAGTGGCTCAGCTCGCACGGCGTGGACTGCGACAGCGTGCTTGTGTCCGATTCCGCCTACACCGCCCGCTTCGTCTGCACGACGGACCAGGACATGGCCCAGATCGCGTCCTTCTACCCCGGGGCGATGTCACAGGCCCGCGACATCAAGTTGGCCGACGTGGTATCACGAAGGGGCACACCGGATCTCGTGATCGTCGGCGCAAACGACCCCGATGCGATGTTCCTGCACACCGAGGAGTGCCGCGCGCTCGGACTGAGGTTCGCCGCCGACCCGTCGCAGCAGCTGGCCCGGCTCACCGGTGACCAGATCCGCACGCTGATCGACGGTGCGACATACCTGTTCACCAACGACTACGAATGGGACCTGCTGTTGCAGAAGTCCGGCTGGTCCGAGGCCGAGGTGATGAGCCAGATCCAGATGCGCGTCACCACGCTGGGCGAGAAGGGCGTCGACATCGTCGGCCGCGACGGCACCTTCATCCATGTGGACGTGGTGCCCGAGACGCACAAGGACGACCCCACCGGCATCGGCGACGCGTTCCGCGCGGGCTTCTTGACCGGCCGCGACAAGGGCCTATCCATCGAGCGGGCCGCCCAATTGGCATCGCTGGTCGCGACACTGGTGCTCGAGGCCCCGGGCGCGCAGGAGTGGAGCTGGGACAAGGACGCGGGCATGAAGCGGCTGGCCGACGCCTACGGTGCGGACGCGGGTGCGGAGATCTCAGAGGCGCTCGGCGCCGACATCGGCTGAGGCGGCGCTGGCCCTAGAGCTGGACCGGGTAGGTCGGCTCCTTGATCTGGGGTGTGACACTGCCCTCGACGAAGATCGCGTGCCATAGCATGAAAATCAGCACCGTCCACAGCCGTCGGCTGTGATCGCTTGCGCCACTGCGATGTTCGTCGAGCATCACGCGAACCGCGTTGGTGTCGACCAGGTCTCCAGCCCCTGACGACGCCACCATGCCGTAGGCCCAGTCCATCAGCTCGCCCGTCCGCAGCCAGTGCCGGATCGGCACGGGGAAGCCGAGTTTCGGGCGGTTGAGCACGTGCGCGGGCACGATCGGCTCCAGCGCGCGCCGCAACGCGAACTTCGTGGTCGACCTGGTGATCTTCGCCTCCAGCGGCAACCGGGACGCCACCGCGAACACCTCGGGGTCGAGGAAGGGCACCCGCAGCTCGAGCGAGTTGGCCATGGTCATCTTGTCCGCCTTGACCAGGATGTCGCCCCGTAGCCAGGTGAAGAGGTCGATGTGCTGCATTCGTGCGACCGGATCCCAGCCCTCGGACTCGGCGTACACGCGCGCGGTGATGTCGGTGTGCGTCCACTCGGGCCGGAATCCGGTGAGCACCGCCTGTAGCTGCGCGTCGGAGAAGCTGCGCGCGTTGCCGTAGTACCGCTCCTCGAGCGTCTGCGATCCTCGGTGCAGCAGGCTCTTTCCGCGCATGCCCTCGGGCAGCGGCGCGGAGACCTTGGCCATCGACCGGCGCAGTGGGCGGGGGAGGTAGTTGAAAGGCTTGAGCGACAACGGTTCCCGATAGATCGTGTATCCGCCGAACAGTTCGTCGGCGCCCTCGCCGGACAGCACGACCT
The DNA here is from genome assembly GCA_963817825.1 of uncultured Actinomycetota bacterium. GTDB lineage: Bacteria > Actinomycetota > Actinomycetes > Mycobacteriales > Mycobacteriaceae > Mycobacterium. The sequence goes on along the minus strand of CAWFQG010000025.1, from coordinate 133,155 downwards.
TGACGTGCTTACGCGCCTCACGCGCGATGAAGAACAGCGGCACCAGCGCGGGGTCGGCGACGGGTTCGTCGAGATACCAGACGATTTCGGGTAGGGCGGAGACGAATTCGGCCTGGTTCACCACCTTGGTGACGTGCCGGGCACCGATCGCCTCGGCCGAGGCCACCGCCACGTCGACCTCCGAGAAGCCCTCCCGCTCGAATCCGGTGGTGAAGGTGATCAGCCGCGGGTTGTGGCGCATCGCCAGCGCCGCGATCGCGGTGGAGTCGATACCGCCGGACAGAAAGGCGCCGACGGTGACATCGGCGCGCATGTGCTTGGCTACCGAGTCTTCGAGTACCGCGGTGATCTCGTCGTAGCGGCTCTGTTCGCTGCCCGCGACGAAAGGTTTTGCGGCGAATCGCGGCGTGAAGTACCGGGTCACCTCCGGTCGGCCGCCCGGCCGCACCCTGGCGTAGCTGCCGGACTCGAGCCGGCGCACGCCGCGGTGCAGGGTTTCGGGCTCCGGCACGTACTGCAGCACCGTGTAGTGCTGGACCGCGCGTTCGTCGATACCGACGTCGATGCCAACCTCGTCGGCGAGCCCGAGCAGGCATTTCTTCTCGCTGCCTACGACGGTGCCCGCCGTCCCGGTGGCCATGAACAGCGGTTTTATGCCGAACGGGTCGCGTGCGCAGAACAATTCACGCTCGACGGTGTCCCACAGCGCGAACGCGAACATGCCGCGCAGCCGGTTCAGCGCCTCGGTGCCCCAATGGTGGTAGGCGGCGATGATCGCCTCACCGTCGCCATCGGTGTGGAACACCGCGCCGTGACCGGCCGACAGTTCCTCCCGCAACTCCAGGTAGTTGTAGATCTCACCGTTGAACACGAGCACGTAGCGGTCCGGAGACTCGGCCGGGCCCCAGCGCAGCGGTTGATGACTGTGCGCGATATCGATGATCGACAACCGGTTGAAACCGAGCACCACATTGTCGTCGTGCCACGTGCCTGGCTCGTCCGGACCACGGTGACGCATCAGGTGCGAAGAGCCGGACACGGCCTCGACCAGAGCCGGGGATACGTCGGCGGACGGGTCAGTCAGCAGCGCCAGCAGTCCGCACACCGCGCCAGTATGCCGAATAGGGCCGCGGACGAGAGGAGCACCACTGATTAGTGAGGTGTGTCGAGACCGGCACCCGCGGGTGGTCTACGCTGCGTAGTATTCGCCTAGTTAATTCGACTTCTAGGAGGCGCCGACGTGACACCTCGCCGAGTGCGGAGAGCGGCGTTGGCAGTCGTGCTTGGTGCGGCTGCGCTGCTTCTCAGCGGGTGTAGCTGGTCGGAGGCTATAGGCCTTGGCTGGCCGGAGGGCATCACGCCGCAGGCGCACCTCAACCGTGAGCTGTGGGTCGGATCGCTGATCGCCGCGCTTGTCGTCGGCGTGATCGTGTGGGGTCTGATCTTCTGGGCCTCGGCGTTTCACCGGCACAAGAAGGGCGACACCGAGCTTCCCCGCCAGTTCGGCTACAACATGCCGTTGGAGCTGGTGCTCACCGTCACGCCGTTCCTGATCATCTCGGTGCTCTTCTACTTCACCGTGGTCGTGCAGGAGAAGATGCTGCACAAGGATCCCAATCCCGAGGTCGTTGTCGACGTCACCGCCTTCCAGTGGAACTGGAAGTTCGGCTACCAGAAGGTCGACTTCGGTGACGGGACCTTCAACTACGACGGCGCCGACGCCGCACGCAAGATGGCGGTGGCATCGGGTCCCGAAGGCCTGCAGGGCGAGCACGGCGGGGAATTCGGTGTGATCGCGGGCAAGAACCCCGAAGACAGGAGCTACCTGAACTTCGACAAGGTCGAGACGCTGGGCACCAGCACCGAGATCCCCATCCTGGTGCTGCCGGTCGGCAAGCGCATCGAGTTCCAGATCGCGTCGGCCGACGTGGTCCACGCGTTCTGGGTGCCGGAGTTCCTGTTCAAGCGCGACGTCATGCCCGACCCGATACCGAACAACTCCGACAACATCTTCCAGGTCAGTGAGATCACCAAAACCGGCGCGTTCGTCGGCCGCTGCGCCGAGATGTGTGGCACCTACCACTCGATGATGAATTTCGAGGTGCGGGTGGTCCAGCCCAACGACTTCAAGGCGTATCTGCAGCAACGCATCGCGGGTAAGACGAACGCCGAGGCGCTCGTGGCCATCAACCAGCCGCCGACGGCGGTCACCACCCATCCGTTCGACACCCGCCGCGGCGAGCGGGCCGGGGCGCCCCAGGCCAGCAAGTAGGGATCTCATGCACATCGAAGCCAGGATCTTCGAGTTCCTGACCGGTTTCTTCGTTCTGGCGGCCGTGGTCTACGCCACGCTGACCCAGTTGTTCCAGCTCGGCGGTGTTGAGTGGGCGGGCACCACCGCGCTGGTGCTGACCGCGGGGCTGACGATGATCACCGGCACGTTCTTCCGGTTCGTTGCGCGTCGCCTCGACACCAGGCCCGAGGACTACGAGGACGCCGAAATCAGCGACGGCGCGGGGGAGCTGGGCTTCTACGCCCCGCACAGCTGGTGGCCGATCGTGATCGCGCTGTCCGCCTCGGTGACGGCCGTCGGCGTCGCCCTGTGGCTGCCCTGGCTGATCGTGGCCGGCGTGTGCTTTGTGCTTGCCTCGGTGGCCGGCCTGGTTTTCGAGTACTACGTCGGCCCCGAGAAGCACTGATAGCACTAGGTCACATCTGGGCCTCAGTTGGTCAGCTACCGCGCTGCGGAATTCGATCCGCTCATCGGTTTGGGTAGTGTTGCCGAGGCAACGTCAGCCGCTTGCTGTCGCGCCGATGAAGTAGTCGAGAAGGATAGGCGTAAATGAGCGGGCCGAATCCCCCAGGGCCGGATTCTGAAGGGTTGGACCCCCCGGACCAGGAACCGGGCGAGCAGCCAGCCGAGGACCACGCAGGTCCCGACGCGACGGGCCAGACCGATATGCACTCGCAGGCGTATTCGGCGCCCGAGTCCGAGCAGATCACCATCGGCCCGTACGTGCCCGCGGATCCAGACCTCTACGAATACGACGATTACGACCGAACCGAGCTGGTCGGCACCGGCCGCCCGCCGCGCTGGCCCTGGGTGGTCGGCATCGTCGCGATCATCGCGGCGGTCTCACTCGTTGTGTCGGTTTCGATGTTGGTGCTGGGCACCGGCTCGGAACACCTGGCAGCACCGGGAACGAGCACGACCACGTCGGCACCGCCGGTGCAGGATGAGATCACCACCACGACCCCGCCCCCGCCTCCGCCGCCCCCGCCCCCGCCGTCCAGCGAAGAGCCGCCGCCTCCTCCGCCGGAGACAGTCACGGTGACGCAGGAGCCTCCTCCGCCGCCTCCACCCGCGGAGGCGGCGCCACCGCCTCCACCGCCTCCACCGGCAGACACCGCGACGCCGGCCGCCCCGCCGCCGACGAGCACGACGAAGGCGGGCCCGCGCCAGGTGACTTACTCGGTGACGGGTACGAAGGCGCCGGGCGACATCATCACGGTCACCTACATCGATGCGTCCGGCCGTAGCCGCACGCAGCGCAACGTCTACATCCCGTGGTCGCTCACGGTGACCCCGATCTCGCAGTCCGAGGTGGGCTCGGTGCAGGCGTCCAGCCTGTTTCTGGTCAGCAGGCTGAACTGCTCGATCACGACCAGCGACGGCACCGTACTGTCCTCTAATACCGGCAACTCCGCACAGACAAGCTGCTGATGACATACAACACTGGGGCCCGCCCCGACTCTGGGGTTCATTCGCGGTTCAGCGCGACGTCGGACAACGCCGACAATGTGGACCGCATTCTGCTGGCCGCCTGTGCGGCCATCTGGCTCGCCGTGCTCGGATCCGGTGTAGCCGCCACGGTCGCGCTCGTCGATCTCGGCCGCGGCCATCCGGCCTCCTCCACCACATCGGGCACGCCCTGGCTGCTGTACACCGTCATCGGGGTGTCGGCCCTGGTCATCATCGGCGCCATCCCGCTGCTGGTGCGCGCCCGGCGCGCGGCGCTGGAACCTCCGCAGCCCAGCCGCGGTGGCGTAGGCGCCCGGCCGACCGCCGGACGCACGCAGACGCAGGTGCGGGCTCCTGAGCCGCAGACGCAGCGGCTGCGGGCCTACCAGCCTGGTGCCGACCCGATCCGGCCCCGCGGCGGCGACCCGGCGACCTCGGCGGTAAGCACGTTCGACGCGGCGCTGTCGCCCGCGGTGGACCGGCTCTGGATGCGCTGCTCAGTTGTCATCGCGTGCGCCATGGGCGTGGCATTGCTGGCGGTCGGCATCGCTACCTACCTGATGGCGGCCGGCCACGACATGCCGTCCTGGGCCGCCTACGTCATAGCGGGCCTCGTCACGTTGGGGATGCCCGCCATCCCGTGGATCTACCTACGCCAGCTACACGAAGTGCTTGACGCCTCCGGGGTCTAGCCGCCGGCTAGTGGTGCCCGTTCGTATCGCCGTTCGACGATCCGTTGCGATCCTGGTGCTCGCGTAAAGCGGTGAGCGCCTTGTGTTCTGCGGCGTGCTCTGCCTCAGCGAGCGCCTCGTGCTGCTCGATGGGATCGGGCGACAGGAAGCTGCCGGATCCCGGCGATCCGGCCAAACCAAGCTTGTTCATCCGCTTGGGCAGTGCAGCGCCCTGGTATTCCAGCGGAATCGGATGGCCGTGCTCGTCGACCGGGCCGAGCGGCTGGTGCAGCTCGATGTAGGCGCCGTGCGGCAGCCGCTTGATGATGCCGGTCTCGATGCCGTGCTCGAGCACCGCGCGGTCGCTGCGCTGCAGCCCGACGCACCACCGGTAGGTGATGTAGTAGACGATCGCGGGCAACACGACCATGCCGATGCGGCCGATCCACGTCGTCGCGTTGAGCGAGATGTGGAACTTCAGCGCGATGATGTCGTTCATGCAGGCGAATGTCAGCACCATGTAGAACGCGATGGCCATCGCGCCGATTGAGGTGCGCACAGGGACGTCCCGCGGCCGCTGCAACAGATTGTGATGTGCCTTGTCGCCCGAGAACCTCTTCTCCAGGAACGGGTAGGCGATCAGCAAAGTGAACACGAGGCCCATGAGCACAGCGATCCACACCGGCTGAGGGATGGTGTGCCCCAATGGGTAGAACTCCCACGCCGGCCAGAGGCGGATGAGGCCGTCGGTCCACATCATGTAGAAGTCGGGCTGGCTGCCCGCCGAAATCTGGGAGGGCTTGTAGGGGCCGAGCTGCCAGATCGGGTTGATCTGCAATAGGCCACCCATTATGCCGAGAATGCCGGTGGTCATCGCGAAGAACGCGCCGGACTTGACCGCGAACACCGGCATGACCCGGACGCCGACGACGTTGGTCTCCGTGCGGCCTGGACCGGGGAACTGCGTGTGCTTCTGGAACCACACCATCGCCAGGTGTACACCGATGAGCGCGAGGATGATGCCCGGTATCAGCAGGATGTGCAGCGCGTAGAGCCGCGGGATGATGATGCCGATCGCACAGTTGTTTCCAACACCGCCGCAAGGGAAGTCACCGCCGAACAGCGCCCAGTGCAGCCAGGTGCCGACAATCGGAACGCCCATCGTGATGCCCGAGAATGCGGCGCGCAATCCGGTTCCGGACAGCAGGTCGTCCGGCAGCGAGTATCCGAAGAAGCCCTCGAACATGGCCAGTATCAACAGCAGCGACCCGATCACCCAGTTCGTCTCGCGCGGCCTGCGGAACGCGCCGGTGAAGAAGATGCGGGCCAGGTGGACCATGATCGACGCCGCGAAAAGCAGTGCGGCCCAGTGGTGGACCTGGCGGACGAACAGACCGCCGCGCACCTCGAAGCTGATATCGAGGGTGGATGCGAAAGCTTTTGACATTTCGACGCCACGGAGCGGCTGATACACGCCGTTGTAGGTGACATCGACCATGGACGGGTCGAAGAACAGGCTCAGGTACACGCCGGTAAGCAGCAGAACGATGAAGCTGTACAGGGCTATCTCACCCAGCAGGAACGACCAGTGGGTGGGGAACACCTTGTTGAGCTGTCTACGAACCGCCGCGGCGGGGTGGTACCGCGAGTCGATCGCATCGCCCTGCTCGGCCGCAATCTCGTTGAGGCTCGGTGGTTTCGGCAGTTTCGGACTCATATTGTCTTCCGTTCCCAGAATGCCGGACCGACGGGCTCGATGAAGTCGCCATTGGCGACCAGGTACCCGTCCTTGTCAATCGTGATGGGCAGCTGGGCGAGAGCGCGCGCAGCCGGGCCGAATATGGGCTTCGCGAAATGCAGCGCGTCGAACTGCGACTGGTGGCACGGGCAGAGGATGCGATAGGTCTGCTGCTCGTACAGCGAAGAGGGGCAACCCAAGTGCGAGCACACCTTGGTGAACGCGAACAGGTCGCCGAAGTTGAAGCTCTCCTGGCCCTGCCGCTTGACGACCCTATGCATATCGCCGGGCTTGATGCGGATGAGCATCACCGGGTTGCGCACGCCCATCCCGATCTCGCTGAGCCGGTGGTGTGATTCGACTGTGGTGCCGTCTCCGTCGGACTCCCGCCACGGGAACACGGTTTCCATGCCGCTCGCGTCAAGGTCCTCGGGGCGCATCTTGACGAACGGCGCTCCGTGGCCTGCGTTTCCGGTGGCGCGGGCGATGTAGATGGTCTCGCCCTTGAATCTCGGGGTCCAACCCGACGTCCACAGCACGGCTTTCTTGCCGTCGGCGGTCTGGACCACCGGCTTCCACGGGTTCTTGATCAAGCCGCCGATGAACGCGACCAGTGTGCCCGCGCCGAATGCGCCGAGACCGATGCCGAGCGACAGCCCGATCAGCTTGCGCCGCTTGATCGTCGAGCTCTCCAGAGCGTCGCTCAGGTTGGCCGAGATGGTCTTGCGCTGCAGCTCGGGGGAGCTGCCGTCGTGTCTTTCCTGGATGCTGATCTCTTCCGGGATGAACTTCTTCTGGAACAGCACAGCGCCGATACCGATCGCCAGAATCGACAGGCCGAACGTCACCCCGTACAGCGGGGTGGCCAGGTCGTACCACCAGTGGCCGGGTGTCCCCTTGCCCTTGTACTCCCAGGGCCAGAACAGAAATACAAGCAGCAGTGCGACGCCCGAAAGACCGCCCAGCAGAAGCCAGTTCGCCACCGAGCGTTCGGCGCGCTTCTCGGCCTTGGTGCCCTCTACGGGCCAGCGCTCTTCTTTGTAGACGATCTCGACGCCGTCGAGTTTGCCGCCGAGTTCCAGCAGCTGCTCGCGGGACATCGACTGCAGTTCGGCGTCGGTGGGCGTGTCAGTGCCCTTGATGTCGTCGCTCATGAGCGGGCTCCGATCCACAGGGCCACCGCGACGATGGCCACAATCCCGATGATCCAGATGGCCATGCCCTCTGTGGTGGGTCCGAGACCGCCAAGGCCGTAGCCGCCGGGATCCGGCGCTTCGGCTGCCATCCGCACGTAGGCGACGATGTCGCGCTTCTCTTCTGGGGACAGTTGACGGTCGGAGAATTTGGGCATGTTCTGCGGCCCGGTCAGCATCGCGGTGTAGATCTGCGCCGGCTCTGCGTTGGTCAGTTCCGGTGCGTACTTACCCGAGGAGAGCGCGCCGCCCTTGCCGGTGAAGTTGTGGCAGGACGCGCAGTTCAGCCGGAACAGGTCGCCGCCGCGGGCCACGTCGTCGCCGACTAGCGACTGCTGCGCAACGGCGCCGTTGGCATCGCGGGGCGCCTGCGGGCCGCCTCCGTTGGCCTGCACGTAGGCGCCGAGCGCGTCAGTCTGCGCCTTGTCGAACTGGGGCGGCTTCTGCGCCGCCTGAGCCTCGCCGCGCATGGCGGGCATGCGGCCGGTGGACACCTGGAAGAAGACGGCGGCCTCGCCGACACCGATCAGGCTCGGCCCGCGATCGGCGACGCCCTGCAGGTTCGCGCCGTGGCAGGTCACGCAGGAGGTGTCGAACAGCTGCTTACCGGTGCGCAGCAACGCCGAGGCGGACTCGTCGGCGACGGCCACCTGTGGCTGCGGCGTCAGGGTGGCCGCCAGGCCGCCCGCAACCCCCAGTCCGAGAAGCAGCAGCACCGCCGCTGAGAGTCGCCGACGAAGCCGACGGCGCTTCAATGTCGCCGGCCTTCCGGCTCCGTGGGCCTTCCCGCTCATCGAACCCCTTCTCATCGGCAGGCTGCTCATCGAACGAAGTAGATGGTGGCAAACAGCGCGATCCACACGATGTCGACGAAGTGCCAGTAGTACGAGACGACGATCGCGGCGGTGGCCTGCGCAGGCGTGAACTTGCTCATCGTGGTTCGGGCCAGCAGGAAGATGAAGGCGATGAGGCCGCCGATGACGTGCAAACCGTGAAACCCGGTGGGCAGGTAGAAGACCGAGCCGTAGGCGCTGCTGGAGATCGTGGTGCCGTGCTCGACGAGGTGGATGTACTCGTAACCCTGTCCTAGGACGAAGAACAGGCCCATCAGGAACGTGATCGCATACCAGCGCCGCAGCCCGTACACGTCGCCGCGCTCGGCGGCGAAAACGCCCATCTGACACGTGAACGAGGACGCGATAAGCACCAGGGTCACCGGTACGGCCTGAACCAGGTTCAGCTCGGTCGGGGGCGGGGGCCAGTTTCCGCCGGCCTGGGAGCGCGCGGTGAAGTACATCGCAAACAGTCCAGCAAAGAACATGAGCTCGCTGGAGAGCCATACGATGGTGCCGACACTGACCATGTTGGGCCGGTTCAGCGAATGCACGCGCGACGTGATCGCGGTTCCCGAGGTACCTACAGCACTCGTCACAACGCAAGTATGACGCTTTGTAGTTGATGATCTCCACCCGGGTAGAGCAATTCGTCATAATCTCCAAGTGACTTCTTCCCACGCCGAGCGGTCCTGGCCGCTGATCCTGAGCAGGTTGACCACGCAGCAGCCGCTCAAGACCGGCGAGGCCGGCTGGGCGATGGACCAGATCATGACCGGCGCCGCCACGCCGGCACAGATCGCGGCCTTCGGCGTGTCGATGAAGATGAAGAGACCGACGCCGGCCGAGGTGACCGAACTGGCCAACACGATGCTGTCCTACGCGCGCCGGGTGCCCACCGACGAGATAGGCACCGACACCGTCGATGTCGTCGGCACCGGCGGCGACGGCCAGAACACCGTGAACCTGTCCACGATGGCCGCCATCGTGGTGGCGGCCGCTGGCGTGCCGGTGGTCAAGCACGGCAACCGGGCCGCGTCGTCGCGCAGCGGCGGCGCCGACACGCTGGAAGCCCTCGGGGTGCGCATCGATCTCGGCCCCGAGGAGGTTGCCCGCAGTGTCGCGGAGGTCGGAATCGGCTTCTGCTTCGCGCCGCAGTTTCACCCGTCGTACCGGCACGCCGGTGCCGCCCGGCGTGAGATCGGTGTCCCGACGGTGTTCAATCTGCTTGGGCCGCTGACGAATCCGGCTTCCCCGCGGGCTGGGCTGATCGGCTGCGCGTGGGCCGACCTGGCCGAGGTGATGGCGGGCGTGTTCGCGACCAGGCGCTCCAGCGTGCTGGTCGTGCACGGCGACGACGGGCTCGACGAACTGACCACGACGACGACGAGCACCATCTGGCGGGTGCAGGCGGGCACCGTGGAGAAGTTGTCGTTCGATCCGGCCGGCTTCGGGTTCGCCCGCGCCGAGCTGTCCGCATTGGTGGGCGGCGATGCCGACAAGAACGCCGCCGAGGCGCGGGACGTGCTGGCCGGCTCCGCCGGCCCGGTGCGCGACGCGGTGGTCCTCAACGCCGCCGGTGCGATGGTGGCCCACGCCGGGCTATCCAGCGGCGCCGAATGGCTGTCGGCGTGGGAGTCCGGCCTGAGCCGGGCCGTCGAGGCGATCGACTCCGGCGCGGCCGAACAGCTGCTCGCGCGTTGGGTGCGGTTCAGCCAGCAGATTTGACGCGTCGAGAGTCTGCTCGGCGGCGAGCCGCGCGGACCGGGCCGACGCGGCCCATGACTCCCATCGCCCGGCCGACCCCACCGACGATGTCCAGCCGGGCTCGGCCCGAACGATGCGGACTCCCGGGTGCGCGAGCCAGCGCATTACCAGCGCCACCTCTTCGACGAGCGCCCCGCCCAGCGGTGCGGGAGCGGGCAGGATCGCTTGTGCCGCAGCGCTGATCGCGTCGACCACCGGCATCGGCGGCACCCCGCGGCGCGCGACGCCTGCCGCCGCGAGCTGCCCGCACCGGATCACCGCGAGATGCCAGCCGCCGTCACCGTCCGGTCGGGCAGCCACCATTTCGGTGACCGACGCCAACGCGCGCAGCCGCTGACCGCGCCACAGCACATCGATCGCGGCCGCGGCGTGGTCGCGCAGCCGGGCGGCGGTCTCGTAGCGGTTGCAGTCGGCCAGCTCGCCGATCCGGGCCAGCGCCGCCGACAACGCATCGTTCTCGACGCCGTCGATCAGCGCCGTCGCGCGCCGTGGCGCCGTCGCGTACTCAGCGGCCGGGATGTCGCGGGACGCCGGGCACGGAGCCAGCTCACGCTCGGGGCAGGCGGGCCCGTGCTGCGCCGAGCGGGCAATCCGGGTGGTGCAGGTGCGCAGCCCGGTGAACCTGGCCAGCAGGTCGGCCGTCTCGATGGCGTCGGCACGCGAACGGAATGGCCCGACCGCGCTGTCGCCTTTCGGCGTGCGCACAATCGAGAACCGCGGAAACGCCTCGTCGGTCAGCACGATCCACCACCAGCGCTGCGGAAACTTCGATCTGCGGTTGTAAGGCGGGGCGTGCGCGGCCAGCAGCCGCAGCTCGCGCACGCCCGCCTCGAGGTCGTGGGCGCACTCGACGTGGTTGACGACGGTGGCGAGCGCAACCATCTCCTTGATGCGCGGCCGGCGGTCTGTGCCGTTGAAGTACTGGCTCACCCGTCGCCGCAGGTCCACCGCGGTGCCGACATAGAGAACCTCGTTGGCAGGCCCACGGAACAGGTAGACACCCGGCCGTGGTGGAAGGCCGGCGGCGAGCACCCGCTTGCGGCGCTGCTCAGGCGACACGTCGGGCAGATAGGAGCGCAGGTCGGTGTAGGTGTACACGCCCTGGTTGCCGATCCGCTCGATCAGCCCGTGCAGCACGTCGACGGTGGCTCGCGCGTCGTCGAGCGCGCGGTGCGTCGGTGTCGTAGTGGCCCCGAACAGCTGGGCCAGCGCGGACAGCCGGACGCTGGGTGCTTCGTCGCGGGTGAGCACCCGCCGGGCCAACCGGACGGTGCACAGCACGGGTGGCCGTGGCCATGCGATCTGGCAGCGCTCGGCGGCGGCCCGCAGGAATCCGATGTCGAATCCCGCGTTGTGCGCGACAAGCACTGCGCCGCGGGCGAATTCGAGGAACGCGGGCAGGACCGTGTCGATCTTCGGCGCGTTGCACACCATGGCCGAGGTGATACCGGTGAGCGAGACGATCTGCGGTGGAATGCTGCGCCCAGGGTCGACCAGTGTGGCCAGTTCGCCGAGCACCGCGCCGCCGCGCACCTTGACCGCGCCGATCTCGGTGATGGCGTCGACGTCGTCGCCGTCGGAGCTTGCGCGGCCCCCGGTCGTCTCGAGGTCGACCACGACGAAGGTGGTCTCCCGCAGGGAAATGGACGCCAGGTCAAAAGACAGCTGTTCGACGTCGGCGGAGCTCAGCTGGCCCATGCGCTGAAGGTAGGCACTGGGACCGACACCGTTGCGTTGCCACGCTGGCTTGTCGGTGGTCGTCGTTATGGTGCGGCTAACACCGATCGAGAGGACGGTCAGCAGATGGACGAAACCGGACAGCCGGACACCGAGGATCCCTCCATCGGCTCGGTCACCATCGATTGCGATGACTGCGCGGTGCGGGGTCCCGGCTGCAAGGACTGCGTCGTGAGCGTGTTACTTGGCGTGCCAGAGACTCTGCTGGAGGACGAGCGGGTGGCGCTGGAGGTGCTCGCCGAGGCCGGCTTGGCGCCTCGGCTACAGCTGGTGCCGATCCATCGCCGGGGTGACTCAGGAGTGGCCTAGCGACACGCCACGCGTCGTGCGCGGGGCCGAAAAACTCTGAGAGGCTGTTAAATTTGCGTCTCTTGTTTGGACAAGGCCGATGCCGTTTCGTAACCTATCTGAGACCTAAGACAGTTCCGGGCGGCTCGCCAACGGCAGTTTGAGGACCCAAAATCTTGACGCACGACCGTATGCAGCGGATCACGCGCGTAGTTAGGCGACCCGTCATATGTGCACTATCGGGACTGGCAGTCTTCGGAGGCGTGCTTGCTGCGCATGTGCAGGCTGACCCCGCCGACGACGCGTTGGCAAAGCTCAACGAGCTATCACGGCAAGCCGAGCGCACCACCGAGTCGATGTACTCGGCGCAGCTCGACCTGAACAACAAGCTGGCAGCTCAGCATGACGCTGAGGCAAAGCATGCGTCCGACCAGACGGCGGTCGACCAGGCCAAGTCGCAGTTAGCAACTTTCCAGATCTCCGTCGATAAATTTGCTGCGGCTCAGTACATGGGCGGCAGGACCAGCGGTATGGATGCGATGCTGACCGCCGACTCGCCCCAGCGCCTCATCGACCAACTGTCGGTGCAGCGGGTGATGGCCGCCGAGATGTCGGTGCAGATGCGCAGCTTCCACACGGTCAGCGAGCAGGCTTCCCAGGCCGAGGCCGCCTCCGCCAAGTCGGCCGCCGACGCAAAGACCGCGGCGGAGCAGGCCGCGGCGGTGCGCGCCGATCTGCAGTCGAAGCAGAGCCAGCTGCAGGTTCAGATGGCCGTGGTCAAGTCCCAGTACCTGACGCTGACGCCCAACCAGCGAGAAGCGCTTGCCGCCCTCCCGCCTCCACCGCCACCGCCTGCCGCGGAACCGCCTGCGCCGGATGACCCCGCGATCGTGGCCGCCCCGCCAGGCGGCATCCCACCAGGCGACATCGCACCGCCCGAGGGCGCAATCGGTCCCGAGGGAGCGCCGGGCGAGGGCATCGCCGCGGTCCAGGCCGCGCTGACCAGGGTCGGTTCGCCGTACTCGTGGGGTGGTGCCGGGCCCAACCAGTTCGACTGCTCGGGCCTGGTGATGTGGGCGTTCCAGCAGGCGGGCATATCGCTGCCGCACTCCAGCCAGGCGCTGGCCCGCGGCGGCCAGGCTGTGGACATGTCACAGATGCAGCCGGGCGACGTCATTACGTACTACTCCGACGCTTCGCACGCCGCGATCTACATCGGCGACGGGATGATGATTCATGCGTCCACCTACGGCACGCCGGTGCAGGTTGCGCCAATGAACAACGCCCCGATCCACAACGTGCGCCGGTACTGAGCCGTTCACGGCTTGGCCTGCTGCTGACCGTTGAGCTGATCGTCGCTGTGACGCTCCTCGGCAGGCCCGCCCCGCCGCCCGCCGCGCCTTCTGTCGTGGCAACGCCGACGACGTCCTCGTCGGCGTCGAGCCCCGTGACTCTCTCCGACGGCCGCACGGTCGAGTTGATGAACCTGGGCGGACCGCAGACGCTGCTGAACCGGGTCTCAGGCGAGATGGACGACGCCGTTCGCGCTGTCACCGCGTTCTGGGGTGCTGACTGGCCCCGCGACATCGTCATCGTGGAAACCGCTTCCGATGAGCAGTTCCGCGCGTTGGCAGGCGGCGGATCAGACATCGCCGCCGCGACCACCGGCAAGCGGATTGTGCTCGCGCCGGGCGCCGCCGCGATGAGCGATAAAGCATTGCGAATTGTGCTGCGCCACGAACTTTTTCACTACGCTGCCCGTGCGGATACCGCACCAGACGCACCGCGGTGGATGACCGAAGGCGTTGCCGACTTCGTGGGACGGCCCTCATCGCCGCGGCCGGGACCCGCTCAGGCCGCCGACCTGGCGCAACTGCCGACGGACGCCGACCTGGACACCGCGGGAGCGACCCGCACGCTTGCCTACGACCGCGCATGGTGGTTCGCCCGCTTCGTCGCCGACCGGTACGGAACGACGACACTGCGGAGCCTGTACCAAAGGGCCTGCGGGCCCGGTCACGCCGACGTGGAGACGGCCGTGTCCGAGGCACTCGGCGCCGACCTCGGGCAGGTGCTGGCTGACTGGCGGCGCTGGCTTGCCGGTTCCTCATGACCCGGATTCTCTTGGTTACCAATGACTTTCCGCCACGACGCGGCGGAATCCAGTCGTATCTCCATGAGCTCGTCGGCCAACTGATGCAGACCGACAAGTTCACGCTGACCGTGTACGCGCCGAAGTGGAAGGGCTGCGAGGAGTTCGACGAAGAGGCGCGAGCCGGCGGTTACGAAGTGGTGCGTCACCCGACCACCCTGATGCTGCCGAGCCCAGGGGTGGACGACCGGATGCGAGCGCTGATCGCGCGCAACGACATCGAGACCGTATGGTTCGGCGCGGCCGCCCCGTTGGCGCTGCTAGCGCCGAGGGCACGCGCTGCCGGGGCGGCCCGCATCATCGCCAGCACGCACGGCCACGAGGTCGGCTGGTCGATGCTGCCGATGGCACGCAGTGCGCTGCGCCGCATCGGCGACGGCACCGATGTCGTGACCTATGTCAGCCGCTACACGCGGGGCCGGTTCGCGTCGGCGTTCGGGCCGCGGGCCGCACTGGAATACGTGCCGCCGGGAGTGGACACCGACCGGTTCATCCCGGATCCGGCTGCCCGCACGGAGATTCGGGCGCGATACGGGCTCGGCGAGCGACCGGTCATCATGTGCCTGTCGCGGCTGGTCCCGCGCAAGGGCCAGGACATGCTGATCCGCGCCCTGCCTGCGATTCGTGAACGCGTCGACGGGGCAACGCTGGTCATCGTCGGTGGCGGGCCCTACCTGGCGACGCTGCACCGGCTCGCTCGCGAAGCGGGGGTCACCGAGCACGTGGTCTTCACCGGCGGCGTGCCCGGCGCCGAACTGCCCGCACACCACGCGATGGCCGACGTGTTCGCGATGCCCTGCCGCACCCGCGGCGCCGGCCTTGACGTCGAGGGCCTCGGCATCGTCTACCTGGAGGCGTCGGCGAGCGGTGTGCCCGTGATCGCGGGCCGGTCGGGCGGGGCGCCGGAGACCGTGCAGGACGGCGTCACAGGACGCGTCGTGAACGGTTCGGACGTCGACGAAATCGCCACTGCCGTAGGCGAAATACTCGCCGACCCGGAGCGTGCGGCTCAGATGGGCGCCGCCGGGCGGCGCTGGGCCGTCGACAACTGGCAGTGGCGTGCGCAGGCGGCCCGACTGGCCGGGTTGCTGACCGGCTGATTCTTAGTGCAGGAATTCGACGTTGGAGGCCTTGTATGCCTCACCGACCTTCTGCACCGTGATGATCAGCCGCCACTGCAGCGGCGCCCCGGCATCTCGGCCCGCGTTAGGTGGTGAGTGCCAGCGCCATCGTCGCGCCTTCGTCGACATGCGGCCCTCGCCGGGCATGGCGGTGGCCGTGCAGCTGGGCCTGGCGGTGTCGATGCTGACCAGCGCGGCCAGGACGAACGCAACCGCAAGCATCGCGCGCGCCGCGGCTGATCCGGGCATCTCAGTCCTTGTCGTAGAGCGCTTCGATGTCGGAGGCGAACTTCTCCGCCACCACCTTGCGCTTGACCTTCAACGTCGGGGTCAGCTCGCCGGTGTCCTCGGTGAAGTCGACGGGCAGGATGACGAACTTGCGGATGGCCTCGGCCTTCGACACCGCCTGGTTGGCGTCCTTGACGGCCAGATCGATCTCGGCCGACCAGGTCCGGATCGTCGGCCAGGTCGGCGACGGTCGCGTCGGCGCTCTTGCCGTTGCGTTCCTTCCAGCCGGCGAAGGCCTCGGGGTCGATCGTGATGAGCGCGGCGATGAACGGCTTGGCGTCGCCGACGCACATCGCCTGGCTGATCAGCGGATGCGCTCGCAGCCGGTCTTCGAGGATGGCGGGTGCGACGTTCTTGCCGCCCGCGGTGACGATGATCTCCTTCTTGCGGCCGATGATGGTGAGGAAGCCGTCGTCGTCGATCGCACCGAGATCCCCGGTGTGGAACCAGCCGTCGGAGAAGACCGCCTTCGTCTCCTCCTCGTTGCGCCAGTAGCCGGCGAACACCACGCCACCGCGCACCAGCAGCTCGTCGTCGTCGCCGAGCCGCATGCTGTTGCCCGGCAACAGCTTTCCGACCGAACCGACCTTCACGGCGTTGATCTGATTCACCGTGATCGCCGCGCTGGTCTCGGTCAGCCCGTAGCCCTCGTAGATGGTCAGCCCGACGCCGCGGTAGAAGTGGCCGAGCCGCGCGCCCAGCGGCGCACCACCGGAGACCGCGGCACGGCAGTTGCCGCCGAGCGCGGCGCGCAGCTTGCCGTAGACGAGCCGGTCGAACAGCGCGTGCTTGGCGCGCAGCAGCAGACCCGCGCCGCCGGTGTCCTGCGCCTGGCTCCACTCGATCGCTGCGTTGACCGCCGCCGCGAAGATGGGGCCCTTGCCGTCGTTGCGGGCGTTCTGCTCTGCGGTGTTGTAGACCTTCTCGAACACTCGCGGCACCGAAACCACCAGCGTCGGCTTGAACACCCCGAGCATCGGCACCAGGTTCTTGATGTCACTGGTGAACCCAACCGTCACCTTGTTCGAGAACGCGGAAATGGTGAGTGCCCTTGCCAGCACGTGCGCCAGCGGCAGGAAGACAAGCAGGCGCTCGCCCTTGTCCAGCAATGTCGGGAAGCACGCCTTGGCCCCGCGGATCTCGTAGATCAGATTGGAGTGCGTCAGCTCGCAGCCCTTGGGCCTGCCGGTGGTTCCCGAGGTGTAGATCAGCGTGGCGGGATCGGTCGACTTGATCCCGGCGAGCCGGGCGTCCAGTTCGCCCGGCTCGACCGACTTTCCGGCCTCGGCGAGCGCATCCAGCGCCCCGGTACCGGTCCCGTCGATTCGGAACACCTTGCGCAGGTCGGGCAGGTCGCCCGTGAGTGCCTCGACCCTCTCCGCATGTGCGTCGGTCTCGGCGAACACCAGCACCGCACCCGAATCGCCGAGCACGAATTTCACCTGCTCGGCCGAACTGGTCTCGTAGATCGGAACGGTCAATGCGCCGACGGACATGATCGCGAAGTCGATGATCGGCCATTCGTAGCGGGTCGCCGACAGCATCGCTACACGGTCGCCGGGCTTGACACCTTCGGCGATCAAGCCCAATGCCGCCGAACGGATCTGGCTCGCCGCCTCGGCCGCCGTCACGTCCGTCCACTCGCCGTCGACGAGGCGCTGGAAGATCACGTGGTCGGGGTCGTCGCGCTCGTGCGAGTAGACGGCGCTGGCGATGTTGTCGCGCTCGGCGACTTCAAACGATGCGGGAACACTGATCTCGCGCACGGTCGTGGCCTCCGAGGGTGGTAGCGGCTTTTGCGGGACCAGCCTAGTCGGCCCCGGACCGCTGCTGGGGCGTCATATGTGAAGCTAGTGGCGATGAACAGCATCCAAGTCGCCGACCAGACGTTCGTGGCGGCTGACCCGGTGGAGGTCGGAAAAGCGGTCGCGGACCCGGCAAGCTGGCGGCGCTGGTGGCCCGATCTGCACTTGACGGTCGTCGAGGATCGCGGCCCCGTCGGACACCGGTGGACGGTCAACGGTGCGTTGACCGGAACCATGGAGGTGTGGCTGGAGCCGTCGCTGGACGGCGTGATCCTGCACTACTTCCTGCACGCCGAGCCGTCGGGGGTGGCGGCGTGGCAGCTGGCGAAGATGAACCTGGCCAAGTGCAACCACCAGCGCCGGGTGGCGGGCAAGAGGATGTCGTTCGAGCTGAAGCAGACGCTGGAGGCGTCGCGGCCGGTGGGGATGCCCCCGCTGGCCTGATACTGGGTCAGACCCAGCAGGGACGAGTAGATTTTCTAAGCGTCGAACAGAGGCGAACAGGGGAAGCACTACGTGGCGGACAAGACGGCGCAGACGATCTACATCGATGCCGATCCTTCGACGGTGATGGACGTCATCGCCGACATCGGCTCCTATCCGGACTGGGTCGCCGAGTATAAGGAGGCCGAGGTTCTCGAGGCCGACGATGAGGGTTACCCCAAGAAGGCCCGACTGGTGCTGGACGCCGCGGTCCTCAAGGACACCATGGTGCTGGAATACGACTGGCCGCCCGACCGCGGCTCGGTGACGTGGAAGCTGGTGTCGAGTTCGCTGCTGCGATCACTTGAGGGCGCATACCACTTGGCGGCCAAGGGATCTGGCACCGATGTCACGTACGAACTGTCGGTCGACCTGGTCATTCCGATGATCGGCCTGCTCAAGCGTAAGGCCGAGCGCAGGCTGACCGACACCGCATTGAAGGACCTCAAGAAACGAGTCGAGGCTGAGTGAATCCCCCGCGCCGACCCACGCCCGGATCAGTCTCTTCGTTGGCAAGGGCGGGGTAGGTAAGTCGACGCTGGCGACCGCGACTGCGGTGCGCGACGCGCAAAGCGGCCTGCGGGTACTCGTGGTGTCCACCGACCAGGCGCACTCGCTCGGCGATGTGCTGGGTACGCCGGTCATTCCCACTGGGCACCGAACCCCGACCCGGGTACTCGCCGACGATGCGGACGCCGGCGGCGGCTTCCTCGATGCGCTTGCGATCGACACGCTGGCGCTTCTGGAAGCGCGGTGGAGCGAGATCGCCGGGCTGCTGTCGGCAAGATTCGACGAGTCAGATCTGGGACAGGTTGCCCCAGAAGAGCTTTCGGCGCTGCCCGGGATTCAGGAGGTGCTCGGCCTGCACGAGGTCGGCGAGCTGGCGCGGTCAGGGGAGTGGGACCACGTCGTCGTCGACTGCGCGTCGACGGCCGACGCGCTGCGGATGTTGACGCTGCCCGCGACATTCGGCCTGTACCTGGAGCGGGCGTGGCCGCGCCACCGCAGGCTGAGCTCGGCCGCCGGCGACGCCCGCTCGGCGGCGATCGTCGAACTGATGGAGCGCATCGACGCGGGTACCGATGCGCTGACCGGCCTGCTCACCGACGGCGACTGGGTGAGCGCACACCTGGTACTCACCGCGGAGCGAGTGGTGGCCGCCGAGGCCGCGCGCACCCTGGGCTCCCTCGCGTTGATGGGCGTACGGGTCGACGGCCTGATCGTCAATCAGATTTTGGTTCAAGACGATTCATACGAGTACCGCAACCTGCCGGAGCATCCCGCATTCGACTGGTACTCCGAACGCATCTCTGAACAGCAGGCGGTACTCGAGGAACTCGACGGCACGGTCGGCGATGTGCGGTTGGTCCTGGTGCCGCACCTGGCCGGCGAGCCCATCGGGCCCAAGGCGCTGGGCGAACTGCTCGAATCGGCCCGCAGGCGCGACGGCTCACCACCACCCGGCCCGGTGCGGCCGGTCGTCGACCGCGAGTCCGGCTCGGGATTGGATGCGGTCTATCGGTTGCGGCTAGAGTTGCCTCAGGTCGACTCCAGCGCACTTACCCTGGGCCGGGTCGACGACGACTTGATCATCGGCGCCGGTGGCATGAGGCGCCGGGTTCGGCTGGCATCCGTCCTGCGTCGCTGCATCGTGATAGATGCCCAGCTCAAAGGCAGTGAGCTGACCGTGCGATTTCGACCCGATCCGGAGGTGTGGCCTGCATGACACCCGAAGGCGAGCGGGAGTGAGGATCGCAGCGAAGCGAGGACCGGAGCGAGCGGGAGCCGAGCGATGAGTGGGGCACACCCCGATCCCGGGCCGGAATTGCGGCGGCTGGCGCAGATGATCCTGGACCGGCTCGATCCCGCCGTTCGGGCCGCGGCCGCGGCGGCGGCAGGCGCGGACGGTCCCGGCAAGTGCCAGCAGGTGTGGTGCCCGGTGTGCGCGCTGGCCGCGTTGGTGAGCGGCGAGCAACATCCGTTGCTGACGGTCATCGCCGAACACAGCGTGGCGCTACTGACCGTCGTGCGCGCGATGGTCGAAGACATCGACACGTCGCAGGGACCGGACGAGCCGCCCCCCGACGAGCCACCGCCCTCGGGTCCAACCAGGTATCAGCACATCCCGGTCACCATCGAGGAGTGAACGGTAGAGTTGTCGCCAAGCACCCGTCTGGTGCGCCCCAATTCGGGAGGGTCCATGTGGTATTGGCTTTTCAAATACATCTTCATGGGCCCTCTGCTGTCTTTGCTGGGCAGGCCCAAAGTCGAAGGGCTGGAATATGTTCCGGACGACGGCGCGGTCATCCTGGCGAGTAACCACCTGGCCGTTGCGGACAGCTTCTACCTACCTCTGGTGGTCAAGCGCAGGATCACCTTCCTGGCGAAGGCCGAGTACTTCGAGGGCACCGGCCTCTCCGGCTGGTTCAAACGCTGGTTCTTCACCGCGGCGGGGCAGGTGCCCATCGACCGCACCGACGCCGACTCCGCGCAGGCCGCACTCCTCACCGCGGAGCGGCTGCTGACCGAGGGCAAACTGCTCGGCATGTATCCCGAGGGCACCCGCTCGCCGGACGGGCGGTTGTACAAGGGCAAGACGGGCCTGTCCCGGGTTGCGCTGCGCACTGATGTGAAGGTCATCCCGGTCGCGATGATCGGCACCGACGTGGTCAATCCGCCGGGCAGCAAGACGTGGCGGTTCGGGCGGGTGACGGTCAAGTTCGGCAAGCCGATGGACTTCAGTCGATTCGAGGGCCTCGAGGGCAACCGGTTCATCGAGCGCGCGATCGTCGACGAGGTGATGTACGAGCTGATGCGCTTGTCGGGGCAGGAGTACGTCGACCTGTACGCCGCCGATATCAAGGAGGGTAAACAACCCGCCGAGGAGCTTGCCGCCTAGTTCGTAGCGGGTACGGGGGCCGCGTCGCTGACCGCCTTGGGCGGTCGTTCGGCCGACCGGGCGGACACCGTCCCGGAGACCACGATGACGGCCAGCGCCCACCACACGTAGGAACCACCGACGAGCTGACGCCACAGCGACGCCGTCGTCTCGCGATGCTCCGGCATCAGAGTGATCGGCGTCCAGATCATCAACGCAAGTCCGGCAGCGGTGACCGCGCCGAGAAGAGCGTTCCGGTGGCGGTAGGCGATCACGCCGCAGACCTGCACCGCGGGCAGTGCCCACACCCAGTGATGCGACCACGACACCGGTGACACGACCAGGCCGAACATCGCCACGCAGATCAGCGCAAGCACCGGTTCGCCTGCCTGGAGCAGCCGGCGGGCCGCCCAGATCGTCACCCCGAGCACCACGAAGCAGGCCAGCGTCCACAGCACGAACCGTTCGCCCTCGCCGAGGCCGAGCCGGGCCAGGGCGCCCGCGATGTTCTGGTTGGTGTTCAGCGTCGCGGTGCCGATCCGGTCGGTGTTACGCACCGTGTCGGTCCAGTACTCCCACGAGTCGCGCCATGCGAACGCGAAGCCGACCAAGGTGGCGACCACCGCCGACGCCGCGGTGACGGCCAGCGTGCGGGTGTCCCGGCGCAGGAGGAAGTACAGCAGAAACACCGCGGGGGTGAGCTTCAGTGCGATCGCCACGCCGAGCAGGATGCCCCGCGGCCACGGCGTCTTGCGCGGCACGCAGTCGGCGATGACGAGCGTCATCAACACGACGTTGATCTGGCCGAAATCGAAGTTCGCCCGGATCGGCTCGAGATAGATCACCGCGGGCGCCACCATCGCCGCGGCCAGCCAGCACCGCCGAAGCCACGTCGGCTCGGAGGTGACGGTGGTCTGCGGCCAGACGTCCAGGCGCGTCAGCAGGATCACCGTCGACACGATCAACAGCACGAACGTCGTGACAGTGATCGCGGCGCTGGCCACCGACAGCGGCAGGAGAGCGAACGGCGCGAATGCGACCGCGGCCAGCGGGGGATAGGTGAACGGCAGTTCCAGCCCCGCTCGCGTCGTGAACATCGCGCCGTCGGCGTACAGCGGCTGGCCGTCCAGCCAGGCCCGACCGCCCATGCGGTACACGTCGATGTCGATGCGGTAGGCGGTGTGGCCGAGCAGCCGCCAACCGGCCCAGACCACTGCCGCCAGCGTGAGCAGCTGAAACAGCCGCCACGCGACGGTTGGCCACCAACCAGCCCCGCCGGGCGACCGCCACATACTCATGTCGAAAAACAGACTATCGGCCTGCCGCGGCGCGCCGGGTGATATCCCCGGCACGTCGCACCTAGGTCGGCGTAAGTTTTCTCCGTGCACGCGAGTTTCCACTTCAACCTGGCGATTCCCCATGGACGGCTACCGCTTGTCTTTTGCCTCGTCGCGTTCATCCTGACGTTCTTCGTCACCCGCTCGATCGTGCGGTACATCCGCAGCCACGCCGACAGCGACAAGCCCCGTAGGTGGTGGCAGCCGCGCAACATCTCGGCAGGTGGTGGGCTGCACATCCACCACGTGGTAATCGGTGTGATCTTGGTCATGCTCTCCGGCATTTCGATGGTGACATTGGCGGTCGACGGAGGGGTACCCGAATTCACGGTCGCAGCAACCTTTTTCGGTATCGGCGCGGCACTGGTGCTCGACGAGTTCGCATTGATACTGCATTTGCAGGACGTCTATTGGGCCGAGGACGGACGCACGTCGGTGGACGCCGTGTTCACCGCGATCGCGGTGGCCGGGCTGCTGATCCTCGGTTTCAACCCGTTGTCGTTCTTCGATATCGATATCTGGCGCGCCGACCACGCGGTGGCGGCGCGGGCGTTGGTGGTCGCGTTGGCGGTGCTGACGCTCATGCTGGCGGTCGTGGTGCTGCTCAAGGGAAAGGTGTGGACGGGCCTGATCGGGATGTTCATCACACCGCTGCTGTTGGTCGGGGCGATTCGGTTGTCCCGGCCACACGCGCCGTGGGCGCGCTGGCGATACACGAACAAGCCGCGCAAGATGCACCGGGCGCTGATGCGGGAGCGCATCCTGCGTAGGCCCGTGGTCCAGGCGAAGCTGTGGCTGCAGCACGTCATCGCGGGCGAGCCGCACTTCCCCGACGACAGCGAAGTCGATCGGCAGCTCGACCTGGAGATCCATCCCGCCCCCGCGCCGCCGGACGGCCCTGCGGTCGCTTCGGCGGTCGCGGTGCAGGAGCCCGCGTGAAGTACTTCTACGACACCGAGTTCATCGACGACGGCCGCAGCATCGAGCTCATCTCGATCGGCGTTGTGGCTGAGGACGGCCGCGAATATTACGCCATATCAACCGAATTCGATCCAGAACGGGCCGGACGATGGGTGCGTACCAACGTATTGCCGAAGCTGCCGCCGCCGTCGTCGCAGCTGTGGCGGTCCCGTAAGCAGATCCGGTCGGAGCTGGAAGACTTCTTCGGCATCGACGGCGACGAGCCGATCGAGCTGTGGGCCTGGGTCAGCGCATACGACCATGTGGTGCTGTGCCAGTTGTGGGGGCCGATGACGGCCCTGCCGCCTGCGATCCCGCGGTTCACCCGCGAACTGCGGCAGTTCTGGGAAGAGCGCGGTTGCCCCCGGATGCCGCCGCGACCGCGCGACGCGCACGACGCGCTTGTCGACGCGCGCCACAACATGCGCCGGTATCAGCTGATGACGTCGGGTGAGGTTTAGAAGAATGCGGTGGTGTGGGTTTCGGCCCCGCAGGCCAAGGGAGCCGTGGTCTTCCAGTTGGCGTTCGTCACTTGACCGTCTGGGCCGACATCGCCGCTGTAACTGGCTTTACCGGGGTCGTCCCTATCGTCGTCGGTAAATGTGATGGTCACGTGGCCGCTGCCACCGCTGCGGCCGCGACCAGCGGCGATGTCGTCAACAATCGGCTCTTCGGCAAGTCGACCACTCCATTTCTCAACGTCAGGCCAGGCGACCTGCTGCAGCAAAACGCTAGCTGTGGACCTGCTGCGGAGAAATAGGGTGTTTCCCTATATTCGTCGCCCTGCCCGTAGATAAATCGGCTGGTCTTGCCCAGTTACCATGTACGGGTGAACTGGACCGTCGACGTACCCATCGACCAGCTGCCGGCGCTGCCGCCACTTTCGGACGACCTTCGGCAGCGGCTGGACGCGGCACTGGCCAGACCCGCCGCGCAGCAGCCCGGCTGGGACGCCGATCAGGCGAAGGCAATGCGGACGGTGCTGGAGAGCGTGCCGCCGGTGACGGTGCCCTCGGAGATCGAGAAGCTCAAGGGCCTGCTGGCCGACGTGGCCCGCGGCGAGGCATTTCTGCTGCAGGGCGGGGACTGCGCGGAGACGTTCGTCGACAACACCGAACCGCATATCCGGGCCAACATCCGCACGCTGCTTCAGATGGCCGTCGTGCTCACCTACGGCGCCAGCATGCCGGTGGTCAAGGTCGCGCGTATCGCGGGCCAGTACGCGAAGCCGCGGTCGTCCGACATCGACGCTCTGGGCCTGAAGTCCTACCGCGGCGACATGATCAACGGCTTCGCGCCCGATGCAGCGGTGCGCGAACACGATCCGTCGCGGCTCGTCCGCGCCTACGCGAACGCCAGCGCCGCGATGAACCTGGTGCGGGCGCTGACGTCGTCGGGGCTCGCGTCGCTGCATCTCGTGCACGACTGGAACAGAGAATTCGTCCGGACCTCGCCCGCGGGCGCCCGGTACGAGGCGCTGGCCGGTGAGATCGACCGCGGGCTGACCTTCATGAGCGCCTGCGGCGTCGACGACCGCAATCTGCAGACCGCTGAGATCTACGCCAGCCATGAGGCTCTGGTGCTCGACTACGAGCGCGCGATGCTGCGGCTGTCGGAGGACGACGAGGGTAAGCAACGGCTCTACGACCAGTCCGCGCACTACGTCTGGATCGGGGAGCGCACGCGCCAGCTTGACGGCGCCCACGTCGCGTTCGCCGAGGTCATCGCCAACCCGATCGGGGTGAAGATCGGCCCGAGCATGACGCCCGAGCTCGCCGTCGAATACGTGGAGCGGCTGGACCCGAACAACGAGGCGGGTCGCCTGACGCTGGTCAGCCGGCTGGGCAACAACAAGGTACGCGACCTGCTGCCGCCGATCATCGAAAAGGTGCAGGCGACGGGCCACCAGGTGATCTGGCAGTGCGACCCGATGCACGGCAATACCCACGAGTCGTCGACCGGCTACAAGACCCGCCACTTCGACCGCATCGTCGACGAGGTGCAGGGCTTCTTCGAGGTGCACCGCGCGCTGGGCACCCATCCCGGCGGCATCCACGTCGAGATCACCGGCGAGAACGTCACCGAATGTCTCGGTGGCGCACAGGACATCTCGGACTCCGACCTCGCGGGACGCTACGAAACGGCCTGCGATCCGCGGCTGAACACGCAGCAGTCGCTCGAGCTCGCGTTCCTCGTCGCTGAGATGTTGCGCGACTAAATCAAGCCGGACAGGTTGCTGCCGATCGTCCATGCGGCGGCGGCGAGCGCGCAGGTGAGGACGAGCACTGCGAGCACCCAGAACAGCAGAACGCGTCTTGCGCGTTGCCGGGCCCAGTGGAATTCGTTCATGTCAATCCCGGCGAATTGCCCTACGACGCCATGGGTTTCAGCGTCAGGCTCGTCCTGCTGCCAATCGTCGGGTCCGCGGGTGAACGCCTTGGTGTGTTGACGCGGCGCCACAGACCTTGTGGTGTCGGTGGTTGCGAGCTGGCTGACCTGGCCGCGAGGCAGCGACGCGGACAGATGCTGGGCGGAGTTGCGCGGAGCCGGAACCCTGAAGTCCGGTAAGCCCAACTCGTCGACGATCGCGTCGAGCTCCGATGCCATGTCTTCCGCGTCGGTGTACCGCTGAGCCGGGTTCCGCGCGGTGGCGCGCAGCACCAGCTCGTCGAATTGTGCTGGCACGCCACCGATCACCGCACTGGGAGGGGGAACGTCGTTGTCCATCCGCTGATAGGCCACCGCCAGCGCGTTGTCGCCGGTGAACGGGGTGGTGCCGGTCAAGAGCTCGTAGGCGAGGATGCCAACCGCGTAGACGTCGCTGGCGGGCGTCGCGTCGCCGTTGCTGACCTGTTCGGGTGATAGGTATGCCGCGGTGCCCAAAATGACACTCGTCGAGGTGATTTTGGCTTCCGCGATCGCGCGCACCAATCCGAAGTCGGCGATCTTCACGTCACCGCCATCGGAGATCAACACGTTCTCCGGCTTGACGTCGCGGTGCACCAGACCCTCGTTGTGGGCCACCGCCAGGCCGCCGAGCACAGGGCCGAGGACGGCGGCGACCGCATGCGGCGGCATCGGTCCGCGCTCGGCCAACAGTTCGCGGAGGGTGCCGCCCTCGATGAGCTCCATCACCAGGAACGGATGCTGGCCGTCGATGCCCTGGTCGTACACCGCGACCAGGCCGGGGTCCTTCAACCGCGCGACGGCGCGGGCCTCGCGTTGAAACCGCGTCAGGAACTGGTTGTCGCCGGCATAGCGGGAATCCATGATCTTCAGTGCCACCGGCCGATCCAGCCGAAGGTCCAACCCGCGGTACACCCCGGACATCCCGCCTGTGGCGATCAGGGTGTCGACGCGGTACCGCCCGTCCAGCACGGCCCCGACGAGTGGGTCGGATTGCTGGTGGGTCTCCACTGCTCATATGCTACGGAGCCAACCGAACGTAAATGTCCTTGCCGAGCGGCCTCCGAGACCGCGTCGTGCGTCCTAGACTCACTCCGGTGAGCAGCATTCCAACCGCTGAAGATGTGCTCGAACCAAGTGAAGACGTCTACGACCTGCCCGGCGTCGCCCAATTGCTCGGTGTTCCGGTGACCAAGGTCCAACAGCAACTGCGGGAAGGCCACCTCCTCGGTGTCCGCCGCGGCGGAGCGGTGGTGGTGCCGAAGGCGTTCTTCGACGACACCGGCCACGTGGTCAAGAGCCTGGCCGGGCTGCTCGTCGTCCTGCACGACGGCGGCTACCGCGAGACCGAAATCGTGCGCTGGCTGTTCACCCCCGATCCGTCGCTGACCATCAGGCGCGACGGATCGATGGAACGGCAGGACAACGCCCGCCCGGTCGACGCGCTGCATTCGCATCAGGCCCGCGAGGTAGTGCGGCGCGCTCAGGCGATGGCTTACTGACTACTGACCGGCTGCTCGGCCGGATCGTCGTCCTCGGTGGTGTCCTGCGGCGGTTGCGGCGTTTTGTACAGCGAGTACCAGGCCACGGCGGCGCATGCCGTCGCCAGCAGCACGTGAAGCCACGAGTACATGCCATGACTGCCATCGGGTTTGAAGATCACCATGATCCAGGTGGAGAACCCGGCGATCGCCGCGATGGCCTGCCTGCTCTGTGCCAGCGCGGACAGGATCGCCAGTGGCCAGGTGTAGTACCACGGCAGCGCGGCGGGCACGAACAGCACCACGATCACCATCGCCCATGCGATTCCGGTCAGCACCTGGCGGTCGGTGTGTCGAAACCGCCACCACAGCAACGGAAGTGAGATTGCGATGATTGCTATGCCAACGATCCGGGCGACGTCGAGGACGGCGTAGAAGTTGACCGGCATGAAGAAGCTGCCCAGGAAGTTCACCAGGTTGGACAAGGCCGTTGGCACGGTGAGCCAGTTGATGATCTTGACGGACCCGGCGAGCGCGGTGAGCCAGCCCAGCCCGACACCGGCCAACCAGGACAACACCGCGAACACCGAGACGAAGATCGCCACCGACCCTGCGGCGGCCGCCGCGAACGCCTTTGGCGGCGAGTAACCCCTGCTATCCCGTAGTTGACGGGCCCACACCCACACCATGAACGGAAGTGCAAGGCCCGCTGTGGCTTTCACTGCCACCCCGACGACGATCAACGCGTTGCCTGCGATGGGGTGGCGCTGGAATATCAACGCGATGCCTGCCGCCATCAAGCCGACCATCAGCATCTCGTTGTGCACGCCGCCCATCAGATGGATGATCACCAGCGGGTTGAGCACACAGATCCACAGCGCGGCAGCGCCGTTCGCGCCGACGTGGCGGGCCACCCGGGGTGCCGCCCAGATCAGCAGCACCAGCCCGGGCAGCATGCACAGCCGCAGCACCATCGTGCCCGCGATCACGTTGTCGCCGACCAGCATGGTGACGAACTTGGCCACCAAGATGAACGCGGGCCCGTACGGCGCGGTGGTCGTCGTCCAGATCGGACTGACGTTGTCCAGCAACGAATTCGGATTGTCGACCGGGCCGACGAGATACGGGTCGAAGCCGTCGCGCAGCAGTGCGCCCTGCGCGAGATAGGAGTACGTGTCGCGGCTGAACACTGGCACGGAAAGCAACAGCGGCGCCAGCCAGAAACCGGTGGTGGCCACCATCGTGTACTCCCGCGCCGAGCCGTCGATTACCCGACGACCCAATGACAACCACGCGAACAGCATCACCGCGACGCCGCCCCACAGCAGCAGCGACGACAGCACAAGTCCGTGGCCGAAGCGGAGCCACGAAAGGTGAAGCGACTCCAGCAGCGGATCGTGCAGCCTGGTGCTGCCTGCGCCGAGCCCGCCCGCCGTGATCATCACGGCGCCGAGGAACCCCAGCAGCGCCGGCTTTGCCTCCGGGGACGTGGTGAACGCGGACAGCCGCGCGAAGGGCGACACGGCGGTCAAGCGGACCGGTTGGCGGCCAACCTGGCGAGCTCGGAGAGACCCGCCTTCGCCTGGGCGTCGATCGGTGCGGCGCCAACGGCTTCCAGCGCCCGTGTGGTGAGCATGTCGATGTGCTCCTCGACGGCGGTCAGCGCTCCGACGGACTCGATGACTTGGCACAGCTCGCGCACTTGCGCATCGGACAGCTCGGTGCCGATCGAGGTCCGCAACAGCTCGGCAGCCGCCGGGTCGGACTTGTCGGCCAGCTCAACGGCCTCGGCGAGCAGCACCGTGCGTTTGCCCGAGCGCAGATCGTCGCCAGACGGCTTTCCGGTCACCGCAGGATCGCCGAACACGCCAAGCACGTCGTCACGCAACTGGAACGCCACCCCGAGGTCGGTGCCCACCTTGTGAAAGATCGCCAGCACATCCGGTCGGTCCGCGGCCGCCGCGGCGCCGAGCTGCAATGGGCGGGTGACGGTGTAGGACGCGGTCTTGTAGGTGTTGACGTTCATCGCCGACGCAACGGTCGTCGCGCCGCTGGATTCGGCGACGATGTCGAGATACTGCCCGCCGAGCACCTCGGTGCGGATGTCGGCCCAGACCCACTGGACGCGTCGTTGTGCATCAGGGGGCAGGTCCGCAGTAGCGACGATGTCGTCGGCCCACACCAGGGCGAGGTCGCCGAGCAGGATCGCCGACGACAGCCCGAACTGGTCGGCCGATCCGGACCAGTGGCGGTCGCGGTGGGTCTGGGCGAACGACCGGTGCACGGTGGGCAGGCCACGACGGGTCGCCGAGTCGTCGATGACGTCGTCGTGCACGAGCGCGCAGGCGTGCAGCAGCTCCAGTGAGGCGAACAAGCGGAGAACGGATGGATCTGCGTCACGGTCGGCAACCGCACGCCAGCCCCAATAGGCGAATGCGGGCCGCAGCCGCTTGCCGCCGCGCAGCACGAACTCCTCGAGCGCTGCGGTCAGGTCGGCGTAGTCGACGCCGATATAGGCGCATTGACTGCGGCGCTCGCCGAGGTACTCCCGCAGTTGTTCCGTCACGGCGCTGGCCAACTCGATGGCTGACGGTGCCGCTGTGTCTACGCTCAGCGCGGCGCCCCTTTCGGTCGCAGATGTGGCCGTGAGTGCATCCAGAGTAGAGCCTGCCACCGGCTTTGTAGCAAGTCAGGACGTCTGCGGGTGACGCCAAAGGGCGACTAGTCCCGCGACGGCGCCGCGGGGTCGGTGAACCGCGGGGAGCTGTCGCGACTCGCCCAGGCCAGTGCCGCCAGGATGCCCGCCACCAGGAACGACGCCAGGGCAAGCCAGATCGCCGCGCCGGTGAAGGAGCGGGCACTCGGATCGGTGTAGCGCGCCTGGGCGCTCATCGTGCTGACCACACCCGGCTTGAGTTTCCATTCGACCACCTCGGTGGCCACCTGGTCGCCGTTGGTGGAGGTCACCTCGCCAGGGAACGACACCGAAAGCGACACATCGGCATCCGGATCGGTCAACGAGGTCAGGTCGGCGCGACCCTCCAGGATCACCAGATCGCCTGCGCGGCGCAGCGATAAGTCGACGCCGGCGGCATCGCGGTTCATGTTGGCCAACTGTGGAAGCTCGGCGAAGGTCAGGTCGGAGAACACCGCCTGAGAGCCGACGTAGTCGTCCTTCGTGTAGTCGGACACTGCCACCTTGTTGCTGAACGGCAGCGTGTTGAGAAGTTGAGGGCCCTTGTCGTCGGCCCCGTGGGGTTTGGCCGCCGCGACGATCTGCCCCGATACCCGGTCGTCGGGGGACACCGTGATGTTGGCCCTGACCCGCACGCACCCGACGGCGGTCGGAAGTATCAGCAGCAGCAACAGGATCGCCTTCAGGCGAATCCGGCGGCGGTTCCCCCGGGTTGCAAGCGCGGGCACGAGGTCATCGTGCCATGCGCGTCGGCTCAGAGCGGCAGTGACCGGCCAAGGATCGCGAAGGCGCGGGGGTCGCCGGCGAAGTGGTAGCCGCGGATGATGTCGGCGAATCCGAGCCTGCGGTAGAGCCGCCAGGCGCGGTTCGACTCGCCGTTGATCTCCGGTGTGGAGAGCAGCACGTGAGACTCGGCGCGGCCCGCGAGCAGGCGACGCGTCAACGCCTCACCGAGACCGCGCCCCTGGGCGCGGGGATGGATGTGCAGTTCCGTCAGCTCGAAATAGCTCGTCATCAGTTCGGCGATGCGCGACCGGTCGGCGCCGACCCGCTGCAGCCCCGCGATGACCTGCTGTTGCCACCACTGGTCGGGAGCCCCGCAGTAGCCGTATGCGACGCCGACGATCGGCGCCGCAATGAGCCGATCGGCCGAGCGCGCGGCGCCGTCCGTGTCCTCTTGGGGACCGGGCAGCTCGACCGCCGCGACGGCCTTCCACCCGTCCCTGCGGGTGTGTTCCAGCCACATCGATGCCCGTTGGTCCTCGGTGCCGCGGGGATACCGCATCGCGTCGACGTAAACGCCGAGCGCGTCGCCCAGCCGACGCGCCATGTCATCGGACGACAGATCGATGAGAAATGTCGCCAACTTCACTTCAACCTTTCTCGCGCTTTCTCGCGACCTTGTCCGGTTGTGTTCGGGGAGCTAACGCCATTATCGGCGTGGCGAGGTGGTCGGGTCACAGCGGCGGCACACGTCATACAATGAGGGCGCGAACTAGGTGGTACGGCTCAGATTCACCTCGTATCATGAACGTTAGTTATCCGTGAACGCGGGCACTAAACTGCGTTGAAGACCATATGACGGGCGGCAAGGAGGGACGCATGCCACTCTCCGATCATGAGCAGCGCATGCTCGACCAGATCGAGAGCGCGCTCTATGCCGAGGACCCCAAGTTCGCCTCGAGCGTTCGCGGCGGCGGCCTGCGCGCCCCGTCGACCCGGCGGCGACTGCAGGGTGCGGCACTGTTCGTGATCGGTCTCGCGATGCTGGTATGCGGTGTGGCGTTTAAGGCCACCATGATCGGAAGTTTCCCGATCCTTTCGGTTTTCGGGTTCCTGGTGATGTTCGCCGGCGTGGTGTTCGCGGTCACCGGTCCGCGCGTGACCGGCGGGCGGGACCGCTCCGGGACCGAGCAGGGTGCGCCCCGGCAGAAGCGCGGTAAGGGTTCGGGCGGATCGTTCACCAGCCGGATGGAAGACCGGTTCCGCCGCCGCTTCGACGAATAACGCACCAATCACGATGGGGTAGCCGATTCGGCTGCCCCATTTTTTGTGCGCTGAGTTCCCCACTTCGCCCCACAGGCCGACTAGCAGGACATTTATCCCGCTGACACCTGCCTGTTCGCCGAGCGCCGTTCGAGACAGGCCCTGGTTGTGGGGATACCGCCGCGACATTTGCTGGCATTTGGCGCAAAGTGGGGGATTGTGGGGTAAAGTGGCGTGCATCGGAGCGACCGGGGCTCCGTAGTGGTTGGAGGTGGCGAGATGTTCCTCGGCACCTACACGCCCAAGCTCGACGACAAGGGGCGGCTGACGCTGCCCGCCAAGTTCCGCGACGCGCTGGCAGGAGGGTTGATGGTCACGAAAAGTCAGGACCACAGCCTCGCCGTCTACCCGCGCGCCGAGTTCGAGGCACTGGCCAGGCGGGCGTCGGGGGCGTCCCGGAGCAATCCGGAAGCCCGGGCATTCCTTCGTAACCTCGCCGCCGCAACCGACGAACAACATCCCGACACGCAAGGCCGGATCACGTTGTCGGCCGACCACCGTCGCTACGCCAACCTCTCGAAGGACTGCGTGGTGATCGGCTCGGTCGACTACCTCGAGATCTGGGATGCCCAGGCGTGGCAGGAATACCAAGAGACGCACGAAGAGAACTTCTCCGCGGCCAGCGATGAAACTCTGCGCGACATCATTTGATCCGACGGCTGACCGTGCAACGCGGCCTCTGCCCGAGCCGGCCCTGGCGTACTTCCCCAACGCCAGGTCCGCGCGCTCGGGCGGGGACCTCGCTGCAGGGAAGCCCTTTCTCGGAGGGCTAGCCATGGCTGCGACCTCTGACCACGGACACGTTCCCGTCCTGCTGGACCGCTGCGTCGAACTGCTCAAGCCCGCGCTGACCCGGCACAGCGCCGACGGGTCCGGCGCCGTGCTCGTCGACGCGACCCTCGGTGCCGGTGGGCACGCCGAGCGGTTCCTCACCGAGCTGCCCGGCCTCCGACTCGTCGGGCTGGATCGCGACCCAAACGCCCTGTGGATCGCGGGCGAGCGGCTGGCGCGATTCGCCGACCGTGTTCTGCTTGTCCGCACCAGATTCGACCGCATCGAAGGCGCTCTCGCCCAATCCGGTTACTGGGCAAGCGAATCCGGCTGGCCGCAAGTCGAAGGCATCCTGTTCGACCTCGGCGTCTCGTCGATGCAACTGGACCGCACGGAGCGTGGGTTCTCTTACTCGGCCGACGCCCCGCTGGACATGCGAATGGATCCCGACGCCGGGTTGACCGCCGCCGAGGTCGTCAACACCTACGACGAGAAGTCGCTGGCGCGCATCCTGCGGGAGTTCGGCGAGGAGCGCTTCGCGTCGCGGATCGCGTCGCAGATCGTTCGCAGGCGCGCCCGCCGACCATTCGTCCGAACCGGCGAACTCGTGGAACTGCTGTACGACGCGATCCCGGCGCCGGCCCGCCGCACCGGTGGGCATCCCGCCAAGCGGACGTTCCAGGCGCTGCGGGTCGCCGTCAACGGCGAGCTGGACACGCTGCGCGATGCATTGCCGGCTGCACTGGCCAGCCTCGGCCCGGGCGGACGCATCGTGGTGATGTCCTACCAGTCGCTGGAGGACAGAATCGTCAAGAGCCTTTTCGCCGCCGTGACGGCATCTCGCACGCCGCCCGGGCTGCCCGTCGAGCTGCCGGGGCACGAACCGGAATTCGCGAGCCTGACCCGCGGCGCTGAGCGCGCGGGCGCGGCCGAGATCGAACTCAACCCACGAAGCGCGTCCGTGCGGCTTCGGGCACTGGAAAAGGTTGCCGGAAGGGATGACTCATGAAGGCCAAGCGACCAAAGCCGGCGCGGGGCGGCGATGAGCGCCGCCGCACGTCGCGCCAGCCCGCCCGCGGCGCGCAGCGTCGGGCCCCTGAGGCGCCGCCGCGACGAGGACGCCCGCGTGCGGCGAGCGAGACCGCGCCGGTAACCCGGCCTCAGATCAAGCCCGTCCGGCCGAAGAACGCCAGCCAGGCGAAAGCTCGTGCCAAGGCGCGTAAAGCCAAGGCGCCCAAGGTCATCCGCCCGTCCTTGAAAGAGCGGATCATCGCCCGTGTCTCGACCATCGACCTCAATCCCCGCACCCTGGCGGCCAGGGTCCCGTTCGTGGTGCTGGTGATCGGCTCTCTCGGGCTCGGGCTGGGCGTCACGCTGTGGCTGTCGACCGACGCTGCGGAACGGTCGTACCAACTGGGCAGCGCCAGGCAGACCAACCAGGCGCTGTCGCAACAGAAGGAAGCCCTCGAGCGCGACGTGCTGGAGGCACAGGCCGCGCCCGCCCTTGCCGAGTCCGCCCGCCAGCTCGGAATGATCCCGTCCCGAGACACCGCGCACCTCGTCCAGGATCCGACCGGGAACTGGATCGTCGTTGGCACACCCAAACCGGCGGAAGGGGTTCCGCCGCCACCGCTGAACACGCCGCTGCCCGACGACTCCCCCGCGCCGCCGCCGGCACCGGCCGCGAGCAGGCCCCCACCGACGGTCGTCGACCCGCGCGAGATGGTCGTCAGGATGCCGGCTCGCCCTGAGCCCGGCGCCCCCGCGCCGACCGCCGCGCCGACCGCCGTGCCCGCACCCGCGGCACCCGACCCCACCGCGGCGGTCCCGCTGACCGTGCCTGTGCCGGACAGCCCACACGGAACCAGCGGCCAGCCACCCGTGCCCGGTCCGGCAGAGTCACCGGCCGACCCGTTGGCCGTTCCGGCCGCTCCGCCCGCTCCACCGCCTCCGGCCCAGCCGAGCGCCCCCGCGGAGCAGTTCGGTCCTGCCACCGCGACCACCCCCGGCTCCCCGACGTGAGCGGCGGCAAGGACCAGCGCGGCCGCAAAGGCCGGCAGCCACGCCCGGCCGGCACCCAGGGGCATAACGCGCGCGCTCGCCGTACCCGCCAGCCGGCGGCCGACACCGGTTTGCGCAGTGCATCTTTCGTATTCCGGCACTGGGCCGGAAACGCCGTGATCCTCTTCGTCCTCGTTCTCGCTGCGGCGCAACTCTTCAACCTGCAGGTGCCGCTAGCCGCCGGCCTACGTGCCGAGGCGGCGGGCCAGCTGAAGGTCACCGACGTGGACAAGGCCGTGCGCGGCAGCATCGTCGACCGCAACAACGACAAGCTGGCATTCACGATCGAAGCGCGCGCCCTGACGTTCCAGCCGGTCAAGATCCGCAAGCAACTCGCTGACGCCAGGCAGAAGACGCCCGAGGCGCCCGACCCCAACCGCAGGCTGGCCGACATCGCAGCCGAGGTGGCGTCGCGGCTGAACAACAAGCCCGACGCCAAGACCGTGTTGAAGAAGCTCAAAAGCAACGAGTCGTTCGTCTATCTCGCGCGCGCAGTCGATCCCGCTATCGCAGAGGCGATTTCGAAGAAATTCCCCGAGGTCGGGTCCGAACGGCAGGACCTGCGGCAGTATCCGGGCGGCGCGCTGGCGGCCAACATCGTCGGCGGCATCGACTGGGACGGCCACGGGCTGCTCGGGCTCGAGGACTCGCTGGACGCCTCGTTGTCCGGGACCGACGGCTCACTCACCTACGACCGCGGCTCCGACGGCGTGGTGATTCCCGGCAGCTACCGCAACAGGCACACCGCCGTCAACGGGTCCACCGTCCAGCTCACTCTCGACGACGACATCCAGTTCTATGTCCAACAGCAGGTTCAGCAGGCCAAGGACGCCTCCGGCGCGAAGAATCTTTCTGCGGTGGTACTGGATGCGAAAACCGGTGAGGTGCTGGCGATGTCGAACGACAACACGTTCGACCCGTCGCAGGACATCGGCCGCCAGGACGACCGCGAGCTGGGCAACCCCGCCGTCTCGTCGCCATTCGAGCCGGGCTCGGTGAACAAGATCGTCACCGCCTCGTCGGTGATCGAGTTCGGGCTGTCCAACCCCGACGAGGTGCTGCAGGTCCCCGGGTCGATCAACATGGGCGGGGTTACCGTCAACGACGCATGGCAGCACGGCGTGACGCCGTACACCACCACCGGCGTCTTCGGGAAGTCCTCCAACGTCGGCACGCTGATGCTGGCGCAGCGCGTCGGCCCGGATCGTTACGCCGACATGCTGGCCAAGTTCGGCCTCGGCCAGCGCACCGGCGTCGGGCTGCCGGGTGAGAGTGCGGGCCTGGTGCCACCCATCGACCAGTGGTCGGGCAGCACATTCTCGAACCTGCCCATCGGACAAGGCCTTTCGATGACGCTGCTGCAGATGACGGGCATGTACCAGGCGATCGCCAACGACGGAGTACGGATTCCACCGCGCATCATCAAGGCCACGATTGCTCCCGACGGCACCCGCACCGACGAGCCGCGACCCGTAGGAGTGCGGGTGGTTTCGCCGCAGACCGCCCAGACCGTGCGCGGGATGCTGCGCGCGGTGGTGCAGCGCGACCCGATGGGAACTCAGCAGGGCACCGGGTCGCTCGCCGCGGTCGACGGGTACCAGATCTCGGGAAAGACCGGCACCGCACAGCAAATCAACCCCGCCTGCGGCTGCTACTACAGCGACGTCTACTGGATCACGTTCGCCGGCATGGTCACCACCGACGACCCCCGCTACGTCATCGGCATCATGGCCGACAACCCGCAGCGCACCGCGGAGGGCAAGCCGGGCACGACGATGGCGCCGTTGTTCCACAACATTGCGAGCTGGCTGCTGCAGCGGGAGAACGTGCCGCTGTCACCCGACCCCGGGCCGCCGCTGACGTTGCAAGCCACCTGATCGGCGGGCCGCCTGCCGGTCGGCCGGTACTGTGTCAAGGCCATGAAGCTGCGTCCCTTGCATCCAGCCGGCCAGGCGCTCGGGCCACTGGCCGAACGGGTGGGCGCGATCATCAGGTCGCCCGATGAGGCGCGAGAAATCGCCGTCACCGGCGTGACACTGCGCAGCCAGGACGCCCAGCCGGGGGACCTGTTCGCCGCGTTGCCAGGAGCGTCGTCACACGGCGGCCGACATGCCAATGACGCCGTCGGGCGCGGGGCGGTCGCTGTGCTTACTGATCCGGACGGAGTGGCCCATATGGGCCCCGACGCGGCGGTGCCACTGCTGGTCCATCCCGATCCGCGGTCGGTGCTCGGCGGGCTGGCCGCCGCGGTGTACGGCAATCCGTCGCAGCACCTGCGGGTGATCGGGGTGACCGGGACGTCGGGCAAGACCACCACCACGTATCTAGTGGAGGCCGGCCTACGGGCGGCGGACCGGGTCGCGGGGCTGATCGGAACCGTCGGCATCCGGATCGCGGGGCAGGATCTGCCCAGCGCGCTGACCACACCCGAGGCGCCCGATCTGCAGGCGTTGCTCGCGTTGATGGTGGAACAGAACGTGGACACCGTGGTGATGGAGGTGTCCAGCCACGCGCTGAGCCTCGGGCGTGTCGACGGCGTCGAGTTCGCGGTCGGCGGCTTCACCAACCTGTCGCGGGACCACCTCGATTTCCACTCGACGATGAAGGAGTACTTCGACGCCAAGGCCCGGCTGTTCGCCCCCGGATCGCCAACGCACGCAGCCGCTTCGGTGATATGCGTCGACGACGACGCGGGCCGTGCGATGGCCGCACTTGCACCCAACCCGGTCACGGTCAGCGCGACCGGCGGAGTTGCCGACTGGCGCGTGGAAGAACTGCGAACGGTCGGCGCAGGCTCTCAGGCTGGCGCGCAGGAGTTCTCCGCCGTCGACCCCGCCGGGGTGCACCACGGGCTGCGAATCGGGCTGCCGGGTCGGTACAACGTCGCGAATTGTCTGCTCGCGGCGGCGCTGCTGGACGCGGTAGGGGTGTCGCCGGAACAGGCCGCGCCGGGCCTGCGGGATGCGCGCGTGCCAGGCCGGTTGGAGCCCGTCGACCGCGGCCAGGACTTCCTGGCGCTCGTCGACTACGCCCACAAGCCGGGCGCGCTGCGCGCCGTTCTGGAGACGCTTCGCGAGCAGACCGCCGGTCGAGTGGCGGTGGTGTTCGGCGCCGGCGGCAACCGCGATCCGGGCAAGCGGGAGCCGATGGGCCGGGTGGCGGTCGAGCTGGCCGATCTGGTGGTGGTCACCGACGACAACCCGCGCGACGAGGATCCCGCCGCGATCCGCTCGGCGATCATGGCGGGAGCCGCCGGTGGTCGGGCACAAGTCGTCGAGATCGGCGACCGGCGCGAGGCCATCGATTACGCCGTGGGATGGGCCCGCGGCGGGGACGTTGTGCTGATCGCGGGTAAGGGCCACGAAGCGGGCCAGACCAGCCACGGACACACCCGGCCTTTCGACGATCGCGACGAGCTCGCCGGTTCGCTCGAGGCGTTGGGATCTCGCGCGTGATCGACCTGACCCTCGCCCAGATCGCCGACATTGTCGGCGGTGAGCTCACCGACATCTCTGCCGTCGACGCAGCCGCGATCCGCGTGACCGGCACGGTGGAGTTCGATTCGCGCGCGGTGACGCCCGGGGGGCTGTTCCTGGCGCTGCCCGGCGCGCGTTCGGACGGACACGACTTCGCCGCTGCGGCGGTGGCCGCCGGTGCCGTCGCTGTGCTGGCGGCACGGCCGGTCGGGATGCCCGCGATCGTCGTCAAGCCACGCACCGACAGCGAGACCGACACCGCGGCAGGCGTTCTGGAGCACGACACCGACGGTTCGGGTGCTGCGGTGCTGGCCGCCCTCGCGCGGCTGGCCGCCGCGGTGGCCGCCGAACTGGTGGCGGGAGGCCTGACGATCGTCGGAATCACCGGCTCGTCGGGTAAGACCTCCACCAAAGACCTTGTGGCCGCGGTGCTTGCGCCACTGGGCGAGGTTGTCGCCCCGCCGGGATCCTTCAACAACGAGCTGGGCCACCCGTGGACGGTGCTGCAGGCGGGGGAGGACACCGACTATCTGGTCCTGGAGATGTCGGCGCGCCACCCGGGCAACATCGCGGCTCTTGCCGCGATCGCCACCCCGTCGATCGCGGTCGTACTCAACGTCGGCACCGCCCACCTCGGCGAGTTCGGCTCGCGGGACGCCATCGTGCGAACCAAAGCCGAACTGCCACAATCCGTTCCGCCATCCGGTGTGGTCATCCTCAACGTCGACGACGGCGCGGTCGCGGCCATGGCCGAGCAGACCGCCGCCAGAGTGGTTCGCGTTTCCCGTTCTCCTGGTGCCGACGTCTGGGCGGGTCCGGTCACCCTCGACGAGGTGGCGCGCCCGCGCTTCACCCTGCACGCGGCTGGCGTCGAGGTCGACATGACGCTGGCGGTGCACGGCGATCACCAGGTGTCGAATGCGCTGTGCGCGGCCGCGGTGGCCCTGGAATGCGGGGCCACGGGCGAGCAGGTGGCGAGCGCGCTGGCCGGGAGGGGCCCGGTGTCGCGGCACCGCATGCACGTCACCACTCGCGACGACGGTGTGACGATCATCGATGACGCCTACAACGCCAACCCGGATTCCATGCTGGCGGGCCTGAAGTCGCTGGCCTGGATGGCTCGTCAGGGCCGGGAGGACGGGCGCGGCTGGGCGGTGCTCGGCGAGATGGCCGAGCTCGGCGACGACGCGATAAAGGAGCACGATCGCATCGGGCGGATGGCCGTGCGATTAGATGTCAGTCGACTCATCGTCGTCGGAACCGGGAGGTCTATGAGCGCCATGCACCACGGGGCGGTCATGGAGGGATCATGGGGCGGAGAGGCCACCATGGTCGCCGACGCCGACGCCGCGCTGGCACTGTTACGGGCCGAACTGCGGCCGGGGGATGTGGTGCTCGTCAAGGCGTCGAATGCAGCGGGGCTGGGCGCGTTGGCCGACGCGCTGGTAGGAGACGCCCAGTGAGGCAGATCCTCATCGCCGTCGGCATCGCGCTGGCGGTGTCGATCCTGTTGACTCCCGCACTGATCCAGGTCTTCACGCGGCAGGGCTTCGGCCACGAGATCCGCGAGGACGGCCCGCCGAGCCACGCCAAGAAGCGGGGTACCCCCTCGATGGGCGGCGTGGCGATTCTGGCCGGCATCTGGGCCGGCTACCTCGGCACCCACCTGGTGGGGATGGCGCTCGACGGCGAGGGGCCGTCCGCGTCGGGCCTGCTGATCCTCGGCCTGGCAACCGCGCTCGGCGGGGTCGGGTTCGTCGACGATCTGATCAAGATCCGCCGGTCGCGCAACCTCGGCCTGAATAAGACCGCGAAGACGATCGGCATGCTGTTGGCTGCCGTCATCTTCGGTGCAGTGGCGTTGCAGTTCCGCAACGCCGACGGGCTGACGCCGGGCAGCGCCGAACTGTCCTACGTGCGCGAGATCGCCACGGTCACACTGGCTCCCGCCGTCTTCGTACTGTTCTGCATCTTGATCGTCTATGCGTGGTCGAACGCGGTGAACTTCACCGACGGCCTGGACGGACTGGCCGCGGGCGCGATGGCGATGGTGTGTGCGGCGTATGTGCTGATCACGTTCTGGCAGTTCCGCAACGCATGCGCGACCGCGCCCGGCGTCGGCTGCTACAACGTGCGCGATCCGCTCGACCTGGCGCTGGTCGCCGCCGCGACCGCAGGCGCGTGCGTCGGGTTCCTGTGGTGGAACGCCGCTCCCGCCAAGATCTTCATGGGCGATACGGGCTCGCTGGCGCTGGGCGGCGTCATCGCCGGGCTCTCCGTGCTCAGCCGCACCGAGATGCTCGCGGTGGTGATCGGCGCGCTGTTCGTCGCCGAGGTGACGTCGGTGGTCGTGCAGATCCTGGCGTTCCGCACCACAGGGCGACGGGTGTTCCGGATGGCGCCGTTTCACCACCACTTCGAGCTGGTCGGGTGGGCGGAAACCACGGTGATCATCCGCTTCTGGCTGCTGACGGCGATCGCGTGCGGCCTCGGCGTCGCGCTTTTCTACAGCGAGTGGCTCGCCAGCGTCGGGGCCTGACATGAGGTCTGCCGTTGCACCGCTCGCGCCCGGCGCCCGCGTGCTGGTGACCGGGGCGGGCATCACGGGGCGCTCGGTGAGCGCCGCGCTGGAACCGACGGGTGTGCGGCTGACCATCTGCGACGACGATCCGCTCGCGCTACAGCGCCTCATCACCCCCGCGTCCGTCGTCACCACCGACGAGGCCATCGCACACATCGCCGAGTACGCCCTTGTGGTCACCAGCCCCGGATTCCCGCCCACCGCCCCCGTGCTGGCGGCCGCGGCCGCCACGGCCGTGCCGATCTGGGGCGACGTCGAACTGGCGTGGCGGCTGGACCACGCCGGCTGGTTCGGCACCCCGAAGCGCTGGCTGGTGGTGACGGGCACCAACGGCAAGACCACAACTACTTCGATGCTTCACGCGATGCTGGTCGCCGCCGGGCGCAGCGCACTGCTCTGCGGGAACATCGGCAACCCGGTGATCGACATGCTCGCCGAGCCTGCCGAGCTGCTCGCCGTCGAGCTGTCGAGTTTTCAGCTGCACTGGGCGCCGTCGCTGCGGCCGGAGGCGGGTGTGGTGCTCAACGTCGCCGAGGATCACCTCGACTGGCACGGCTCGATGGACGCCTACGCCCGAGACAAGGCGCGTGCGCTGGACGGGCGGGTCGCGGTGGTCGGGCTCGACGACGCGGTCGCGGCGGGGCTGCTCGACAACGCGGCCGCGTCAACGCGGGTCGGTTTCCGGCTGGGAGCACCGGCCGCCGGGGAGCTGGGGGTGCGCGCTGGCGCGCTGATCGACAACGCGTTCGCCGACGGCCTGATGCTCGCCGATGCCGCGTCGATCCCGGTGCCGGGTCCGGTCGGCGTGCTCGACGCGCTGGCCGCCGCGGCGCTGGCCCGTGCCGTTGACGTACCCGCCGATGCAATCGCCACCGCGCTGGCGTCGTTTCACCTCGGCCCGCACCGGGCCGAGGTGGTCGCTGAGGTCGATGGCGTGACATACGTCGACGATTCGAAGGCCACCAATCCGCATGCGGCACACGCATCGATCGCCGCCTATCCGAGGGTGGTGTGGATCGCTGGCGGTCTGCTCAAGGGCGCATCGGTGGACGATCTCGTCGCCCAGGTGGCGAATCGCCTGGTCGGTGCCGTGCTGATCGGCCGGGACCGGGCACAGGTAGCCAATGCGTTATCGCGACACGCCCCGGATGTCCCAATCGTTGAGGTTGTGACAGGGGAGGATTCTGGGGTGCTTGAGACAATTGAGCCTAGTGAGTCAGTTGTGACTCATGAGGTTGAGGTTGCCCAGTCGCCCACATCAAGCGGTGTGATGACCGCCGTGCTGGCGGCGGCGCGCCGAATGGCCCGCCCCGGCGACACCGTGCTGCTGGCTCCCGCGGGCGCGTCCTTCGACCAATTCAGCGGATACGCCGACCGCGGGGACGCCTTCGCGGCGGCCGTGCAAGCAACCCGGTAGCGGTCATGAGCAACGTCCTCACCCGGCTGCGGCTCCGCCGGTCCGGCACCCCCGCGGACACCGCCCCCGCCGCCGCAGCGGACACCAGCGCGCCGCGTACCCGCTTCGGCGCCTGGCTCGGCAGGCCGATGACGTCCTTCCACCTCATCATCGCCGTCGCCGCGCTGCTGACCACGCTGGGTCTGATCATGGTGCTGTCGGCCTCCGGCGTGCACTCCTACGACGAGGACGGCTCGCCGTGGGTCATCTTCGGCAAGCAGCTGATCTGGACGTTGGTCGGCCTATTCGCGTTCTACGCGGCCATGCGCATGCGTGTGCAGACCATGCGCACCCTCGCGTTCTCCGGCTTCGCCATCAGCGTCGTGCTACTGGTATTGGTACTGATCCCGGGAATCGGCAAGGAAGCCAACGGTTCCCGCGGCTGGTTCGTCATCGCCGGACTCTCCATGCAGCCCTCGGAACTGGCCAAGATCGCATTCGCGATTTGGGGTGCGCACCTGCTGGCGGCTCGCAGGATGGAGCGGGCGTCGCTGCGGGAGATGCTCATCCCACTGGTGCCCGCCGCGGTGGTCGCGCTGGCGCTCATCGTGGCCCAGCCCGACCTCGGGCAGACGGTGTCGCTCGGCATCATCCTGTTGGCCCTGCTCTGGTACGCAGGCCTGCCGCTGCGGGTGTTCCTGTCCTCGCTGTTCGCCGCCGTCGCATCAGCGGCGGTGCTGGCGATGGCGAAGGGCTACCGTTCCGATCGCGTGATGTCATGGCTGAACCCCGGCGCCGACACTCAGGGCTCCGGATACCAGGCGAGGCAGGCCAAGTTCGCGCTGGCCAACGGCGGCGTCTTCGGTGACGGGCTCGGACAGGGCACCGCCAAATGGAACTACCTGCCCAACGCGCACAACGACTTCATCTTCGCGATCATCGGCGAGGAGCTCGGCTTCGTCGGCGCCGCAGGCCTACTGTGCCTGTTCGGCCTGTTCGCCTACACCGGTATGCGCATCGCACGCCGGTCGGCCGACCCGTTCCTGCGGCTGCTCACCGCCACCGCCACCATGTGGGTGCTCGGCCAGGTGTTCATCAACGTCGGCTACGTCATCGGGCTGCTGCCGGTCACCGGGCTGCAGCTGCCGTTGATCTCGGCCGGTGGAACATCAACGGCGACAACACTTCTGATCATCGGCGTGATCGCGAATGCGGCGCGACACGAGCCCGCGGCGGTGGCCGCGCTGCGCGCAGGCCGTGAGGACCCGGTCAACCGAATACTGCGGCTGCCGCTGCCCCAGTCGTACTCACCGTCCCGTACCGAGGCGCTGCGCGACCGGCTGCGGTCACGTTCGGACAAGCCCGCGGCCAAGGCGCCGCGCAAGCCCGCAAAGGACAACCGACGCAAACCCCATGCGGCCGACCGGCCGGTGCGACGCTCAGGGCATCATGGAGGCGGCCAACGCGCTCAACGCGCGACCGGCCAACGCCACCAGGGCCGACGGGCTCGCACATTGGAAGGTCAACGTCACGGGTGAATGGGCCTATCTCGATAGTGCTCGCCGGCGGCGGGACGGCAGGCCACGTCGAACCCGCCATGGCGGTCGCCGACGCGCTCAAAGCGCTCGACCCCGACGTTCGGATCACCGCGCTGGGCACCCATCGCGGACTCGAGACCCGGCTAGTCCCCGAGCGCGGCTACGACCTGGAGCTCATCACGCCGGTGCCGCTGCCCCGCAAGCCCTCCGGTGACCTGCTGCGTCTGCCGGTGCGGGTGCGCCGCGCCGTCAAGCAGACGCGCACCGTGTTCGACAACGTCGACGCCGACGTCGTCATCGGCTTCGGCGGATACGTCGCCCTGCCCGCGTACCTGGCCGCCAGGGGCGGCGCGCTGCGCCGTCGCCGGATACCGGTGGTGATCCACGAAGCCAATGCCCGCGCCGGCTGGGCCAATCGGGTAGGTGCCAGGTCGGCGCGACGCGTGCTGTCGGCTGTTCCTGAGCCCGGGCTGCCGCGGGCCGAGGTCGTCGGCGTGCCGGTGCGCGACGCGATCACGTCGCTTGACCGGATGGCGCTGAGGGCGGAGGCCCGCGCCCACTTCGGATTCGCCGACGACGCAAAGGTGCTGCTGGTGTTCGGCGGATCGCAGGGTGCGCAGTCGATCAACCGAGCCGTCGCACCCGCCGCCAAAGATCTTGCCGCAGCCGGTGTCTCGGTGCTTCACGCGCATGGCCCGAAGAACACCCTGGAGCTGCGCGAGCCAGCAGACGGTGATCCGCCCTATGTCGCCGTGCCATACCTGGACCGCATGGATCTCGCCTACGCAGCCGCGGACCTGGCGATCTGCCGGTCGGGCGCGATGACCGTGGCAGAGGTGTCGGCGGTCGGGCTGCCTGCGGTGTACGTTCCACTGCCCATCGGCAACGGCGAGCAGCGGCTCAACGCGCTGCCCGTGGTCAATGCGGGCGGCGGGCTGTTGGTCGACGACGTCGACCTCACGCCGGAGTTCGTCGGTGACACGGTGGCCGGGCTGCTCGACGACGGACCGCGCCTGACGGCGATGACGGCCGCGGCGGCGATGGCAGGTCACCGCGACGCCGCACGGCGGGTGGCCGAGGTGGCCCTCGAAGTGGCGCGTACCAATCGCGATGGCCGAAAGCGCCGACGGTGAACGGCAATTCACTACCAAACCCGCTACCCGATGAGCTGAAGCGGGTGCACATGGTCGGCATCGGGGGAGCCGGCATGTCGGGCATCGCGCGCATCCTGCTCGACCGCGGCGGGTTGGTTTCGGGCTCCGACGCCAAGGAGTCACGCGGGGTGGCGGCACTGCGTGCGAGAGGCGCTTTGGTTCGCCTCGGGCACGACGAGTCCTCACT
Organism: uncultured Actinomycetota bacterium; assembly: GCA_963817825.1. Taxonomy (GTDB): domain Bacteria; phylum Actinomycetota; class Actinomycetes; order Mycobacteriales; family Mycobacteriaceae; genus Mycobacterium. The sequence goes on along the minus strand of CAWFQG010000025.1, from coordinate 88,370 downwards.
GGATCTGCTTCCCGGCGGACCGACCGCGGTGGTATCCACCCACGCGGCGATTCCCAAGACCAACCCCGAGCTCGTCGAGGCGCGGCGGCGCGGCATTCCGGTGATTCTGCGGCCGGTGGTGCTGGCCAAGCTGATGGCCGGATACACCACGCTGATGGTCACCGGCACGCATGGCAAGACGACCACGACGTCGATGCTCATTGTCGCGTTGCAGCACAGCGGTTTTGACCCGTCGTTCGCCGTGGGCGGCGATCTGGGCGAGGCGGGAACCAACGCCCACCACGGCAGCGGGCACTGCTTCGTAGCCGAGGCCGACGAGAGTGACGGCTCACTGCTGGAATACACACCGAATGTGGCGGTGGTGACCAACATCGAGGCCGATCATCTCGACTTCTTCGGCAGCGCAGAGGCATACGGCGCGGTGTTCGACGACTTCGTGGAGCGGCTGGCCCCCGGCGGCGCGTTGGTGGTGTGCACCGACGACCCCGGCGCCGCGGCTCTCGCCGAACGCACCGCGGCGCTGGGTATCCGCGTGCTGCGATACGGCAGCGACGACTCGGCGGACCTCGCGGGCAGGTTGGTCAGCTGGGAGCAGCAGCACACCGGGGCGGTGGCACACATTCAACTGGCCGACGTACCGCACCCGCGGGTGATGCGAATGTCGGTGCCGGGCAGGCACATGGCGCTCAACGCGCTCGGCGCACTGCTGGCGGCGGTGGAGGTCGGCGCCTCAGCCGAATCGGTTCTCGACGGATTGGCCGGGTTCGAGGGGGTGCGCCGCCGCTTCGAATTGGTCGGCACCGCACACGGGGTGCGCGTCTTCGACGACTACGCCCATCACCCCACCGAGGTCCGTGCCACCCTGGGCGCGGTGCGGACGCTGATCGAGCAGGCCGGTCGCGGTCGCTCGGTAGTGGTATTTCAGCCGCATTTGTATTCGCGCACAGCAGCTTTCGCGCGTGACTTCGGGCAGGCGTTGGACTCCGCCGACGAGGTTTTCGTGCTCGATGTGTACGCCGCTCGAGAACAGCCGATGCCAGGCATCAGCGGAGCCACGGTGGTCGAGCACGTCAGCAAGCCGGTGCACTATGTGCCGGACTTCTCCGCGGTCGCCGAACTCGTGGCCAATTCGGCGCGTTCGGGCGACGTCGTCATCACGATGGGCGCGGGCGATGTCACGATGCTGGGCCCGGAGATCGTGTCGGCGCTCCAGGCGCGTGCCAACCGCTCCACGCCGCCGCGCAGACCCGAAACGGGCGTGCAGTGACCGAGCCTTCCGATCCGGACGCGCATGTCGATTCCGAAGCGGCTGAGGACGTCGGCGAGGCCTCCGACGGCCGAGCCCGACCCCGAAGCCGCTGCCGCCGAGGAGTTCGAGGGACCGCGACGGAGGGCCCGGCGCGAACGCGAAGCGCGCCGCGAGGCGCAGACCCGCGCCACCGCGATCGAGCAGGCCCGCAGGGAAGCCAAACGGCGTGCACAGGGCAAGTCGGCCGACGAGTCGAAAACCCCTGCGCGGGGCGCGGTTCGGGGCCTGAAGCTGATGGTGTGGACGGTCGTCCTTGTGGCATTGTTCGTCGGCCTCGGCCTGCTGCTGTACTTCACCCCGATCATGGCGGCGCGCAACATCGTCATCACCGGTGTCGGGGCGGTGACCCAGGACGAGGTCATCGCCGCGGCCGCGGTCAAACAGGGCACGCCGCTGCTGCAGATCAACTCCGACGAAGTCGCCGAGCGGGTGGCCACCATCCGCCGCGTGGCCAGCGCGCGGGTGCAGCGGGAATACCCGTCGTCGCTGCGGATTACGGTCGTCGAGCGGGTGCCGATCGTGGTCAAGGACTATCCCGACGGCCCGCACCTGTTCGACCGCGACGGTGTCGACTTCGCGACCGCGCCACCGCCGCCCAACCTGCCGTACCTGGAGGCTGACAACCCCGGGCCCAGCGATCCGCCGACGAAGGCGGCGCTCGCGGTGATGACGGCGCTGCGTCCTGAGGTGGCCGGTCAGGTCGCCAGGGTGTCGGCGCCGTCAGTCGCGGGGATCACGCTGACGTTGGTCGACGGCAGGGAAGTGGTGTGGGGTACCACCGAGCGCACAGAGGAGAAGGCGCAGAAGCTCGCGGCGCTGCTGACGCAGCCGGGGCACACCTACGACGTCTCCAGTCCCGATTTGCCGACGGTCAAGTAACGCCCGCCGCGCGAAATCCCCCGAAATTCTTTACGTCGCCGTCGGCGCGCCTGCATGGATAGTGCTTGACCTCGCCCTACCGTTCTGTTTGCGCGGAACAACTTGACATAACTCTAAGCCTCTTGTTGAGGTTGAGAGTTTGCCCTGAGGGGTTAAGCGCACCGAAAGGCAACCAGGGAGGAAGGCGACGGATGACCCCCCCGCATAACTACCTCGCCGTCATCAAGGTAGTCGGCATCGGCGGCGGCGGCGTCAACGCCGTGAACCGCATGATCGAGCAGGGCCTAAAGGGCGTGGAGTTCATCGCGATCAACACCGACGCGCAGGCGTTGTTGATGAGCGATGCCGATGTCAAGCTCGACGTCGGGCGCGACTCCACCCGCGGCCTGGGCGCCGGAGCCGACCCCGAGGTCGGACGCAAGGCCGCCGAAGACGCCAAGGACGACATCGAGGAGCTGCTGCGCGGCGCCGACATGGTGTTCGTGACCGCCGGTGAGGGTGGTGGCACCGGCACGGGCGGCGCGCCCGTCGTCGCCACCATCGCGCGGAAGCTCGGCGCACTCACGGTCGGCGTGGTGACAAGGCCTTTCTCTTTCGAGGGCAAGCGCCGCAGCAACCAGGCCGAGACGGGCATCTCCTCGTTGCGCGAGAGCTGCGACACGTTGATCGTCATCCCCAATGACCGGCTGTTGCAGATGGGCGACGCCGCGGTGTCGCTGATGGACGCGTTCCGCAGTGCCGACGAGGTGCTGCTCAACGGCGTACAGGGCATCACCGACCTGATCACCACGCCGGGCCTTATCAACGTCGACTTCGCCGACGTGAAGGGCATCATGTCCGGCGCGGGCACCGCGCTGATGGGCATCGGCTCGGCGCGCGGCGACGGCCGTTCCCTGAAGGCGGCCGAGATCGCGATCAACTCGCCGCTGCTCGAGGCGTCGATGGAAGGTGCGCAGGGCGTGTTGATGTCGATCGCCGGCGGCAGCGACCTCGGCCTGTTCGAGATCAACGAGGCGGCCTCGCTGGTGCAGGACGCCGCGCACCTCGAGGCCAACATCATCTTCGGCACCGTGATCGACGACTCCCTCGGCGACGAGGTTCGGGTGACGGTGATCGCGGCCGGCTTCGACGCTTCGGGACCCAGTCGCAAGCCCGTGGTGGGCAACGGGCAGGCGATCGCCCCCGGCAAGGCGGGCAAGGTCACCTCGACGCTGTTCGAGCCGGTCGATGCCGACAGTGTGCCGGTGCACACCAACGGGGCAACGGTCAGCATTGGTGGGGACGATGACGACGACGTCGACGTTCCCCCGTTCATGCGCCACTGACACAGATCCACTCGGTGCCCCTCTCGTCCGCGCCACGGATACTGGGGCTGTGAACGTTCGGGTTCGGCGGGTTACCACCACCCGTGCAGGTGGTGTCTCGGCGCCGCCATTCGACAGGTTCAATCTGGGCGACCACGTCGGCGACGACCCCGCGGCCGTCGCAGCCAATCGGAAGCGGCTTGCCACCTCGATCGGGCTGGGCGCCGGGAACGTGGTCTGGATGAATCAGGTGCACGGCGACCGGGTGGCACTCGTCGACGGCCCGCTCGACTCCGCCGTCGACGAGACCGACGCATTGGTCACGACGACACCGCGATTGGCCTTGGCGGTGGTAACGGCCGATTGTGTTCCCGTTTTAATGGGCGACGCGCGCGCGGGCGTGGTGGCGGCCGTACACGCGGGCCGGGTGGGCGCACAAAAAGGTGTCGTCGCCCGCGCCGTCGAGGCGATGCGCGAAGCGGGAGCGCATCCCGAGGACATCTCCGTTCTGCTTGGTCCGTCGGTCAGTGGCCGCAACTACGAGGTGCCCGCGGCGATGGCCGACGAGGTAGAGGCGGCCCTGCCCGGCAGCAGGACCAGAACGTCGCGGGGCACGCCGGGACTGGACTTGCGCGCCGGAATCGCCCGTCAATTAATGGATTTGGGCGTGACGGCCATTGACGCTGACCCGCGCTGCACGGTGGATGACCGCAATCTGTTCAGCCATCGCCGCGATGCCCCGACTGGACGTCTCGCCTCGTTGGTGTGGATGGAATGACAGCCGTGGTGACCACCCGGGAAGTCGAACTGGCCGACGCACTGGCACGCGTCCGCGAACGTCTCTGGCACGCTGCGGACGCCGCCGGGCGTAAGCGTGACGAAATTGAATTGCTTCCCATTACAAAATTCTTTCCGGCATCCGATGTCCTTATTTTGTCGAGATTGGGTTGCCATGCTTTTGGGGAATCGCGCGAACAAGAAGCGGTCGCTAAAACGGCCGAATGCAATTCCGTCGAGCAGTCCGTGCCCATTCGCTGGCACATGGTCGGCAGGATTCAACGCAACAAGGCGCGCTCGATCGCGAGCTGGGCCTACGCCGCGCACTCGGTGGACAGCGCCAGGCTGATCTCCGCTCTCGACCGGGCGTGCGGTGACGCGCTGGCCGACGGTGGCCGACCCGCGCCGCTGCGGGTGTACATCCAGATCAGCCTTGACGGTGACGTGGACCGCGGCGGGGTCGACATCGGACGCCCCGACCAGGTCGACGAACTGTGCGCCCTGGCGCAGTCCGCGGACGGGCTGCGGTTCGTCGGCCTGATGGGCATCCCGCCGCTGGGCTCGGACTCCGACGACGCCTTCGCACGTTTACAGGCGGAGTTGCGCCGGGTACAGGCCAACTACCAGCAGCGCCTCGAGCTCTCCGCAGGTATGTCCGCCGACCTCGAGGTGGCAGTCGAACATGGTTCGACCTGTGTGCGTGTCGGAACCGCGCTTATGGGGCAACGCCCGCTAACGTCTCCATGAGTAGTCACTCCAGTCACATCTTCATCACAGACACCAGCTCTGCAAGAAGGGTCCAGCGATGAGCACACTGCATAAGGTCAAGGCCTACTTCGGTATGGCGCCTATGGACGACTACGACGACGAGTACTACGAAGACGAGGACCGGGCGTCGCGCCCATACCCCCGTCGCGAGCGCTTCGCCGACGAGGGATACGGCCGCTACGACGACCATCGTGAATACGGCGATGAGGAGATGCCGGGCGCATACCGCGGCGGCTACCCGGATGACGGTCGCTTCCGACCCCGCGAGTTCGATCGGCCCGCACCGCGATTCGCCTCGCTGCGCGGCTCCACCCGTGGCGCGCTGGCGATGGATCCGCGCCGGATGGCGATGCTGTTCGAGGAGGGCAGCCCGCTGTCGAAGATCACGACGGTGCGGCCCAAGGACTACAGTGAGGCCCGCACCATCGGGGAGCGGTTCCGCGACGGCACCCCGGTGATCATGGACCTGGTGACGATGGACAACGCCGACGCCAAGAGGCTGGTCGACTTTGCCGCTGGCCTGGCATTCGGGCTGCGCGGTTCCTTCGACAAGGTCGCCACAAAGGTCTTCCTGCTCTCACCCGCCGACGTCGACGTCACCCCCGACGACCGTCGGCGCATCGCCGAGACCGGCTTCTACGCCTATCAGTAGGTCGGCTGCACTCATTCGCGCCAGGTAGGCTGACGGCGACGCGCAGGCCGGCATCGGCCCGCGGCCTGTATTGAACGTCACACCATCGGCTGTAGTGAGGTCGGCTCAGTTGGCCCTGTTCTTCGAGATTCTGGGTTTCGCGCTGTTCGTCTTCTGGCTGCTGCTCATCGCCCGGGTGGTCGTCGAGTTCATCCGCTCGTTCAGCCGCGACTGGCATCCCAGGGGTGTGACGGTGGTGATCCTCGAGGTGATCATGACGGTCACCGACCCGCCGGTGAAGCTGCTGCGCCGACTCATTCCGCAGCTCACGATAGGGGCGATCCGGTTCGACCTGTCGATCATGGTGCTGCTGCTCGTCGCGTTCATCGGTATGCAGCTGGCGTTCAGCGCGGCGGCCTGACAACCCGATTGCGACATCGGAATGTGTTCGCCCGCCCGCCGCAACGGCGTTTGCCGGGCGTTGCAATTCCGGTAAGAAGTTTGAATTTCGCTCTTAATTATTGGCCTCACCTGCAACCGCCGGGTCTGGTGTGACAGGATGGGCGCCAGTTACTCCACTGACGCTCTACACTTTGAGATCGATTCACGGTCCGGACCTTCAAGGGGGCAGAGAATGCCGCTCACTCCAGCCGACGTTCACAACGTCGCGTTCAGCAAGCCGCCCATCGGCAAGCGCGGCTACAACGAGGATGAGGTCGATGCCTTCCTCGACCTGGTCGAGAACGAGCTGACCCGGCTCGTCGAGGAAAACGCCGACCTTCGTCAGCGAGTGACCGAAATGGACCAGGAGCTCTCCACCGCGCGGGCAGGCGGTGGAGGCCAGCCCACGCAGGCGATCCCGTTGTATCAGCCTGAACCGGAGCCCGAGCCGGCACCGCAGCCCGTCTATGAAGCGCCGCCGCCTCCGCCCGCCGCAGCACCGGTGAGTGAGGACCAGCACATCAAGGCCGCCCGTGTGCTCGGCCTGGCTCAGGACACCGCCGACCGGTTGACCTCGACCGCGAAGGCCGAGTCGGAGAAGCTGCTCTCGGATGCGCGCAACCAAGCCGACCAGATGGTCAGCGAGGCGCGGGCCACCGCGGAATCCACGGTTGCCGAGGCCCGGCAGCGGGCGGACACGATGCTGGCCGACGCCCAGACCCGTTCGGAAACCCAGCTGCGGCAGGCACAGGAGAAGGCCGACGCGCTGCAGGCCGACGCCGAGCGCAAGCACTCTGAGATCATGGGCACCATCAACCAGCAGCGCACCGTGCTCGAAGGCCGGTTGGAACAACTGCGCACGTTCGAACGCGAGTACCGCACCCGGCTCAAGACCTACCTGGAGTCTCAGCTCGAGGAGCTCGGCCAGCGTGGCTCTGCCGCACCGGTCGATTCGAGCGCCAACGACGGTGGCGCCGGGTTCAACCAGTTCAACCGCGGTAACAACTGATCGTCGGACCCCTCGGCGTAGGGAGTGACCAATGTTGATCGTTGCGCTCGTGCTTGCCGTCGTCGGCCTGGCGGCGTTGGTGACCGCTGTTGTCACAAGCAATGAACTGATCGCCTGGGTCTGCATCGCCGCAAGCGTGATCGGCGTCGTGTTGCTGATAATCGATGCGTTGAGGGAACGGTCCAGGGTCGATTCGGGAGGCGACGAGTCCACCCCTGCGCCGGCCGAGGACACCGACGGCGAATTCGACGCAGACTATCCGGACGAGGCGCCAGCCGAGGCCGATGCGGAAACGACCGCCGAAACCACCGCGGCCCCAGTCGAATCCGCCGCCGAAGAGGCCGCGGAAGAACCACAACCCGCGCTAGCCGGTCGGTGTCGCGAGTAGTTCGCGCACCTCGTCGTCCGAAACCTGGTGGAAGTCGGCGTACACCTGACCGACCGCGTCGAACGACGACGGCATCGTGGCGCACACCACGTCGTCGGCCTCGCCAGCGAGTTGAGCGCATGCCGATGGCGGTCCCACCGGTACCGCCACCACCACCCGCACGGGATCGGCGGCGCGTACCGCGCGTACCGCGGCGAGCATGCTGGCGCCCGTGGCGATCCCGTCGTCGACAAGGATTGCGACCAAGCCTTTCGGGTCCGACGGCGCGCGGTCACCCCGGTAGGCCTTCTCGCGGCGGTTCAACTCCTCGGTCTCGCGCTCGATGGTGGATCGCAACGCTTCGTCGCTGATGCCCAGGCTGCGCATCAGTTTGTCGTTGAGCACCAGCCCGCCACCGCTGGCCACCGCACCCATGGCGAGTTCCTCCCACTGCGGCACGCCGAGCTTGCGAACCAGAAAGACGTCGAGCGGCGCCTTGAGTGCGGCCGCAACCTCCCAGGCGACCGGCACGCCACCGCGCGCCAGCCCGAGAACCAGCAGGTCATCTCTTCCGTGATAGGCCGTCAACGTCTCAGCCAGGACTCGGCCGGCTTCGCGGCGGTCCCGGAAGGTACGCTTCGCGCTCCGTCGAGCGAGTCCACCCCATCCGGCCATGACTATGTTTCCCATTTTGGGGGTTCTTTTAGCCCTACGACGGGCAATCCAACCACGCATCGACTCCGAATCACTCAAACTGATCGTTTTGATCACGGAAGGAGACCATGGGCATCGAGTACGAAAGCGTCGTCGACCACGCGCTCGCCGAGGTGTTCGCCTGGCACACCAGGCCCGGAGCGATGACAAGGCTGGTTCCACCCTGGCAGCCGATGACCGTGGTGGCCGAAACCGAATCGCTGGCCGACGGCCGCGCGGTGCTCGGCCTTCCGGGCGGACTGCGCTGGGTGGCCCAGCATGACAGGGACGGTTTCGACCCGCCGCACCGCTTCGTCGACGTGCTGTCATCGGACGGTCCTCGATCGCTGCCGGCCCGCGCGATCGGCTGGTGGCGGCACACCCACGAGTTCGCCGATACGCCGGGCGGCGGAACCAGGGTTCGCGACAAGCTCGACACCACGCTGCCTGCGGTCGCGTTGCGGCCCACGTTCGTCTACCGGCACCGACAGCTCGCCGACGACCTGGCCGCGCACCGTGACGCCGCGGCGGCGGGTGCGAAGCCGATTGTGGTGGCGGTAACCGGCGCGTCCGGGTTGGTCGGGTCGGCGCTGACCGCGTTTCTGACCAGCGGCGGACACCGGGTCATCCGGCTGGTCCGGCACCGGGCGCGCAGCAAGGACGAGCGGCAGTGGCGGGCGGACGCTCCCGCCGCCGACCTGCTGTCGGGGGTCGACGCCGTGGTGCACCTGGCGGGTGCATCGATCGCGGGTCGCTTCACCTCGGGACACAAGGCGGCGATCCGCGACAGCCGCATCGAGCCCACGCGCCTGCTGGCGCAGGCTGCGGCCGACAGCGACGACGGCCCACAGGTGTTCGTCAGCGCGTCGGCGGTCGGCATCTACGGCTTCGACCGCGGCGACGCACTGTTGTGCGAGGAAAGCGTGCGCGGCGACGGGTTCCTCGCCGACGTGGTTGCCGATTGGGAGGCCGCGACTCATCCTGCCGCCGACGCGGGTCTGCGTGTTGTCACCGTTCGCACCGGGGTCGTGCAGGCCGCGGCGGGCGGAACGCTGAAACTGATGCGGCCGCTCTTCCTGGCAGGCCTCGGCGGACGACTGGGCAGCGGAAGGCAGTGGCTCTCGTGGATCGGTCTCGACGACCTGGTCGACGTCTACTACCGCGCGCTATACGACGCCCGCCTGGCCGGTCCGGTCAATGCGGTCGGCCACGAGCCGGTGCGCAACATTGATTACACGAAGGCGTTGGCAGGGGTGCTTCACCGGCCGGCGATGCTGCCCGTACCGTCGATCGGCCCGCGGGTGCTGTTAGGCAGCCAGGGTGCCCGCGAACTCGCCGAGGCCGATCAACGGGTCGTGCCGACCAAACTCACCGAGCTCGGACACCGGTTCCGGCACGCGACTGTGGAGGACGCGTTGGCGCATCAGCTGGGGCACGGCTGACGGGCCACGCCCGACAGGAAGCCGCGCACCAAACCCCGGATACGACGGGCCGCGCTGTCCGCGAACTGTGTTGTAGCCGAACGAAGTTCGTCGTGACTGCGGCCGACGCCTGCGACCTCGCCGTCACGGTCCGCGGCTATCCACTTCTCCAACAAGTCGTGATCGAGCTCGGGGTGGAACTGCAGCGCGAGCGCCCGACCGAGTACGAATGCCTGTGACGCGTTCGCGGTCCTGGCGATTTCGGTGGCTCCCGGCGGGAGCGTCCAGCCGTCGAAGTGCCACTGGAACCAGGAGCCGCCGGGTATCAGGCTCTCGTCGTCGCTTGCCACGTCGTACCAGCCGATCTCCGGGTTCGGCGACCGGCGGACCGAGCCGCCGAATGCCTGAGCCAGCAGCTGACCGCCGAAGCACACCCCGAGGGTCGGGACACCCGCGTCGGCGGCATCGCGCGCCATCTGCATCTCGGCGCCGACCCAGGTCTGGCGCAGCGCCTCGTCATACACCGGCCACCGGGCGCCAAGCGGGACGATGACGTCGTAGTCGGTCGGGTCGGGAAACGTCACCTCACCCGCCGGCCGGTGCACCCGTTCGGCGGGCACGACCTCGAATGTGGCGATGTCGTAGCCACATTCGGTGAATGCATCGCCGAGCAGTCCCTCGGTCGCGAGGTGCTCGTTGTAGATGAACAACACTTGCGGCGCCATGGGGAGAGACTATTTCGGAGGCACTGGTGGGGCATCGTCGGGGGCGAGTTCCTTGGCGATCCGGCGGAACAGCGTGTCGGCCTCGTTCTGGTAGTTGCCCTGGTCGTCGAAGGCCTCGGGCTGGTATGTGACCGCGACCGCGATCGACACCTTCTTGCTCGGCAGGTAGGCCATCACCCCGGCCTCACCGGCGAACAGCGGATTCTGCAGGAGCCAGTCGCCGGAGATCACGATGCCCATGCCGTAGGTGTAGACGTCGTTCATCTCCGCACAGGTGGTGCAGCCGGGTAGCCGACGGGTCTTGCCGCGCAGGTCGGTCGACACCATCTTCTGGTAGGAGTCCTTGGACAGCAGCTTGCCGGAGCCGAGGCCCGCCGCGCTGGCCTCCATGTCGTAGATGTTGGTGGTCTGGATGGCGCCGTGGGTGATCGTCCACGACGGATTCCAGTACGTCGACTCTTCGTAAAACGTTATGCCGTTGGGGATCTGGAGTGCTGCGCGGCGCTCGCTGGTGAACGCGTGCAGGACGGGCGCTGGTATTTCGGGGGTGAACGAGTTCGCCGTGTTGGCGAGGCCCAGGGGACGTAGCACCTTGTCTTCCAACAGCTTCGGCATGTCTTGTCCGGTCGCCTTTTCCAGCGCCTTGCCCAGCAGTACGTAGTTGGTGTGCGCGTAGTTCCAGTTCGTGCCGGGCTCGTAGAGCAGCGGCCGCGATGTCGCGAAGCCCAGGAGCTGGTCGGGTTCCCACTGTTTGAAGGGATCCTCGTAGAGGGCTTTGTTGAACTCGGTATTGCCGATGACGTAGTCGACATAGCCGGAGGTCATCTGCGCCAGCTGCCCGAGGTTGACCCGGTCGGCGTTGGGCACGTCGGGCAGCCACTTGGATAGCTTGTCGTCCAGGCTGACCTTCTTCTCGTCGACGAGGATGAGCAGCAGCGTGGAAACGTACGAGATGGCGACCGCGCCGTTGCGGAAGTGCATGTTCGTCGTCGCGGGAACTCCTGTCATCGTGTCGCCGGCGGCCTGGGTGACGACCTCCTTGCCGTCGACGGTGGACCGGACGATCACCGCTTTCAGGTGTTTCTCGGCCATCGTGTCGCGGACGATCTTCATCACCGCGTCGGCCTTGGCGGAATCGGTCGTCGGGGTGGGTGACTCCGCCGGCGGCGTCGCAGGCGCACAACCCGCGAAGACCAGGAGCGCGCAGGCCAGGCCGAGCATGCGACGGGTCAGGAGCATTCCTGATCTTGGCAGACCACGTACCGGTTTGGGGGTGACCCGGCGGGGTTATCCCGATGGCGTGGCGGAACTCGCCGAATGGTTCCTCACCGCGCACGAGCGAGGTAACCCGGCCACCAAGATCCCCGGCTGGTGCGTTGGGAATCGCGCTCAGGCGCTGATCCACGGGGCGACTTACTTCGACCAGTTGGTCACCGAAGTCGAGACGCTCGGTGAGGGCGACTACGTGTTCTTCACCGACTGGCGGGGCGACCCCGACGAGAAGCTGCGCGACGACGGCCCGACCATCAGAGAACTGTTCTGCAAGGCAGCCGAGCACGGCGTCATCGTCAAGGGCTTGGTGTGGCGTTCGCACCTCGACAAGTTCGCGTACAGCCGAGAGGAGAACCAGCATCTCGGCGAAGCGATCGAGCGTGCCGGCGGAGAGGTGCTCCTGGATCAGCGTGTCCGGTTCGGCGGGTCGCACCACCAGAAGCTGGTCGTGATCCGGCATCGCGATGCACCGGAGCGCGACGTCGCATTCGCCGGTGGCATCGACCTCTGCCACTCCCGCCGGGATGACGAAAACCACCGTGGCGATCGTCAGGCGATCCAGATGGCGGAGGCGTATGGCGAGCACCCGCCGTGGCACGACGTGCAGCTGCGGGTGCAGGGACCGGCGGTCGGTGCGCTGGACGCCACGTTCCGGGAGCGGTGGAACGACCCTGCGCCGTTGGACATGCTCTCACCCATCGCGTGGCTCGCGGACAAACTGAAGGGTGCTGACCTGAAGCCGGACCCGCTACCCGAGCAGCCGCCGGATCCGCCGCCTTGCGGGCCGCACGCAGTTCAGGTGTTGCGCACCTACCCCGACGCGCACTTCGAGTACGACTTCGCACCGCACGGCGAGCGCAGCATCGCCCATGGCTATATGAAGGCGGTGCCCCGAGCCAGGAAACTGATCTATCTCGAGGACCAGTACCTGTGGTCCAAGCAGGTCGCCGAGCTGTTCGCGAGTGCATTGGCGGAAAATCCCGAGCTGCACCTCGTCGCCGTGGTGCCGCGGCATCCCGATGTCGACGGACGGCTGGCGTTGCCGCCCAACCAGGTTGGCCGTCATCAGGCGATCGAGACGTGCCGCAGTGCGAGCCCCGACCGCGTGCATATCTTCGACGTCGAAAATCACGACAGCACACCCGTCTACGTGCATGCCAAGGTCTGCGTCATTGACGATGTCTGGGCATGCGTAGGTAGCGATAATCTGAACCGCCGGTCGTGGACCCACGACAGCGAGCTGTCGTGCGCGGTGTTGGACGACGAAGGGGTGTTCGCGCGCGACCTTCGACTGCGTCTGTTGCGCGAGCACCTCGATCGGGCGCCCGACGGCAGCGAGGACGACGGCCTTGTCGACTGCGGCACCGTCGTCGAGGCGATCGGCGCGTCGGCGAAAGCTCTCGATGACTGGCATGGCGGAGGTCGCAAAGGATCCCGGCCGCCTGGACGGCTACGTCCGCACCGTTCGGAGAACCTCGGGCGGTTGACCCGCTTATGGGCAGTTCCGGCATACCGCGCGATCTACGACCCGGACGGCCGGTCGTATCGCGACCGGCTCAAGCGCGAGTGGTGAATAAGGCCATATATACGCGCATGCGCTGATGTTTTGCCCCATGTCGTGGCCGCATTCTGGCTAACATGAGCCAACTCGAGTGGAGCGAACTTGGCGTGAGCGGGCTGCCGACAGGAACGGTGACGTTGCTGCTTGCCGACGTCGAGGGCTCGACGCGGCTCTGGGAGTCGCAGCTGCAAGGGTGCGTGCGCTGTCACTGACCGAGATCCTCGACAGCCTCCATGATCGCTTCCGGCTGCTGACCGGAGGCTCGCGGCGAGCGGTACGGCGTCAACAGAGTCTGGGCGCTTCGGTTGACTGGTCGCACGCACTGCTGACGGACCCCGAGCGCATTCTGTTCCGGCGGCTGTCGGCGTTCATGGGCGGGTTCGACCTCGACGCCGCGCAGGACGTATGTAGCGGTGATGCGCTGCCTCGACATCAGATCCTGGATCAGCTGACGCTGCTGGTCGACAAGTCGTTGGTCGTCGCCGAAAGTATAAGTGGGCGAACGCGATACCGCTTGCTCGAGACCGTCCGTCAGTACGCAATGGAGAAACTCGGTGAGTCCGGAGAAGCCGACGCCGTTCGTGATGCCCACCGCGACCACTACACGTCGATGGCCGCGCAGTTCGACACCCCGTTGCCTCCCGACGAGCGCCTTCTCGACCAATCCGAAATCGAAATCGACAACCTTCGTGCGGCCTTCGCATGGAGCCAAGAGCACCACGAGATCGAACGCGCACTGTTGCTGGTGTGCTCGCTATACCCATTGTGGCTGATGCGTGGCCGTCCGCAGGAAGGCTTGGCGTGGTTCGACGCAGCTCTCATGGGCGTGAGTGACATCGAGGTTGCCCCGGCTGTTCGCGCGCGGGCGCTCGCCGACAAAGCGGTGTTGGGCGCCGTCACCGTAAGGGCGGACGGGATTCAGCAGGCCGCAGAAGCTCTTGCGATCGCACGCGAGCTCGATGATCCCGTCCTGCTGGCCCGCCGCTCACATCGTGTATCAGCGCCGCCGCATTCAACGTCGAGGCAGCACACCCGTACATCGCGGAGGCACTCGACTTGGCGCGGGAGTTGGGCGACCGATGGAGGTTGAGCCAGATCCTCGCATGGCAAGCGTACGTAGCCTGCCTCGCAGGCAATCCGGTCATGACGGCCGCGGCGGGCAGAGAAGGCTACGTGCTTGCCGACGCCGTCGGTGATCGGTTCATCTCTCGAATGTGCCGGTATTGGGGCCTCGGGATCGCACGCTTCCAGCGCGGCGAACTGGCCGAAGCAGTCCAGGTATTGCGGGACCTACTTGCCGAGGCGGACAGGTCCGCGGATGTGTTCCACGGGTTGCTCGTCCGTATCGCCCTCGCGCACGCGATGCTAGCGCTGGGCCATATAGCCAACGCTCGTAATCTCGCGCGTGAAGCCGTCGAGGCGGCCTCTGGGCTGGGCTCCTACGTGGAGCTGTGGGCGCTGGCGCCGTTGGCCCAGGCGGCTCTCGCGGCGGGTGACTTGGCAGAGGCGGCGGACGCAACCGACGCTGCGTGGCAGCGGGTTATGACCCAGCCCGAATTGGCGATCGCGAACGTGATGCCGACTGTGGAGCTCGCGCTTGTCCGCGGAGACCTCACGTCCGCGAGACGGTTTGCCGATGATGCGATCGCGCCGATGATGGGCTGGCATCGGGCGAAGGCGTTGACGACCCGCGGTCATGTTGCGATGGCGCAGGGTGAAGTGGCGCAGGCTGAATGTGACGCTCACGACGCGCTTTCGTGCGCCGCTGAGGTCCAGGCCTATCAAGTCGTTCCCGAGGCGTTGGAGATCCTCGCGGAAGCGGCCTCTGCGGTCGGCGGTCATCGTGAAGCGGCGCGGTTTGGCGGTGCGGCAGAAGCGATTCGGGAGCGAATGGGCGGCATGGTCCGGTTCCCGATCTACGAAACCATGTACGTAACAACGTTCGCGACAGTGCGCGATGGGATGGAAGAGGACGACTTCAAGACCGCGTGGGCTGAGGGGGCGGCGCTGTCACTCGAGGAAGCGATCGCGTATGCACAACGCGGTCGCGGGGAGCGCAAGAGACCGTCGACCGGCTGGGGATCGTTGACGCCGACAGAGCTCGACGTCGTCCGGCTCGTCACTGAGGGATTGGGCAACAAGGACATCGCTACACGGCTCTTTGTGTCCCATCGCACGGTGCAGACGCACCTGACCCACGTGTACGCCAAGCTCGGGATCACCTCGCGGGTCGCGCTGGCCCAGGAGGCGGCGAAGCACGGCTGATCGCCGAGATTGAGATTACGCAGGCTCACACTTTCTCTGCGTATCTTCAATCTCGACACCGGCGTCACCTCAGAACGCGATAGCGTCGCTCCGGTCGGCCGACGCCGTATTGCAGCCGGATCTCCAAGACTCCAGTGCCGAGATAGTGCTCGAGGTAGCGGCGGGCACTGACTCGTGAGATTCCCACTTGCTCAGCACATTCCGCCGCGGAGACTTCGCCGGACTCTCGGACCGCATCGAGCACGAGGCGACCGGTCTCGGCGCCGAGGCCCTTGGGGAGCACCTCCTGCACCGACGTGGCACCCGGGCCGCCGAAAAGAGAGTCGATCAGCGACTGGTCGACGCCCTCAGCAGATTCCAGCGCGTCGGTGCGGGTCGCGAACGCCTCCAGCTTGGCCTTGAACTGGTCGAACTCGAACGGCTTGATCAGGTAGTCGGCCGCACCACCGTCGAGCGCACCGCTGACGGTGTCGAGTTCGCGCGCGGCGGTGATCATGATGACGCCGACCCGGTCGCCGTCGGATCGCAGCCGCTGCAGCACCTCGAGACCGGTCATGTCCGGCAGGTAGACGTCGAGCAGGATCAGCTGCGGCCTCAGTTCGCGTGCGGCAGAAAGGGCTTCGGCACCGGTGCGGGCGACACCGACCGCACGAAAGCCGTCCACCTGCTCGATGAACCTGCGGTGGATCTCGGCCACCATGAAGTCGTCGTCGACGACGAGCACGTCACGCATGCGCAGCCTGTTCGGTCGTCACCGCGGACCGGCTGTGCGGCAGCCGCACCGTGAACAGCGCACCACCGACCGGACCGTCACCGACCGCGACGGTGCCGCCGTGCTGGGCGGTGACCAGTCTGACCAATGCCAATCCGATTCCCCGGCCACCGGGCGCATCTGGCTTCGAGGTGACACCGCGGGCGAAGATTTCTTCCCGAAGATGTTCGGGCACACCGGGTCCGGAGTCGGCGACCGAGATCGTCAGCCCGTCGTGATCGTCGATATGCACCATCACCCGGGCCGGCTCCGATCCCACCGACACGTCGACGGCGTTGTCGATCAGGTTGCCCAGCAACGTGATCACGTCGGTAGCCAGCGCCGGTGGCAGCGCGGTCAAGTCCGACTCGGGCGCAATCTGCAGTGACACCCCGCTTTCGGCGGCCAGCGAGGTCTTCGCGATCAGCAGGGCCGCGACCGCCGGGTCGATTATCCGCCGGGTCACCGCTTCGTTGATCTCTGCGCGGCGCCGGGTGAGTGTGCCGACGAGGTCGCGCACGGAGTCGTACTCGCCGAGCTGAACGAGACCGGAGATGGTGTGTAGCTGGTTGGCGAACTCGTGGGTCTGCGCGCGCAGCGTGTCGGTGACGCTCTTGTGTGACGACAGCTGGCCCTGCAGGGCCGCCAACTCGGTGCTGTCGCGCATCGTCGTCACTGTCCCGATCACCTGACCCTGACTTGTCGCCGCCCGCCGGTTGAGCGCCAGAACCCGAGTGCGGGTGGCGATCACGACGTCGCGCCCGTCCTCGCCGGACAACAGGAAGTCGACGACCGCGGGCTCGAGCCCGACACTGTCCACCCGGCGCCCGACGGCGGCACCCGTTACGCCGAGCAACTCCTGCGCGCTGTCGTTCAGCAGCGTGATATCGCCCTCGTTGTTCACCGCGACCACACCCTCACGGATGCTGTGCAGCAAGGCTTCCCGATGATCGGCAAGGCCGGATATCTCGGCGACCTCCAACCCGCGGGTGTGCCGTTTGATGCGCCGCGACAGCAGCCAGGACGCAAGCAGTCCCAGCGCCGCTCCGAGGCCGAGATAGAACAACAGCCGCTCGCCTGCACCGCTGAGCAACTGCCACACCGACGGATATGGTTCACTCACGGACGCGACCGCCAGCACGTCGCCGTCCGTCGACAGGATCGGCACCTGGCCGACGAGGCTGTGCACGCCGTCGACGTCGTCGTCGCCGAACCATGCCCGGCCCTCGTCGGCACGGCTGGGCCCCAAGTCCATCCGCGACCGGACCCGCGAAGGGTCCGACGACACCCAGATCGTGCCGTCGGGCGCGAGGATCTCTGCCAGCCCGGCACCCGACAGCGCCACTGCTCGGTCGACTTCCGGTGCGAGGACTTTCGAGGCGAACGGGTCGGCGAAGCGGTCCCGGACGACGGGCGTGGACGCCATGTTCTCGGCGACCGCGATCATCCGCGCTCCGCGCACCTCGCGGAACTCGCGCGTCGACTGGGCCACCGAGACCGCGGCGACCGCGAACAACACCACGACGACGACCAGCAGCTGAAATATCAGGAACTGGCCGGCCAGGCTTCGCGACCAGGTCATGTACTTAATGACCACTACTTCCTTTGCGTCCTAATCAGTGACGTGGGTCACTACCGGGGTCCAGTATTGCTGAGCATCACAACTGACAGTGAGTGGGGTGGACGTGAAGACGACCCGAAAACGGTGCGTGTTGATTGTCGCGGTGATCGCGGCTCTGCTGCTGTCGGCCTGCGGTGTCACGCGCGGTGACCAGGAAACCGGATTGCATCGACTGCGGATGATGGTGCCCAACAGCCCTGGCGGCGGCTACGACCTCACCGCCCGCACCGCGGTAAAGATCATGGAAGACGACGACATCACCGGTCGGGTCGAGGTCTTCAACGTCATCGGCGCGGGCGGCACCGTCGCGATGGCACGGCTGATGAACGAAAAAGGCAACGACGACCTCATGATGACGATGGGGCTCGGCGTCGTCGGCGCCACCTACACCAACGGATCCAAGATCAAGGCGTCCGATGCGACAGCGCTCGCCAAGCTGATCGAAGATCCCGGCGCCATCTTCGTGCCCGCCGACTCGCCGTTCAAAACGGTGCAGGACTTCGTCAAGGCGTGGAAGGCCGATCCCGCCAAGGTGACCATCGGCGGCGGCTCGTCGCCCGGCGGCCCCGACCACCTCTTCCCGATGGAGGTCGCGCGCGCCGTCGGCGTCGACCCGAAGTCCGTCAACTTCGTCACCTATGACGGCGGCGGTGACCTGCTGACCGCACTGCTCGGCAAGAAGATCACGGTCGGCACCTCGAGTCCGGGGGAGCTCATCGACCAGATCGAGGCCGGCCAACTGCGCGTGCTCGCGGTGTCGAGCGATGAGCGGGTCGAGGGTCTCGATGCCCCGACGCTCAAGGAGTCGGGAATCAACATGACGTTCGCGAACTGGCGCGGAGTCCTTGCACCGCCTGGCATTTCGGACGGTGCCAAACAGGCGATGGTGAAGGTGCTCGAGGAGTTGCACGGCTCCCAGCAATGGAAGGAGGCGCTGGTGAAGAACGGCTGGACCGACGCGTTCATGACCGGTGCGCAGTTCGAACAGTTCCTCAAGGACCAGGACAACCGCGTCTCGTCGACGCTCACCGACTTGGGGCTGATATGACCACCACCGAAGAGCCACAGGAAGACGCCGTAACGAAGACGGTCGACAAGGCGCAATACCTGGTCTGCGTCGTGCAGGTGGCGGTAGGTGCCTTCCTGATCTACGACGCCGTGACCCTGGATGCGGGCTTCGCCAAGGTGGATCCCGTTGGGCCCAAGATGTTCCCGATCGTCATCGGCGTCATCCTCGTCGTGCTGGCAGTCATTCTGGCTATCGCGATACCCCGCGGGTCGGTCGGCGAGGCCGACGCGGGGGAGGACGTCGACCCGAACATGCCGGGAGACTGGCGCACGGTCGGGCTGCTCGTCGGCCTGTTCGTCGCGGTGATCCTGCTCGTCAACCCGCTGGGATGGGCGATAACCGGCACGCTCCTGTTCGCCGGCGCGGCAACGATCCTCGGCAGCCATCACTACATCCGCAACATCGTCATCGGGGCGGTGCTCGCGGTCGGCAGCTTCTACGCGTTCTATTCCGGGCTCGGAATCCCGCTGCCCGCAGGCATTCTGGACGGGATTTTGTGACATGAACAATCTCGACTGGTTGATTCAGGGGTTTGAACAGGCCGCCACCCCGATGAACCTGCTCTATGCGGTGATCGGCGTGCTGCTGGGTACGGCGGTCGGCGTGCTGCCGGGTATCGGCCCGGCGATGACGGTGGCGCTGCTGCTGCCCATCACGTACAACGTCAGCCCGAGCGCGGCGTTCATCATGTTCGCGGGCATCTTCTATGGCGGAATGTACGGCGGTTCGACCACGTCGATCCTGTTGAACACCCCAGGCGAGTCCTCGTCGGTGATCACCGCGATCGAGGGCAACAAGATGGCCAAAGCGGGGCGTGCCGCCCAGGCACTGGCCACCGCCGCGATCGGATCCTTCGTCGCGGGCACCATCGGCACCATCCTTCTGGCCGCCTTCGCACCGGCGATCTCGAGGTTCGCGGTGACACTGGGCGCCCCGTCATACCTCGCGATCATGCTGTTTGCACTCGTAGCCGTCACCGCGGTGCTCGGCGCCTCCAAGATGCGCGGCGCGATCTCGCTGTTCCTCGGCCTCGGAATCGGCGTCGTCGGCATCGATTTCCTGACGGGTCAGCCACGGGCGACATTCGGCCTGCCGCAGCTGTCCGACGGAATCGACATCGTCGTGATCGCGGTCGCGATCTTCGCAGTAGGAGAGGCGCTTTGGGTGGCTGCGCATCTGCGACGCCGCCCCGCCGACATCATCCCGGTCGGTCGGCCGTGGATGGGGCGCGACGACTGGCGACGGTCGTGGAAGCCGTGGCTGCGCGGCACCGCATTCGGATTCCCGTTCGGAGCACTGCCCGCCGGGGGCGCCGAGCTTCCGACATTCTTGTCGTATATCACCGAGAAGCGGTTGTCGAAGCACAAGGACGAGTTCGGCAATGGCGCGATCGAAGGCGTCGCCGGACCTGAAGCGGCCAATAATGCATCGGCCGCAGGCACTTTGGTGCCGATGCTCTCGCTCGGCCTGCCGACCAACGCCACCGCAGCGGTAATGCTGACGGCATTCGTGTCCTACGGCATTCAGCCCGGCCCTACGCTTTTCGAGAAGGAACCGCTGCTGATCTGGACCCTGATCGCGAGCCTGTTCATCGGCAACCTGTTGCTTCTGGTGCTGAACCTGCCGTTGGCGCCGATATGGGCCAAGCTGCTGCGCACCCCACGGCCATACCTGTACGCGGGCATCCTGTTCTTCGCGGCGCTGGGCGCGCTCGCAGTGAACGTGCAAGCGGTCGATCTTGCGCTGCTGTTGGTGTTCGGCTTGCTCGGCCTGATGATGCGGCGGTTCGGGTTGCCGGTGCTGCCGCTGATCATCGGCGTCATCCTCGGGCCGAGGATCGAACGTCAGCTGCGCCAATCGCTACAGCTGGCCGGCGGCGACTGGACCGGCTTGTTCACCGAGCCCGTCGCGATCGTGGTGTACGTACTGATGGCGGTGCTGCTGCTGATGCCGCTGGTGCTGAAACTCATGCACCGCAACGAGGAAACGCTCCTGATCGTCGAGGACGACAAGGATCAGAGGGAGAAGGCGCAGGCATGACCGACGAACGCTCGCGTGAGGAGCAGACATGATCGTCAGGCGGGCGAGGTCCGCAGCATCGAGGAAGACCTTGCGGAGTGCGGGGTGGCATACGAGCTGGCATCCGGCATCGCAATCCGGTCGGCAAGCTGCTCTTGGGCAGCGTGTCCCAGCAGTTGCTGTTGGAATGTCCCAAGCCGGTGCTGGCCGAGGCTGACGCCCCGTAAGTACTCGATCTCATCGAGCCCGCTGGTCAGCCCGCCGCGAGGTACAGCTGACTGTGTCCGTGGTGCGCTACCGGGCACGCCGCGGCGGGCAGCGCGGCGGCGTGTGCTCGACGTTTCTGGCCGACCGCGCCAACGCGCCCGTGCCCGTGTTCCTGCAGCGATCGCCGCACTTCCGGCCGCCGAATGACGCAGACACGCCGATGATCATGGTGGGGCCGGGCACCGGCATCGCGCCGTTCCGGGGCTTCCTGCAGGAGCGCCGCGCTCTCGGCCACAGCGGGCGCAATTGGCTGTTCTTCGGCGATCAGCACCGCAGCGACAACTACTACTACCGCGACGAGCTCGAGTCGATGGTTTCCGGCGGCTTCCTCAACCGGCTCGATCTGGCGTTCTCGCGTGACCAGGCCGACCGCGTGTACGTCCAGCACAAGATGCTCGACTACGGCGCGGACCTGTGGCGCTGGCTGGAGGAGGGCGCGAGGTTCTATGTGTGCGGTGACGCTTCCCGGATGGCCCGCGACGTCGACACCGCCTTGACGTCCATCATCAAGACCCACGGCAAGATGTCCGAAGAAGCCGCGCATCACTACAAGCGGGAGCTGGTGGCGGAAAAGCGCTATGTGCGCGACGTCTACTGACCCGGAGAAGCGCCGTAGATTTACTTACCCGGCCGTCGTAGCACTGAGCTGGTGTCCGAGGGGGGACTTGAACCCCCACAGAGCTACCTGGTCAGAGGCTTGAGAATCGGTCTAGCAGCAGAAACACATGACTGTAATTAACCGTAGTTAACGGGGTTTGTCGCAATTTTGTGTCCAAAGAGTGTCCACGGCCGACGGAGGTTTGATCGGTGGGCCGCGTCGAGCGAGCAGCACGATGTCGGTGACCGGTCCTAGCCTCCTGCCATGAGGACTGTCGCACAGTTGGTTGGCACACTGCTGCTGGTCGGGTTCGTGCTCAAGTATTGGTGGCTCATCGCGCTCGTGGTGGCCGCCGTCGCGGCGTGGAAACACGCGCCGGAAGTGTGGGCTCGCCACCAAGCCGCGGTGGCCGCGGAGCGGCGCAGGTTCGCTGCGATTGTGGCGCGCGCCGACCAACAGCATGCGTGGGTGCTAGCCGGTGACCCGCGAGGCACATACGGAGCCGGTTTCGCGGGCGAAGGGAGCCAAACGGCACCGCAACGCGTCTGACCTCGCTCCAACACAGTCGGCCCGTCATCCTTCCGAGGGGTGACGGGCCACCATCAGCCGTTGGTTATCCATTCGGGAACAGAGGTCCGAAATGAATAGCCCACCCGAGTCTCGGCAGCACTTCGATGTGTGGCAGTTCGCCACCGCTGACCGACTCACCTAGGCATCATCAGCGAAGCCCGTACGCGCTGCCCGTCTGCAATTGGTTCAGCTGAACCAATTTAAGGTCAGCCTTCGGCTCATTGGCTCAGGTGTTCAAAAACGAACACCTGTCCGGAGCGAGCCGCACAGTGTCATCCCGCGACACCACAAACCGATTCGGCCAACACCGCAACTCACGCGGCACCGGCACCTTCACAGAACCGTGCCCACCGAGACGCCAGAAAGGCACCGTCACCGGCTCGCCAGCCTCCAACGCATCAAGCAGATGCCGCGGCCGCCGAAACACAACCGCCGGCTCACCCTGCCCAGAATCAACCGCGTGGATCTTGCCGAACCGGGCGTGCTGCTCCCGCTCCTTCTCGAGCAGCGACCGATACACACCCGCCACCCGCAACACCCCGCCCGACACAGCGCCACCGTCAACCCGCGGCATTTGAGTCACGCTCCCACCGCCGATTAGCCGCACGCCGCGCCTTCACCGTCGTCCGCGACTCCGGCTGCGCCACATCCGTCTTCACCTGCTGCACCAACCGGGCGACCGCCTGCTCCAGCAGCCGCACCTCCGCGCTGATCTTCAACCGCACCTTCACCTCATCAGCAGCCGCATAGGCCGCCAGAAAGTCGTGTTTTCGGTCCAAAATCGACGCGATCTGCCCCAAAATTGTGGCCTCAGAAGCACTCCACACCAGGCTCTGACCCTGCCGCGTACCCGACGACGCAAGCTCTTTAGTCAACTCACGCAACACTTTCCGCGCCTCAGGGCTCCTAGCCGCCATCAGGACACCCCCCGAACTCTGCGGAAATGCGTTCTCAGACCCCGGGCCACAGTGCCTATTCGGCAGAACACGACCCCGCCACCGGGCCCCTGCCCCCTGGTCTTGGGTGCGGTTCGCGTGGCTATTAGAAACCTTTGGGTCGCTGTGCTGTCATGACCGGCTTGGCAACCGCGGGCGGTGCTCCTGGTGTCGTGGAGGTGGTGGTCTGCCCGATCGACATGTCGCCCGAGGCGGTCACTATATGTTCTTGGCCTATGGCGGCGGCTGCCAGTGCGCCTACGGTGACGATGCCGCTCGCCGCTATCGCGGCGGCTTGCCACTTGAGCTGTCGGTTTTGCATTTCTTCCACTCCGTTCAGGTCCTGCGCTGCTTCGCCCCCCGGCGAGACAGTCCTGCGTTACAAGGTCCCGACCTAAATGGGGTTGTACGCTCCGACCGCTGAAAAACCGCTGAAAGTGACGGTGCATCAGCGCAATCCTGGGTGTTTCTCGCGCGGGTAGCGGGCCGGGTTCGGACGTGAGCGCCGTGCTGCTGCTCCCTCCGCGCTGGCTTTGCGTGCGTTGCAGGGTGCGCAGATCGCTTGGCAGTTGTTGGAGTCGAGTTCGGCGCCTCCGTTGGCCACGTTGATGATGTGGTCGACCTGCGTTGCATGGCCAGTGCACGCTGGGCCGCGGACTTGGCACTGATAGCGGTCGCGTTCGAGGACTTGGCGGCGGAGTTTCTTCCATGCTGCGGTGTTGGTGACGCCGCTGCTTCGTGTGCGTCTGCCTGCCCATGCTTTGGTGGTGTGTTCGTCGCAGTAGGCGGTGTGCCGGATGAGTGTGGTGCATCCATAGTGTGGACACAGCCTCGGTGCCTTGGGCATGTGTGCTCTCTTGGGGTTTGTGGTGCGGCGGCCGGGGCGCAGCTACACGCTCGGCTCCTGTATCAGGGGAGCTGTCGTGGCGGTGCTTGCCGGCCGAAAGGAGATAATCACCGGGTTGACGCCCTGGCCGCCGCTGACCTACTTGTCGCCGGTCGGTTTGGGTTCTGCCTTCGGCTTGGCGGCGGGTTTGTCGTCAACGAGGGTGACCCAGCCGTGCCGTTCCCAGTACTCGGCGGTGTCGGCGGGCACGTCGGTGAGTGTGCCGCCGCGCTGTTCTCCGTCGTGAAACACGAGGTGCGGTTCGACAACCGTCACAGTGACGGGTTCGGCTGCGGCCCTTTTGCTTTGAGGGCGCTTGCGCGTTGTCATGGTCATGGCCTAGGTGGTCGCAATCTTGACGATGGCAGCGGGGTTGGGGAAGCCGAAGCCCACCCGAAGAGTGGCCCGCACCGCGACCCGGTCGCTGGTGAATCGGACGGTGCCGGTAGCGGCGTCGGTGCTGTCACGGCTGGCGGCGCGGTGCGAGGACCGCTCGGCGAACGATCTGCTGTTTCCAGCGCGGGGCGGCGGGTATCTGAAGCGTCCGAGCTATGACTCAACGGGGTGGTTCAATCGGGCGGTTGAGCGCGGGCAGGTGCAGACGATCACGCCGCACGATCTGCGGCACACCGCGGCGTCGTTGGCGATCTCAGCGGGCGCGAATGTCCTAGCGGTGTCGCGGATGCTCGGCCACAAAGATCCCAGTGTCACGTTGAAGATCTACGCGGATCTGTTCGACAGCGACCTTGATGCGGTGGCCGTCAGTCTCGACGCGAAGATCGCGGATAGTGTCCAAAGCGTGTCCAAGGCACCTGCCGACCGTCGCCGCAAGCGCAGAAGAACTGCTGTCTAGCTGCGGTGATGTGTCTGTCTGTTGGGTGTCCGAGGGGGGACTTGAACCCCCACGCCCATTAATAGGGCACTAGCACCTCAAGCTAGCGCGTCTGCCATTCCGCCACTCGGACATTGCCCCGAACAAAGCGCTGGGAGCAGCTAAGGCTATCGGATCGACAAGCCCAGGCTCAAACCCGCCAGCGGTGCTGGTGGTAGACAAGGTGACTGTGAGCCAACCTCCGAACGCGGTCGATGAGGTGGTCGATCTCGTCCGTGCGCTGATTCGGTTCGACACCTCCAACACCGGGGATCTCGCCACCACCAAGGGCGAGGCCGAGTGTGCCCGCTGGGTGGCCGAACAGCTGGAAGAGGTCGGCTTCGAGACCGAGTACATCGAGGCAGGAGCACCGGGCCGGGCCAACGTGTTCACCCGCCTGAAGGGCGCCGACTCCTCACGCGGGGCCCTGATGCTGCATGGACACCTCGACGTGGTGCCTGCGGAGGCGTCGGACTGGAGTGTGCACCCGTTCTCCGGTGCACTCGAGGACGGCTACGTCTGGGGCCGCGGCGCCATCGACATGAAGGACATGGTCGGCATGATGATCGCGGTCGCCCGGCACTTCAAACGGACTGGCATCGTCCCACCGCGCGACCTGGTGTTCGCGTTTCTGTCCGACGAGGAGGCCGGCGGCAAGTACGGCTGCCAGTGGTTGGTGGACAATCGGCCCGACCTGTTTGAGGGAGTGACCGAGGCGATCGGCGAGGTCGGCGGCTTCACGTTGACGGTGCCGCGCCGCGAGGGCGGTGAACGTCGGCTCTACCTCATCCAAACGGCGGAGAAGGCCATGCGGTGGATGCGGCTGACCGCGCGCGGCCGCGCCGGACACGGGATGCTGATCCACGACGACAACGTCGTCACCGCGGTCGCCGAGGCCACGGCGAAGCTGGGTCGCCATCAGTTCCCGATCGTGATGACCGAATCCGTCGAGCAGTTCCTGCAGGCCGTCGCGGAGGAGACTGGCTATACGTTCGACGTCGAATCCCCGGATCTAGACGGCGCGGTCGCCAAGCTGGGCTCGATCGGCCGCCTCGTCGCCGCGACACTCCGAGACACCGCCAATCCGACCATGCTCAAGGCCGGATACAAGGCCAATGTCATCCCCGCCACGGCGGAGGCCGTGATCGACTGCCGTGTGCTGCCCGGCCGTCTCGCGGCGTTCGAGCAGGAGGTCGATGAGCTCATCGGCCCGGACGTCTCCCGGGAATGGATCGTCGACCTGCCGTCGTACGAAACCGGCTTCGACGGTGAATTGCTCGACGCGATGAACCGCGCGATCCTCGCCGCCGACCCCGAGGCCCGTACCGTGCCATACATGCTCGCCGGCGGGACGGATGCAAAGGCATTCGCGCGGTTGGGAATTCGGTGTTTCGGGTTTGTCCCGTTGCGGCTGCCGCCCGACCTGGATTTCTCGGCCTTGTTCCACGGCGTCGATGAACGGGTACCCGTTGACGCGCTGACGTTCGGCGCCCAGGTTCTCGAGCACTTCCTGCTGCACTGCTGACCACACGAAAGGGACAATCATGGCTTTTCCGTACAACACATATGACCACCTGCCGAAGCTGCCGTCGTTCACGCTGACCTCGGAGTCGTTCACCGACGGTCAGGCATGGTCCAACGAGCAGGTCAGCGGCATCATGGGCGCGGGCGGCGAGGACATCTCGCCGCAGCTGAGCTGGTCGGGATTTCCCGAGGAGACCCGCAGCTTCGCCGTGACCGTGTACGACCCCGACGCGCCGACTGCATCGGGCTTCTGGCACTGGGCCGTGGCCAACCTGCCCGCAACGGTCACCGATCTGCCTGCAGGTGTGGGCGACGGCAGCAGCAGCGGATTCCCTGGCGATGCGCTGACTTTGGCCAATGATGCGGGTCTGAAGCGCTTCATCGGCGCAGCGCCGCCGCCCGGCCACGGGGTGCACCGCTACTACGTCGCCGTGCATGCCGTCGGGGTCGAGAAACTCGATCTGCCCGACGGCGCGACGCCGGCTTACTTGGGTTTCAACCTGTTCCAGCAGGCGATCGCCAGGGCGCTCATCCACGGCACCTACGAGCAGAACTAGTCAGCGCGCCGCTGAACCCACGGCATCGGCAAGCGAAGCGAACCCGCCCTCATGCAGCTTGGCTGCGATGCCGTCGTGAATGTGCTTGGCCCACAGGCCGCCGCCGTAGATGAAGCCGGTGTAGCCCTGCAACAGTGAGGCTCCCGCGGTGATGCGGTCCCACGCATCGTCGGCGGTTTCGATGCCGCCGACACTGATCAGCACCAGCCGGTCGCCGACCCGCCCGTACAACCGGCGCAGCACCTCAGCCGACCGCCGCGCGACCGGCGGCCCGGAAATTCCGCCGGCACCCAGCTCCGCGACTCCGGGAGTGACCAGGCCGTCACGGGACACGGTGGTGTTGGTTGCGACGATGCCGGCCAGTCCCAATTCGACTGCCAGATCGGCGATCTCGTCGACATCGGAATCGGACAGGTCCGGCGCGATCTTGACAAGGACCGGCGTGTCGGTCTCTTCCCGCACCGCGACCAGAATCGGTCGCAGCGACTCGACCGCCTGCAGGTCGCGCAGCCCCGGCGTGTTCGGCGAGCTGACATTGACCACCAGGTACGCGGCCAGCGGTCCGACAAGCCGGGCGCTCGTCCGGTAGTCGTCGACGGCACCATCGACCGGGACGATCTTGGTCTTCCCGATGTTGACGCCGATCGGCACATCAGGGGTGCGCCTGCCCAGTCGAAGCGCGAGCTCGCCCGCGCCGTGGTTGTTGAACCCCATCCGGTTGAGCAGCGCCCGGTCGTCGGGCAGCCGGAACATCCTCGGCGCCGGGTTGCCTGGCTGTGCCTGCGCAGTCACGGTGCCGACCTCGGCGTACCCGAAGCCCAGCGCGCCCCAGGTGCTCAACCCGACGCCGTTCTTGTCGAATCCCGCCGCCAGGCCGAGCGGTCCCGGAAACGCGACACCGAACACCGTGCTCTCCAGTACGGGATCGCGAGGCGCCAGCCACTTCGTCAGTGCACGTCGCGAAGATGTCGGTGCCGTACCGGTCCGCAGCAGGGCGAAAATCCACGTGTGGATGCGCTCAGGCGAGACGAGAAACAGCGCCCGCCGGAAGGCGCGGTACATCTACATCGCCGGCTGGTCGGCGATGCCCACCCGGTTGACGGCGGACTTCTTGCGGCGCAACAGCACTCGGCGACTACCGTCGGTGTAGAGCCGGACCCGGGTGAGTTCCCAGCCGCGGTACTCCGCCTCGATGGACAGCCGGGTGGACGCGCTGATCCGGGTCAAATCGGGGGGCAGCCGCAGCGGCACCCACTCGTATTCGTCTGACAGATCGGCATCCCAGCCCGGTGGCATGAGGCCACGCTGAACCGCGGTCACCGGCTCACTCCCGCGTCCGCGATCACCTGCACCCCTGCCCCGGAGGCCGACACCACATACAGAGTGCCAGACGCCTCGTCGAAGGCCAGGGAGTTCGGCTGCTGCACGGTTGGATAACGCACCTTCTCGACGGGTATGCCGGTTGCCAGATCGTAACCAATAACTGTATTCGTTCCTGTTTGTGACACCCAGACCAGGCGCGACGACCCGGCAAGGCCGTAGGGGGCGTCGTGCACCGGGTAGCGCTGGCGCAACATCAGCGGATCGGTGCCGAACACCAGCAGGCCGTCACCCCGGGTGTCGGCGACCAGCACCCGGCCGACCGGATCGGCGGCCAGCGTGGTGGCTCCTTCTCCTGCCCGCAGCGCGTGTTCGGCCTTGGCGCCGGTGGCATCGACCTCGGTCACCGAGGTCTGACCGCGGTCGAGCACGACGGCCGTATTGCCTTGGGTGACAAGTGCATCGACGCGCGCGAAGATCTTCAGCTGCGCGCCGACCGCGGTGTCGGAGCTCAACGTGTAGACCGCGCCGTCGGCGCTGCCGAGCACCAGCTTGCCGTCGGCGCGGTGGGCGATCGCCGTGAAATCGGTGTTGCCTTGACCGTCGACCTCCACCCGGGTGACGCGCCCGTCGGCGATGTCGACCCGGAAATACCCACCGCGCGTGGAGGCGTAGACATGGCCACGGTTGTCTCCGGTCATCGCCGTCGCATCGGCAGGCAGCGGCACCGCGCGGGCCAGGCCCTTCGCGGACATCACGGTGACCACCGCCTGGTCGGCCTTCCCCGGGCCGAGCACCACCAACGACGCGGTCGCCGCGTCGAACACGACGGACGTCGCGTGACCGGCCATCGGGCGCACGACTCCCGCGGGTGGCCGGGTCACCGGGGGAGACACCGCGGCCTCGGCGGGCGCGATCGTCGGCGGTGGTTCGTCGGCAGAGTTCGATGTGCACGCCGTCACGTAGCACGCGATGATGAGGAGCACACCACAATATGCAATCTGACCTGCATGTTTGACACGTGTCGGCAACGGGTAACTTTCGGGCGTGCGAACTGGACGAGAGTTGAACAGCAAGTGTAGGCACGCTGCCCGCAGCGGTATGGTTCGGTCATGAGCCTCTCGGCGAATGGGGATTCAGCCGAAGCAGCGTTTGCGATCGAGGACATTTCGACTGGTCTGCACGCCAGCGGATTCGGGCGGCTGAGCGAGGGCCGCAGTTTCTCATTCCACGTCGAACACCAAGTGCTGGTCGTCGAGATCTATCGTCCGCGGCTGGCCGGACCCGTTCCGCAGGCCGAGGACGTGGTTGCCACCGCCACCCGCAGGGCCGCCGACATCGATCTATTCGACGAACGCAGCCTTGCCGCCGCGGTGCGTGACGCGGTCGCCGACGCCCATCCGGTGCCGCGCACAGCGCGCTGACGAACGGCCACGGTACGGTCGTCGTCGTGATCGAGACCCCGGCGATGTCATGGCTCCAGGTTGTCGTTCTCTCTGTTCTGCAGGGGCTCACTGAGTTTCTGCCGGTTTCCTCCTCGGGACATCTGGCGATCGCCTCGCGGCTGTTCTTCGCCGACGACGCGGGCGCATCGTTCACTGCGGTAACGCAACTCGGCACCGAGGTGGCGGTGCTGGTGTACTTCGCGCGCGATATCGTGCGCATCGTCAAGGCGTGGTTCGCCGGCCTGTTCAGCGCCACCGCCCGTGACGCCGACTACCGGCTGGGCTGGTACGTCATCATCGGCACGATCCCGATCGGCTTGCTGGGCCTGGTGTTCAAGGACGAAATCCGTACGGGGGTAAGGAATCTGTGGGTGATTGCGACCGCCCTGGTCGTATTTTCCGCGGTGATCGCCGCGGCCGAGTATTTCGGTCGGCAGACCCGGCACGTCGAACAACTCACTTGGCGTGACAGCGTGACCGTCGGCCTGGCGCAGTGTCTTGCGCTGGTGCCGGGGGTGTCGCGGTCAGGCGCGACGATCAGCGCGGGCCTGTTCCTGGGGCTTGATCGCGAACTGGCTGCCCGATTCGGTTTCCTGCTGGCGATTCCGGCGGTGTTCGCCTCGGGGCTGTTCTCACTGCCCGACGCGTTTCATCCCGTCGGCGAGGGAATGAGCGCCAGCGGTGCGCAGCTACTCGTCGCCACGCTGATCGCGTTTGTCGTCGGCCTCGCGGCGGTGGCCTGGTTCCTGCGGTTCCTGGTGCGGCACAGCATGTACTGGTTCGTCGGCTACCGCGTCGTCCTCGGCGCGGTGGTGATGATCCTGCTCGGCACAGGGGTGGTCGCGGCCACGTGACAGTCATCCTGCTGAGGCACGGACGCTCGACGTCCAACACGGCGCAGACACTTGCCGGGCGGTCCGACGGGGTCGACCTCGATGAGAAGGGCTACGAGCAGGCCAAGGCGCTGGTGGGCCGAATCGGGTCGCTGCCGATCCGCGCCATCGTGTGCTCGCCGTTGCTGCGCTGCCGCAACACCGTCGAACCCTTGGCCGCGGCGCTGGGGCTGGAACCCGTCGTCGATGAGCGGATCTCCGAGGTGGACTACGGCGAGTGGACCGGACGCAAGATCGGCGACCTGGTCAAGGAGCCGCTGTGGGCGGTGGTCCAGCAACAGCCGAGCGCGGCGGTGTTCCCGGACGGCGAAGGCCTGGCCCATGTGCAGGCCCGTGCGGTGGCTGCGGTTCGCGAGCACGACCGCCGGCTGGCGGAAGCCCACGACGGCGACGTGTTGTGGTTGGCCTGCACGCACGGCGACGTGATCAAGGCGGTGGTGGCCGATGCGCTCGGCACCCATCTCGACAGCTTCCAGCGCATCACCGCCGATCCGGCGTCGATGAGTGTGATCAGATACACAGCGCTGCGGCCCTTCGTGGTTCACGTGAACCACACAGGCGACCAACTGGCTTCGGGATTGACCGCAAAACCGACCAAGCCCGCCGAAGGTGAGTCAGCAGATGTGCCGTCGAGCGACGCGGTGGTGGGCGGCTCAACCGACTGAGCGCGGTATTTTGGAGAGGCCATGGCCCGCGCAATCCACGTCTTCCGCACACCCGACCGTTTCGTGGCCGGGACCGTCGGGCAGCCCGGCAACCGGACCTTCTACCTGCAAGCCGTGCACGAGAAACGCGTCATCTCGGTGGTGCTGGAGAAGCAGCAGGTCGCGGTGCTCGCCGAGCGGATCGCGGCGCTGCTGCTGGAGATCAACCGCCGGTTCGGCACGCCGGTCCCGCCCGAAACCGACGTCGACGACTTGAGTCCGCTGGTGACACCCGTCGACGCCGAGTTCCGGGTCGGCACGATGGGCCTCGGCTGGGATTCCGAGGCGCAGACCGTCGTGGTCGAGCTGCTGGCGGTGTCTGAAACAGAGTTCGATGCGTCGGTCGTGCTTGACGACGCCGAGGACGGGCCTGACGCCGTGCGCGTGTTCCTCACCCCGGAGTCCGCGCGACAGTTCGCGACCCGGTCCAATCGGGTCATCTCGGCGGGCCGACCGCCGTGCCCGCTGTGCGACGAGCCCCTCGATCCGGAGGGCCACATCTGCGTGCGCACCAACGGCTATCGGCGCACCCTGGCCGAGCCCGACGATGAACCCGACGCATAGCGACTGCGAGGCGTTGCGGCGCGGCGAACTGACCGTCATCGGACGTATTCGCTCCGCGAGCAACGCCACGTTCCTGTGTGAGGCGCATCTGGACGAGCTGACGGTGCACTGCGTGTACAAGCCGATCGCCGGTGAGGCACCGCTGTGGGACTTTCCCGACGGCACCCTGGCGGGCAGGGAGCTCGCCGCGTATGTGGTGTCGGCGGCGTTGGGTTGGGACATCGTGCCCTACACCATCATTCGTGACGGGCCTGCGGGCAGCGGAATGTTGCAGCTGTGGGTGGACCAGCCCGGCGACGAGGTGGGTGAGGATCCCGAGGCCGGGCCCGACCTTATCGACCTGCTGCCCGCGGGGCATATACCGCCGGGGTTCCTTCCGGTGCTGCGCGCCTACGACTACGCGGGCGACGAGGTGACCCTGGTGCACGCCGACGACATCCGGCTGCGCAGGATGGCGGTGTTCGACGTGCTCATCAACAACGCCGACCGCAAGGGCGGCCACATATTGTCCAGTCTGGACGGCCACGTTTACGGCGTCGATCACGGCGTGAGCCTGCACGTCGAGGACAAGCTGCGCACCGTGCTGTGGGGGTGGGCCGGCAAGCCCGTCGACGACGAGACGCTCGAGACGATCTCCCGGCTGCGCGACGACGTGCGGGGTGCGCTCGGCGAGCAGCTGCGTGAGCACATCACCGCCCGCGAGGTCGATGCGCTGCGCCGCAGAGCCGCTGCGCTGCTTGACAATCCGGTGATGCCGTCGCCGGACCGGCATCGGCCGATCCCGTGGCCGGCATTCTGAGCTAAAGCCGGGCGGTCGCGTTGTGCCGGTACTGCATCGCGCGGTAGGGCCAGTTCGAGCCGTCGGTGGTGTTCCAGTGACTGACCACCAGATGCAGGTTGCGCAACGTCGACCCGGGCACGATATAGCCGCCGTAGAGCTGGCTGAGCGTGCCCGCGGTGCACCCGTCCGGTGGACTGCACACCGGCGAACCCCATGCCGTGTTGCGCAACAGCGTTGTGGTGGGTGCGGTGGCCATGTCGTCGCTCGGACTGTTGAGGACCTTGACCCGGATGGCTCCGGAGTTGCACTCGAAATAGCTGAACACCCAACGGTCTTCGACGCGACGCAGGCTCATCTCGCCGACCGTCGTGGCGGGCGGGAGCAGCGGCACCGGGTCGTTCCTGAACCATCCGTCGGTCCACGGATGCCATGCCGAGCGGTCCAGCAGGTCGTCGGCCCGCACCCGATAGAGATAGGCGTTCTCGCGCCGGTTGAAAGCGCTGGCGATGACGAACACCCAGCCGCTGTCAGGGTCGTGCTCCCAGGTGATGAGCTGCTGGTGCCCGTCGTTGTGGGAGCCCAGCCGCCGCGCGTCCGGTCCGGCGTCGTGCCACGTGTCACCGCAGTCGTCGCTGTAGTTGATCTCGGTCCACAACACGTTGTGCAGCCCGCGGTTGACCATGCCGAACAGATAGAGCCGCCCGTCGATCGTGATGGCGTCGGCGGGCAGCACCGTCGAGTACCCGCCTCGCTTCCACGGTGGCCCGTCGTGTGTGTACTCCCACAGCTGGCGGGCGTAGTCACCGCCGACCGCATCGTGGAACGTGATGCCGTCGTTGAGCCGCCGCAACGAGGTGTCGTGCGAGCGCAGCATCACCGGGCTGCGCCAGCCAGGGCCGCCCGCCTGGCACTCGTCGAAGGTGTCGCCGAAGATGAACCCCGTCCGCCCGTCGGCCAGGGCCACCGCGATACCGAGGTCGGTGCCGCCGACGCCGAACTTCTCGGCGGAGCTGCCGGGGCCGGTGAGGTCTGCGACTTTGACCGTCGGCGGTTGGACCTGCGCGGTCTTGATGCCCCGATCGGTCACTACGCCATTATTCGGCAATACTGCTGTGGTGAGCCTGACCGATGCAGCGCTGGCCGCTCAGCTGGCCCGCGACGCCGGTCAGCTGCTGCTCCAGGTTCGCCAGGAGGAGGGGTTCTGGGATCCATACGAGCTCGGCGACGCGGGCGACAGGAGGGCGAACACGCTGATCCTGGACGGCCTTACGCGCGATCGTCCCGACGATGCCGTGTTGTCCGAGGAGGCGGTGGACGACCTGTCGCGGGTGCACGCCGACCGGGTGTGGATCGTCGACCCGCTTGACGGAACCTGGGAGTTCTCCACCCTCCGTAACGACTGGGCGGTGCACATCGCGCTGTGGCAGCGCAACGGCGGCGGCGGGCCGGCGACATCAGGCACCGGCGGCGCCGGGCCCGACGGTGGCATCACCGACGCGGCGGTCGCTCTGCCGGCCTTTGGCGAGGTGTACCGGACGGACACCGTGACCCCTCCCGCGCCCCGCGGCGACGGCCCCATCCGGATCACGGCGAGCGCCAGTCGTCCGCCGGCGGTGCTATGGCGGCTGCGCGAGCAGATGGACGTCGAGCTCATCAGGATCGGGTCGGCCGGTGCCAAGGCGATGGCGGTGGTGAGTGGCGACGTCGACGCCTACGTGCACGCCGGCGGGCAGTGGGAATGGGACTCGGCCGCCCCGGCGGGCGTGATGTGGGCCGCGGGGTTACACGCGTCGCGGCTCGACGGCTCGCCGCTGATCTACAACCGCCGCGACCCGTATCTGCCCGACCTGTTGATGTGCCGCGCCGAGCTGGCCGATGTGCTGCTGACCGAGATCCGGTCGACCATCAGGGGCAGGCCGGGCCGAGCCCCCTAGAGTCGAAGGCATGCATTCGTGGCGGGCGACGACCGTACCGGTACTGCCGGGCAGGGGCCCGCAGCTGCGGCTGTACGACACCGCTGACCGGCAGGTGCGACCGGTGTCCGCGGGCGATACCGCGAGCATGTACGTCTGCGGCATCACCCCGTATGACGCCACCCACCTCGGGCACGCCGCTACGTACCTGACCTTCGATCTGGTGCACCGGTTGTGGCTGGACACTGGGCACCACGTGAACTACGTGCAGAACATCACCGACGTGGACGATCCGCTGTTCGAGCGGGCCGCCCGCGACGGCGTCGACTGGCGTGAGCTGGCCGATCGCGAGACGGCGTTGTTCGCCGAGGACATGGCGGCGCTGCGGGTGTTGCCGCCGCATCACTATGTCGCCGCCACCGAGGCCATCGGCGAGGTCGTGGAGCTGGTCGAGAAGATGGTGGCCTCGGGTGCTGCCTACATCGTCGAGGACGCCGAACATCCCGACGTGTACTACCGCGCCGACGCCACCGCGCAGTTCGGCTACGAGTCCGGCTACGACCGCGACACCATGATGCGGCTGTTCGCTGAGCGTGGCGGCGACCCGGACCGCGCAGGCAAGAGCGACGAACTCGATGCGCTGCTGTGGAGTGCGCAGCGGCCGGGGGAGCCCAGCTGGCCGTCACCGTTCGGCCCGGGCAGGCCGGGGTGGCACGTGGAGTGTGCGGCGATCGCGCTCAGCCGGATCGGCACCGGCCTCGACATCCAGGCTGGCGGCAGCGACTTGATCTTCCCGCACCACGAATTCTCCGCCGCGCACGCCGAATGCGTCACGGGCGAGCGCCGATTCGCCCGGCACTACGTACACGCCGGGATGATCGGCTGGGACGGGCACAAGATGAGCAAGAGCCGCGGGAACCTGGTGCTGGTGTCGAGGCTGCGCGCCGACGGCGTCGAACCCGCGGCGATCCGACTCGGGCTGCTGGCCGGGCACTACCGCGCGGACCGGACGTGGAGTGACGAGGTGCTCCAGGATGCGAATGCCCGGCTGCAGCGGTGGCGGACCACGACCCAGCTGTCCGCAGGACCCGACGCCCGCGACGTGATAGCGCGTGTGCGGCAATACCTCGCCGATGATCTCGATACCCCGAAAGCGATTGCCGCACTGGATGGTTGGAGCACCGACGCACTCGAGTACGGCGGCCACGACACAGATGCGCCGCGGACGGTGGCCGCCGCGGTCGACGCGTTGTTGGGTGTCGAACTTTAAACGCTCCACGAAAGGGAGAACTGATGAGTGCGGTTAACCAGAAGGTCGTCCTGATCACCGGCGGCGCTCGCGGGGTGGGGGCGGAAGTGGCGCGCCGTCTGCACGACAAGGGCGCCAATCTGGTGCTGACCGACGTCGACCAGGCCGCTCTGAATGACATCGGCACCGAGCTCGGCGCAGAACATGTGCTCACTGTGCTCGCGGACGTACGCGACCTGGACGCCATGCAGGGCGCCGCATCGCAAGCCGTCGAGCGGTTCGGCGGCATCGACATGGTGATGGCGAATGCGGGCATCTCGACCTATGGGTCGGTTCTTAAGGTCGATCCAGAGGCATTTCGCTTACTGGTCGACGTCAACATCGTCGGCGTTTTCAACACCGTTCGGGCGGCCTTGCCCTCGGTGATCGACCGGCGCGGCTACGTGCTCATCGTGTCGTCCGCAGCCGCATTCGCCGCCTTAGCGGGGCTGGCTCCCTACAGCACTGCGAAGGCCGGCATCGAACACTTCGCCAGCGCGCTGCGACTCGAGGTCGCCCATCACGGGGTCGACGTCGGATCTGCCCACATGCTGTGGATCGACACCCCGATGGTGGCGGAGGCGAAGTCGGATCTGCCGAGCTTTCGCAAGATGCTGCATGCGCTGCCGGGTCCGCTCGGCAAGACGACGTCAGTCGAAGCCTGTGGCAAGGCTTTCGTCAAAGGCATCGAGGGCCGCAAACGCCATGTCTACTGCCCCGAGTACGTGTCATTGTTGCGTTGGCTCAAGCCGCTGCTGTCCACGCGTCTGGGCGAGTCAACAATGTTGAAGGCCGTCTCGGAACTCTTGCCGAAGATGGACGCCGAGGTTGAGGCGCTTGGTCGCTCGACGAGCGTTCGCACCCGGCGGGTGGAGAAGCGATGAAGCGGCTACTCGTCCTCGCAGCGGCCATCACTTTGTTGGCGGCCTGCAGCGGAAAGGAATCGGGGGAGCCCGAGAAGTCGTCGCCACCGCCGAGTCCCGCCCGATGACGCCCGACCAAGCCCGGGCGATCGCGAAGGAGGCCTACACATACGGCTTCCCGATGGTCGACAACTACCGCGTGCAGTACGACTATTTCGTCAACAACGAGAATCCCGAGTACAAGGGTGGGTGGAACGAGATCCACAACACCGCAAGGGTTTACACGCCGGAGGACAAGGCGATCCAGACGCCGAACTCCGACACCCCCTATTCGGCGGTCGGAGCCGATCTGCGTACCCAACCGCTGGTGCTCACCGTCCCGCCCATCGAGCAGAACCGCTATTACTCGCTGCAGTTCGTCGACGGCTACACCTACAACTTCGCCTACGTCGGTAGCCGCACCACCGGCAACGGGGGCGGTAAGTACCTGCTGGCTGGGCCGAACTGGAAGGGCGACAAGCCCGAAGGCATCAACGACGTCATCCGGTCCGACACCGACCTGGCGTTCGTGTTGTACCGCACCCAGTTGTTCGGCCCGTCGGATCTCGAGGCTGTCGAGAAGGTGCAGGCGGGCTACCAGGTTCAGCCGCTATCGGCGTTCCTGGGCCAGCCTGCGCCCGCGCCTGCACCCGCCATCGACTTCGTTCCGCCGCTGACACCGGAGCAGCAGAAGACCTCGCCGCAGTTCTTCGAGATCCTGAACTTCGCGATGCGGTTTGCCCCGACGCTGCCGAACGAGAAAGCGCTTCGCGACAAGTTCGCGACCATCGGGATCGGACCCGACGGGGACTTCGACGCCGAGAAGCTGTCCCCGGAGATGCGGTCGGCGATCGTGGGCGGAATGGCCGATGCCTGGGCCGAATTCGACCAATTCAAGAAGGACAAGGTCGACACCGGGGAAGTGGGGTCGGCGCAATTCTTCGGCACCGACGCAGACTTGAAGGGAAACTACCTGTACCGGATGGCGGGTGCGGTGCTCGGCATCTACGGCAACACTGCCGCCGAGGCGCTCTACCCGAGCTTCGCCAATGACTCCGCGGGCGCACCATTGACCGGGGCCAATAACTACACGTTTCACTTCGCTCCCAATCAACTCCCGCCGGTCAATGCGTTCTGGTCGTTGACCATGTACGAGCTACCGCAGAGCCTGCTGGTTGCGAATCCGATCAACCGATGGCTGATCAACTCGCCGATGTTGCCGAGCCTGGTGCCGGACACCGACGGCGGCTACACGCTGCACATCCAGACCGAGTCGCCCGCGGGGGACAAGGAAACGGCGAACTGGCTGCCCGCACCGAAGGGGCCCTTCATGGTGGTGCTGCGGCTGTATTGGCCGAAGCCGGATGCGCTCAACGGCACATGGAAGGCGCCGAAACCCGAAAAGGTCTAGCCCCTGCCGTGTTGGTACTTCCGGGCTAGCCCAGGCTGTGTTGGTTCTTCCCGGCTAACCCCGGCTGTGTTGGTTCTTCCGGGCTAACCCCGGAAGCCGGGACCGCGGCGACGCAGGTAGCGCTCGAACTCGGCGGCCAGTGCGTCGCCGTCGATCTTGCCAAGCGCCTCGGTCATGTCCACCTCGGCGTCGCCGCGCTGCTCGAGGGAGGCGACGTACTCGGCGATCTCCTCGTCCTCTGCGGTCATCTCGCTGACCGCCTCCTCCCACTCCTCGGCCTGCGTCGGCAGGTCGGCAAGCGGCACCTCGATGTCGAGGACGTCCTCGACGCGGCGCAGCAGCGCCACCGTGGCCTTCGGGCTGGGCGGCTGCGACACATAGTGCGGTACCGCGGCCCAGAACGTCACCGCGGGAATGCCCGCCGCGACGCAGGCGTCCTGGAACACGCCTGCGATTCCGGTCGGGCCCTCGTAGCGGGTCTCCTCCAGCCCGAAATACTTCGCCGAGTCGGGGGAGTAGGCCGCGCCCGACACCGGCACCGGGCGGGTGTGCGGCGTGTCCGCGAGCAGGGCGCCGAGGATGACCACGGTGTCGACATTGAGCTTGTCGGCGATGGCGAGCAGCTCGGCGCAGAATGTGCGCCACTTCATATTCGGCTCGACACCGTGCATGAGCACGATGTCACGGTCCGAGCCGGGCGGACGGCAGTGCGAAATGTGCATCGACGGCCACACGAGCTCGCGGGTGACGCCGTCGATCTGACGGATCACCGGCCGGTTCACCTGATAGTCGTAGTAGGCCTCGTCGTCGATCTCGATCGAGCGGCTCGGCCTCCCAGATCGCGTCCAGGTGCTCCAGCGCGTCGCTGGCTGCGTCGCCTGCGTCGTTCCAGCCCTCGAACGCCGCCACCACAATGGTGTTGCGGAGTTCGGGCAGGTCGGCAGGCTTGCGGCCGGTCGCATCCGACGGGGTCACTACGCCAGCGTAAGGCTTGCGCGGGCTCGGCGAGCCTTATGACGGATGCCCAATTTGGTAGACCGACTACCCTGTTTTATGTGACATGCGCGAGCGACCATCCGTATGACCCGACCCTCGACGACGTCAACAACCTCGAGGGCGCGGTCGATACGAAATACGTTCGCCTGCAATCTGGTTAACCTCTGGGGCACGACATTGCGGCTGACACTGCCGATAAGGTTCGCGAGCTGTCGCTCAAGTGCAATGAACTGGGCGTCCAGACGTCGATCGGGTGACGACGTAGACTTTCCTGGTCGAGAGGCGTTGCAACGGTTCCGGGTCGCTACCGGTAGCCGCCACGCTCGACGGAGTAAAGGACGCCTTCCGTTATGGAAGGAACGCACGTGAACGCCCTTGAGCCAACGATCGGGGAGCCGAACATCCGCCCCGACTGCATCGATGAACTGACGGCTGCTCTGCGCCAGCGGATCATGGTGATCGACGGCGCGATGGGCACGGCGATCCAGCGGGACCGCCCGGACGAGGCCGGCTACCGCGGCGAACGGTTCACGGAGTGGCCGACCGCTCTTCAGGGCAACAACGACCTACTCAACCTGACCCAGCCGCAGCTCATCGAGGGGATCCACCGCGAGTACCTCGAGGCGGGCGCCGACATCCTGGAGACCAACACGTTCAACGCGAACGCGGTCTCGCTGTCGGACTACGACATGCACGAGCTGGCCTACGAGCTGAATTACGCAGGCGCTGCTCTGGCCCGCAAGGCCGCCGACGAGTTCAGCACCCCGGAGCGGCCCCGCTACGTCGCAGGCGCCCTCGGCCCGACGACCCGGACCGCGTCGATCTCGCCGGACGTCAACGACCCCGGAGCCCGCAACGTCTCCTACGATCAGCTGGTCGCTGCCTACCTCGACGCCGCCAACGGCCTGGTCGACGGTGGTGCCGACCTCCTCATCGTCGAGACGATCTTCGATTCGCTGAACTCCAAGGCGGCTGTGTTCGCTCTCGAGACGCTGTTCGAGGAACGCGGACGCCGCTGGCCGGTGATCATCTCGGGCACCATCACCGATGCGTCCGGGCGGACGTTGTCCGGTCAGGTCACCGAGGCGTTCTGGAACGCGATCAGGCACGCCAAGCCGATCGCGGTCGGCCTCAACTGCGCGCTGGGCGCGCCTGAGATGAGGCCCTACATCGCCGAGGTGGCGCGGATCGCGGACACCTTCGTCTCCTGCTATCCGAACGCCGGTCTGCCCAACGCCTTCGGCGAGTACGACGAGTCCCCGGAGGCTCAGGCCGGCTACATCAAAGAGTTCGCCGAGGCCGGCCTGGTCAACCTGGTCGGTGGTTGCTGCGGAACGACACCGGCGCACATCGCCGAGATCGCCAAGGTCGTCGAGGGTGTGCCGCAGCGCGAGTTGCCCGAGATCCCGGTGGCCACCCGGCTCTCGGGCCTGGAGCCGCTCAACATCAACGACGACTCGTTGTTCGTGAACATCGGTGAGCGCACCAACATCACCGGCTCCGCCCGGTTCCGCAACCTGATCAAGGGCGAGGACTACGACACCGCCCTGTCTGTCGCCCTGCAGCAGGTCGAGGTCGGTGCGCAGGTGATCGACATCAACATGGACGAGGGCATGATCGACGGCGTCGCCGCGATGGACCGGTTCACGAAACTGATCGCGTCCGAGCCTGATATCAGCCGCGTCCCGGTGATGATCGACTCCTCCAAGTGGGAGGTCATCGAGGCCGGCCTGAAGAACGTGCAGGGCAAGCCGATCGTCAACTCGATCTCCATGAAGGAGGGCGAGGAGAAGTTCATCCGTGAGGCACGGCTGTGCCGCAAGTACGGCGCCGCCGTCGTCGTGATGGCCTTCGACGAGCAGGGGCAGGCCGACAACCTGGAGCGCCGCAAGGAGATCTGCGGGCGCGCCTACCGAATCTTGACCGAAGAGGTCGGCTTCCCCGCCGAGGACATCATCTTCGACCCGAACTGTTTTGCGCTGGCAACCGGTATCGAGGAGCACGCGACGTACGGGATCGACTTCATCGAGGCCTGCGCCTGGATCAAGGAGAACCTTCCCGGGGTGCATATCTCCGGCGGTATCTCGAACGTGTCGTTCTCGTTCCGGGGCAACAACCCGGTCCGCGAGGCGATCCACGCCGTGTTCCTGTTCCACGCCATCAAGGCCGGCCTGGACATGGGCATCGTCAACGCCGGTGCACTGGTGCCCTACGACTCGATCGACCCCGAGCTGCGGGACCGGATCGAGGACGTCGTCCTGAACCGTCGCGAGGACGCGGCGGAGCGGCTCCTGGAGATCGCCGAGCGGTTCAACAGTTCCGAGAAGGCCGACGATCCGGTGGCCGCCGAGTGGCGCAGCCTCCCCATCCGCGAGCGGATCACGCACGCCCTGGTCAAGGGGATCGACGCCAACGTCGATGCCGACACCGAGGAGTTGCGGGCCGAGATCGAGGCCGCAGGTGGTCGCCCGATCGAGGTGATCGAGGGCCCGCTGATGGACGGCATGAACGTCGTCGGTGACCTCTTCGGCGCGGGCAAGATGTTCCTGCCCCAGGTCGTGAAGTCGGCCCGTGTGATGAAGAAGGCGGTTGCCTACCTGCTGCCGTACATCGAGGCGGAGAAGGAAGAGTCCGGCGCCGCAGCAGGTAAGGACACCAACGGCACGATCATCATGGCGACGGTCAAGGGCGACGTCCACGACATCGGCAAGAACATCGTCGGAGTCGTCCTGCAGTGCAACAACTTTGAAGTGATCGACCTCGGTGTGATGGTGCCCGCTCAGAAGATTCTGGACGCGGCGAAAGAGCACGACGCCGACATCATCGGCTTGTCCGGCCTGATCACCCCGTCCCTGGACGAGATGGTCAACTTCGCCGCCGAGATGGAGCGTCAGGGGCTGGAGATCCCGCTGCTGATCGGTGGCGCGACCACCTCGCGCGCCCACACGGCAGTGAAGGTGGCGCCGCGCAGGAGCGGTCCGGTGGTCTGGGTCAAGGACGCTTCCCGCTCGGTGCCGGTCGCTGCTGCGCTCCTCGACGACAAGCAGCGCCCGGCCCTGCTGGAGGCCACCGAGAAGGATTACGCATCCCTTCGTGAACGGCACGCCCAGAAGAGCGAGCGGCCGATGCTGACGCTGCAGAAGGCCCGCGCGAACCGGACGCCGATCGAGTGGGATGGTTACACGCCGCCGGTGCCCGCCCAGGGCTTGGGCGTGCGGGAGTTTCTCGACTACGACGTCGCCGAGCTGCGCGAGTACATCGACTGGCAGCCGTTCTTCAACGCCTGGGAGATGAAGGGCAGGTTCCCCGACATCCTCAACAACCCGGTGTCGGGCGAGACTGCCCGCAAGCTGTATGACGACGCCCAGGAGATGCTCGACACCCTGATCAAGGAGCAGTGGCTGACTGCCAACGGGGTGATCGGATTCTTCCCGGCGAACGCGGTCGGCGACGACTTCGAGGTCTATACCGACGAGACCCGTACCGAGGTGCTGACCAAACTGCACAACCTGCGCCAGCAGGGTGAGCACCGCGACGGCATCCCGAACCGGAGCCTCGGCGACTTCATCGCGCCAAAGGACACCGGTCTGGCTGACTACGTCGGCGCGTTCGCCGTCACCACGGGGCTCGGCATCCAGGACAAGATCGCGGAGTTCAAGGTAGCCAACGACGACTACAACGCGATCCTGCTGGAGTCGCTCGCCGACCGGCTGGCGGAGGCGTTCGCCGAACGGATGCATCAACGGGTCCGCAAGGAGTTCTGGGGATTCCAGCCTGACGAGCAGCTGGACAACGAGGCGCTCATCGGGGAGAAGTACGTGGGGATCCGGCCTGCCCCCGGCTACCCGGCCTGCCCGGAGCACACCGAGAAGGCGACGCTCTGGGAGTTGATGGACGTCAAGGAGCGGACCGGCATCGAGCTGACCGAGTCGATGGCGATGTGGCCCGGTGCCGCCGTCAGCGGCTGGTACTTCTCGCACCCGCAGTCGCAGTACTTCGTGGTCGGCCGGATTTCCCAGGACCAGGTCGCCGACTACGCGAAGCGCAAGGGCTGGACCCTGAAGGAGGCCGAGCGCTGGCTTGCCCCCAACCTCGGCTACAACCCGGAGGACTGAGCTGTGACGGCGTCATGCTCACCGAGCCGAAACACCATGCGGCCGAACGATTTCGGTTCTCGATTTGCCGATGCCGATAGTGCAAACCCCGCACTCACCGAATCCGGGGCTGTGGCCGCGGGTTTGGAGGCGGCGGTGAATGCGTCATGAAGGCTGTCCTGTGGGACATGGACGGCACCCTCGTCGACTCCGAAAAAGCTATGGGACATCTCGCTGGCGGCCCTGTACAAGGAGCTCGGCGGCGAGCTGACGCCCGCGGTCAGGGCTTCGATGGTGGGCAGCGTTGCCGAGAACACCATGCGGATCGTCTACAGCGACCTCGGTCTCGAACTCGATCCGGTCGCTATGGCCGAGTCCAGCCGGTGGCTCAACGATTACACCGAGACGCTCTTCGACAGCGGTCTGCCGTGGTGCGATGGCGCGAAGGAGTTGTTGGATGCGCTGGCCGCCGAAGGCACCCCGATGGCGCTGGTCACCAACACGCAGCGTGCGCTGACGGAACATGCGCTGAAAAGCATTGGTAATCATTACTTCTCAGCCACGGTGTGCGGTGACGAGGTGGCGAACGGGAAACCTGAGCCGGATCCGTACCTACGGGCCGCAGCGTTGCTGGGACTGACGCCACAGGAGTGCCTTGCCGTCGAAGACTCGGTCACCGGAACGGCGGCGGCCGAACGCGCCGGATGCCCGGTGTTGGTGGTACCCAACGACGTCGAGGTGCCAGGCGGTAGTCATCGGCGGCACGTTTCTTCGCTGGCGCGAGTCGATGTCGACGACCTGCGCGGCATTTATTCGCAACTGATTACGCAGTTCCGAGAACGCACCGCTTGACCCCTGGTCTGTGATTGAATGTGACCTCCATCACGCAACGCTGCGGAAGGGCATCACATGACTCACGGACCCGTCGGCGATTCTGCATCGGGACTGGATTACGAGGAATCCGAACACAGCGGCCGCGTCGTCCGCATCGCCTCGGTAGCGGCCCTGGGCGGGCTGCTGTTCGGCTACGACAGCGCGGTCATCAACGGTGCCGTATCGGCGGTTGAAGACCACTTCCAGATCAGCAAATTCGTGACCGGAGTCGCGGTCGCGGCGGCGCTGATCGGCGCGGCGCTGGGTGCGGTGATCGCCGGCCGGCTGGCGGACAAGATCGGCCGCCTCTCGGTGATGAAGATCGCCGCGTTGCTTTTCCTGATCAGTGCCTTCGGCACCGGTCTGGCAGCCAACATCTGGATGTTCGGTCTGTTCCGGGTCATCGGCGGCATCGGCGTCGGTGTGGCGTCGGTGATCGCGCCCGCCTACATCGCCGAGACCTCGCCGCCGCGTATC
The DNA here is from genome assembly GCA_963817825.1 of uncultured Actinomycetota bacterium. Classification (GTDB taxonomy): domain Bacteria; phylum Actinomycetota; class Actinomycetes; order Mycobacteriales; family Mycobacteriaceae; genus Mycobacterium. Next base: position 43,619 of record CAWFQG010000025.1, on the reverse strand, counting down.
CGTGGCCGGCTGGGTTCGCTGCAGCAGCTGGCGATCGTGAGCGGCATCTTCGTTTCCCTGGCCGTCGATGCTCTGCTGGCGCACCTGGCCGGCGGGTCGCGCGAGGAGCTGTGGCTTGGCGCGGAGGCCTGGCGGTGGATGTTCATCATCATGGCGGTGCCTGCACTGCTGTACGGGGGGCTGGCTTTCACGATTCCGGAATCGCCGCGCTATCTCGTTGCCACATTCCGGATTCCGGAGGCGCGCAGGGTGCTGAGCATGCTGCTCGGGGAGAAGAATCTGGAGCTGACTATCACCCGGATCCAGGAATCACTGAAGTCCGAGAAGCCACCTTCGTGGTCGGATCTGCGGAAGCCGACCGGCGGGCTCTACGGGATCGTCTGGGTCGGCGTCTTCTTGTCGGTGTTCCAGCAGTTCGTCGGCATCAACGTGATCTTCTACTACTCCAATGTGCTGTGGCAGGCCGTCGGCTTCGACGAGAGCCAGTCGTTCATCATCACCGTCATCACGTCGGTGACGAACATCGCCACCACGCTGATCGCGATCGCGCTGATCGACAAGGTCGGCCGCAAACCCCTGCTGCTGATCGGCTCGGCCGGCATGGCTGTCACGCTGGGCACGATGGCGGTGATCTTCGGCACGGCCCCGGTGGTCGACGGCCAGCCCCATCTGGAAGGCGCTGCAGGACCTATCGCCCTGGTCGCTGCCAACCTCTTCGTGGTGGCATTCGGCATGTCCTGGGGTCCGGTGGTGTGGGTGCTGCTCGGCGAGATGTTCCCGAACCGCATCCGGGCCGCAGCGCTGGGCCTGGCCGCCGCCGCCCAGTGGCTCGCCAACTGCTTGATCACCGCGACGTTCCCGAAGCTGGGCGAGATCTCGCTGTCCCTCGCCTACGGGTTCTACGCAGTCTGCGCGGTGTTGTCCTTCGTGTTCGTCTGGCGCTGGGTCAAGGAGACCAAGGGCAAGCATCTGGAGGACATGCAGGGCGAGACAAGCCTGCCAGCGGCGCACTGACCGGCCCTCGCATAAACCCGCGTGACCCGCGCGGCATGCACGTGGAACAATCGCGTGCCGTGAAGACCTTCGACGTGCTGTTCGCTGAGCTCAGCGACAAAGCGCGCACACGGCCGGACGGAAGCGGCACTGTCGCCGCGCTGGACGGCGGCGTGCACGGGCTGGGCAAGAAGATCCTCGAGGAGGCCGGCGAGGTGTGGCTGGCAGCCGAGCACGAAGGCGACGATGCGCTGGCCGAGGAGATCAGCCAGTTGCTGTACTGGACGCAGGTGCTGATGCTCGCCCGCGGCCTATCCCTCGACGACGTGTACCGAAAGCTGTGAACGGCATGCTCCGGGTCGCGGTGCCCAACAAGGGAACACTGAGTGAGCCCGCCTCCGAGATCCTCTCGGAAGCCGGCTACCGACGCCGCACCGATCAGAAAGACCTCACGGTCATCGACCCCGCCAACAATGTCGAGTTCTTCTTCCTGCGCCCCAAGGACATCGCGATCTATGTCGGGTCCGGACAGCTGGACTTCGGCATCACCGGGCGGGATCTGGCCGCCGAGTCCGATGCACCTGTCCGTGAGCGGCTCGCGCTCGGCTTCGGCTCGTCGACCTTCCGTTACGCCGCCCCCGCGGGCCTCGACTGGACCGTCGGCGACCTCGCGGGCAAGCGGATCGCCACCGCATTTCCCAACCTGGTCCGAAAGGATTTGGCGGCTAAGGGAATTGATGCCACCGTCATTCGGCTCGACGGCGCGGTGGAGATCTCGGTCCAGCTCGGCGTGGCAGACGCTATCGCGGATGTCGTCGGCTCTGGCCGCACCCTGGGACTGCACGACCTGGTCGCCTTCGGTGAGCCGCTGTGCGATTCGGAGGCGGTGCTGGTCGAAAACCTCGACCCCGGCGACGACAACGCCGCGGCCCGCGACCAGTTGGCGGCTCGCGTGCAGGGTGTGGTGTTCGGTCAGCAGTACCTGATGCTCGACTACGACTGTCCGCGAACCGTGCTGGATGCCGCCACCGCCGTCACTCCGGGGCTCGAGTCGCCGACCATAGCTCCGTTGGCCGACCCCGCGTGGGTGGCGGTGCGCGCATTGGTGCCGCGCCGCACCGTCAACGTAATCATGGACGAGCTGGCCGCCATCGGAGCCAAGGCAATTCTGGCCTCCGACGTCAGGTTCTGCCGCTTCTGATCGTCCGGCCAGGCGCGGGTCTGCATGCTAGCGTCCGGTTGTCGTTTCCACCGGTCCGGAGGTTCGCATGACGTATTTCCTGGTTCTGCTGTTCGCCCTGCTGATCGGTGTGGTCGCCGGTCTGCGCGCGCTGACCGCTCCCGCGGTGGTGGCGTGGGCGGGCGCTCTCGGTTGGCTCAACCTCGACGGCACATGGGCGCACTGGATGGCGCATCCGATCACGGTCACGGTGCTCACCATCCTGGCCCTTGGTGAGTTGGTCACCGACCAGCTGCCGAGCACACCGAGCCGCAAGGTACCGCAGCAGTTCGGGGCCAGACTGGCGACCGGCGGCTTCTCTGGCGCGGTGCTCGCCACCGGTGCCGTCCTGAGCCCGACCCCATGGGTCGTCGTCGGCGCCATCGGAGCCGCGTTGATCGGTGCCGTCGTCGGCACCCTGAGTGGTGCCGAGGCCCGCACGCGGCTGGTCGCAGGCACCGGTGGCCACGATCTGCCTGTCGCACTGGTCGAAGACGCCATCGCGATCATCGGCGGATTCGCGGTCGTTGCCCTCGCCGCGGTCATCTGAATGGCAACTGCAGCACACAAATTCGACGCCATCATCATCGGTGCCGGCCAAGCCGGACCACCACTCGCAGGCCGACTCACCGCCGCCGGTCAGAAGGTCGCCGTCATCGAGCGCAAACTGGTCGGCGGCACCTGCGTGAACACCGGGTGCATCCCAACCAAGACCTTGGTGGCCAGCGCCCACGCCGCCCAAACCGCCCGCCGCGGAGCCGAATACGGGATCGGCACCGGCGATGTCACGGTGGACATGACAAAGGTGAAGGCGCGCAAGGACAAGGTGATGACCGACGATCGGGAGGGCGTCGAGTCCTGGCTCGAGGGCATGGACAACTGCACGCTGATCCGCGGCCATGCGCGCTTCGAAGATCCGCACACCATCCGGGTCGACGGCAAGGTTCTGCAGGCCGACAAGATCTTCTTGAACGTCGGTGGCCGCGCGGTGGTGCCGGATATGCCGGGCCTGTCCGACATCGACTACATGACCAACGTCGGAATCCTCGATCTGGACACGCTGCCAGAGCATCTCGTCATCATCGGCGGCAGCTACATCGCGCTCGAGTTCGCCCAGATGTACCGGCGGTTCGGCGCACAGGTCACGGTCATCGAAAAGGGTCCGCGGCTGACCTCACGCGAGGACGAAGACGTCTCGGCGACCATCAAGGGCATCCTGGAGAACGAGGGAATCGCGGTCGAACTCGACGCCGATGCCATCTCGTTTCGTAAGCGCGACAACGGTTTCGAGGTGGTTCCGCGCGAGGGTGCTGACCCGATCGCGGGCTCACACCTGCTCATCGCCATCGGACGTCGACCGAATACCGACGACCTGGGCCTGGAGAACGCGGGCGTGGAGACCGACGCTCGTGGCAGCGTTCTCGTCGACGACCAGTGCCGGACCAACGTCGAGCACATCTGGGCGATGGGGGACTGCAACGGCCGCGGCGCGTTCACCCATACCTCGTACAACGACTTCGAGATCGTGGCAGCCAACCTTCTCGACGACGACCCGCGCCGGATCAGCGACCGGGTACCCACCTACGCGCTGTACATCGATCCGCCACTGGGCCGTGCCGGTATGACGGTCGACGAGGTGCGTAGGTCGGGCCGAAAAGCATTGGTGGGCAAGCGACCGATGACGAGAGTCGGACGTGCCGTGGAGAAGGGCGAGACGCAGGGCTTCATGAAGGTCGTGGTTGACGCCGAGACCAAGGAGATCCTGGGGACGGCGATCCTCGGCGTCGGGGGAGACGAGGTCGTGCACGCCATCCTCGACATCATGACCGCCAAGGATCCGTACACCGCGATCTCCCGCACGATGCACATCCACCCGACGGTCAGCGAGTTGGTGCCGACGATGCTGCAGGAGATGAAGCCGCTGGAGTAGCCGCTCGGCCGATGTTGAGCTGCCGTGTCACCGCCGTGACCCGCTGCCCGAGGTGATGGCAGGTCCGCACATCGGACGGGTGCACCTGGTCCGGGCTGGCGTCCACATCGGTCTGAGCGCCCGCGCCCAGCCAGAAACCGAGTCGGTTGAGGTCGTCCTCGCTGCCCGCAGCGCTGTTCCAGCCCGCGCCCAATCCCAGGCTGACCCAATGCATGTGGTGTTGAGCCGCGAACACCGCCAGTGATGTCAGGGTATGCATCTTGTCGCCGCTCTTGGCGCCGGAGTTGGTGAAGCCGGCCGCGACCTTGTCCCGCCAGCTGCCGTTCATGCACCGGCGCCCGGTCTGTTCGGCGAATGCCTGAAAGGCCGCCGAAACATTGCCCATATACGTTGCGCTGCCGAACACGATGGCATCGGCGCCGTCGAGGACGTCCCAGTCCGCATCGGCGAGTTTCTCGACGGCGATGACGGTGACATGTGCACCCGCATCTCTGGCGCCCGCGGCAACGGCATCGGCCAATACCGCTGTGTGGCCGAATCCCGAGTGGTAGGCGATGACGAGAGCCGGTGCGGCGATGTGTGAACCGTTGTGTGACATGTTATTTCGACTCCATTAGTTGAACGATTTCCTGGCGCCGGGTCACCCAGTCGGGTAGCTCGTCGCCGGCGAGGTAGGCCTCGAGTCGATCCAGGAACGCGTGGGTGCCGGCCAGGAATCCCGATGCGTTGCGGGCGCCGAGCCCGCGGTGGCTGAACCGAAGCAGGGTGCCCTCTCCGTCGGGTTGCAACTCGTAGCGCACGACGCTGTCTTCGACGATGGCCTGTTTCCACTCGTGCTCGAGGACGCGCGGGGGATCCCACACCAGGATTCGTCCGGTCATCCGCTTCTTCTCGGTGGGCAATGGTGGACCGGTGGCCACCATGTCGATCAGACCGCCCTCGCGGGCGTCGATCGCCGTCTCGCCGAACCACTGCGCACGCTCGACGGGGTCGGTGATCGCCGACCACACCGCTTCGACGGGATACGGCAGCCGTCGCTCGAAAGTAAGTACAGCGCGGTCGCCCTGGACCCTGAGTCGTCCTTCGCGTTCGGTCATTTCGAGTCCCCCTGGGTGGATTTCAGATGACGTTCCAAGGCGTCAAGATGCTCGGCCCAGTAGCGCCGATAGCGCCCGATCCATTCGTCGATCTCGACCAGCCCGTCGACTCGCAGCGCATAGATGCGGCGCTGAGCGTCGGGCCGCACCTCGACCAGCCCGACCTCACGGAGCACCCGCAGGTGCCTCGAGACCGTCGGCTGGGTCAGGCCGGCCAGGGTGGCGACGAGCTCGCCCGCAGTGCGTTCACCGCCGGTGAGCGCGTCGAGCAATGCTCGCCTGCTGGGTTCGGCAACCGCCTCGAAGACGTCCATGGCCCGAGTATTGCATTACGTCTATATAGACGCAAGCCTATATAATCTCGGCACGCCGTTGCACCAGCAGTGTCTGCGCGCACGCCCCGATGAAGCCCCGCTGATCGAAGATCTCGGCGGTGGTGACACCGATCCCGTCTGGTCCGATGGAGCCGCGAGCCCGCAGCGCGAAGTCGTTGCCGACGGGGATGCGGTGTAGATGCATGGCCGTGTCGGTGTTCATGAAGACGAATTGGCGGGGGTCTATCGCCGCGCCGGCTCCGTTGGCGCAGTCAACCACCAATGCGAGGCGTTGCGTCGGCGTCATCTCCTCGGCGTCGACCAGGTGCGCGAGCGGACTCATCCAGACCACAGGCGAGCCCTGGTCGAGCGTCCGCTGCCTGCGCCAGCTGACGACCTCCAGGTAGCCCGTCGCGCCCTCCCAGCTGTGCGGCATCGGATCCGAGTCGCCTTCCACCTGCGGGGGATGGCGGTCGGTGGCGACGTCGGCAGTGTCGCTCGTCGCCAGCAGCCACGCCGACGCGCGGGCTACGGCACGGTCCGGACCGCCGGGACGGGCGGCCAGCATCTCGGCCGCCCGCAATGAGATGCGGCTGCCGGGGCGCTGCACCCAGGCCCGAACCCGTACCGGCGCAACGGGAATCGCGCCGAGGATGTCCATCGACACCCGGCCGATGCGCAATCGCGTGTCACCCGCGAGTTCCTCGATGAGTTTGGTCATCAACGCCAGCGGCGGCGAACCGTGCTGGATTTCGGGGTCCCAGTTGCTGCGGGTGTAGTCCGTCGGCTCGAACACTTGGAACTCCCCGTCGGCGGCGAGCCGACGGTAGTGACATGCACTCACGCAGCTGGCTCCGAGGAGTACAGCACCGCGTCATCGCCTCCCTCGGAGGGTCGGTCCGGCCAACCCGGATACGGCGGCGGCGTCCCTCCGAACACCGGGCAGTGCGCGTGATGGGCGCACCAGTCACACAGCCGTGACGGATGCGGCCGGAAATCGCCTGTGGCCCCGGCGGATTGGATGGCCCGCCAGATCGCGATCAACGTCTTCTCGAACCGTTCCAGCTCTTCGAGATCGGGGGAGTAGTCCAGCACCTGGCCGTCGGCCAGATATAGCAACCGCAGTCGGGCGGGCAGCACGCCGCGCGACCGCAGCAGTGCGACCGCGTAGAACTTCATCTGGAACATCGCCTTGAACTCGGCCAGCGCGCGGGCCTCCGGTGGCGCCTTGCCGGTCTTGTAGTCGACCACCCGCATTTCACCGGTGGGTGCCACGTCGATGCGGTCCACGAAGCCGCGCAACAACGTGCCATCGGCAAGCTCTACCTCGACGCGCTGTTCGCACGACTCCGGGTCGAATCTTGTCGGATCCTCGAGCCGGTAGTAGCCCGACAGCAGTGCCCTGGCCTCCTCCAGAAGTTCGGCAGCCACGGCGGGCTCGATGTCGTCGGCAAGATCAGGCTGAGCGGCCACCACGCGGTCCCATGCGGGTGCGACCAACGACATCGCGGTCTCGGGCACCCGGTCCGGCGCGGGCAGGGCATACAGCTGCTCGAGTGCTGCGTGTACCACCGATCCGCGCAGCTGCGCGGTCGACGGCGGCTCAGGGAGCCGGTCGATGGCGCGGAACCGGTAAAGCAGCGGACACTGCTTGAAATCGCTGGCCCGCGACGGCGACAGGGCGGGCCGGCGTGGCTCCCGAACCTCCTGGTCGCTCATGGAGGCAGCTTATGACCGCTCTCCGACAACCCCGCGGATCCACGTCGGCGCGTCTGCTGGCAGGCTGAACAGCTGTGCGAAGAACGGGTCCGTTCGCCGTCGGTGACCGCGTGCAGCTCACCGACCCGAAGGGGCGGCACTACACCATGGTGCTGGCGCCGGGTGGGGAGTTTCATACTCACCGGGGCGCGATCGCTCACGACACCGTGATCGGCCTGCCCGAGGGCAGCGTCGTCAAGTCCACCAACGGCGACCCGTTTCTGGTGCTGCGGCCGCTGCTCGTCGACTACGTGATGTCGATGCCGCGCGGTGCACAGGTGATCTACCCCAAGGACGCCGCCCAGATCGTGCACGAGGGCGACATCTTCCCCGGCGCGCGGGTGCTGGAGGCGGGTGCGGGTTCGGGAGCGCTGACGCTCTCACTGCTGCGTGCCGTCGGACCGGGTGGGCGCGTGGTGTCCTACGAGCTGCGCGGCGACCACGCCGAGCACGCGTCACGCAACGTGGCGACGTTCTTCGGTGATGTGCCCGAGAACTGGGAGCTGGTCATCGCCGACGTCGCCGACTACAGCGGGCCCGAAGTGGACCGCGTCGTGCTGGACATGCTGGCGCCGTGGGAAGTCCTCGGCGCCATCGCCGACGCGCTGGTGGCCGGCGGGGTGCTGATGGTCTACGTGGCGACGGTGACCCAGCTGTCGCGAGCCGTGGAGGCCATGCGCGAGCAGCAGTGCTGGACCGAACCGCGGGCCTGGGAAACCATGCAGCGTGGCTGGAACGTGGTGGGGCTGGCGGTGCGGCCACAGCACAACATGCGCGGGCACACCGCGTTTCTGATCAGCGCGAGAAAGCTGGCTCCCGGGGCGGTAACACCGACGCCGGTGCGCCGTAAGCGACAGGTCTAGTCGTCACAGGTTCAAATCCTGTCAGCCCGACAAGAGAATCAGCAGGTCAAAGCCGTATTCGCGAGCCGCATAGACGCGAAAAGCCATACCCGCCAGGGGTAAGTAGCGCAACAGGTAGCGCAACGCGCTTCTCACAAGTCGTCATTGGTTTGTCGCGCCCTGCGCGGAAGTGGTGGCTAGGGCTTTTTGTATTTCTCGGGAGTCTTGTCGGCGGCGACGTTCATCAACTCCGACAATTCGAGGAGTTCGTGCTCTGCCATCCCGTTAGGCACGGTATAGGCCAGCTTCCGTAACTCGAAAGCGTACTTGTGGATCTCTCGGCGGAGGTGTGCCTCGATTGTGGGCATCATTTTTTTCCTGACTTAGTGAACCGAGTGTAGCCCCCAATCAGGGATACGCCGGGGTGTGATTCTGGCGCTCACAGCCCAAGCACCCCGCTCCACCCGTCGACCGCGGCCCGCGCCGTGACGTCGGACGTGTGTCCGTAGATGTCGCCGGTAATCGAAATGGACGAGTGCCCGAGCAGGTCAGCGACCGCTTTGATGTGCACACCGGATTCGAGCCAGCCGACCGCCGCCGAATGCCGCAGCGTATGCACACCGACGCCGTCCACTTCAGCTGCCTTCGCCGCCGTCTTGAGCGCCCGCAGCTTTGGTGATCCACTTACCGGCCGTGGTCTGCACGAGCTCATGGGCTATTGCGCCGCGGTGGACGTCTGCTTGCACTGCCAGCATTCGAACGTCTGATCTTTCACGGGAACGTTCTGCTGAGCATTGCAGCGCGGGCAGTTGACTTTCCGCGTGCCTTTGGGCGCTGGCCCCGGCAGCACGGCCACGAGAAGCAAACCGAGAGGGCCGAGCACGGCGCCGAACATGAAGGAGTCGCCCGCCGGCCGGCCTTTAGGTCTGCCGACTTGGATGGCGAGATAGACCTGCGGCGCCTCGTGCACGCTACCGTCGGCGGGGTGAAAGTTTGTCGGTAGCGCAACGGGTAGCGCAACGGTTCCCAGTTTTTGGGTGTTTGTGACTGTCCGCTGATGTACTCGCATGGCGGTTTAGCTGCAGTTTCCGGTCACTAGCGCACATGTGCGAACACCGAAATCTAGCCGACAGGTCTAGTCGTCGTCGCTGCGGCGCAGCCCGCGCCGCGCTGACAGCAGTTCCATCTCCGGCCGGGCGGCGACGAGGCGCTCTGCCGCGTCGAGCACGTCGACGACGTGCGTTCGGTCACCCGACACCACGGCCAGGCCGACGCCTGCGCGGCGGTGCAACTGCTGCGCCCCTGTCTCGGCCGCCGACACGGAGAGTTTGCGCTGCAACTCGGCAATCACGGGTCGCACCGTCGAGCGCTTCTGTTTGAGCGAATGCACATCGCCGAGCAGCAGGTCGAACTCGAGCCAGCCGATCCACATAGGGACATCGTCAGCGAGGAGGCGTTGTGCTGCTCGCCCCTTCGCCGAAATCGAGGAGAAGATCGGCGGTCTTACGAGTCAGCTTCCACTGATCGTGGGAGGGGGTGAACTCCATCGGAAAGGAGAACTTGCCTGGCGGCTTGGTGGCGGTGGTGACGTTCACCGTCGCCACGACATTGCCCGTTTCGGTGTCCGACCACTTGAGGTCGGTGGCATCGAAGGTCAGCGGTAGGGCGCCATTGTCGGCCAGCGCGTGGCCGAACTTGTCCAGCGCGGCGGCGTCGTCGGCGGTGGCCAGTTCGACGAGGTCGATCTTGTCGCTGCCCGAGACAGCGGGGTCCGAGAGTCGGACGAGCAGATCGGTCAGCGCCTCCGGCGCCGGAAGTGGAGACGAGACGGGTGCCGGGGGCGCGGCGACGGTCGTCGTCGCCGACGGCGGCTCCTGGGGAGCCGGGGGTGGGCCGCTGTCACACGCGGCCACCGCGATGACACCCGAAAATGCGACAGCGACCAACGGAAGAACCGTCGGCCGCTGTCGCATGGTGATCAGGTTCAGCTGATTGCGGCGAGCACCGTATTCGCCGACGATGCGGTGACCTTCCATGCGCCCGCTTCGTTCACGAACGTGATCGGCATGGTCTTACCGACCGCAGAGATCTGGGACGTCGCGGTGTTGCCGGCGCACGTGGGCGGGCCGACGCTGACGTCGGTCGGCAAGGCGCCCTTCGCGTACAGATTCCTCAGCTCGCCGTTGGCAAGCTTGCCGGAGAGTACGCCGAGCGGAGGCGAGATCAGTTGGCCCTTGGGACCTGCAAAGTCGCCGCCCGGAGCGATCAGGCTGTCTACCACGCCCTGCAGCGTGCCCATGTCGACGCAATCGTCGGCGCCGGCGATCGCGGGGGATGCAATGGATGTCACACCCATCGCAGCTCCGCCCATTACAGCGGCTGCTGCAATGCCGGTTACGAGGGTTTTCAGGGTCACGGGGGTCCTTTCGATCGGCCAAGTCAAGCACAAGGTTAACAAGTGTTGCTGGTGTGTCGAATTCCTACACCGCACACAATGGCTGAATCGCCGGTAGCGTTGAAGTTGTTACTGCACCAACTTCCGGTGCAGGGAGGGAGCGCAACATGAGCGAGTCAGAGCGTTCTGAATCCTACGGAACACCCATGTCCAGCGATGACGCTGCCGAGTTGGAAGACCTCCGCCGTGAGGCGGCGGTACTGCGGGAGCAGCTGGAGAACGCGGTCGGCCCACAGAGTGGCCTCCGTAGCGCCCGTGATGTGCACCAGTTGGAGGCGCGAATCGACTCCCTCGCCGCCAGGAATTCCAAACTGATGGAAACCCTCAAGGAGGCCCGTCAGCAGTTGCTGGCGCTGCGTGAGGAGGTTGACCGGCTCGGTCAGCCGCCCAGCGGCTACGGCGTCCTGCTAGGGACGCACGAGGACGACACCGTCGACGTGTTCACCTCGGGCCGCAAGATGCGGCTGACCTGCTCGCCGAATATCGATGTGAAGTCGGTCAAGCAGGGCCAGACCGTGCGGCTCAACGAGGCGCTGACCGTCGTGGAGGCCGGCAACTACGAGGCGGTCGGTGAAATCTCCACTCTGCGCGAAATCCTGGCCGACGGGCATCGCGCGCTCGTGGTCGGGCACGCCGACGAGGAGCGCATCGTGTGGCTGGCCGAGCCGTTGGTGGCCACCGACGACCTGCCCGACGGCTACGACGACGAGGTCGACGACGACCTGCGGCCGCGCAAGCTGCGGCCCGGTGACTCGCTGCTGGTCGACACCAAGGCGGGCTACGCGTTCGAGCGCATCCCCAAGGCCGAGGTCGAGGACCTGGTGCTCGAAGAGGTGCCCGACGTCAGCTACAGCGACATCGGCGGTCTCGGTCGTCAGATCGAGCAGATCCGCGATGCCGTCGAGCTGCCGTTCCTGCACAAGGAGCTCTACCGGGAGTACTCGCTGCGGCCGCCCAAGGGTGTGCTGCTGTACGGTCCGCCCGGCTGCGGCAAGACGCTGATCGCCAAGGCGGTGGCCAACTCGCTGGCGAAGAAGATGGCCGAGGTGCGCGGCGACGACGCCCGTGAGGCGAAGTCGTACTTCCTGAACATCAAGGGCCCTGAGCTGCTGAACAAGTTCGTCGGTGAGACCGAACGGCATATCCGGCTGATCTTCCAGCGGGCTCGGGAGAAGGCCTCCGAGGGCACCCCTGTGATTGTGTTCTTCGACGAGATGGACTCGATTTTCCGCACCCGCGGCACCGGCGTCAGCTCGGATGTGGAGACCACCGTTGTCCCGCAGCTGCTGTCGGAGATCGACGGCGTCGAGGGCTTGGAGAACGTCATCGTGATCGGCGCCTCCAACCGCGAGGACATGATTGATCCGGCGATCCTGCGGCCCGGCCGCCTGGACGTCAAGATCAAGATCGAGCGGCCGGATGCCGAAGCGGCGCAGGACATCTACAGCAAGTACCTGACCGAGGACCTGCCGATCCACGCCGACGATCTCGCCGAGTTCGGCCGCGACCGTGCGCTGTGCATCAAGGCGATGATCGAGAAGGTCGTCGACCGGATGTACGCCGAGATCGATGACAACCGGTTCCTGGAAGTCACCTACGCCAACGGTGACAAGGAAGTCATGTACTTCAAGGACTTCAACTCCGGGGCGATGATCCAGAACGTGGTGGACCGGGCGAAGAAGAACGCGATCAAGGCGGTTCTGGAGACCGGGCAGCCCGGTCTGCGCATCCAGCACCTGCTCGACTCGATCGTCGACGAGTTCGCCGAGAACGAGGACCTGCCCAACACCACCAATCCCGATGACTGGGCCCGGATCTCGGGCAAGAAGGGCGAGCGGATCGTCTACATCCGCACGCTGGTCACCGGCAAGTCGTCGAGCGCGTCGCGGGCCATCGACACCGAGTCGAACCTGGGTCAGTATCTGTAGCAGCCTCTAAGCTCGGGTGATGACCAACAAGGTTGTCGTCGTCACCGGTGCCAGCAGCGGAATCGGTCAGGCGACCGCGCTCCGACTGGGCGGCGAAGGGAACCGAGTGGTGCTCGCCGCGCGGCGCACCGACCGTCTCGAGGATACTGCCGCCAAGATCAACGCCGACGGCGGAACAGCCGTTGCGCGTGTTGTCGACGTGACCGACCGTGTCGACGTCGCGGCTTTGGTCGATGGGGTGGTCGCTGAATTCGGCAGTCTGGATGTGTTCGTCAACAACGCAGGAGTGATGCCGCTGTCGCGACTCGACGCGTTACTGGTCGACGAGTGGGACCAGATGATCGACGTGAATATCAGAGGTCTGCTGCACGGCATCGCCGCGACCCTGCCGCAGTTCAAGAAACAGGGCGGCGGTCATTTCGTGACGGTCGCATCGATTGGGGCACATGAGGTCGTGGCCACCGGCGCCGTGTACTGCGCCAGCAAGTACGCGGCGTGGGCGATCACCGAAGGCCTGCGGCAGGAGAGCGATCCCAGCATCCGGGTCACCACCATCTCCCCCGGTGTGGTCGAATCCGAACTCGCGGACACCATCAGCGATCCCACCGCCCAAGAGGCGATGCGAACATACCGTGCCGTTTCCATCCCCGCCGATGCCATCGCCGCCGCGATCTCGTACGCGGTCGGACAGCCGCCGGACGTGGATGTGAACGAAATCATCGTGCGCCCGGCCGGGCAGCGCTAACCAGACGCTTTGCGTCCGTTCTCCAGTTCGAGATAGGCGTCGCGGCCGGCCAGGCTCACAGCCACGTCGGAAACCAGCGGATCGAAGAAGCGCTGCCGATACAGCGGGTCGATGCTTGTACTCACGGTGAAGTACAGCCCGGACAACAACGCAACGAACAGTGACGTGTGCACCACGGTTTGCGGTATCGGGATGTGGACACCGAACCATGTTCCGGCGCAGGGTGGTTCACCGATGGGACAGCTCTCTTCGGTGGACCACAGCACGGTGACGTCGTCGGGGATGGCGATGATGCCCAGCGCGAGAAAGAACGCGAACAGGCCTGCGTCGGGTTCCAGTGGCGTGCCCGACAGCAATTGGGCCGGGTCCTGTTGCTCGGCCCTGTCGTCCCGCAGCGCACGCACCTCGTCGCGAATCGTGGCGACCATGAAGATGATTGCCACGATCGCGAGGAAACCGACCTTCTGCCAGAGCCTTTGACGGGTCATTCGAGCGGCCAGCTGCCACAGCTCGCCGGTGAAATACACCACCACTGTCAGCATCAGCAGCGGCAGCGCCCGGCTCATCAAGGTGCCGAGCGCACCGACCTGCACCATGGCATATCGAAACGCCCGCCCCGAAACCGAGGTAGGTCAGCCAGACGGCCAACACCGCGACTACGGCGAATCCGAAGGCTTCCGCCGCGGCGATCCCGGCGAACCCACTGTCGGCGAACGGTAGCCCGAACACGAAGAGCGCCATCACTAGAAGCGCCGCCGATCGCCTGCTCGCCCTGCCCAACGTCGTGCCCGTCTGGTGCAGCAGGTACAACGCGACCGGTGCCGCGACGAGCAGCAGGGTCAGCACACCGAGCCGAACCACATTGCCGTAGTCCGGATCACCGCAGGTGAGCTCGGCGAGCATCATCGTCAAATAGATGACGGCGCCGATGCCGCTGACGACGGGCGCGGAGCGCTCGATCAACGCGCGCGACCGCACCCGGCGGGTGAGCACCAGAGGCAGTCCGCGATGCAGAACCCACTGGTGGACCTCTCGCATATCGGCACGGCAAACATTGTGCGGGAGAGACGGCGAAACCCGAACTAGTGCGCGGCGACGGCAGCCCGGTAGCGACTGCGGGCCACCAGCGTCAGCCGCAGATCGTCGATGAGCGGGTCGAGGAATCGGGATCGGTAATCGCCGTCGCCGACGGCGCGTGCACTGACGTACATGAAGGTCATTGCCGCCAGGAACATGCTGATCTGAATCAGCGATTGGGGGATGGGCAGCGTCATTCCCAAGATCTGGCCATCGCTTGGGCCGTTTCGCGACCACTGCGCCAACAGCTCCGGGCTGAGCAGGATCAGGCCGAGCACGAAGAAGATCAGCCCGGCGACGATGGCCACCAGCCCGACCTGCAGCACTTGCGATGTCGCCAACACGAAGATCACATTCCAGCGTTCCGCCCGCGACAACGGATAGCCCGCTGCGGGGTCGGGCATCGATTCGAACGGCGTGCCAGTCAACCGCACGTCGTCGTCTGAGGATTGGCGGGATCCCGACAACATGGGTCGCACCCGTTCCTTGGTCGCCGAGGTGATGAACGCGATTGCGATCAGGGCGAGAAACAACAGCGCCAGCCACAGCCGGGGCCGGCTGATGGTCGACGCCATCGACCACACATAGGTGTTGAAGAAGACCAGGACCGTGAGTAGCACGACGGGCAGCGCGCGCACGAACAGCGCGCCGACGAATGCGAGGTTCTCGATGGCGGTCCGCAGGCCCCACCCCAGGATGGACCCCACACCGCATGCGGTCAGCACCAACGCGCCGACGATCACTATGCCCTCGAACACGAGATTGGTGACTATTCGCGGGCTTGGGCCGCCCAGAATGGCCCCGGCGACGGCTACGCCGACGGACACGAAGGCCACCAGCGTGCGATCGCGCACGCTGCGGATTCGCGAGACCAGCCAGCCGACCGTCCCCGCGACCGGGAGCACGAGTATCAGCAGCGCTAGGACGAACCACTCCGTGCGAGTCGGGTGACCGTCGATGTCGATCGTGTGCTTGCCGGTGACCAGAACGACGAGGATGGAGAAGGCCATGGAAACCGCGAACGCCGCCAGCGCGGGCGCGCAGCGCGGCCACAGCCGTCGCACCAGCGCCCCCGGCCGAAGCACCGCAGGCAGACCGCGCTCGAGGAACCATCTGTCGGCAGCGCGCCGCTGTGCGACCTCTGCGGAGACCATTCGGTGCTTCCTCCCAGTCCTCAGTCGTGCATGGCTCGTCGGTAAGGCGCGCCGGTCAGCTGAATAGCCGGGGCCATGGCAGCACCAAAGGCGGGGACGAACTGCGTCGCGGCAGTGTCTCGTTGGTCCTGCTCTGAAGGCACGGTCGCAGGCTACTTCGGGCTGTCGCATAGGCTGGGGATATGCAACGGATTATCGGAACCGAGGTCGAGTACGGCATCTCGTCGCCGTCCGACCCGACCGCGAATCCGATCCTGACGTCGACGCAGGCGGTACTGGCGTACGCGGCCGCGGCGGGGATCCAACGGGCAAAACGCACCCGGTGGGACTACGAGGTGGAATCGCCGCTTAGGGACGCCCGTGGCTTCGACCTGAGCCGGTCGTCCGGGCCGCCGCCCGTGGTGGACGCCGACGAGGTCGGCGCGGCGAACATGATCCTGACCAACGGCGCCCGGCTGTACGTGGATCACGCCCACCCGGAGTACTCGGCGCCGGAGTGCACCGACCCGCTGGACGCGGTCGTCTGGGACAAGGCGGGCGAGCGGGTGATGGAGGCCGCCGCGCGCCACGTCGCCAGTGTGCCCGGGGCGGCGAAGTTGCAGCTCTACAAGAACAACGTGGACGGCAAGGGCGCGTCGTACGGTTCGCACGAGAACTACCTGATGTCGCGCCAGACGCCGTTCTCGGCGGTGATTGCGGGCCTCACGCCGTTCCTGGTGTCTCGTCAGGTGATCACCGGATCCGGACGCGTAGGGGTCGGCCCGTCGGGTGACGAGCCCGGCTTCCAGCTGTCGCAGCGCTCCGACTACATAGAGGTTGAGGTCGGCCTCGAGACCACGCTCAAGCGCGGCATCATCAACACCCGCGACGAGCCACACGCCGACGCCGACAAATACCGCCGCCTGCACGTCATCATCGGCGACGCCAACCTCGCGGAGACGTCGACGTACCTCAAGCTGGGTGCGACGTCACTGGTTCTGGACCTCATCGAAGAGGGTATGGACCTGTCTGATCTGGCGCTGGCCCGGCCGGTGCACGCCGTGCACGTGATCAGTCGTGATCCGTCGCTGCGCGCCACCGTTGCGCTGGCCGACGGCCGCGAGCTGACCGGCCTTGCGCTGCAACGGATCTACCTCGACCGAGTGGCCAAGCTGGTGGACAGCCGCGATCCGGATCCGCGTGCCGCGGCCGTCGTGGAGACCTGGGCCAACGTGCTCGACCTGCTCGAGCGTGACCCGATGGACTGTGCGGAGCTGTTGGACTGGCCCGCGAAACTCCGGCTGCTCGAGGGGTTCCGCAACCGGGAGAACCTGAACTGGTCGGCGCCGCGCCTGCACCTCGTCGACCTGCAGTACTCCGACGTGCGGCTCGACAAGGGGCTCTACAACCGGCTGGTCGCGCGCGGTTCGATGAAGCGGCTTGTCACCGAACAGCAGGTGCTCGACGCGGTGGACAACCCGCCGACCGACACCCGCGCCTATTTCCGCGGCGAGTGCCTGCGCCGGTTCGGCGCCGATATCGCTGCCGCCAGTTGGGACTCGGTGATCTTCGACCTCGGCGGCGATTCGCTCGTCCGGATTCCAACTCTCGAGCCGCTGCGGGGCAGTAAAGCGCACGTCGGAGCGCTGCTGGACTCCGTGGACAGCGCCGCAGAACTGGTGGAACAGCTCACCACCTAACCGCGCTATCCCAGGCAATCTGCCCGTTGAACGGTAGGGTGGGGTAACCGGCGGGCGGCTACAGAGCCCGCCGATGACAATGCAGGAGGCAGCGATGGCTCAGGAGCAGACCAAGCGTGGCGGTGGTGGCGGCGAGGACGAGGACCTCACCGGCAGCACGGCCGCGGGGCAAGAGCGTCGCGAGAAGCTGACCGAGGACACCGACGATCTGCTCGACGAGATCGACGACGTTCTCGAGGAGAACGCCGAAGACTTCGTGCGCGCATACGTCCAGAAGGGCGGACAGTGAGCTGGCCGCACCGCGAGCAGCTGGCTTTCCCGTCACCCCTTCCAGGAGCACCCTCCGTACCCGTGGATTTATCGTCCTTTTCTGAACTGCTGCGCCGCCAGGCGCCCGAACTCCTACCCGTGAACAGATCTGGTGCCCAGCACGAGGCCGGGTCGGCCGACGCGCTGCCGCACGGCACCACGATCGTCGCGCTGACGTATCCCGGCGGTGTGGTGATGGCGGGCGACCGCCGCGCCACCCAGGGCAACATGATCGCCAGCCGTGATGTGAAGAAGGTGTACATCACCGACGACTACACGGCGACGGGCATCGCGGGCACCGCTGCGATCGCGGTCGAGTTCGCCCGTCTCTACGCCGTCGAACTCGAGCACTACGAGAAGGTCGAGGGTGTTCCGCTGACGTTTCCCGGCAAGGTGAACCGGTTGGCGACCATGGTGCGCGGCAATCTCGGCGCGGCGCTGCAGGGCTTCATCGCGCTGCCGCTACTGGCCGGCTACGACCTCGACGACTCGGATCCCCAGGCGGCGGGACGCATCGTGTCGTTCGACGCTGCGGGCGGCTGGAACTTCGAGGAAGAGGGCTATCAGTCGGTGGGGTCCGGCTCGATCTTCGCCAAGTCGTCCATCAAGAAGCTGTACTCGCAGGTCGTCGATGCCGAATCGGCACTGCGGGTGGCGATCGAAGGCCTATACGACGCCGCCGACGACGACTCCGCAACCGGCGGCCCGGATCTGGTGCGCGGCATCTACCCGACCGCGGTAATGCTCGGCGCCGAGGGCGCGGAGGAAGTGCCCGAAGAGCGAATCGCCGCACTGGCCCGCGAGGTCATCGAAAGTCGTTCTCGCGCCGATACATTCCGGTCTACCTCCGGGCCGTCGACCGATGCGCGGGGCGACTCGTGAGCTTTCCGTACTTCATCTCGCCCGAGCAGGCGATGCGCGAGCGCTCGGAGCTCGCCCGCAAGGGCATTGCCCGCGGGCGCAGTGTGGTGGTGCTCGCGTACGACGCCGGTGTGCTGTTCGTCGCGGAGAACCCGTCGCGGTCGTTGCACAAGGTCAGTGAGCTGTATGACCGGGTGGGGTTCGCGGCCGTCGGCCGGTTCAACGAGTTCGACAACCTGCGCCGCGGCGGCATCCAGTTCGCCGACACCCGCGGCTATGCCTACGACCGCCGCGATGTCACCGGCCGCCAGCTTGCGAATGTGTACGCGCAGACCCTCGGCACGATCTTCACCGAACAGGCCAAGCCCTACGAGGTTGAGCTGTGCGTGGCTGAGGTCGCGCATTTCGGCGAGACCAAGGCGCCAGAGCTCTACCGCATCACCTACGACGGGTCGATCAACGACGAACCACACTTCGTGGTGATGGGCGGCACGACCGATCCGATAACCACCGCGCTCAACGAGTCCTACACCGAGAACGCGAAGCTGTCCGAGGCGGTCAAGATCGCCATCGACGCCCTCGAGGCCGATGGCAACGGTTCGGAGCCTCGCAACCTCGGGCCGTCCACCCTCGAGGTGGCCATCCTCGACACGAACCGTCCCCGGCGTGCGTTCCGCCGGATCACCGGACCCGCGTTGGAGGCGATGCTGCCCGACGAAGGGTCGGACGCTGAAAAGCCGGACGGCGAATAGATCACGCCGCGCGCAGTCACGCCGCCATCGCGTTGATCACCGCTTCTGCCTCGGTTCGTTCGCTGTAGAGGCGCCACAGGCCACAGTGTGTCGGCGAGACGGTCGGGGTTCAGTGTGTGACGTACCCGAACAGATTCGGGTTGGACTGCATCGCCCGGTGGATGTCGCCGCGTTCGATAAGGCCGCGAACGCCGCCGCATCGACACCGGCGTCTGCCAGGGCGTGAGGTGGTCGGCATGGCGGTCGGCGCCGCGGGAGATCAAGGCGACCGCGAAGCCCTCCTTGCCAAAGCGCTGAGCGACGGACATGCCGAGCCGGGGGCCCACGCCGACGACCAGAATCACAGGATGTGCCGCTCGATGAGATCGCGCGGCGGGCCGGCGTCAGCATCGGCACGTTGTACAACCATTTCCCGAATCGCGGTGCGCTGCTCGATGCGGCGCTCCCCGACTGGGGCCGAGGTCGATCGTCTCGCCGCGGTCGCCATGGCCGACGCGGTGTGGCGTCGCCATCTCGGTTTCATGCTCGACGGACTTCGGGCTCGCTAGTCGGCTGGCCGACCTAAAGGACTGCGCGCACTGCCTGTTCAAACCCGACGACGTGTTCGGAAGCCAGCTTGGCCGCAAGGTCGGCGTCACCGTCGATGATCGCGCGCAGCAATCCGACGTGTTCGGTGACGTGCTCGGCCAGGTGCGCCAGCCGGTCGAGGAACAGGCACCAGATGCGGGTGGCGTGAGCGTCCTGGCACACCAGCACGTCCTCCAGATACGGGTTGCCGGACGCCTTGTAAATAGCGGTGTGGACCCTTACGTCGAGCCGTAGCAGGGTTCGCGGATCGTCAGCCGGGTCGAGCCGGGAAATCTCTTCGGCGAGCGCGGACAGTTTCATCCGGGTTTCCAACGGCGCGCTCTGGGCAGCGCGGGCCGCGACCACCGGTTCGAGCTGCCGTCGGATCTCCTGGATGTGCGCCAGGTCTGTGATGTCCACCGTCGTGGCGAACGTTCCGCGGCGGGGATAGGCAATGACCAGCCGGTCGCGCTCGAGCCGCTTGAGCGCCTCGCGCACCGGTGTTCGCCCCAACCCGAGCTGACGCGCCAGACCCTCATCGTTGATCGGCTCGCTGGGCCGGATGTCGAGCATGATGAGCCGCTCGCGAATGATCTGATACGCAAGATCGGCGTTGGACGGGGCGGCGCCCTCGCCGGTCTCGGCCAGCTCCACGCTCATCATTCGTCTCCCGTCCAAGTTCCTCTTGACCGCGCGTATCAAAGTACCATACTGTGCTCCACAACTGATATATCAGTTATTCGACGACTGTTCGATGGAGAACCGCGTGAGTCCACAGGCCCCGGGCGCGCACCTGCCCGATCATCCCGACTTCCTCTGGCGAAACCCGGAGCCCAAACGGTCCTACGACGTCGTCATCATCGGCGGCGGAGGCCACGGCCTGGCGACCGCCCATTACCTCGTGAAGAACCACGGCATCACCAACGTCGCGGTGCTCGAGAAGGGCTGGCTTGCCGGCGGCAACATGGCCCGCAACACAACACTGATCCGGTCGAACTACCTGTGGGACGAGAGTGCACAGATCTACGAGCACTCGCTGAAGCTTTGGGAAGGCCTGGAGGACGACCTCGGCTACCCGATCCTGTTCAGCCAGCGCGGCGTGCTCAATCTCGCCCACAGCCTGCAGGACGTCCGCGACAGCGTGCGCCGCGTCGAAGCCAATGTGCTCAACGGCATCGACGCCGAGTGGCTGGAACCCGACGAGGTCAAGAAGCTCTGCCCGATCGTCAACATCTCGGCCGACCTGCGCTACCCGGTGCTCGGCGCGACCTATCAGCCGCGCGCCGGGATCGCCAAACACGATTACGTCGCTTGGGGTTTCGCGCATCGAGCCGATGCGGCGGGCGTGGATCTCCTGCAGGGTTGTGAGGTCACCGGGTTCACCACCGATGGCGACCGCGTGACGGGTGTGCGCACCACCCTCGGAGACATCGCGGCAGGACAGGTCGCGATGTGCGCGGCGGGCCATACGTCCGTGCTCACCGACATGCTGGGATTCCCGGTGCCGCTGCAGAGCCACCCGCTGCAGGCGTTGGTCTCCGAACTGCTCGAGCCCGTGCACCCAACGATCGTGATGTCCAACGCTATCCACGTCTACGTATCGCAGGCGCACAAGGGTGAGCTGGTGATGGGCGCGGGTATCGACTCGTACAACGGCTACGGTCAGCGCGGCGCATTTCACATCATCGAGCGACAGATGTCCGCGGCCGTCGAGCTTTTCCCGATTTTCGCCCGCGCGCATCTGCTGCGGACCTGGGGCGGGATCGTCGACGTCACCCCGGATGCATCGCCGATCATCGGCCACACCCCGTATCGCAATCTGTACCTCAACTGTGGTTGGGGCACAGGTGGATTCAAGGCCACACCAGGCATCGGCTGGTGTATGGCCGACACCATCGCGCGCGACGAGCCGCACCCGTACGTGGCTCCGTTCAGCCTTGACCGCTTCGTCACCGGGGCGCTGGTCGACGAGCACGGCGCCGCCGCGGTCGCGCACTGAATAGCCCAAACCGAAAGCTGGAGCAACGATGCAAATCATCCAATGCCCGTGGTGCGGCCACCGAGAGGAAACCGAGTTCCACTACGGCGGTCAGGCACACGTCGCCTACCCTGACGACCCCGCGGCGATGACCGACGAAGAGTGGGCGCACTACGTGTTCTTCCGCGCCAATCCCAAGGGCATGTTCGCCGAACGGTGGTGTCACAGCGCCGGGTGCCGTCGTTGGTTCAACGCCGTGCGCGATACCGCCACCTATCAGTTCCACGGCGTGTACCGCATCGGCGAGCCGAAGCCGGCGATCTCATGACCGCGCCGTACCGCACCCCGATCGGCGGCCGCATCGACCGCGGCAGGCGTCTTGAATTCTCCTTCGACGGACGTACCTTCACCGGCCACCCCGGTGACACCCTCGCGTCGGCGCTGCTCGCTCACGGCGTGCACAAGATCGCGACGAGCGTCAAACTCGGCCGCCCACGGGGAATCTCGGCGGCGTGGGCCGAGGATACCGGCGGGCTGGTTCAGATCGAGGCGCCGTTCCCGGAGCCGATGCTGCTGGCCTCGACGATCGAACTGCACGATGGCCTCGCCGCCCGCGGCCTCCCCGGCCGGGGCCGCCTCGCCGACATCGCGGACTCCGCCCGCTACGACGCCATGCACGCGCACGCCGACGTGCTCGTCGTCGGCGCCGGACCCGCGGGGCTGACGGCGGCGCTGACCGCAGCGCGTGCCGGCGCCCGGGTGGTCGTGGTCGACGAGCAGTCCGAGGCAGGTGGCTCGCTGCTCGGCAGCACCGACCAGATCGACGGTGCCGCCGCGACCGAATGGGTGCGGACTGTCGTCGCCGAACTGGCCACCCACCCCGAGGTGCGACACCTGCAACGCACCACCGCATTCGGCCACTATGACGATGGCTTCGTACTTGCCCTCGAGCGGCGTACCGACCATCTCGGCAACGCCGCCCCAGCCCGGCTGTCCCGCCAACGGGTGTGGCGGATCCGAGCCCGCCACGTGATGGTGGCGACCGGTGCGCACGAGCGCCCGATCGTGTTCGCCGATAACGACCGGCCAGGAATCATGTTGGCACATAGCGCGAAAACCTTCCTGCACCGCTACGGAGTGTTGGTCGGACACGCGGGGGTGGTGTTCACCACCAACGACAGCGCCTACGCGGCCGCGTTCGACCTCGCTGATGCGGGTGTTCAGATCGAGGCCGTCGTCGATGCCCGCGAGCAGGTGTCCGACGCGCTGCGTAGCGAGTGCGACCGACGGGGCATCCCGGTCCGCGCGGGCGCGGTGGTGACCGGCACCAGCGGCACCGATCGCATCACACACGCGATGGTCGCCGACTTCGACGGGGTGAAGGTCGGTGCCGCCGAGGCAGTTTCGTGTGACACTCTGATGCTGAGCGGCGGCTGGAATCCGGCAGTGCACCTGTTCAGCCAGGCTCGAGGCAAGCTGCGCTATGACCCGGCGCTGGGCGGCTTCGTCCCCGGCGAGCAACTGGACGGGATCGGCGTCGCCGGTGCGGCCAACGGCGTCATGGACCTCGAGGGTTGCCTGCGCGAAGGCCGGGATTCCGCCGCGGCAGCGCTAACCGAACTGGGTCTGTCACAGGCTGAGTCGGCGCCGCTCCCCGCGGTCTCATCGGCCGAGGCCGCGCCTGGCCTGGTGCTGTGGCGGGTCCCGGGACGCGAGCAGGATCAGTACGTCGACGTGCAGCGCGACGCCACCGTCGCGGATGTCGCACGGGCGGTCGGCGCCGGCATGCGTTCGGTCGAGCACATCAAGCGCTACACCACCATCGGCACCGCGCACGACCAGGGCAAGACCTCCGGGGTGATCGCCTCGGGCATCACCGCCGAACTGCTTGGCGTACCCATCGAAGCCTTGGGCACCACCACATTTCGGCCGCCCTACACCCCGGTCGCGTTCGCCGCGCTGGCCGGGCGCGACCGTGGCTCCTTGTTTGACCCCGAGCGCACCACGGCGCTGCACGACTGGCATGTCGCACAAGGTGCGGTGTTCGAGGACGTCGGGCAGTGGAAGCGCCCGCGGTACTACCCGCATCCGGGCGAAGACATGGACGACGCGGTGCTGCGCGAATGCGCCGCGGTGCGCGGCGGTGTCGGCATCCTCGACGGCTCCACGCTCGGCAAGATCGACGTGTCCGGCCGTGACGCGGCCGAACTGCTGGACCGGATCTACACCAACCTCATGAGCAGCTTGAAGGTCGGCTCGATCCGGTACGGCGTGATGTGCGGCGTCGACGGAATGGTGATCGACGACGGCACCGTGATGCGGCTTGCCGAAGACCGGTTCGTGGTGTTCACCACCACCGGCGGAGCGGCGAAAATCCTTGACTGGATGGAGGAATGGCTTCAGACCGAGTGGCCGGAACTTCAGGTGTCACTGGCCTCGGTGACCGATCATTGGGCGACGTTCCCCGTCGTCGGGCCGCGGTCGCGGGACGTGATCGGCGCGGTGTTCGCCGATCTGGACGTCGCCAACGAGACCTTCCCGTTCATGACTTGGCGTGACACCAGCCTTGCCGGTGTGCCCGTCCGGGTCGCGCGCGTGAGCTTCTCCGGTGAACTCGCGTACGAGGTCAACGTCAACTTCTGGCACGCGCCCGCGGTGTGGGAGCGGCTGATCGCCGCCGGCCGCCCTCGCGGCATCACGCCGTACGGCACCGAGACCATGCACGTGCTGCGCGCCGAGAAGGGCTATCCGATCATCGGCCAGGACACCGATGGAACCGTCAGCCCGCACGATCTCGGCATGGCGTGGGCCGTCTCGAAGAAGAAGCTCGACTTCATCGGGAAGCGCTCGTTCAGCCGGTCAGAGAACCAGAACCCATTGCGCAAGCAGCTGGTCGGGCTCTTGCCGGTCGATCGCGTAACCCGGCTGCCGGAGGGCTCGCAGATCGTCGAGTTCTGCCAGGACGACGCGCTTCCGCCGCCACCGGTTCCGATGCTGGGCCACGTCACCTCGAGCTATCGCAGCGCCGAACTCGGCCGCACGTTCGCACTGGCTCTGGTCAACGCCGGCCAGGCCCGCATCGGCGAGACCCTGCACGTGCCGCGTCGACGGGACGCTCGTCGCTGTCGAAGTAACCGGTTCGGTGCTGGTTGACCCGGAAGGAGCGCGCCGAGATGGCTGACACATTGCAACGCACCAGCCCGCTGCAGCAGTGGGCCGAAAGGTTCGCGCAGTTGCCGGATTCGGTCGCGATCGTTGAGGAACCGTTCGTCACGATGGTCGAACTGCGTGTCGACCCGTCCGGGCCCGGCGCGGCGGCGGCGGCACAATGGCTCGGTGTCGAGCTGCCAATGACCGCGTCCACCTACGCCAATACCCTTGATACCAGGGTGATTTGGCTGGGTCCCGACGAGTGGCTGGTCACCGGCACCTCGCTGACCGGGCCGGAGCTGGAAGCACGGTTGCGCGAGGCCGTTTCGCCGCACGGCGGCGCCGCTGTCGACGTGTCGGGGCAGCGGACCACGCTGAGGTTGCGCGGCTCGCACGCCCGCGACGTGCTGGCCAAAGGCTGCGCGCTCGATCTGCACCCCGCGGTGTTCACCGCGCGATCGGCCGCGCAGACGAGGCTCGGCCAGGCGGGCGTCATCCTGTTGACCGTCAACGGCGGCGGAGCCGACTACCGCATCCTCGTGCGTTCCTCGTTCGCCCGCTATCTGGCCGGCTGGCTACTTGACGCGGCCGAGGAGTACACACCGGAGCGAACACTCTGATGCGCTCGCAAATTTGTCCAGTTTCCACCAAGATGATGTGACAGAGGCATGCCCATGAATCGCCAGCTCATCGACCCGTTGCTGCAGCCCTTCGAGCTGAAGAACCTCACGCTGCGAAACCGGGTCGTCAGTACATCGCACGAGCCGTCGTACACCGAAGACGGGATGCCCAAGGAGCGATACCGCCTCTACCACGAGGAGAAGGCGAAGGGCGGCATCGGCCTGACGATGATGGGCGGGTCCGCGGTCGTCGCGCCGGACAGCCCGGCCGCGTTCGGAAACCTTCACGTCTACAAGGACGAGATCGTGCCGTGGCTGCGGGAACTGGCCTACGGCGTTCACGAGCACGGTGCGGCGGTGATGTGCCAGATCACCCACCTGGGCCGCCGGACCAGCAACTACGACGGCGACTGGCTGCCGGTGGTCTATCCCTCCCCGTTACGCGAGCCCGCGCACCGGGCCTTTCCGAAGGTGGCCGAGGAATGGGATATGGACCGCATCGTGCGGGCGTATGCGGACGCCGCTTCGCGATGCCGCGAGGCCGGCCTGGACGGCATCGAAATCGAGGCTTACACCCACCTGCTTGATGCGTTCTGGTCACCGCTGACCAATCACCGCGACGACGAGTTCGGCGGCAGCCTGGAGGACCGCCTGCGCTTCCCGCTTCGAGTGATTCGTGCGGTGCGTGAGGCCGCAGGCCCCGATTTCATCGTCGGCATCCGGATGTCTTTCGACGAAGAGATGCCGGGAGGACTCGGCCGCGAGGAGGCGCTGGCGATCGCGCAGCGGGTCGTCCCTGAGGGCATCGACTTCATCAGCGTCATTCGGGGATACATGGCCAGCGACGAGGCACTGTCGCGGGTCATCCCGCCGATGGGCACACCCGTCGCGCCGCATCTGGAGTTCGCAGGTGAAATCAAACGCGAGGTAGGGGTGCCGGTGATGCACGCCTCCCGGATCAACGATGTGGCCACCGCCCGGCACGCGATTCGCGACGGACTGCTCGACCTGGTCGGGATGACCCGTGCGCACATCGCCGATCCGCACATCGTCGCGAAAATCCAAGCAGGAGAAGAGGACCGGATCCGGCCCTGCGTTGGCGCCAGCTACTGCCTGGACGAGATCTACCAGGCCCGCGACGCCAAGTGCATCCACAACCCGGCGACAGGTCGTGAGCACCGGTTGCCGCACCACGTGCCAGCGGCAACGGGAACCCCCCGCAAGGCCGTCGTCATCGGAGCCGGGCCGGCCGGGCTGGAGGCGGCACGGGTGCTCGGCATGCGGGGGCATCGAGTGGTCGTGCTGGAGGCCAGCGACGCTGCAGGCGGCCAGATCCGGCTCGCCTCCTCGTCACCGCGGCGGCGGGACCTGATCGGGATCATCGACTGGCGGCTGGCTGAGTGCAAACACGTCGACGTCGATGTCCGGTATCACACTTACGCCGAGGCCGACGACGTGCTGGCCGAGGATCCCGACATCGTGGTCGTCGCCACCGGCGGCATCCCGAACACCGAATTCCTGCGCGAGGGAGCGCATCTGGTCTCGGATAGCTGGGATGTGCTCAGCGGTTCGTTCAAGGCGAAGGGTAGCGTCTTGCTCTTCGACGACAACGGCGGGCACCCCGGCCTGGATGCCGCCGAGGTGCTGGCCCGAGCCGGTGTTGACGTCGAATTCGTCACTCCGGAAAGGACTTTGGCGCCCGACGTCGGTGGCGTCAACTATCCCGGATACTTCAAGGTTTTCGCCGAGCACAACGTGTCGGTTACCCTCAACGAACGGGTGACGGCCGTGCGGCGCAAGGACGGTCGCATCGAGGTCGACCTGTACAACGAATATGCGCACACGACGCGGCAACGCATGGTCGATCAGGTGGTCGTCGAACACGGCACGCTTGCCCAGGATGAGCTGTACTTCTCGTTGGTGCCCGGCTCATCGAATCTCGGCGAGGTGGACCAGCAGGCCCTACTCGATCTGAGGCCACAGCAGGTGCAGCGCAATCCGGACGGCCGCTATCAGTTGTTCCGCGTCGGAGATGCGGTGGCCAGCAGAAATATTCACGCGGCGGTTTTCGACGCGTACCGGTTGTGCCTGGTGCTGTGAATCGCTAACGCCCACAACACTCGTCCCACCTTCACTACCAATCAGACAGGTCTTCGTATGCCACAGCACGTCCAGGGCGTCATTGCCCGCAGCAAGGGCGCACCCGTCGAGCTCGTCGACATCACCATCCCCGATCCCGGCCCGAACGACGTGGTCGTGCGGCTCCAGGCATGCGGGGTGTGCCACACCGATCTGACCTACCGCGACGGCGGCATCAACGACGAATTTCCGTTCCTGCTCGGCCATGAGGCGGCGGGCATCGTTGAACAAGCGGGGAGCGGGGTTACCCACGTCGAGGTCGGCGACTTCGTCGTGCTGAACTGGCGCGCGGTCTGCGGCAGCTGCCGGGCGTGCCGCCGCGGCCGGCCCTGGTACTGCTTCGACACCTTCAACGCCAGCCAGCCGATGACGCTGGCCGACGGAACGGAGCTGACCCCCGCGCTGGGCATCGGCGCATTCGCCGACAAAACCCTCGTGCACGAGGGCCAGTGCACCCGCGTCGACCCGAACGCAGATCCTGCGGTTGTCGGCTTGCTCGGCTGCGGTGTGATGGCCGGACTCGGCGCTGCGATGAATACAGGCAACGTCTCGCGCGGCGACTCGGTCGCGGTGATCGGTTGCGGTGGCGTGGGCGACGCCGCGATCGCCGGGGCCAGGCTGGCCGGCGCATCGCCGATCATCGCCATCGACCGCGACCCGAAAAAACTGCAGTGGGCAACCGAATTGGGCGCGACCCACACGATCGACGCCACGCGGGCCGATACGGTCGAGGCGGTGGCCGAGCTCACGGGTGGCTTCGGTGCGGACGTGGTCGTCGACGCGGTGGGCCGTCCGGAAACCTGGAAGCAAGCGTTCTATGCGCGCGACCTTGCAGGCACGGTCGTACTGGTCGGTGTCCCGACGCCCGACATGAAGCTTGAGATGCCGCTGATCGACTTCTTCTCCCGCGGAGGGTCGTTGAAGTCGTCGTGGTACGGCGACTGCCTGCCGGAGCGGGATTTCCCGGCCCTCGTTGACCTCTACCAGCAGGGCCGGCTGCCGCTGGAGAAGTTCGTCAGCGAGCGCATCAAGCTGGACCAGGTCGAGGACGCCTTCGCGACCATGCATCGCGGCGAGGTGCTGCGTTCGGTGGTCGTGCTCTGACCCCCCGCATCGACCGGGTTGTCACGTCCAAATCAGCAGAGACAGCCGATGCCCGCCGCGGGCCTCAGCCGCGGCCTGCGGGTTCGTGATCGCTGGGCTGCTTGGGCTGGTGCCGGTAGAACGACACCGTCGCAGGCGGCAACGGCTGGTTGCCGAGGATCAGGTCCGCCGCCTTCTCGGCGACCATCATCACCGGGGCGTAGATGTTGCCGTTGGTCACATACGGCATCACCGACGCGTCGACGACCGACAGGCCCTCGACGCCGTGCACGCCCATCGTCTGCGGGTCCGTCACTGACATCGCATCGGTACCCATCCTGGCCGTGCAGGACGGGTGCAGCGCGGTTTCGGCGTCGCGTGCCACCCAGTCGAGGATCTGCTCGTCGGTTTCCACGCTGGGGCCGGGTGAGATCTCGCCGCCGTTGAACGGTGCCATGGCGGGCTGGTTGAGGATGTTGCGCGCCACCCGGATGGACTCGACCCATTCGCGGCGGTCCTGGTCGGTGGACAGGTAGTTGAACCGCAGCGCCGGATGCACCTTCGGGTCGCGGCTGACGATCTTCAGGGTGCCGCGGGCATCGGAGTACATCGGACCGACGTGCACCTGATAGCCGTCGCCGCCTTCGGGCGAGGAGCCGTCATAGCGGACCGCGATCGGCAGGAAGTGGAACATCAGATTCGGGTAGGCGACGTCGTCGTTGCTGCGGGCGAACCCGCCGCCCTCGAAATGGTTTGTGGCGCCGGGGCCGCGGCGCAGGAACAACCAATTGGCGCCGATCCACGGCCGGTAGCGCCATTTCAGGTACTTCTGCATGGAAACCGGCTGCTTGCAGGAGTATTGGATGTACACCTCGAGGTGGTCCTGGAGATGCTCGCCGACGCCGGGCAGGTCATGCACGACGTCGATGCCGAGCGCCTGCAGATCGGCGGCGTTGCCGACGCCGGAGAGCTGCAGCAGCTGCGGGCTGTTGATCGCCCCTCCGCACAGGATGACCTGGCCTGCGTTGACGCGCTTGGCGCCGCCGAAGCCATGCCGGTAGTCGACGCCAACCGCGCGCTTGCCTTCGAAGATCACCCGCTCGACGAACGCCCTTGTGACCACGTCCAGATTTGGCCGGTGCATCACCGGATGCAGGTAGGCGCGGGCGGCCGAGAGCCGTCGGCCGTTGCGGATGTTGCGGTCGAATTTCGCGAAACCCTCTTGCCGGTAGCCGTTTACGTCATCGGTGCGGGGGTAGCCGGCCTGCTCGGCCGCAGTGAAGAACGCTTCGAACAACGGATTCGTCGCAGGGCCGCGTTCCAGCGCGAGGGGACCGTCGTGCCCGCGATACGGGTCGTCGGGGGAGGCGGCCAGGCAGTTCTCCATGCGGTTGAAGTACGGCAGGCAGTGCGCGAAGTCCCAGTCGCCCATGCCGGGGTCGGCGCCCCAGCGCTCGAAGTCCATGGGGTTGCCGCGCTGGAAGATCATTCCGTTGATGGAGCTGGAGCCGCCGAGTACCTTGCCGCGGGCGTGGTAGACGCGTCTCCCCTGCATGTGCGGCTCTGGTTCGGACTCGTATTTCCAGTCGTAGAAACGACTTCCGATGGGAAATGGCAGGGCTGCGGGCATGTGCACGAACACGTCCCACAACGAATCGTTGCGGCCCGCCTCCAGAACCAAAACCTTGTTCGCCGGCTCGGCCGAAAGCCGGTTGGCGAGCGCACATCCTGCCGATCCGCCGCCGACGATCACGAAGTCGTACCGCGCTAAGTCATTGCCAGCCATCGTTGTTTCCTCCTGCGAATAGTGGGAAAAGGCTATCGCTGCGCAGCGTGATACGCATCATGTTTCTCTATATGCAACAACGTCTCGTATAGTTGCGTTATGAGCAACGCGCGCGGTGAGAGCGCTGGCGGTGTGCAGTCGGTCGATCGCGCCGTCAGCGTGCTGGAAATCCTGGCAAAACGCGGTGAAGCCGGCGTCAGCGAAGTCGCCGCGGACATCGGCGTGCACAAGTCGACGGCGTTCCGGTTGCTCGCGGCGCTCGAGGAACGCGAACTCGTCGAGCAGACCCAAGAACGCGGAAAGTACCGCCTCGGCTTCGGCATCCTGCGGCTGGCCAGTGCGGTGCCCGGCCAGCTGGACGTCACCCAGCAGGCCCGTGCGATCTGCCAACAGCTCGCCGCGCAGCTCGGTGAGACCGTCAACATCGCGGTGCGGCGGTCGAATTTCGTCGTCAATATCGACCAGGCGCGCGGACCGAGCACCGTCGCTACACACAACTGGGTCGGTGAGCTGACGCCGTTGCACGCCACCTCGAGCGGCAAGGTCCTGCTCGCCTACATGACGCCCGAGGAGCGCCGCAGCATGTTGGCTTCGTCGGGGCTTGTCCGACTCACCCGCCACACGATCACATCGCAACGGGAACTCGAGGCGCAGGTCGAGACCGCCGCGCGCGACGGATATGCGTTTTCCATCGAGGAACTCGAAGAAGGGCTCACCGCCGTCGCTGCGCCGGTACGTGACCACACCGGCAGTGTCATTGCGGCGCTCAGTGTTTCGGGTCCGGTCTATCGATTCACCGAAGAGCGGATGCGCGCGGTAGCCTCCGATGTGGTCGCCGCCGCAGCGGCGATCGGTCACCGGATGGGCCACCTCGACTGAGGAAACTGGCGCGGTCACGTTGTCAGCTTCGCCTGCAGCCAGTCGTGGAAGTCGCCGATGTGGTGCTCGCTGGGCACCAGCACCCCGCCGTCTCGGTAGGTGCGTGAGCTCATCGCCGGCTGGCAGCGCTCGCATGCCCCGAAGTCCTGCTGATTGACCCGGTGAAACAACTCGACCGAGCGGCTCAGGTCCTTGCCGGAGTCCACCACCTCGGGGAGGTACAGCCAGTCACATTCGACGACGGTGCGGTCCGCGGCGAGCGGAAACATCCGGTGCAGGATCACGTGGTCGGGCACCAGGTTGACGAACACCTGAGGCTTGATCGTGACGGCGTAATAGCGCCGGTCCTGGTCCGCGGCGACGCTCGGGATCTGGTCGAGACCCGCCGAGCCGTCGATCGTGAATCCTTCGACCTCCTCGCCGAATTCGGCGCCGTGCCCGACGTGGTACTGCACCGCCAACCCGTCGGCGAACTCGGGCAGCAGCTCGGTCAGTTCCGGATGGATGGTGGCGCAGTGGTAGCACTCCATGAAGTTCTCGATGATGAGCTTCCAATTCGCCTTGACGTCATAGCGGATCCGGCGACCGACGCGCAGGTGAGCGGTGTCGTAATGGTCGATGGACTCGACGTTGCCGAGCCGATCGCTGACGTCCTTGCGGACCGTTTCGTCGAACGAAGGTGGGGTATCGGCCAGGCACACCCACACGTAGCCCAGCCACTCCTGCACCGCGATGCGTCGCAGGCCGTACTCGACCCGGTCGATGTCGGGCATCTTGGTCAGGTTCGGCGCGGCCACCAGCTTGCCGTCGAGGTCGTAAGTCCAAGCGTGGTAGGGGCATTGGAACGCGCGCTTGACCTCGCCGGTCTCATCGGTGCACAGCTGCGCGCCGCGATGGCGACAGACGTTGAAGAACGCGCGGATCTCACCGCTGCGTGACCGCGTGATCAGCACGCTCTCGCGGCCGACCTGTACGGTCTTGAAGGCTCCAGGCTTGTCGAGATCGTCGGCCCGCACGGCGCAGAACCACATCGACTCGAAGATCGACGCCTGTTCCATCGCGAAGATGGCGGCGTCGGTGTAATAACTGCCGGGCAGCGTCGAGATAAGGCTCTCCGGCAGGCCGACCATGGTCATTGCGATCTCTCCTCTGCTGTGCCGCGCGGATATGGATAGGGGAGTCAGGCGGGAACCGGGACGACGGCGAGTTGACGTCGCAAGCGAGTGAACAACCGCGGCTGGTCCACGCCGAGCACGGCGACCGGTTCACCTCCGCGGCGGTAGACGGCCAGGAAACTTTCGTCGCGCAGGGTGCCCACCTCGAACGTGATCTCGTCACCGGGCGCTGCGATGCCGGCGAACTGGATCCGGCGACCGTACTGATCCGACCAGAAGTACGGGGGTTTGGCCGGCGCGCCATCGTGCCGTCCACCGGCGAGCAACGTGGCGACTGCGATGGCGGGGCGCTCTAACGCGCCTGTCCAATGTTCGACGCGGTGCGGCCAGCCGACACACGGTTCATGCCAGGCCGCACAGTCGCCCACAGCGACCACGTTCGGGATCGACGTTGCCCCGCCTGCGTCGCATACAACGCCGTTGGACAGTTGGAGCGGGCTGTTGCGCAGCCATTCGACGTTGGGGATCGCGCCGATTCCGACCACGACGACATCGGCGGCCAGCCGACGGCCGTCGGCCAACTGCACGCCGGTGACTCGGTCCCTGCCCGTGAGGTCCGCGACCGGGGCTCCGCACACCAGCCGCGTGCCGTGCTCGGTGTGCAGCCGTGCCACCGCGGCCCCGAGTCGCACGCCGAGCGGGCCGGCCAGAGGTGCCAGCGCGGCCTCGACCACCGTGACGTGCAGTCCCAATTTCGCTGCGGTCGAGGCGACTTCGCCCCCGATGAATCCGGCGCCGATCACCACGAGCCGTGCGCCCGGTCGCAGTTCGCGGCGAAGGGCGATGGCGTCGTCAACCGTGCGCAGCACGTGCACTCCGGCGAGGCGCGCTGAGGCGGGCCATGACCGGGCCCGGGCACCGGTGGCCACGACGATGCCGTCGGCGCGCACCGTGGTTCCGTCGTCGAGGTGAACGGCGCCCGCCGCCGCGTCCAGGCGGGTCGCGTGCACGCCGAGCAGCCACTGCGCGTTCAGGTCATCGTCGTCGGCTTCCAGGGCCAAGGCATCCTCGCCGACATCGCCGGCAAGGAACTCCTTCGACAGCGGGGGACGGTCGTAAGGCCGGCGCGCCTCTGCGCCGATGACCGTCAGCGTGCCGTCGAAACCCTGCGCACGCAACGCGCGGCCCGCCGAAAGACCCGCCAGCGACGCACCCACCACCGCAACGCTTTTCACTGCGCCGCCTCGCCGGCCGCGCGCGTGGTGAGGCCGGGGGGAAGGTTGGGCGGGGCATCGTCGAGGACGACGTTGACCATCCCGTCGACGACGACCACTTCGTGCGTGCGCACCGGAAGCTTCGCAGGCGGCGCGTCGACCGCACCCGTGCGCAGATTGAACCGCGACGCGTGCAGAGGGCATTCGATTTCGCAGCCCTCCAACCAGCCGTCGGCGAGTGACGCGTCCTGATGCGTGCAGGTGTCGTCTATCGCGAACACCTCGCCGTCGTCGGTGTGGAAGACCGCGATTGGTGGATCCGCGTCGACCCTCCGGGCCTCGCCGCGGGGCAGGGCCGCGAGTGGGCAGATCTCGAGCACGACCTCAACCTCCCCTTATGGTTTTTGTATCGAATTGCGAAACAGGATTCGTAATATGCAACAGCGTGAGGGACGTCCCCCGGCCTTGTCAAGTGCTGCCTCGCGCGAGTTTTGACGTCGCGTGCACGCCTTTTCAGCAGGCGACTACGCCGCGTTCTCGGCTCCAGTGCCGGCAAGCCACTTGGCGACCAGCTGCGGGGTGCGCATCGATGAACTTCTTGGCGGCCTCATCGTCGCTCATCCCGTCCACCGCGATCGAGCGGGCGACCGAGTTCTGGTCCTCCTCGGTCCACTGGAAGTTCTTCACCAGCGTGTAAGCCGGGCTTCCGGACTCGGCGAACTTGGTCGCGACGATCTTGTCCAGGTCGTAGGCCGGATAGTCGCAGGCGATCTTGGCCGGATCGGCGTCGCATCCATCTGTGTAGGGCGGCAGATCCACCTTGGCCATCGGCACCTCACTCAACAGCCATTGCGGCGAGTAGAAGTACGCGAGCAGCGGGGTCCGTTGTCGCTGCGCCTGACGGATGCTGGAGATCAGCGCCGTCTCGCTGCCGCCCTGCACCACCTTGTAGTCCAGGTTCAGGTTGGCCACCAGCGCGGCGTCGTTGGTCACGTAGGCCGGATCCCCGTCGAGCAGCTGCCCCTTGTCGCCGGATTCGGAGGTCTTGAACAGGTGGGCGTACTTGTTGAGATTGCGCCAATCGGTGATGTCCGGGTACTGCTCGACCATCCACGGCGGCACGTACCAGCCGATGACCCCTTTGATCCCAGTGGAGCCGGCGCTCTGCGCGACGCCCATGTTGTCGATGTACTGCTTTCGCAGGTCGTCGTGACCCCAGTTCTCCAGGATCGCGTCCACCTGCCCGGTCGACATGCCCTGCCAGGAGACCTGCTCGGCGATGTGTTTCTGTTTGACCACACACCCGAGCACGTTCTCCGCGAGATACGTGATCACCGCCGCGTTGGCCTCGTACCCGACCCACGAGTTGATGGCCAGGTTGAAGGTGCCACACGGTTTGCTGCCGGGTTTCAACTGACCGCGGGCTTGCAGGTCCGAAACCTTGGTGGCGTTGCACCCCGAGATCAGCAGCACGAGCGCCGCGGCAACCGCGACCATGGCTGTACGCTTCATTCGCTTACCCGTCCTATCCGTCGCGATGCGGCCGCGGTCGTTCGGTCGAGAATCGTGCCGAGCAGCACGATCGCCAGACCCGCCGCCAGGCCCTTGCCGAACAGGCTGGTCTGCGCGAACCCGGCCACCACGAGGTAGCCCAGCGCGCCGCCGCCGACCAGACCGGCGACCACCACCATGGAGAGCACATATATAAGGCCCTGGTTGGTGGCCAGTGTCAGGGACCGAACGGCCATCGGCAGCTGCACCTTGGTGATCACCTGCCAGGTGTTCGACCCCACCGAGCGGGCCGCCTCGACCGTCTCGGGCGAGACACCGCGGATCCCGTCGGCCATGATCTTGATCGACACCGGAGCGGCGTACACGATCGCCGCGACGATGCCGGTGAACCGTGACGCCGAAAACAACGCCAGGAACGGCACCAGATACACGAACGACGGCATGGTCTGCGCGGCGTCAAGGAAAGGTCGCACGATCTTGTCCGCGGTCGGGCTGCGGCCCATCCAAACGCCGACCACGACCCCGAGCACAACCACGATCACCGTGGCCACCAGCACCGCGGCCAGGGTGTCCATGGTGTCCTGCCACAGCCAGAGCCCATGAGCGATCAAGAGGAGGCACACCGCCGTGATGAGCGCGGCCCATCGGCCGCCGACGATCGCGGCGATCGCGGTGAGCGCTGCGAACGTGAGCCACCACGGCGAGCTGTCCAGCAGCGTCTGCAACGGATCGAGTGCCCACGCGGTGACCACGTCCTTGATGCCGTTGGTGACTCCGGAGAAGCTGGTCTGCGCCCAGTTGGTTACCGCGTTCGCCGCGTTGATGATTGGCGTGCCGACATCGAGCCCGATGTGCACCGATCCGAGCTGCAGTGACGACGGGAAGAGCGCCACCAGCTGGTACGTGTAGGACAACCAGATCGCGATCGCCGTCACGACGGCGCCGATCACGATTCCTGGCCGCCGAAACCTGTTGGGCTCGGCCGACTTTCGCCGTTGGATCTCAACCCGCTCGCTGGCCGCTGTGGTGGTCCTGTCCAGGATGATGGCCATGATCACGATCGCCAAGCCGGCGTTGAAGGCGGTGCCGACGTCCTGGGTCGACAACGCCTGGACCACCACCTGGCCGAGACCCGGTGCGGCGATCAGCGCGGCGATGGTCACCATCGCCAGCGCGGCCATGATGGTCTGGTTGATGCCGAGCACGATGGTGCGCTTGGCCATTGGCAGCAGCGCCCCGAACAACTCCTGGGATCGGGTCGCGCCGAGTGACTCGACCGCTTCCCGAGACTCTGAGGGGACCGACCGAATGCCATGGGCGGTGAGCCGGATGACCGGGGGAGCCGCGTAGATCACGGTCGCGATGATCGCCGCGGCCGGGCCGATCAGGAACGCCAGCGTCAGCGGAGCGAGGTAGACGAACGACGGCAGGATCTGCATGAAATCCAGCACCGGGGTGATGAAGCGATTGAACCCGTCCGATATCCCGGCCCAGATGCCCAACGGGATTCCGATGAGCAGCGCTATCGCGACCGCCGCGATGGTCAGCCCCAGCGTCTCCATGCTCTCCTGCCACAGGCCCTGCAGGCCCATGAACAACAAGCCACACAGGGTGAGCAGCCCGACCTTCCAGTTGCCGAGCATCCAGGCCAGGAAGGTGAACAGCACCACGACACCGAGCCAGCCGATGTAGGGGACGGGTCGCCCGTCAACCGGGTGCGCGATCAGGTCGGCGATCGCGGTGCCGAACGCGTCGATCACCGACCGGATCGGATTGAAGAAGTAAGTGAAGAGCGGGTTGGTGTTTCGGCCCTCGCCGACGCGGGTTTGCAGATCGGACAGCCACACGTGCAGCGGTTTCGTGTCGGCCGGGGCCAGAGCTAGGGTGTTGCGGCCGCGCAGGAAGAAAAACAGCACGATCCAGACACCCAGTACCGCGGCGATGGCCGCGATGAACTGTGCCGGCCCACGTTCGGAGAACCATGACGTCCGCGGCTGCGCCTCCGGTGCCTGCTGGTGCCGGTGGTGCTCCTACCGCGATGGTGGCCATCATGCACCGCCCTCGTCGACCTTGCCGATCACCGCGAGGATCTCACTGCGGCCCACCATGCCCAGTAGCTTGCCGTCCGAGACCACCTTGATCGGCTTGTCGGCGGCGAGCACCGGGTCGACGGCATCGCGGATCACGGTGTCTGGGCGCCATCTCGGGTCCGTCGAGCGGATCGCCGGGCCGCTGCTCGCGCATGATCCACTTCAGCGTCAGCACCCGCGAACGTGGTACGTCACTGACGAATTCGCGCACGTAGTCGTCGGCCGGTGCGCCGACGAGCTCGTCGCCGGTGCCGACCTGGACCATCGCTCCGTCGCGCATGATCAGGATCCGGTCGCCGAGCTTGAGCGCCTCGGACAGGTCGTGGGTGATGAACACCATCGTCTTGCCCATCTCGTGGTGCAGCCGGATCACCTCGTTCTGCATGTCGCGCCGGATCAGCGGATCCAGCGCCGAGAACGGCTCGTCGAACAGCAGCATGTCCGGATCGCTGGCCAGCGCGCGCGCCAGCCCGACCCGCTGCTTCATGCCACCGGACAGCTGATCCGGGTAGGAGTTCTCGTATCCGGCGAGCCCGACCAGCTCGGTGACCTCGCCGGCGCGTTTCA
This sequence comes from uncultured Actinomycetota bacterium, assembly GCA_963817825.1. Classification (GTDB taxonomy): domain Bacteria; phylum Actinomycetota; class Actinomycetes; order Mycobacteriales; family Mycobacteriaceae; genus Mycobacterium. Next base: position 5,806 of record CAWFQG010000025.1, on the reverse strand, counting down.
TCCTGTCCTTCTTGTCGGTGCCACGGACCTCGAGGCCGTACGAGACGTTGTCCAGCACCCGGCGGTGCGGCAGAAGACCGAAATGCTGGAAGACCATCGAGACCTTGCGGCGGCGCAGATCCCGCAGCTCCTTCTCGTCCGCGGCCGTGATGTCGGTGCCCTGGAACACCACCTGGCCCTTTGTCGGCTCGATCAGCCGCGTCAGACATCGCACCAGCGTGGACTTGCCGGAGCCGGACAGGCCCATCACGACGAACACCTCGCCACAGCCGACGTCGAAGCTGACGTCGCGCACGGCGACCGCGCACCCCGTCTTCTTCTTGATGTCCTGGACGCTGAGCCTCTCCATGCTGTCGTCGCACGCGACGTCGGAAGCCTTGGCGCCGAAGACCTTCCACAGTCCTTCGACACTCAGTTCCGCGTCGCCGCGGCTCAGGGGTGGGCGGGGCGACCACCGCCGTGGGCGCGCTTTCTGTGTGGATGGCCACCGGAATCTCCTAACTTCTTGGGCTGTCGGTCAATCGGAGTGCGGCGGGCCTCGGGGTTATCCCCGGAAACCACCGCTCGGGCCGTGGGTTGGTGTTCTGCCAGATGTGCTTGATCTCGCGGTATTCGTCGAGACCGGCCCGGCCGAGTTCGCGGCCGTTGCCGGAGCGCTTCATGCCGCCCCATTCGGCCTGCGGCACGTAGGGGTGGTAGTCGTTGATCCAGATGGTCCCGTGCCGCAGCCGGTTTGCGACGCGCTGGGCCTTGCCGGCGTCTTGGGTCCACACCGCGCCTGCCAGTCCGTAGTCGGTGTCGTTGGCGATCCGTACTGCGTCGTCTTCGTCGGTGAATGTCTCGACGGTCAGCACCGGGCCGAACGACTCCTCCTGTGTCACAGACATTCCCGAGTGGCAGCCATCCAGAACGGTCGGGGGATAGAAGAAGCCGTCGCGCAGATGCGCGTCGTCCGGTCGGCGTCCGCCGCACCGCAGCACCGCGCCCTCGGCCAAACCAGCGGCCACGTAGGCCTCGACCTTGTCCCGGTGCGCGGCCGAGATCAGCGGGCCGGTCTCGGCGTCCGGGTCGAATGGTCCGCCGAGCCTGATCCGCTCGGCGCGTCGCGACGACCTCGTCGACGAACCGATCGTGCAGTGACTGCTCGACGATCAGCCGGGCGCCCGCCGAACACACTTGGCCCGAATGCAGGAACACCGCGGTGAGCGCGAAATCCACCGCGGTCTCGAAGTCGGCGTCGGCGAAGACGACGTTGGGGTTCTTGCCGCCGAGTTCGAGCGCGACTCGTTTGACAGTCGGTGCGGCAGCGGCCATCACGCGGGTACCCGACGGGACACCGCCGGTGAACGAGACCATGTCCACGTCGGGATGCTCCGACAGTGGGGCGCCGGCCGTGGGTCCCGCGCCGAGAACCAGATTGGCGACGCCGGCGGGCAGGCCGGCTTCCTCCAGCGCCCGCATCAGGAGCACCGCGGTCGAGGGCGTCAGCTCGCTCGGCTTGAGCACGAACGTGTTGCCCGCCAACAGCGCTGGGGCGACCTTCCAACTTGCCTGCAGCAGAGGGTAATTCCACGGAGTGATCAGTCCGCAGACGCCGACCGGCTCGTAGACCAGGCGACTGATCGCATCCGCCTTGCCGGTGTCCACAACGCGGCCGGCCTCGGTGCCGCCGACGCCCGCGTAGTAGCGCAGGCACGCCACGACGTCGTCCATGTCGTACTCGGCTTCGACGATCCGCTTGCCGGTGTCGAGCGCCTCGGCGCGCACGAAATCCTTGCGGTCGCGGTCGATCAGATCGGCGGTGCGCCGCAACACGTCTGCCCGTTCGCGTTCCGGCGTCCGCGGCCACGGTCCCGCGTCGAAGGCCTCACGCGCCGCGGCGATCGCGGCATGGGTGTCCTCGGTGGATGCCTCGGCGGCCTGCGCGACCAGCTGGCCGTCGGCGGGACATCGGATTTCGCGGCGAGTTCCGTCGAGCGCAGGGCGCCATTCACCCGCGATGTACAGATTCAGGTGTTCTGCCACCTCGGCCTCTCGCCCAGCAACGTCAAACGTTGCGTATCGCGCAATAGAACCCTCTACATGCAACAGATTGGACTGTGCCGCATGTCACTGTCAAGGGGAAGTGTGAAATCAAATTCGCAGGTCGGGCGTTAGCTGCGCGGGGCCTTGACCCTCGAAGCGACAGCCAGCTATGATACCGATCACACACTGATATATCAGTTATCGCCAATCTGGTATTCATTCCCCAGACCCCACGAACGGAGCATCGGCATGACCGTCCTCGATGAACGTCTGAGCGATTTCGATCCCGAGGTTGCCGAGCTGATCGGCATGGAACTCGAACGCCAGCGCAGTGGCCTGGAGATGATCGCGTCGGAGAATCATGCGCCGCTGGCGGTGATGCAGGCCCAGGGTTCGGTACTGACCAACAAGTACGCGGAGGGCTACCCCGGGCGGCGCTACTACGGCGGTTGCGAGCACGTCGACGTCATCGAGCAGCTGGCGATCGATCGAATCAAGGCGTTGTTTGACGCCGAGTTCGCCAACGTGCAGCCGCATTCCGGTGCGCAGGCGAACGCCTCGGTCATGCATGCACTGATCAAGCCGGGTGACACGATCCTCGGCCTCTCCCTCGACTGCGGTGGTCACCTCACGCACGGGATGCGGCTGAACTTCTCGGGCAAGCTCTACAACGTTGCCGCGTATGAGGTTTCGCGCGACGACTACTTGATCGACATGGATCGGGTGGCCGAGGCCGCCCGCGAGCATCGGCCCCAGATGATCATCGCGGGCTGGTCGGCCTACCCGCGCCACCAGGACTTCGCGCGATTCCGCGAGATCGCCGACGAGGTGGGTGCCTACCTGATGGTCGACATGGCCCATTTCGCGGGTCTCGTCGCCGCCGGGTTGCACCCGTCGCCGGTGCCGCATGCCCATGTGGTTACGTCCACCACGCACAAGACGCTCGGCGGTCCGCGCGGCGGCATCGTGTTGACCAACGATGTCGACATCGCCAAGAAGATCAACTCGGCGGTCTTCCCGGGTCAGCAGGGCGGGCCGTTGGAGCACGTCATCGCGGGCAAAGCGGTGGCCTTCAAGATGGCCGCCAGGCCCGATTTCGTTGAGCGTCAACGGCGATGCATCGAAGGCGCGAAGATCCTCGCCGAGCGGTTGTCCCAGCCCGATGTTCGTGACGCTGGGATCGCCGTGCTCACCGGTGGAACCGACGTCCATTTGGTGCTCGTCGACCTGCGCGATGCGGACATCGACGGACGACAGGCCGAAGACCGGTTGGCGGCGATCGGGATCACCGTGAACCGCAACGCGGTTCCATTCGATCCTCGCCCGCCGATGGTGACGTCGGGGCTGCGCATCGGCACCCCGGCGCTAGCGGCGCGCGGCTTTCAGACCGAAGACTTCGCCACCGTGGCGGATCTGATCGCGCAGTGCCTGATCGCCGCGTCTGACTCGGACACCGCGAAGCTGGCCAGGGCCGTCGGCGACCTCGCCGGGCGCTATCCGCTCTACCCGCACCTGTAGCCCTGGAAGGACTTTCAGTGACCATCAGTGTTTTCGAGCTCTTCAAGGTCGGCATCGGTCCGTCCAGTTCGCACACCGTCGGCCCGATGCGAGCGGCCGCGAACTTCGTCGCCGATCTCGACGCGATGGATGTGCTCGTCCGGGTTGCCGATGTCCGGGTCGAGCTCTACGGGTCGCTCGCGGCGACCGGCCGCGGCCACGGCACGCTGCCCGCGGTCCTGCTCGGGCTCGAGGGGTACCTCCCGGAAACCATCGAGACCGGGGAGATGGAAGCTGGGCGCGAGCGCCTGCGCAACACCGGCAAGATCATGCTCGGCGGTCGAGTACCCATCGCCCTGTCCGAGGACGACATCGCGCTGTACACCCGCACGGTGCTGGACTTCCACCCCAACGGCATGACGCTCACTGCGTACGGCGCCGACGACCGCACTCTTCATCGGCAGACCTACTTCTCCGTCGGGGGTGGATTCGTGGTCACTGAGAGCGAGGCTGCCACCGAACCCGTGATCGCCGACGAGGACGACACATCGTTCTCGTCGGCCGCAGAGCTGCTCGCGCTCGCCTCGGGCACCGGCAGGTCGATCAGCGAGGTGATGCTCGCCCACGAGCGGCGCATCCGCAGTCCCGAGGAGGTGCGCGCGAACCTGCTTCATCTGCGTGACGTCATGGTGGAATGCGAGCAGCGCGGCATCGGCCGCATCGGGCTGTTGCCCGGAGCGCTGCAGGTACGCCGGCGCGCGGGGCAATGGCATCAACGCCTCATTCAGGAAGATCCCCACCGTGATCCGCGCTTCGCCGAGGATTGGGTGAACCTGGTCGCGCTCGCCGTCAACGAGGAGAATGCGTCGGGTGGGCGCATCGTGACCGCGCCGACCAATGGTGCCGCCGGGATCATCCCCGCGGTGTTGCATTACGCCGTGCACTACACCGAGGCGGGCGCATCGGATGCGGACGATGTGGCGGTGCGTTTTCTGCTCACCGCGGGCGCCATCGGATCGCTCTATAAGGAGCGGGCATCCATTTCCGGGGCCGAGGTCGGCTGCCAGGGGGAGGTCGGCTCCGCGTCATCGATGGCGGCAGGCAGCCTGGCCGAAATCCTCGGCGGGACACCGGAACAGGTCGAGAATGCGGCCGAGATCGCGATGGAGCATAGCCTTGGGTTGACCTGCGACCCTATCGCGGGACTCGTCCAGATCCCATGCATCGAACGCAACGCGATATCGGCAGGAAAGGCCATCAACGCGGCGCGTATGGCGCTGCGCGGCGACGGCACCCACCGCGTCAGCCTCGACGAGGTGATCGCCACCATGCGCGCTACGGGGCGCGATATGAGTTCGAAATACAAAGAGACGTCGACCGGCGGGCTCGCCGTGAACGTGTCGGTGAACTACGTCGGCTGTTGAACCAGGATGAGCTCAGCGAACTGATCGGGGCACTCCAGCGGCGTGAAGTGCCCGACACCGTCAGCGAGGTGCACGCGCACGTCGATGAAGTAATGCTCCAGTCGATCGGCCCACTGCTGTGGGAACAGCGGATCATGCTGCGGCCACAACACATCCGTCGGGGCGTGGATCTTGATGGCCCGCTCGGGCGGCAACTCGGTCAGTGACTGGGCGATCATTCCGGCACCCGCGCGGTACCACGCGATCGATGCGGTGAAGGCGCCCGGAAGGGCATAGTCGGCTACCAGGCGGTCCAGATCATCTTCGGAGAGCGTGAAATTCGGGCCCGACCAGTGATTCCAGAAATGCCGCAAGTATTCTCGGACAGCGTCGGGATTGCCGTCGATCAACTGCCCGGCGAGCGGAAGCTGATGGAAGGCCTGATACCAGAACTCGCTCTGCGCGTGGGCGGTGAGTACGCGATCGCCTGCGCCGGGGAGCGGGGGAGAGAGGACAAGGGCCTGCACCAGATCGGGATGCATCCGGGCCACACTCTGCGCGACTCGGCTGCCGACGTCGTAGCCTGCGATCACGACATCCGACAGGCCCAATTCCTTGATGAGTCCCACGATGCTGCTTGCTTGCGCGGTGGCGCTGTAGAAATGGCGCACCGCCACCTCGTGTTTGTCGGAACCGCCGAAACCGCGCAGATCGGGAACGATGATGTCGGCGACCTCGCCGAGTATCGGAATGACCCGGCGGTAGTCAAGCCGGTTGCCGGGCCATCCGTGCAGCAGCACAACGGCAGGCGCGCCCCGTGTCCCGAAGCGGTCGAAGGCCAACCGGAACCCGTCGACGGGCGGCTTGCGCGACCACATTGG
>CAWFQG010000024.1:0-36975 GCA_963817825.1 uncultured Actinomycetota bacterium | reverse complement strand
TGGTCGTCGGCGTGGGCCCCCGGCTCGGCATGTCCGTCGCTCAGCGCTTTGGCAAGGAGGGCTTCGCGGTCGCCTTGATCTCCCGCGGCGCCGACCGCCATGCCGACCACCTCACGCCCTGGCAGACGCCGGTGTCGATGCGGCGGCGTTCGCGGCCTTATCGAACGCGGCGACATCCACCGGGCGATGCAGTCCAACCCGAATCTGTTCGGGTACGTCACACACTGAACCCCGACGATCTCGCCGACGCCGGTGCGCTGTGGCGCCTCCGCGGATCGAACAGAGGCCAAGGCCGTCGTCAACGCCCTTGGGGTGTAGCGACTACTCGCCGGACTTACCGGCCTCGCCCGCCGAGCCCTCGTCGGGCAGCATGGCCTCCAACGCCGGACCGATGATGCGCCGGAACGCACGCCGGGGACGGTTCGTGTCGAGGATGGCCACCTCGAGGGTGGACGGCCCGAGGTTGCGAGGCTCCGAACCGTTGCCATCGGCCTCGAGGGCGTCGATGGCGATCTTGACCGCCTCGGACAGCTTCGTGTTCTCGGTGTAGGACTCGTTGAGCGCGGTGGTTATCGGATCGGTCGTGCCGCCCATCACCACGAAATGTGGTTCGTCGGCGATCGACCCGTCGTAGGTGATGCGGTAGAGCTCTGGCGCCTTGGTCTCGCCGAAGTGCGCGACCTCAGCCACGCACAGCTCGACCTCGTAGGGCTTGGCCTGCTCGGTGAAGATCGTGCCGAGGGTCTGCGCGTACACATTCGCAAGCTGGCGGCCGGTGACATCGCGGCGGTCGTAGGCGTAGCCGCGGGTGTCGGCGAACTGGATGCCGCCGCGGCGCAGGTTGTCGAACTCGTTGAACCGGCCGACGGCCGCGAACCCCACCCGGTCGTACAGCTCACTGACCTTGTGCAACGACCGCGACGGGTTCTCCGCGACGAACAGCACACCGGCGTCGTACGCGAGCACCACCACACTGCGCCCGCGGGCAATGCCCTTGCGGGCGAGCTCCGAGCGCTCGCGCATCGCCTGCTCGGGCGAGATGAAGTACGGAAAGCTCACGAGTCGCCCCGCGCATCGGTCGACGGCCCGGAGGTAGACCGGAATGTATCCGCGCGAGAGCGGCTTTCGATCACCTCGCGGGCCAGCGCGGCGATCCGCTCTTCGGGCACTTCCTCCGCGCCCTCGGCGCCGAGCGCGACCGCGGTCGGGTAGATGCCGCGCACCAGATCCGGCCCGCCGGTCGCGGAGTCGTCGTCGGCGGCGTCGTATAGGCCTTCGATCGCCACCCGCAGTGCCGATTCGGCATCGACGACCTGCGAGTACAGCTTCTTGATGGACGACTTGGCGAAGATCGAGCCGGACCCCACCGACTGATAGCCCTCTTCCTCGAAGTTCCAGCCGCCCGCGGCGTCGAACGACACGATGCGTCCCGCCGCCTGGGGATCCGAGTCGTCGAGGTCGTAGCCGGCCAGCAGCGGCAGCGCGACGAAGCCCTGCAGCGCCGCGCCGAGATTGCCGCGCACCATGGTCGCCAACCGGTTCACCTTGCCGGGAAACGTCAGCGGAACACCCTCGACCTTCTCGTAGTGCTCGAGTTCGACGGCGTAGAGACGGGCGAACTCGACCGCGATCGCAGCGGTGCCCGCGATGCCCGTCGCCGTGTAGTCGTCGGTGATGTACACCTTCTTCACATCACGGCTGGCGATCATGTTGCCCTGGGTGGCGCGGCGGTCGCCCGCCATCACCACACCGCCGGGATACGTCAGCGCGACGATCGTGGTGCCGTGCGGCAGCGCGTCGGCCGACCCGGCCTCGTGCTGGGCACCGGATCTGTTCACGGGTAGGAGTTCGGGCGCCTGGCGGCGCAGCAGTTCAGAAAAGGACGATAAATCCACGGGTACGGAGGGTGCTCCTGGAAGGGGTGACGGGAAGGCCAGCTGCTCGCGGTGCGGCCAGCTCACTGTCCGCCCTTCTGGACGTATGCGCGCACGAAGTCTTCGGCGTTCTCCTCGAGAACGTCGTCGATCTCGTCGAGCAGATCGTCGGTGTCCTCGGTCAGCTTCTCGCGACGCTCTTGCCCGGCGGCCGTGCTGCCGGTGAGGTCCTCGTCATCGCCGCCACCACCGCCACGCTTCGTCTGCTCCTGAGCCATCGCTGCCTCCTGCATTGTCATCGGCGGGCTCTGTAGCCGCCCGCCGGTTACACCACCCTACCGTTCAACGCGCAGATTGCCTGGGATAGCGCGGTTAGGTGGTGAGCTGTTCCACCAGTTCTACGGCGCTGTCCACGGAGTCCAGCAGCGCTCCGACGTGCGCTTTACTGCCCCGCAGCGGCTCGAGAGTTGGAATCCGGACGAGCGAATCGCCACCGAGGTCGAAGATCACCGAGTCCCAACTGGCGGCAGCGATATCGGCGCCGAACCGGCGCAGGCACTCGCCGCGGAAATAGGCGCGGGTGTCGGTCGGCGGGTTGTCCACCGCGTCGAGCACCTGCTGTTCGGTGACAAGCCGCTTCATCGAACCGCGCGCGACCAGCCGGTTGTAGAGCCCCTTGTCGAGCCGCACGTCGGAGTACTGCAGGTCGACGAGGTGCAGGCGCGGCGCCGACCAGTTCAGGTTCTCCCGGTTGCGGAACCCCTCAAGCAGCCGGAGTTTCGCGGGCCAGTCCAACAGCTCCGCACAGTCCATCGGGTCACGCTCGAGCAGGTCGAGCACGTTGGCCCAGGTCTCCACGACGGCCGCGGCACGCGGATCCGGATCGCGGCTGTCCACCAGCTTGGCCACTCGGTCGAGGTAGATCCGTTGCAGCGCAAGGCCGGTCAGCTCGCGGCCGTCGGCCAGCGCAACGGTGGCGCGCAGCGACGGATCACGACTGATCACGTGCACGGCGTGCACCGGCCGGGCCAGCGCCAGATCGGACAGGTCCATACCCTCTTCGATGAGGTCCAGAACCAGTGACGTCGCACCCAGCTTGAGGTACGTCGACGTCTCCGCGAGGTTGGCGTCGCCGATGATGACGTGCAGGCGGCGGTATTTGTCGGCGTCGGCGTGTGGCTCGTCGCGGGTGTTGATGATGCCGCGCTTGAGCGTGGTCTCGAGGCCGACCTCAACCTCTATGTAGTCGGAGCGCTGCGACAGCTGGAAGCCGGGCTCGTCACCCGACGGGCCGACCCCTACGCGTCCGGATCCGGTGATCACCTGACGAGACACCAGGAACGGCGTGAGGCCCGCAATCACCGCCGAGAACGGCGTCTGGCGCGACATCAGATAGTTCTCGTGCGAACCGTACGACGCGCCCTTGCCGTCCACGTTGTTCTTGTAGAGCTGCAACTTCGCCGCCCCGGGCACACTGGCGACGTGGCGCGCGGCGGCCTCCATCACCCGCTCGCCCGCCTTGTCCCAGACGACCGCGTCCAGCGGGTCGGTGCACTCCGGCGCCGAGTACTCCGGGTGGGCGTGATCGACGTACAGCCGGGCGCCGTTGGTCAGGATCATGTTCGCCGCGCCGACCTCGTCGGCGTCCACCACGGGCGGCGGCCCGGACGACCGGCTCAGGTCGAAGCCACGGGCGTCCCTAAGCGGCGATTCCACCTCGTAGTCCCACCGGGTGCGTTTTGCCCGTTGGATCCCCGCCGCGGCCGCGTACGCCAGTACCGCCTGCGTCGACGTCAGGATCGGATTCGCGGTCGGGTCGGACGGCGACGAGATGCCGTACTCGACCTCGGTTCCGATAATCCGTTGCATATCCCCAGCCTATGCGACAGCCCGAAGTAGCCTGCGACCGTGCCTTCAGAGCAGGACCAACGAGACACTGCCGCGACGCAGTTCGTCCCCGCCTTTGGTGCTGCCATGGCCCCGGCTATTCAGCTGACCGGCGCGCCTTACCGACGAGCCATGCACGACTGAGGACTGGGAGGAAGCACCGAATGGTCTCCGCAGAGGTCGCACAGCGGCGCGCTGCCGACAGATGGTTCCTCGAGCGCGGTCTGCCTGCGGTGCTTCGGCCGGGGGCGCTGGTGCGACGGCTGTGGCCGCGCTGCGCGCCCGCGCTGGCGGCGTTCGCGGTGTCCATGGCCTTCTCCATCCTCGTCGTTCTGGTCACCGGCAAGCACACGATCGACATCGACGGTCACCCGACTCGCACGGAGTGGTTCGTCCTAGCGCTGCTGATACTCGTGCTCCCGGTCGCGGGGACGGTCGGCTGGCTGGTCTCGCGAATCCGCAGCGTGCGCGATCGCACGCTGGTGGCCTTCGTGTCCGTCGGCGTAGCCGTCGCCGGGGCCATTCTGGGCGGCCCAAGCCCGCGAATAGTCACCAATCTCGTGTTCGAGGGCATAGTGATCGTCGGCGCGTTGGTGCTGACCGCATGCGGTGTGGGGTCCATCCTGGGGTGGGGCCTGCGGACCGCCATCGAGAACCTCGCATTCGTCGGCGCGCTGTTCGTGCGCGCGCTGCCCGTCGTGCTACTCACGGTCCTGGTCTTCTTCAACACCTATGTGTGGTCGATGGCGTCGACCATCAGCCGGCCCCGGCTGTGGCTGGCGCTGTTGTTTCTCGCCCTGATCGCAATCGCGTTCATCACCTCGGCGACCAAGGAACGGGTGCGACCCATGTTGTCGGGATCCCGCCAATCCTCAGACGACGACGTGCGGTTGACTGGCACGCCGTTCGAATCGATGCCCGACCCCGCAGCGGGCTATCCGTTGTCGCGGGCGGAACGCTGGAATGTGATCTTCGTGTTGGCGACATCGCAAGTGCTGCAGGTCGGGCTGGTGGCCATCGTCGCCGGGCTGATCTTCTTCGTGCTCGGCCTGATCCTGCTCAGCCCGGAGCTGTTGGCGCAATGGTCGCGAAACGGCCCAAGCGATGGCCAGATCTTGGGAATGACGCTGCCCATCCCCCAATCGCTGATTCAGATCAGCATGTTCCTGGCGGCAATGACCTTCATGTACGTCAGTGCACGCGCCGTCGGCGACGGCGATTACCGATCCCGATTCCTCGACCCGCTCATCGACGATCTGCGGCTGACGCTGGTGGCCCGCAGTCGCTACCGGGCTGCCGTCGCCGCGCACTAGTTCGGGTTTCGCCGTCTCTCCCGCACAATGTTTGCCGTGCCGAATATGCGAGAGGTTCATCAGTGGTTTCTCCATCGTGGGCTGCCTCTGGTGCTCACCCGCCGGGTGCGGTCGCGCGTGATCGAGCGCTCCGCGCCGGTGGTCAGCGGAATCGGCGCGGTCATCTATTTGACGATGATGCTGGCCGAGCTCACCGGCGGTGATCCGGACTACGGCAACGTAATTCGTCTCGGTGTGCTGACCCTGCTGGTCGTCGCGGCACCGGTCGCGTTGTACCTGCTGCACCAGACGGGCACGACGTTGGGCAGGGCGAGCAGGCGATCGGCGGCGCTTCTAGTGATGGCGCTCTTCGTGTTCGGGCTACCGTTCGCCGACAGTGGGTTCGCCGGGATCGCCGCTGCGGAAGCGTTCGGATTCGCCGTAGTCGCGGTGTTGGCCGTCTGGCTGACCTACCTCGGTTTCGGGGCGGGCGTTTCGATGTGCCATGGTGCAGGTCGGTGCGCTCGGCACCCTGATGAGCCGGGCGCTGCCGCTGCTGATGCTGACAGTGGTGGTGTATTTCACAGGCGAGCTGTGGCAGCTGGCCGCTCGAATGACCCGTCAAAGGCTCTGGCAGACGGTCGGTTTCCTCGCGATCGTGGCAATCATCTTCATGGTCGCCACGATTCGCGACGAGGTGCGTGCGCTGCGGGACGACAGGGCCGAGCAACAGGACCCGGCCCAATTGCTGTCGGGCACGCCACTGGAACCCGACGCAGGCCTGTTCGCGTTCTTTCTCGCGCTGGGCATCATCGCGATCCCCGACGACGTCACCGTGCTGTGGTCCACCGAAGAGAGCTGTCCCATCGGTGAACCACCCTGCGCCGGAACATGGTTCGGTGTCCACATCCCGATACCGCAAACCGTGGTGCACACGTCGCTGTTCGTTGCGTTGTTGTCCGGGCTGTACTTCACCGTGAGTACAAGCATCGACCCGCTGTATCGGCAGCGCTTCTTCGATCCGCTGGTTTCCGACGTGGCTGTGAGCCTGGCCGGCCGCGACGCCTATCTCGAACTGGAGAACGGACGCAAAGCGTCTGGTTAGCGCTGCCCGGCCGGGCGCACGATGATTTCGTTCACATCCACGTCCGGCGGCTGTCCGACCGCGTACGAGATCGCGGCGGCGATGGCATCGGCGGGGATGGAAACGGCACGGTATGTTCGCATCGCCTCTTGGGCGGTGGGATCGCTGATGGTGTCCGCGAGTTCGGATTCGACCACACCGGGGGAGATGGTGGTGACCCGGGTGCTGGGATCGCTCTCCTGCCGCAGGCCTTCGGTGATCGCCCACGCCGCGTACTTGCTGGCGCAGTACACGGCGCCGGTGGCCACGACCTCATGTGCCCCAATCGATGCGACCGTCACGAAATGACCGCCGCCCTGTTTCTTGAACTGCGGCAGGGTCGCGGCGATGCCGTGCAGCAGACCTCTGATATTCACGTCGATCATCTGGTCCCACTCGTCGACCAGTAACGCGTCGAGTCGCGACAGCGGCATCACTCCTGCGTTGTTGACGAACACATCCAGACTGCCGAATTCAGCGACCACCCCATCGACCAAAGCCGCGACGTCGACACGGTCGGTCACGTCGACAGCACGCGCAACGGCTGTTCCGCCGTCGGCGTTGATCTTGGCGGCAGTATCCTCGAGACGGTCGGTGCGCCGTGCGGCGAGCACCACTCGGTTCCCTTCGCCGCCCAGTCGGAGCGCGGTCGCCTGACCGATTCCGCTGCTGGCACCGGTGACGACGACAACCTTGTTGGTCATCACCCGAGCTTAGAGGCTGCTACAGATACTGACCCAGGTTCGACTCGGTGTCGATGGCCCGCGACGCGCTCGACGACTTGCCGGTGACCAGCGTGCGGATGTAGACGATCCGCTCGCCCTTCTTGCCCGAGATCCGGGCCCAGTCATCGGGATTGGTGGTGTTGGGCAGGTCCTCGTTCTCGGCGAACTCGTCGACGATCGAGTCGAGCAGGTGCTGGATGCGCAGACCGGGCTGCCCGGTCTCCAGAACCGCCTTGATCGCGTTCTTCTTCGCCCGGTCCACCACGTTCTGGATCATCGCCCCGGAGTTGAAGTCCTTGAAGTACATGACTTCCTTGTCACCGTTGGCGTAGGTGACTTCCAGGAACCGGTTGTCATCGATCTCGGCGTACATCCGGTCGACGACCTTCTCGATCATCGCCTTGATGCACAGCGCACGGTCGCGGCCGAACTCGGCGAGATCGTCGGCGTGGATCGGCAGGTCCTCGGTCAGGTACTTGCTGTAGATGTCCTGCGCCGCTTCGGCATCCGGCCGCTCGATCTTGATCTTGACGTCCAGGCGGCCGGGCCGCAGGATCGCCGGATCAATCATGTCCTCGCGGTTGGAGGCGCCGATCACGATGACGTTCTCCAAGCCCTCGACGCCGTCGATCTCCGACAGCAGCTGCGGGACAACGGTGGTCTCCACATCCGAGCTGACGCCGGTGCCGCGGGTGCGGAAAATCGAGTCCATCTCGTCGAAGAACACAATCACAGGGGTGCCCTCGGAGGCCTTCTCCCGAGCCCGCTGGAAGATCAGCCGGATATGCCGTTCGGTCTCACCGACGAACTTGTTCAGCAGCTCAGGGCCCTTGATGTTCAGGAAGTACGACTTCGCCTCACGGGCGTCGTCGCCGCGCACCTCGGCCATCTTCTTCGCCAGCGAGTTGGCCACCGCCTTGGCGATCAGCGTCTTGCCGCAGCCGGGCGGACCGTACAGCAGCACACCCTTGGGCGGCCGCAGCGAGTACTCCCGGTAGAGCTCCTTGTGCAGGAACGGCAGCTCGACGGCATCGCGGATCTGCTCGATCTGACGACCGAGACCGCCGATGTCGCTGTAGCTGACGTCGGGCACCTCTTCGAGCACCAGGTCCTCGACCTCGGCCTTGGGGATGCGCTCGAACGCGTAGCCCGCCTTGGTGTCGACCAGCAGCGAGTCACCGGGCCGCAGCTTGCGCGGCCGCAGGTCGTCGTCGACCTCGTCGTCGTAGCCGTCGGGCAGGTCGTCGGTGGCCACCAACGGCTCGGCCAGCCACACGATGCGCTCCTCGTCGGCGTGCCCGACCACGAGCGCGCGATGCCCGTCGGCCAGGATTTCGCGCAGAGTGGAGATTTCACCGACCGCCTCGTAGTTGCCGGCCTCCACGACGGTCAGCGCCTCGTTGAGCCGCACGGTCTGGCCCTGCTTGACCGACTTCACATCGATATTCGGCGAGCAGGTCAGCCGCATCTTGCGGCCCGAGGTGAACACGTCGACGGTGTCGTCCTCGTGCGTCCCTAGCAGGACGCCGTAGCCGCTGGGCGGCTGACCGAGCCGGTCAACCTCCTCACGCAGCGCCAGCAACTGCTGACGGGCCTCCTTGAGGGTTTCCATCAGTTTGGAATTCCTGGCGGCGAGGGAGTCGATTCGCGCCTCCAACTGGTGCACATCACGGGCGCTACGGAGGCCACTCTGTGGGCCGACCGCGTTCTCCAGCTGCTCCCGCAGTACCGCCGCCTCACGGCGGAGGTCTTCCAACTCGGCAGCGTCATCGCTGGACATGGGTGTTCCGTAGGATTCAGAACGCTCTGACTCGCTCATGTTGCGCTCCCTCCCTGCACCGGAAGTTGGTGCAGTAACAACTTCAACGCTACCGGCGATTCAGCCATTGTGTGCGGTGTAGGAATTCGACACACCAGCAACACTTGTTAACCTTGTGCTTGACTTGGCCGATCGAAAGGACCCCCGTGACCCTGAAAACCCTCGTAACCGGCATTGCAGCAGCCGCTGTAATGGGCGGAGCTGCGATGGGTGTGACATCCATTGCATCCCCCGCGATCGCCGGCGCCGACGATTGCGTCGACATGGGCACGCTGCAGGGCGTGGTAGACAGCCTGATCGCTCCGGGCGGCGACTTTGCAGGTCCCAAGGGCCAACTGATCTCGCCTCCGCTCGGCGTACTCTCCGGCAAGCTTGCCAACGGCGAGCTGAGGAATCTGTACGCGAAGGGCGCCTTGCCGACCGACGTCAGCGTCGGCCCGCCCACGTGCGCCGGCAACACCGCGACGTCCCAGATCTCTGCGGTCGGTAAGACCATGCCGATCACGTTCGTGAACGAAGCGGGCGCATGGAAGGTCACCGCATCGTCGGCGAATACGGTGCTCGCCGCAATCAGCTGAACCTGATCACCATGCGACAGCGGCCGACGGTTCTTCCGTTGGTCGCTGTCGCATTTTCGGGTGTCATCGCGGTGGCCGCGTGTGACAGCGGCCCACCCCCGGCTCCCCAGGAGCCGCCGTCGGCGACGACGACCGTCGCCGCGCCCCCGGCACCCGTCTCGTCTCCACTTCCGGCGCCGGAGGCGCTGACCGATCTGCTCGTCCGACTCTCGGACCCCGCTGTCTCGGGCAGCGACAAGATCGACCTCGTCGAACTGGCCACCGCCGACGACGCCGCCGCGCTGGACAAGTTCGGCCACGCGCTGGCCGACAATGGCGCCCTACCGCTGACCTTCGATGCCACCGACCTCAAGTGGTCGGACACCGAAACGGGCAATGTCGTGGCGACGGTGAACGTCACCACCGCCACCAAGCCGCCAGGCAAGTTCTCCTTTCCGATGGAGTTCACCCCCTCCCACGATCAGTGGAAGCTGACTCGTAAGACCGCCGATCTTCTCCTCGATTTCGGCGAAGGGGCGAGCAGCACAACGCCTCCTCGCTGACGATGTCCCTATGTGGATCGGCTGGCTCGAGTTCGACCTGCTGCTCGGCGATGTGCATTCGCTCAAACAGAAGCGCTCGACGGTGCGACCCGTGATTGCCGAGTTGCAGCGCAAACTCTCCGTGTCGGCGGCCGAGACAGGGGCGCAGCAGTTGCACCGCCGCGCAGGCGTCGGCCTGGCCGTGGTGTCGGGTGACCGCACGCACGTCGTCGACGTGCTCGACGCGGCAGAGCGCCTCGTCGCCGCCCGGCCGGAGATGGAACTGCTGTCAGCGCGGCGCGGGCTGCGCCGCAGCGACGACGACTAGACCTGTCGGCTAGATTTCGGTGTTCGCACATGTGCGCGAGTGACCGGAAACCGCAGCTAAACCGCTATGCGAGTACATGAGCGAACAGTCACAAACACCCAAAAATTGAGAACCGTTGCGCTACCCGTTGCGCTACCGACAAACTTTCACCCCGCCGACGGTAGCGTGCACGAGGCGCCGCAGGTCTATCTCGCCATCCAAGTCGGCAGACCTAAAGGCCGGCCGGCGGGCGACTCCTTCATGTTCGGCGCCGTGCTCGGCCCTCTCGGCTTGCTTCTCGTGGCCGTGCTGCCGGGGCCAGCGCCCAAAGGCACGCGGAAAGTCAACTGCCCGCGCTGCAATGCTCAGCAGCGTTCCGTGAAGATCAGGCGTCCAATGCTGCATCAGGCAGACGTCCACCGCGGCGAATAGCCCATGAGCTCGTGCAGACCACGGCCGAGTGGATCACGAAAGCTGCGGGCGCTCAAGACGGCGGCGAAGGCAGCTGAAGTGGACGGCGTCGGTGTGCATACGCTGCGGCATTCGGCGGCGGTCGGCTGGCTCGAATCCGGTGTGCACATCAAAGCGGTCGCTGACCTGCTCGGGCACTCGTCCATTTCGATTACCGGCGACATCTACGGACACACGTCCGACGTCACGGCGCGGGCCGCGGTCGACGGGTGGAGCGGGGTGCTTGGGCTGTGAGCGCCAGAATCACACCCCGGCGTATCCCTGATTGGGGGCTACACTCGGTTCACTTAGTCAGGAAAAAAATGATGCCCACAATCGAGGCACACCTCCGCCGAGAGATCCACAAGTACGCTTTCGAGTTACGGAAGCTGGCCTATACCGTGCCTAACGGGATGGCAGAGCACGAACTCCTCGAATTGTCGGAGTTGATGAACGTCGCCGCCGACAAGACTCCCGAGAAATACAAAAAGCCCTAGCCACCACTTCCGCGCAGGGCGCGCCAAACCAATGACGACTTGTGAGAAGCGCGTTGCGCTACCTGTTGCGCTACTTACCCCTGGCGGGTATGGCTTTTCGCGTCTATGCGGCTCGCGGATACGGCTTTGACCTGCTGATTCTCTTGTCGGGCTGACAGGATTTGAACCTGTGACGACTAGACCTGTCGCTTACGGCGCACCGGCGTCGGTGTTACCGCCCCGGGAGCCAGCTTTCTCGCGCTGATCAGAAACGCGGTGTGCCCGCGCATGTTGTGCTGTGGCCGCACCGCCAGCCCCACCACGTTCCAGCCACGCTGCATGGTTTCCCAGGCCCGCGGTTCGGTCCAGCACTGCTGCTCGCGCATGGCCTCCACGGCTCGCGACAGCTGGGTCACCGTCGCCACGTAGACCATCAGCACCCCGCCGGCCACCAGCGCGTCGGCGATGGCGCCGAGGACTTCCCACGGCGCCAGCATGTCCAGCACGACGCGGTCCACTTCGGGCCCGCTGTAGTCGGCGACGTCGGCGATGACCAGCTCCCAGTTCTCGGGCAGATCACCGAAGAACGTCGCCACGTTGCGTGACGCGTGCTCGGCGTGGTCGCCGCGCAGCTCGTAGGACACCACGCGCCCACCCGGTCCGACGGCACGCAGCAGTGAGAGCGTCAGCGCTCCCGAACCCGCGCCCGCCTCCAGCACCCGCGCGCCGGGGAAGATGTCGCCCTCGTGCACGATCTGGGCGGCGTCCTTGGGGTAGATCACCTGTGCACCGCGCGGCATCGACATCACGTAGTCGACGAGCAGCGGCCGCAGCACCAGAAACGGGTCGCCGTTGGTGGACTTGACGACGCTGCCCTCGGGCAGGCCGATCACGGTGTCGTGAGCGATCGCGCCCCGGTGAGTATGAAACTCCCCACCCGGCGCCAGCACCATGGTGTAGTGCCGCCCCTTCGGGTCGGTGAGCTGCACGCGGTCACCGACGGCGAACGGACCCGTTCTTCGCACAGCTGTTCAGCCTGCCAGCAGACGCGCCGACGTGGATCCGCGGGGTTGTCGGAGAGCGGTCATAAGCTGCCTCCATGAGCGACCAGGAGGTTCGGGAGCCACGCCGGCCCGCCCTGTCGCCGTCGCGGGCCAGCGATTTCAAGCAGTGTCCGCTGCTTTACCGGTTCCGCGCCATCGACCGGCTCCCTGAGCCGCCGTCGACCGCGCAGCTGCGCGGATCGGTGGTACACGCAGCACTCGAGCAGCTGTATGCCCTGCCCGCGCCGGACCGGGTGCCCGAGACCGCGATGTCGTTGGTCGCACCCGCATGGGACCGCGTGGTGGCCGCTCAGCCTGATCTTGCCGACGACATCGAGCCCGCCGTGGCTGCCGAACTTCTGGAGGAGGCCAGGGCACTGCTGTCGGGCTACTACCGGCTCGAGGACCCGACAAGATTCGACCCGGAGTCGTGCGAACAGCGCGTCGAGGTAGAGCTTGCCGATGGCACGTTGTTGCGCGGCTTCGTGGACCGCATCGACGTGGCACCCACCGGTGAAATGCGGGTGGTCGACTACAAGACCGGCAAGGCGCCACCGGAGGCCCGCGCGCTGGCCGAGTTCAAGGCGATGTTCCAGATGAAGTTCTACGCGGTCGCACTGCTGCGGTCGCGCGGCGTGCTGCCCGCCCGACTGCGGTTGCTATATCTGGCCGACGGCCAGGTGCTGGACTACTCCCCCGATCTCGAAGAGCTGGAACGGTTCGAGAAGACGTTGATCGCGATCTGGCGGGCCATCCAATCCGCCGGGGCCACAGGCGATTTCCGGCCGCATCCGTCACGGCTGTGTGACTGGTGCGCCCATCACGCGCACTGCCCGGTGTTCGGAGGGACGCCGCCGCCGTATCCGGGTTGGCCGGACCGACCCTCCGAGGGAGGCGATGACGCGGTGCTGTACTCCTCGGAGCCAGCTGCGTGAGTGCATGTCACTACCGTCGGCTCGCCGCCGACGGGGAGTTCCAAGTGTTCGAGCCGACGGACTACACCCGCAGCAACTGGGACCCCGAAATCCAGCACGGTTCGCCGCCGCTGGCGTTGATGACCAAACTCATCGAGGAACTCGCGGGTGACACGCGATTGCGCATCGGCCGGGTGTCGATGGACATCCTCGGCGCGATTCCCGTTGCGCCGGTACGGGTTCGGGCCTGGGTGCAGCGCCCCGGCAGCCGCATCTCATTGCGGGCGGCCGAGATGCTGGCCGCCCGTCCCGGCGGTCCGGACCGTGCCGTAGCCCGCGCGTCGGCGTGGCTGCTGGCGACGAGCGACACTGCCGACGTCGCCACCGACCGCCATCCCCCGCAGGTGGAAGGCGACTCGGATCCGATGCCGCACAGCTGGGAGGGCGCGACGGGCTACCTGGAGGTCGTCAGCTGGCGCAGGCAGCGGACGCTCGACCAGGGCTCGCCTGTGGTCTGGATGAGTCCGCTCGCGCACCTGGTCGACGCCGAGGAGATGACGCCGACGCAACGCCTCGCATTGGTGGTTGACTGCGCCAACGGAGCCGGCGCGGCGATAGACCCCCGCCAATTCGTCTTCATGAACACCGACACGGCCATGCATCTACACCGCATCCCCGTCGGCAACGACTTCGCGCTGCGGGCTCGCGGCTCCATCGGACCAGACGGGATCGGTGTCACCACCGCCGAGATCTTCGATCAGCGGGGCTTCATCGGGGCGTGCGCGCAGACACTGCTGGTGCAACGGCGTGCCGAGATTATATAGGCTTGCGTCTATATAGACGTAATGCAATACTCGGGCCATGGACGTCTTCGAGGCGGTTGCCGAACCCAGCAGGCGAGCATTGCTCGACGCGCTCACCGGCGGTGAACGCACTGCGGGCGAGCTCGTCGCCACCCTGGCCGGCCTGACCCAGCCGACGGTCTCGAGGCACCTGCGGGTGCTCCGTGAGGTCGGGCTGGTCGAGGTGCGGCCCGACGCTCAGCGCCGCATCTATGCGCTGCGAGTCGACGGGCTGGTCGAGATCGACGAATGGATCGGGCGCTATCGGCGCTACTGGGCCGAGCATCTTGACGCCTTGGAACGTCATCTGAAATCCACCCAGGGGGACTCGAAATGACCGAACGCGAAGGACGACTCAGGGTCCAGGGCGACCGCGCTGTACTTACTTTCGAGCGACGGCTGCCGTATCCCGTCGAAGCGGTGTGGTCGGCGATCACCGACCCCGTCGAGCGTGCGCAGTGGTTCGGCGAGACGGCGATCGACGCCCGCGAGGGCGGTCTGATCGACATGGTGGCCACCGGTCCACCATTGCCCACCGAGAAGAAGCGGATGACCGGACGAATCCTGGTGTGGGATCCCCCGCGCGTCCTCGAGCACGAGTGGAAACAGGCCATCGTCGAAGACAGCGTCGTGCGCTACGAGTTGCAACCCGACGGAGAGGGCACCCTGCTTCGGTTCAGCCACCGCGGGCTCGGCGCCCGCAACGCATCGGGATTCCTGGCCGGCACCCACGCGTTCCTGGATCGACTCGAGGCCTACCTCGCCGGCGACGAGCTACCCGACTGGGTGACCCGGCGCCAGGAAATCGTTCAACTAATGGAATCGAAATAACATGTCACACAACGGTTCACACATCGCCGCACCGGCTCTCGTCATCGCCTACCACTCGGGATTCGGCCACACAGCGGTATTGGCCGATGCCGTTGCCGCGGGCGCCAGAGATGCGGGTGCACATGTCACCGTCATCGCCGTCGAGAAACTCGCGGATGCGGACTGGGACGTCCTCGACGGCGCCGACGCCATCGTGTTCGGCAGCGCAACGTATATGGGCAATGTTTCGGCGGCCTTTCAGGCATTCGCCGAACAGACCGGACGCCGGTGCATGAACGGCAGCTGGCGGGACAAGGTCGCGGCCGGCTTCACCAACTCCGGCGCCAAGAGCGGCGACAAGATGCATACCCTGACATCACTGGCGGTGTTCGCGGCTCAACACCACATGCATTGGGTCAGCCTGGGATTGGGCGCGGGCTGGAACAGCGCTGCGGGCAGGGAGGACGACCTCAACCGACTCGGTTTCTGGCTGGGCGCGGGCGCTCAGACCGATGTGGACGCCAGCCCGGACCAGGTGCACCCGTCCGATGTGCGGACCTGCCATCACCTCGGGCAGCGGGTCACGGCGGTGACACGGCAGCTCAACATCGGCCGAGCGGCTACTCCAGCGGCTTCATCTCCTGCAGCATCGTCGGCACCAACTCGCTGACCGTCGGGTGGATGTGCATCGTGCGGGAGATCGCGGTGTACGGATCCTTGGCGGTCATGATGTCGAGGATGGCGTGCACGACCTCGTCTCCCCCGACGCCGAGGATCGCCGTCCCCAGGATCTCCTTGGTCTCGGCGTCAACCACGACCTTCATGAAGCCCTGCGTCTCGCCCTTCTCCACGGCACGTCCGACTCTCGTCATCGGTCGCTTGCCCACCAATGCTTTTCGGCCCGACCTACGCACCTCGTCGACCGTCATACCGGCACGGCCCAGTGGCGGATCGATGTACAGCGCGTAGGTGGGTACCCGGTCGCTGATCCGGCGCGGGTCGTCGTCGAGAAGGTTGGCTGCCACGATCTCGAAGTCGTTGTACGAGGTATGGGTGAACGCGCCGCGGCCGTTGCAGTCCCCCATCGCCCAGATGTGCTCGACGTTGGTCCGGCACTGGTCGTCGACGAGAACGCTGCCACGAGCGTCGGTCTCCACACCCGCGTTCTCCAGGCCCAGGTCGTCGGTATTCGGTCGACGTCCGATGGCGATGAGCAGGTGTGAGCCCGCGATCGGGTCAGCACCCTCGCGCGGAACCACCTCGAAACCGTTGTCGCGCTTACGAAACGAGATGGCATCGGCGTCGAGTTCGACCGCGATTCCCTCGTTCTCCAGGATGCCCTTGATGGTCGCCGAGACGTCTTCGTCCTCGCGCGAGGTCAGCCGCGGACCCTTTTCGATGACCGTGACCTGTGCGCCGAACCGCCGGTACATCTGGGCGAACTCGAGCGCGATGTAGCTGCCGCCGATGATGACGAGATGCTCTGGCAGCGTGTCCAGATCGAGGATTCCGACGTTGGTCATGTAGTCGATGTCGGACAGGCCCGGCATATCCGGCACCACCGCGCGGCCACCGACGTTCAAGAAGATCTTGTCGGCCTGCAGAACCTGGTCGTCGACCCGGATGGTGTGCGGATCTTCGAAGCGCGCATGGCCGCGGATCAGCGTGCAGTTGTCCATGCCCTCGAGCCAGGACTCGACGCCCTCCCGATCGTCGGTCATCACCTTGTCCTTGCGCGCCTTCACCTTTGTCATGTCCACCGTGACATCGCCGGTGCCGATCCCGTATTCGGCTCCGCGGCGGGCGGTTTGGGCGGCGTGGGCGCTGGCCACCAAGGTCTTGGTTGGGATGCACCCGGTGTTCACGCAGGTGCCGCCGACCAGTTTGCGCTCGATGACGGCGACCTTCTGACCGGCGGCGGTGAGTCGGCCTGCCAGTGGTGGTCCGGCTTGGCCGGCACCGATGATGATGGCGTCGAATTTGTGTGCTGCAGTTGCCATTCAGATGACCGCGGCGAGGGCAACGACCGCGAATCCGCCGATGATCGCGATGGCGTCTTCGACCAGTGCGACAGGCAGATCGTGGCCACCGGTGCCTGCGACCAGCCGCGTGCGGGCCTCGGCACCACTCAGGGTGCCGACGACGGCACCGATCAACGCGGCTCCGATGGCGCCGACGACGACCCATGGGGTCGGGCTCAGGACGGCACCGGTGGCGAGCACCGCGCCAGAGAACCCGCCGGTCGCCAGTCTGGCCCCGAACTGCTGCGGTACCTTGCGGCTCGGTGTGCTCGGCAGCTGGTCGGTGACCAACTCACCAAGGGCCAGGATGGTGAGCACCGTGACCGTGATCGGATGCGCCATCCAGTGCGCCCATGTGCCGTCGAGGTTGAGCCAACCGAGAGCGCCCGCCCACGCCACCACCGCGGGAGCGGTCAGCGCGCGCAGACCGGCGACCACACCGATCAGCAGGGCGAACAGCAGAACCAGGAAATACGTCATGCGAACCTCCGGACCGGTGGAAACGACAACCGGACGCTAGCATGCAGACCCGCGCCTGGCCGGACGATCAGAAGCGGCAGAACCTGACGTCGGAGGCCAGAATTGCCTTGGCTCCGATGGCGGCCAGCTCGTCCATGATTACGTTGACGGTGCGGCGCGGCACCAATGCGCGCACCGCCACCCACGCGGGGTCGGCCAACGGAGCTATGGTCGGCGACTCGAGCCCCGGAGTGACGGCGGTGGCGGCATCCAGCACGGTTCGCGGACAGTCGTAGTCGAGCATCAGGTACTGCTGACCGAACACCACACCCTGCACGCGAGCCGCCAACTGGTCGCGGGCCGCGGCGTTGTCGTCGCCGGGGTCGAGGTTTTCGACCAGCACCGCCTCCGAATCGCACAGCGGCTCACCGAAGGCGACCAGGTCGTGCAGTCCCAGGGTGCGGCCAGAGCCGACGACATCCGCGATAGCGTCTGCCACGCCGAGCTGGACCGAGATCTCCACCGCGCCGTCGAGCCGAATGACGGTGGCATCAATTCCCTTAGCCGCCAAATCCTTTCGGACCAGGTTGGGAAATGCGGTGGCGATCCGCTTGCCCGCGAGGTCGCCGACGGTCCAGTCGAGGCCCGCGGGGGCGGCGTAACGGAAGGTCGACGAGCCGAAGCCGAGCGCGAGCCGCTCACGGACAGGTGCATCGGACTCGGCGGCCAGATCCCGCCCGGTGATGCCGAAGTCCAGCTGTCCGGACCCGACATAGATCGCGATGTCCTTGGGGCGCAGGAAGAAGAACTCGACATTGTTGGCGGGGTCGATGACCGTGAGGTCTTTCTGATCGGTGCGGCGTCGGTAGCCGGCTTCCGAGAGGATCTCGGAGGCGGGCTCACTCAGTGTTCCCTTGTTGGGCACCGCGACCCGGAGCATGCCGTTCACAGCTTTCGGTACACGTCGTCGAGGGATAGGCCGCGGGCGAGCATCAGCACCTGCGTCCAGTACAGCAACTGGCTGATCTCCTCGGCCAGCGCATCGTCGCCTTCGTGCTCGGCTGCCAGCCACACCTCGCCGGCCTCCTCGAGGATCTTCTTGCCCAGCCCGTGCACGCCGCCGTCCAGCGCGGCGACAGTGCCGCTTCCGTCCGGCCGTGTGCGCGCTTTGTCGCTGAGCTCAGCGAACAGCACGTCGAAGGTCTTCACGGCACGCGATTGTTCCACGTGCATGCCGCGCGGGTCACGCGGGTTTATGCGAGGGCCGGTCAGTGCGCCGCTGGCAGGCTTGTCTCGCCCTGCATGTCCTCCAGATGCTTGCCCTTGGTCTCCATGACCCAGCGCCAGACGAACACGAAGGACAACACCGCGCAGACTGCGTAGAACCCGTAGGCGAGGGACAGCGAGATCTCACCCAGCTTCGGGAACGTCGCGGTGATCAAGCAGTTGGCGAGCCACTGGGCGGCGGCGGCCAGGCCCAGCGCTGCGGCCCGGATGCGGTTCGGGAACATCTCGCCGAGCAGCACCCACACCACCGGACCCCAGGACATGCCGAATGCCACCACAAAGAGGTTGGCAGCGACCAGGGCGATAGGTCCTGCAGCGCCTTCCAGATGGGGCTGGCCGTCGACCACCGGCGCCGTGCCGAAGACCACCGCCATCGTGCCCAGCGTGACAGCCATGCCGGCCGAGCCGATCAGCAGCAGGGGTTTGCGGCCAACCTTGTCGATCAGCGCGATCGCGATCAGTGTGGTGGCGATGTTCGTCACCGACGTGATGACGGTGATGATGAACGACTGGCTCTCGTCGAAGCCGACGGCCTGCCACAGCACATTGGAGTAGTAGAAGATCACGTTGATGCCGACGAACTGCTGGAACACCGACAAGAAGACGCCGACCCAGACGATCCCGTAGAGCCCGCCGGTCGGCTTCCGCAGATCCGACCACGAAGGTGGCTTCTCGGACTTCAGTGATTCCTGGATCCGGGTGATAGTCAGCTCCAGATTCTTCTCCCCGAGCAGCATGCTCAGCACCCTGCGCGCCTCCGGAATCCGGAATGTGGCAACGAGATAGCGCGGCGATTCCGGAATCGTGAAAGCCAGCCCCCCGTACAGCAGTGCAGGCACCGCCATGATGATGAACATCCACCGCCAGGCCTCCGCGCCAAGCCACAGCTCCTCGCGCGACCCGCCGGCCAGGTGCGCCAGCAGAGCATCGACGGCCAGGGAAACGAAGATGCCGCTCACGATCGCCAGCTGCTGCAGCGAACCCAGACGGCCACGGATACGCGGCGGCGAGGTTTCGGCGATGTAGGCGGGCGCGATCACCGACGCCACACCGACACCGATGCCGCCGATGACCCGGAACAGACCGAACATCCAGATATTGGCTGCCAGACCGGTGCCGAAGGCACTGATCAGGAAAAGCAACGCGGCGATCTTCATCACCGAAAGGCGGCCGATCTTGTCCGCCAGCCGGCCGGCGATCACCGCACCCAGCGCCGCGCCGATCAGCGCCGCCGCGACCGCGACTCCGGTCACGAATTTGCTGATCTGGAAGTGGTCTTCAACCGCCGATACGGCGCCGTTGATGACCGCGCTGTCGTAGCCGAACAGCAGCCCGCCCAGGGCCGCTACCGAGGCGATGCGGACGACGCGGCCGCTGTGTTCGGATTCCTCGTAATCCAGTCCCGATGCAGAATCGCCGACGGGTCCGTGAGTCATGTGATGCCCTTCCGCAGCGTTGCGTGATGGAGGTCACATTCAATCACAGACCAGGGGTCAAGCGGTGCGTTCTCGGAACTGCGTAATCAGTTGCGAATAAATGCCGCGCAGGTCGTCGACATCGACTCGCGCCAGCGAAGAAACGTGCCGCCGATGACTACCGCCTGGCACCTCGACGTCGTTGGGTACCACCAACACCGGGCATCCGGCGCGTTCGGCCGCCGCCGATCCGGTGACCGAGTCTTCGACGGCAAGGCACTCCTGTGGCGTCAGTCCCAGCAACGCTGCGGCCCGTAGGTACGGATCCGGCTCAGGTTTCCCGTTCGCCACCTCGTCACCGCACACCGTGGCTGAGAAGTAATGATTACCAATGCTTTTCAGCGCATGTTCCGTCAGCGCACGCTGCGTGTTGGTGACGAGCGCCATCGGGGTGCCTTCGGCGGCCAGCGCATCCAACAACTCCTTCGCGCCATCGCACCACGGCAGACCGCTGTCGAAGAGCGTCTCGGTGTAATTGTTGAGCCACCGGCTGGACTCGGCCATAGCGACCGGATCGAGTTCGAGACCGAGGTCGCTGTAGACGATCCGCATGGTGTTCTCGGCAACGCTGCCCACCATCGAAGCCCTGACCGCGGGCGTCAGCTCGCCGCCGAGCTCCTTGTACAGGGCCGCCAGCGAGATGTCCCATACTTTTTCGGAGTCGACGAGGGTGCCGTCCATGTCCCACAGGACAGCCTTCATGACGCATTCACCGCCGCCTCCAAACCCGCGGCCACAGCCCCGGATTCGGTGAGTGCGGGGTTTGCACTATCGGCATCGGCAAATCGAGAACCGAAATCGTTCGGCCGCATGGTGTTTCGGCTCGGTGAGCATGACGCCGTCACAGCTCAGTCCTCCGGGTTGTAGCCGAGGTTGGGGGCAAGCCAGCGCTCGGCCTCCTTCAGGGTCCAGCCCTTGCGCTTCGCGTAGTCGGCGACCTGGTCCTGGGAAATCCGGCCGACCACGAAGTACTGCGACTGCGGGTGCGAGAAGTACCAGCCGCTGACGGCGGCACCGGGCCACATCGCCATCGACTCGGTCAGCTCGATGCCGGTCCGCTCCTTGACGTCCATCAACTCCCAGAGCGTCGCCTTCTCGGTGTGCTCCGGGCAGGCCGGGTAGCCGGGGGCAGGCCGGATCCCCACGTACTTCTCCCCGATGAGCGCCTCGTTGTCCAGCTGCTCGTCAGGCTGGAATCCCCAGAACTCCTTGCGAACCCGTTGATGCATCCGTTCGGCGAACGCCTCCGCCAGCCGGTCGGCGAGCGACTCCAGCAGGATCGCGTTGTAGTCGTCGTTGGCTACCTTGAACTCCGCGATCTTGTCCTGGATGCCGAGCCCCGTGGTGACGGCGAACGCGCCGACGTAGTCAGCCAGACCGGTGTCCTTTGGCGCGATGAAGTCGCCGAGGCTCCGGTTCGGGATGCCGTCGCGGTGCTCACCCTGCTGGCGCAGGTTGTGCAGTTTGGTCAGCACCTCGGTACGGGTCTCGTCGGTATAGACCTCGAAGTCGTCGCCGACCGCGTTCGCCGGGAAGAATCCGATCACCCCGTTGGCAGTCAGCCACTGCTCCTTGATCAGGGTGTCGAGCATCTCCTGGGCGTCGTCATACAGCTTGCGGGCAGTCTCGCCCGACACCGGGTTGTTGAGGATGTCGGGGAACCTGCCCTTCATCTCCCAGGCGTTGAAGAACGGCTGCCAGTCGATGTACTCGCGCAGCTCGGCGACGTCGTAGTCGAGAAACTCCCGCACGCCCAAGCCCTGGGCGGGCACCGGCGGCGTGTAACCATCCCACTCGATCGGCGTCCGGTTCGCGCGGGCCTTCTGCAGCGTCAGCATCGGCCGCTCGCTCTTCTGGGCGTGCCGTTCACGAAGGGATGCGTAATCCTTCTCGGTGGCCTCCAGCAGGGCCGGGCGCTGCTTGTCGTCGAGGAGCGCAGCAGCGACCGGCACCGAGCGGGAAGCGTCCTTGACCCAGACCACCGGACCGCTCCTGCGCGGCGCCACCTTCACTGCCGTGTGGGCGCGCGAGGTGGTCGCGCCACCGATCAGCAGCGGGATCTCCAGCCCCTGACGCTCCATCTCGGCGGCGAAGTTGACCATCTCGTCCAGGGACGGGGTGATCAGGCCGGACAAGCCGATGATGTCGGCGTCGTGCTCTTTCGCCGCGTCCAGAATCTTCTGAGCGGGCACCATCACACCGAGGTCGATCACTTCAAAGTTGTTGCACTGCAGGACGACTCCGACGATGTTCTTGCCGATGTCGTGGACGTCGCCCTTGACCGTCGCCATGATGATCGTGCCGTTGGTGTCCTTACCTGCTGCGGCGCCGGACTCTTCCTTCTCCGCCTCGATGTACGGCAGCAGGTAGGCAACCGCCTTCTTCATCACACGGGCCGACTTCACGACCTGGGGCAGGAACATCTTGCCCGCGCCGAAGAGGTCACCGACGACGTTCATGCCGTCCATCAGCGGGCCCTCGATCACCTCGATCGGGCGACCACCTGCGGCCTCGATCTCGGCCCGCAACTCCTCGGTGTCGGCATCGACGTTGGCGTCGATCCCCTTGACCAGGGCGTGCGTGATCCGCTCGCGGATGGGGAGGCTGCGCCACTCGGCGGCCACCGGATCGTCGGCCTTCTCGGAACTGTTGAACCGCTCGGCGATCTCCAGGAGCCGCTCCGCCGCGTCCTCGCGACGGTTCAGGACGACGTCCTCGATCCGGTCCCGCAGCTCGGGGTCGATCGAGTCGTAGGGCACCAGTGCACCGGCGTTGACGATGCCCATGTCCAGGCCGGCCTTGATGGCGTGGAACAGGAACACGGCGTGGATCGCCTCGCGGACCGGGTTGTTGCCCCGGAACGAGAACGACACGTTCGAGATACCGCCGGAGATATGCACCCCGGGAAGGTTCTCCTTGATCCAGGCGCAGGCCTCGATGAAGTCGATCCCGTACGTCGCGTGCTCCTCGATACCGGTTGCCAGCGCAAAACAGTTCGGGTCGAAGATGATGTCCTCGGCGGGGAAGCCGACCTCTTCGGTCAAGATTCGGTAGGCGCGCCCGCAGATCTCCTTGCGGCGCTCCAGGTTGTCGGCCTGCCCCTGCTCGTCGAAGGCCATCACGACGACGGCGGCGCCGTACTTGCGGCACAGCCGTGCCTCACGGATGAACTTCTCCTCGCCCTCCTTCATGGAGATCGAGTTGACGATCGGCTTGCCCTGCACGTTCTTCAGGCCGGCCTCGATGACCTCCCACTTGGAGGAGTCGATCATCACCGGGACGCGGCTGATATCAGGCTCGGACGCGATCAGTTTCGTGAACCGGTCCATCGCGGCGACGCCGTCGATCATGCCCTCGTCCATGTTGATGTCGATCACCTGCGCACCGACCTCGACCTGCTGCAGGGCGACAGACAGGGCGGTGTCGTAGTCCTCGCCCTTGATCAGGTTGCGGAACCGGGCGGAGCCGGTGATGTTGGTGCGCTCACCGATGTTCACGAACAACGAGTCGTCGTTGATGTTGAGCGGCTCCAGGCCCGAGAGCCGGGTGGCCACCGGGATCTCGGGCAACTCGCGCTGCGGCACACCCTCGACGACCTTGGCGATCTCGGCGATGTGCGCCGGTGTCGTTCCGCAGCAACCACCGACCAGGTTGACCAGGCCGGCCTCGGCGAACTCTTTGATGTAGCCGGCCTGAGCCTCCGGGGACTCGTCGTACTCGCCGAAGGCGTTGGGCAGACCGGCGTTCGGATAGCAGGAGACGAAGGTGTCCGCGATCCGCGCCACCTCGGCGATGTAGGGCCTCATCTCAGGCGCGCCCAGCGCGCAGTTGAGGCCGACCGCGATCGGCTTGGCGTGCCTGATCGCGTTCCAGAACGCCTCGGTGACCTGACCGGACAACGTCCGCCCGGACGCATCGGTGATGGTGCCCGAGATGATCACCGGCCAGCGGCGTCCGCGTTCCTCGAACAGCGTCTCGAGAGCGAACACAGCCGCCTTGGAGTTCAGCGAATCGAAGATCGTCTCGACGATGAGGAGGTCGGCACCACCGTCGACCAGGCCGTTGGCGGCGTCGAGGTAGGCAGCGACCAGCTGATCGTAGGAGACGTTGCGGGCTCCGGGGTCGTTGACGTCCGGCGAGATCGACGCGGTCCGGGTCGTCGGGCCGAGGGCGCCTGCGACGTAGCGGGGCCGCTCCGGGGTGCTGAACTCGTCGGCGGCCTTGCGGGCCAGAGCAGCGCCTGCGTAATTCAGCTCGTAGGCCAGCTCGTGCATGTCGTAGTCCGACAGCGAGACCGCGTTCGCGTTGAACGTGTTGGTCTCCAGGATGTCGGCGCCCGCCTCGAGGTACTCGCGGTGGATCCCCTCGATGAGCTGCGGCTGGGTCAGGTTGAGTAGGTCGTTGTTGCCCTGAAGAGCGGTCGGCCACTCCGTGAACCGTTCGCCGCGGTAGCCGGCCTCGTCCGGGCGGTCCCGCTGGATCGCCGTGCCCATCGCGCCGTCGATCACCATGATCCGCTGGCGCAGAGCAGCCGTCAGTTCATCGATGCAGTCGGGGCGGATGTTCGGCTCCCCGATCGTTGGCTCAAGGGCGTTCACGTGCGTTCCTTCCATAACGGAAGGCGTCCTTTACTCCGTCGAGCGTGGCGGCTACCGGTAGCGACCCGGAACCGTTGCAACGCCTCTCGACCAGGAAAGTCTACGTCGTCACCCGATCGACGTCTGGACGCCCAGTTCATTGCACTTGAGCGACAGCTCGCGAACCTTATCGGCAGTGTCAGCCGCAATGTCGTGCCCCAGAGGTTAACCAGATTGCAGGCGAACGTATTTCGTATCGACCGCGCCCTCGAGGTTGTTGACGTCGTCGAGGGTCGGGTCATACGGATGGTCGCTCGCGCATGTCACATAAAACAGGGTAGTCGGTCTACCAAATTGGGCATCCGTCATAAGGCTCGCCGAGCCCGCGCAAGCCTTACGCTGGCGTAGTGACCCCGTCGGATGCGACCGGCCGCAAGCCTGCCGACCTGCCCGAACTCCGCAACACGATTGTGGTGGCGGCGTTCGAGGGCTGGAACGACGCAGGCGACGCAGCCAGCGACGCGCTGGAGCACCTGGACGCGATCTGGGAGGCCGAGCCGCTGATCGAGATCGACGACGAGGCCTACTACGACTATCAGGTGAACCGGCCGGTGATCCGCCAGATCGACGGCGTCACCCGCGAGCTCGTGTGGCCGTCGATGCACATTTCGCACTGCCGTCCGCCCGGCTCGGACCGTGACATCGTGCTCATGCACGGTGTCGAGCCGAATATGAAGTGGCGCACATTCTGCGCCGAGCTGCTCGCCATCGCCGACAAGCTCAATGTCGACACCGTGGTCATCCTCGGCGCCCTGCTCGCGGACACGCCGCACACCCGCCCGGTGCCGGTGTCGGGCGCGGCCTACTCCCCCGACTCGGCGAAGTATTTCGGGCTGGAGGAGACCCGCTACGAGGGCCCGACCGGAATCGCAGGCGTGTTCCAGGACGCCTGCGTCGCGGCGGGCATTCCCGCGGTGACGTTCTGGGCCGCGGTACCGCACTATGTGTCGCAGCCGCCCAGCCCGAAGGCCACGGTGGCGCTGCTGCGCCGCGTCGAGGACGTCCTCGACATCGAGGTGCCGCTTGCCGACCTGCCGACGCAGGCCGAGGAGTGGGAGGAGGCGGTCAGCGAGATGACCGCAGAGGACGAGGAGATCGCCGAGTACGTCGCCTCCCTCGAGCAGCGCGGCGACGCCGAGGTGGACATGACCGAGGCGCTTGGCAAGATCGACGGCGACGCACTGGCCGCCGAGTTCGAGCGCTACCTGCGTCGCCGCGGTCCCGGCTTCCGGGGTTAGCCCGGAAGAACCAACACAGCCGGGGTTAGCCGGGAAGAACCAACACAGCCTGGGCTAGCCCGGAAGTACCAACACGGCAGGGGCTAGACCTTTTCGGGTTTCGGCGCCTTCCATGTGCCGTTGAGTGCATCCGGCTTCGGCCAATACAGCCGCAGCACCACCATGAAGGGCCCCTTCGGTGCGGGCAGCCAGTTCGCCGTTTCCTTGTCCCCCGCGGGCGACTCGGTCTGGATGTGCAGCGTGTAGCCGCCGTCGGTGTCCGGCACCAGGCTCGGCAACATCGGCGAGTTGATCAGCCATCGGTTGATCGGATTCGCAACCAGCAGGCTCTGCGGTAGCTCGTACATGGTCAACGACCAGAACGCATTGACCGGCGGGAGTTGATTGGGAGCGAAGTGAAACGTGTAGTTATTGGCCCCGGTCAATGGTGCGCCCGCGGAGTCATTGGCGAAGCTCGGGTAGAGCGCCTCGGCGGCAGTGTTGCCGTAGATGCCGAGCACCGCACCCGCCATCCGGTACAGGTAGTTTCCCTTCAAGTCTGCGTCGGTGCCGAAGAATTGCGCCGACCCCACTTCCCCGGTGTCGACCTTGTCCTTCTTGAATTGGTCGAATTCGGCCCAGGCATCGGCCATTCCGCCCACGATCGCCGACCGCATCTCCGGGGACAGCTTCTCGGCGTCGAAGTCCCCGTCGGGTCCGATCCCGATGGTCGCGAACTTGTCGCGAAGCGCTTTCTCGTTCGGCAGCGTCGGGGCAAACCGCATCGCGAAGTTCAGGATCTCGAAGAACTGCGGCGAGGTCTTCTGCTGCTCCGGTGTCAGCGGCGGAACGAAGTCGATGGCGGGTGCAGGCGCGGGCGCAGGCTGGCCCAGGAACGCCGATAGCGGCTGAACCTGGTAGCCCGCCTGCACCTTCTCGACAGCCTCGAGATCCGACGGGCCGAACAACTGGGTGCGGTACAACACGAACGCCAGGTCGGTGTCGGACCGGATGACGTCGTTGATGCCTTCGGGCTTGTCGCCCTTCCAGTTCGGCCCAGCCAGCAGGTACTTACCGCCCCCGTTGCCGGTGGTGCGGCTACCGACGTAGGCGAAGTTGTAGGTGTAGCCGTCGACGAACTGCAGCGAGTAATAGCGGTTCTGCTCAATGGGCGGGACGGTGAGCACCAGCGGTTGGGTACGCAGATCGGCTCCGACCGCCGAATAGGGGGTGTCGGAGTTCGGCGTCTGGATCGCCTTGTCCTCCGGCGTGTAAACCCTTGCGGTGTTGTGGATCTCGTTCCACCCACCCTTGTACTCGGGATTCTCGTTGTTGACGAAATAGTCGTACTGCACGCGGTAGTTGTCGACCATCGGGAAGCCGTATGTGTAGGCCTCCTTCGCGATCGCCCGGGCTTGGTCGGGCGTCATCGCGGCGGGACTCGGCGGTGGCGACGACTTCTCGGGCTCCCCCGATTCCTTTCCGCTGCAGGCCGCCAACAAAGTGATGGCCGCTGCGAGGACGAGTAGCCGCTTCATCGCTTCTCCACCCGCCGGGTGCGAACGCTCGTCGAGCGACCAAGCGCCTCAACCTCGGCGTCCATCTTCGGCAAGAGTTCCGAGACGGCCTTCAACATTGTTGACTCGCCCAGACGCGTGGACAGCAGCGGCTTGAGCCAACGCAACAATGACACGTACTCGGGGCAGTAGACATGGCGTTTGCGGCCCTCGATGCCTTTGACGAAAGCCTTGCCACAGGCTTCGACTGACGTCGTCTTGCCGAGCGGACCCGGCAGCGCATGCAGCATCTTGCGAAAGCTCGGCAGATCCGACTTCGCCTCCGCCACCATCGGAGTGTCGATCCACAGCATGTGGGCAGATCCGACGTCGACCCCGTGATGGGCGACCTCGAGTCGCAGCGCGCTGGCGAAGTGTTCGATGCCGGCCTTCGCAGTGCTGTAGGGAGCCAGCCCCGCTAAGGCGGCGAATGCGGCTGCGGACGACACGATGAGCACGTAGCCGCGCCGGTCGATCACCGAGGGCAAGGCCGCCCGAACGGTGTTGAAAACGCCGACGATGTTGACGTCGACCAGTAAGCGAAATGCCTCTGGATCGACCTTAAGAACCGACCCATAGGTCGAGATGCCCGCATTCGCCATCACCATGTCGATGCCGCCGAACCGCTCGACGGCTTGCGATGCGGCGCCCTGCATGGCGTCCAGGTCGCGTACGTCCGCGAGCACAGTGAGCACATGTTCTGCGCCGAGCTCGGTGCCGATGTCATTCAGAGCGGCCTGGTCGACGTCGGTCAGCACCAGATTGGCGCCCTTGTCGTGCAGACGGCGCGCCACTTCCGCCCCCACCCCGCGAGCGCCGCCGGTGATCAGGACGACCTTCTGGTTAACCGCACTCATCAGTTCTCCCTTTCGTGGAGCGTTTAAAGTTCGACACCCAACAACGCGTCGACCGCGGCGGCCACCGTCCGCGGCGCATCTGTGTCGTGGCCGCCGTACTCGAGTGCGTCGGTGCTCCAACCATCCAGTGCGGCAATCGCTTTCGGGGTATCGAGATCATCGGCGAGGTATTGCCGCACACGCGCTATCACGTCGCGGGCGTCGGGTCCTGCGGACAGCTGGGTCGTGGTCCGCCACCGCTGCAGCCGGGCATTCGCATCCTGGAGCACCTCGTCACTCCACGTCCGGTCCGCGCGGTAGTGCCCGGCCAGCAGCCCGAGTCGGATCGCCGCGGGTTCGACGCCGTCGGCGCGCAGCCTCGACACCAGCACCAGGTTCCCGCGGCTCTTGCTCATCTTGTGCCCGTCCCAGCCGATCATCCCGGCGTGTACGTAGTGCCGGGCGAATCGGCGCTCGCCCGTGACGCATTCGGCGTGCGCGGCGGAGAATTCGTGGTGCGGGAAGATCAAGTCGCTGCCGCCAGCCTGGATGTCGAGGCCGGTGCCGATCCGGCTGAGCGCGATCGCCGCACACTCCACGTGCCACCCCGGCCTGCCCGGGCCGAACGGTGACGGCCAGCTGGGCTCCCCCGGCCGCTGCGCACTCCACAGCAGCGCATCGAGTTCGTCGCTCTTGCCTGCGCGGTCCGGGTCGCCGCCACGCTCAGCGAACAGCCGCATCATGGTGTCGCGGTCGTAGCCGGACTCGTAGCCGAACTGCGCGGTGGCGTCGGCGCGGTAGTACACGTCGGGATGTTCGGCGTCCTCGACGATGTAGGCAGCACCCGAGGCCACCATCTTCTCGACCAGCTCCACGACCTCGCCGATGGCCTCGGTGGCGGCGACATAGTGATGCGGCGGCAACACCCGCAGCGCCGCCATGTCCTCGGCGAACAACGCCGTCTCGCGATCGGCCAGCTCACGCCAGTCGACGCCGTCGCGGGCGGCCCGCTCGAACAGCGGATCGTCCACGTCGGTGATGTTCTGCACGTAGTTCACGTGGTGCCCAGTGTCCAGCCACAACCGGTGCACCAGATCGAAGGTCAGGTACGTAGCGGCGTGCCCGAGGTGGGTGGCGTCATACGGGGTGATGCCGCAGACGTACATGCTCGCGGTATCGCCCGCGGACACCGGTCGCACCTGCCGGTCAGCGGTGTCGTACAGCCGCAGCTGCGGGCCCCTGCCCGGCAGTACCGGTACGGTCGTCGCCCGCCACGAATGCATGCCTTCGACTCTAGGGGGCTCGGCCCGGCCTGCCCCTGATGGTCGACCGGATCTCGGTCAGCAGCACATCGGCCAGCTCGGCGCGGCACATCAACAGGTCGGGCAGATACGGGTCGCGGCGGTTGTAGATCAGCGGCGAGCCGTCGAGCCGCGACGCGTGTAACCCCGCGGCCCACATCACGCCCGCCGGGGCGGCCGAGTCCCATTCCCACTGCCCGCCGGCGTGCACGTAGGCGTCGACGTCGCCACTCACCACCGCCATCGCCTTGGCACCGGCCGACCCGATCCTGATGAGCTCGACGTCCATCTGCTCGCGCAGCCGCCATAGCACCGCCGGCGGACGACTGGCGCTCGCCGTGATCCGGATGGGGCCGTCGCCGCGGGGCGCGGGAGGGGTCACGGTGTCCGTCCGGTACACCTCGCCAAAGGCCGGCAGAGCGACCGCCGCGTCGGTGATGCCACCGTCGGGCCCGGCGCCGCCGGTGCCTGATGTCGCCGGCCCGCCGCCGCCGTTGCGCTGCCACAGCGCGATGTGCACCGCCCAGTCGTTACGGAGGGTGGAGAACTCCCAGGTTCCGTCAAGCGGGTCGACGATCCACACCCGGTCGGCGTGCACCCGCGACAGGTCGTCCACCGCCTCCTCGGACAACACGGCATCGTCGGGACGATCGCGCGTAAGGCCGTCCAGTATCAGCGTGTTCGCCCTCCTGTCGCCCGCGTCGCCGAGCTCGTAGGGATCCCAGAACCCCTCCTCCTGGCGAACCTGGAGCAGCAGCTGACCGGCGTCGCGGGCCAGCTGAGCGGCCAGCGCTGCATCGGTCAGGCTCACCACAGCAGTATTGCCGAATAATGGCGTAGTGACCGATCGGGGCATCAAGACCGCGCAGGTCCAACCGCCGACGGTCAAAGTCGCAGACCTCACCGGCCCCGGCAGCTCCGCCGAGAAGTTCGGCGTCGGCGGCACCGACCTCGGTATCGCGGTGGCCCTGGCCGACGGGCGGACGGGGTTCATCTTCGGCGACACCTTCGACGAGTGCCAGGCGGGCGGCCCCGGCTGGCGCAGCCCGGTGATGCTGCGCTCGCACGACACCTTGTTGCGGCGGCTCAACGACGGCATCACGTTCCACGATGCGGTCGGCGGTGACTACGCCCGCCAGCTGTGGGAGTACACACACGACGGGCCACCGTGGAAGCGAGGCGGGTACTCGACGGTGCTGCCCGCCGACGCCATCACGATCGACGGGCGGCTCTATCTGTTCGGCATGGTCAACCGCGGGCTGCACAACGTGTTGTGGACCGAGATCAACTACAGCGACGACTGCGGTGACACGTGGCACGACGCCGGACCGGACGCGCGGCGGCTGGGCTCCCACAACGACGGGCACCAGCAGCTCATCACCTGGGAGCACGACCCTGACAGCGGCTGGGTGTTCGTCATCGCCAGCGCTTTCAACCGGCGCGAGAACGCCTATCTCTATCGGGTGCGGGCCGACGACCTGCTGGACCGCTCGGCATGGCATCCGTGGACCGACGGATGGTTCAGGAACGACCCGGTGCCGCTGCTCCCGCCCGGCACGACGGTCGGCGAGATGAGCCTGCGTCGCGTCGAAGACCGTTGGGTGTTCAGCTATTTCGAGTGCAACTCCGGAGCCATCCGGGTCAAGGTCCTCAACAGTCCGAGCGACGACATGGCCACCGCACCCACCACAACGCTGTTGCGCAACACGGCATGGCGTTCGCCGGTGTGCAGTCCACCGGACGGGTGCACCGCGGGCACGCTCAGCCAGCTCTACGGCGGCTATATCGTGCCTGGGTCGACGTTGCGCAACCTGCATCTGGTGGTCAGTCACTGGAACACCACCGACGGCTCGAACTGGCCCTACCGCGCGATGCAGTACCGGCACAACGCGACCGCCCGGCTTTAGCTCAGAATGCCGGCCACGGGATCGGCCGATGCCGGTCCGGCGACGGCATCACCGGATTGTCAAGCAGCGCAGCGGCTCTGCGGCGCAGCGCATCGACCTCGCGACCGGTGATGTGCTCACGCAGCTGCTCGCCGAGCGCACCCCGCACGTCGTCGCGCAGCCGGGAGATCGTCTCGAGCGTCTCGTCGTCGACGGGCTTGCCCGCCCACCCCCACAGCACGGTGCGCAGCTTGTCCTCGACGTGCAGGCTCACGCCGTGATCGACGCCGTAAACGTGGCCGTCCAGACTGGACAATATGTGGCCGCCCTTGCGGTCGGCGTTGTTGATGAGCACGTCGAACACCGCCATCCTGCGCAGCCGGATGTCGTCGGCGTGCACCAGGGTCACCTCGTCACCCGCGTAGTCGTAGGCGCGCAGCACCGGAAGGAACCCCGGCGGTATATGCCTCGCGGGCAGCAGGTCGATAAGGTCGGGCCCGGCCTCGGGATCCTCACCCACCTCGTCGCCGGGCTGGTCCACCCACAGCTGCAACATTCCGCTACCCGCGGGCCCGTCACGAATGATGGTGTAGGGCACGATGTCCCAACCCAACGCCGCCGACACCACATACGCAGCGAGCTCCCTGCCCGCCAGGGTGCCGTCGGGAAAGTCCCACAGCGGTGCCTCACCGGCGATCGGCTTGTACACGCAGTGCACCGTCAGCTCGTCCAGATGCGCCTCACATAGGAACGTGGCGTTGCTCGCGGAGCGAATACGTCCGATGACGGTCAGTTCGCCGCGCCGCAACGCCTCGCAGTCGCTATGCGTCGGGTTCATCGTCGGGCTCGGCCAGGGTGCGCCGATAGCCGTTGGTGCGCACGCAGATGTGGCCCTCCGGATCGAGGGGCTCGTCGCACAGCGGGCACGGCGGTCGGCCCGCCGAGATGACCCGATGGGACCGGGTCGCGAACTGTCGCGCGGACTCGGGGGTGAGGAATACGCGCACGGCGTCAGGCCCGTCCTCGGCGTCGTCAAGCACGACCGACGCATCGAACTCTGTTTCAGACACCGCCAGCAGCTCGACCACGACGGTCTGCGCCTCGGAATCCCAGCCGAGGCCCATCGTGCCGACCCGGAACTCGGCGTCGACGGGTGTCACCAGCGGACTCAAGTCGTCGACGTCGGTTTCGGGCGGGACCGGCGTGCCGAACCGGCGGTTGATCTCCAGCAGCAGCGCCGCGATCCGCTCGGCGAGCACCGCGACCTGCTGCTTCTCCAGCACCACCGAGATGACGCGTTTCTCGTGCACGGCTTGCAGGTAGAAGGTCCGGTTGCCGGGCTGCCCGACGGTCCCGGCCACGAAACGGTCGGGTGTGCGGAAGACGTGGATTGCGCGGGCCATGGCATCTCCAAAATACCGCGCTCAGTCGGTTGAGCCGCCCACCACCGCGTCGCTCGACGGCACATCTGCTGACTCACCTTCGGCGGGCTTGGTCGGTTTTGCGGTCAATCCCGAAGCCAGTTGGTCGCCTGTGTGGTTCACGTGAACCACGACAGGGCCGCAGCGCTGTGTATCTGATCACACTCATCGACGCCGGATCGGCGGTGATGCGCTGGAAGCTGTCGAGATGGGTGCCGAGCGCATCGGCCACCACCGCCTTGATCACGTCGCCGTGCGTGCAGGCCAACCACAACACGTCGCCGTCGTGGGCCTCCGCCAGCCGGCGGTCGTGCTCGCGAACCGCAGCCACCGCACGGGCCTGCACATGGGCCAGGCCTTCGCCGTCCGGGAACACCGCCGCGCTCGGCTGTTGCTGGACCACCGCCCACAGCGGCTCCTTGACCAGGTCGCCGATCTTGCGTCCGGTCCACTCGCCGTAGTCCACCTCGGAGATCCGCTCGTCGACGACGGGCTCCAGCCCCAGCGCCGCGGCCAAGGGTTCGACGGTGTTGCGGCAGCGCAGCAACGGCGAGCACACGATGGCGCGGATCGGCAGCGACCCGATTCGGCCCACCAGCGCCTTGGCCTGCTCGTAGCCCTTCTCATCGAGGTCGACCCCATCGGACCGCCCGGCAAGTGTCTGCGCCGTGTTGGACGTCGAGCGTCCGTGCCTCAGCAGGATGACTGTCACGTGGCCGCGACCACCCCTGTGCCGAGCAGGATCATCACCACCGCGCCGAGGACGACGCGGTAGCCGACGAACCAGTACATGCTGTGCCGCACCAGGAACCGCAGGAACCAGGCCACCGCCGCGAGGCCGACGACAAACGCGATCAGCGTGGCGACGAGTAGCTGCGCACCACTGGCGCTCATTCCCTCGCCGACGGGGTGAAACGCGTCGGGCAGTGAGAACAGCCCCGAGGCGAACACCGCCGGAATCGCCAGCAGGAAACCGAATCGGGCAGCCAGTTCGCGATCAAGCCCCAGGAACAGGCCCGCGCTGATCGTCGCGCCTGACCGCGACACCCCCGGCACCAGCGCAAGACACTGCGCCAGGCCGACGGTCACGCTGTCACGCCAAGTGAGTTGTTCGACGTGCCGGGTCTGCCGACCGAAATACTCGGCCGCGGCGATCACCGCGGAAAATACGACCAGGGCGGTCGCAATCACCCACAGATTCCTTACCCCCGTACGGATTTCGTCCTTGAACACCAGGCCGAGCAAGCCGATCGGGATCGTGCCGATGATGACGTACCAGCCCAGCCGGTAGTCGGCGTCACGGGCGGTGGCGTTGAACAGGCCGGCGAACCACGCCTTGACGATGCGCGCGATATCGCGCGCGAAGTACACCAGCACCGCCACCTCGGTGCCGAGTTGCGTTACCGCAGTGAACGATGCGCCCGCGTCGTCGGCGAAGAACAGCCGCGAGGCGATCGCCAGATGTCCCGAGGAGGAAACCGGCAGAAACTCAGTGAGCCCCTGCAGAACAGAGAGAACGACGACCTGGAGCCATGACATCGCCGGCGTCTCGATCACGACGACGACCGTACCGTGGCCGTTCGTCAGCGCGCTGTGCGCGGCACCGGATGGGCGTCGGCGACCGCGTCACGCACCGCGGCGGCAAGGCTGCGTTCGTCGAATAGATCGATGTCGGCGGCCCTGCGGGTGGCGGTGGCGACCACGTCCTCGGCCTGCGGAACGGGTCCGGCCAGCCGCGGACGATAGATCTCGACGACCAGCATCTTGGTGTTCGACGTGGAATGAGAAGCTGCGGCCCTCGCTCAGCCGCCCGAATCCGCTGGCGTGCAGACCGGTCGAAATGTCCTCGATCGCAAACGCTGTTTCGGCTGAATCCCCATTCGCCGAGAGGCTCATGACCGAACCATACCGCTGCCGGGCAGCGTGCCTACACTTGCTGTTCGACTCTCGTCCAGTTCGCACGCCCGAAAGTTACCCGTTGCCGACACGTGTCAAACATGCAGGTCACATCGTATATTGTGGTGTGCTCCTCATCATCGCGTGCTACGTGACGGCGTGCACATCGAACTCTGCCGACGAACCACCGCCGACCATCGCACCCGCCGAGGCGGCGGTGTCTCCCCCGGTGACCCGGCCACCCGCGGGAGTCGTGCGCCCGATGGCCGGTCACGCGACGTCCGTCGTGTTCGACGCGGCGACCGCGTCGTTGGTGGTGCTCGGCCCGGGGAAGGCCGACCAGGCGGTGGTCACCGTGATGTCCGCGAAGGGCCTGGCCCGCGCGGTACCGCTGCCTGCCGATGCGACGGCGATGACCGGCGACAACCGTGGCCATGTCTTCGCCTCCACGCGCGGCGGGTATTTCCGGGTCGACATCGCCGAGGGGCGTGTCAACCGGATGCAGGTCGACGGGCAGGGCGATACCGACTTCACCGCGATCGCCCGCCGCGCCGACGGAAGGCTGGTGCTCGGCAGCGCTGACGGCGCGGTCTACACGTTGAGCTCCGACACCGCGGTCGGTGCACAGCTGAAGATCTTCGCGCGCGTCGATGCGATTGTCACCCAAGGGAATACGGCGGTGGTGCTGGACCGCGGCCAGACGTCGGTGACGACGGTCGAGCCCCAGCGGTTCGAAAGCCGAACACGCGCTGCGGGCAGGAGAAGGAGCCACCACGCTGGCCGCCGATCCGGCCGGCCGGGTGCTGGTCGCCGACACCCGGGGTGACGGCCTGCTGGTGTTCGGCACCGATCCGCTGATGTTGCGCCAGCGCTACCCGGTGCACGACGCCCCCTACGGCCTTGCCGGGTCGTCGCGCCTGGTCTGGGTGTCACAAACAGGAACGAATACAGTTATTGGTTACGATCTGGCAACCGGCATACCCGTCGAGAAGGTGCGTTATCCAACCGTGCAGCAGCCGAACTCCCTGGCCTTCGACGAGGCGTCTGGCACTCTGTATGTGGTGTCGGCCTCCGGGGCAGGGGTGCAGGTGATCGCGGACGCGGGAGTGAGCCGGTGACCGCGGTTCAGCGTGGCCTCATGCCACCGGGCTGGGATGCCGATCTGTCAGACGAATACGAGTGGGTGCCGCTGCGGCTGCCCCCGATTTGACCCGGATCAGCGCGTCCACCCGGCTGTCCATCGAGGCGGAGTACCGCGGCTGGGAACTCACCCGGGTCCGGCTGTACACCGACGGCAGCAGACGAGTGTTGTTGCGCCGCAAGAAGTCCGCCGTCAACAGCCTGGACATCGCCGACCAGCCGGCGATGTAGATGTACCGCGCCTTCCGGCGGGCGCTGTTTCTCGTCTCGCCTGAGCGCATCCACACGTGGATTTTCGCCCTGCTGCGACCGGTACGGCAGCGAAATCTTCGCGACGTGCACTGACGAAGTGGCTGGCGCCTCGCGATCCCGTACTGGAGAGCACGGTGTTCGGTGTCGCGTTTCCGGGACCGCTCGGCCTGGCGGCGGGATTCGACAAGAACGGCGTCGGGTTGAGCACCTGGGGCGCGCTGGGCTTCGGGTACGCCGAGGTCGGCACCGTGACTGCGCAGGCACAGCCAGGCAACCCGCCGCCAAGGATGTTCCGGCTGCCCGACGACCGGGCGCTGCTCAACCGGCTGGGATTCAACAACCAGGGCGCAGGCGAGCTTGCGCTGCGTCTGGCCCGGCACACCCCTGATGTGCCTATCGGGGTGAACATCGGCAAGACGAAGACCGTCCCGGCCGAGGCCGCGGTCGACGACTACCGGGAAAGCGCCCGGCTGGTCGGGCCGTTGGGGCCTACCTGGTCGTCAACGTCAGCTCGCCAACGCCGGGCCTGCGCGACCTCCAGGCTGTCGAGTCGCTTCGGCCTATCCTCACGGCGGTGCGCGAGACGACAAGCACCCCGGTCCTGGTCAAGATCGCACCGGACCTGTCCGATTCCGACATAGACGAGATCGCCGATCTGGCAGTCGAATTGGGTCTGGCGGGCATCGTCGCGACTAACACCACCGTGTCCCGTGGCGGCCTGGCCACTCCCGGAGTCGACGAGCTCGGCCCGGGCGGGATTTCCGGGCCGCCGGTCGCGCGGCGGTCGGCCGAGGTGCTGCGCCGGTTGTATCAGCGGGTCGGTGACCGGCTGGT
The DNA here is from genome assembly GCA_963817825.1 of uncultured Actinomycetota bacterium. Lineage (GTDB taxonomy): Bacteria > Actinomycetota > Actinomycetes > Mycobacteriales > Mycobacteriaceae > Mycobacterium. The sequence continues at coordinate 96 of CAWFQG010000024.1, read as the reverse complement.
GCTGATCAGTGTCGGCGGCATCGAAACCGCCGACGACGCATGGGACCGCATCACCGCGGGAGCCTCGCTGGTGCAGGGCTACACCGGATTCATCTA
>CAWFQG010000023.1:0-551356 GCA_963817825.1 uncultured Actinomycetota bacterium | reverse complement strand
ATCTCTTGCCGCTGCTGCTGCTGGTCGGGCTTTTCGTGATGTTCTCCCGCATGCAGACCGGCGGCCGGATGGGCTTCGGCTTCGGCAAGTCGAAGGCCAAGCTGCTGGGCAAGGACATGCCCACGACCACGTTCGCCGACGTCGCCGGTGTCGACGAGGCGGTCGAGGAGCTCTACGAGATCAAGGACTTCCTGCAGAACCCGTCGCGGTACCAAGCCCTGGGCGCCAAGATCCCCAAGGGTGTGCTGCTGTACGGGCCGCCCGGCACCGGCAAGACCCTGCTGGCCCGTGCCGTCGCCGGCGAGGCCGGCGTGCCGTTCTTCACGATCTCCGGCTCCGACTTCGTCGAAATGTTCGTCGGCGTGGGTGCTTCCCGCGTACGTGACCTTTTCGAGCAGGCCAAGCAGAACAGCCCGTGCATCATCTTCGTCGACGAGATCGACGCCGTCGGGCGCCAGCGCGGTGCCGGCCTCGGCGGCGGCCACGACGAGCGTGAGCAGACGCTGAACCAGCTACTGGTCGAGATGGACGGCTTCGGCGACCGCCAGGGCGTCATTCTGATCGCCGCCACCAACCGGCCCGACATCCTCGACCCGGCGCTGCTGCGGCCCGGCCGCTTCGACCGCCAGATACCGGTGTCCAACCCGGACCTGGCAGGCCGTCGCGCGGTGTTCAAAGTGCACTCGCAGGGCAAGCCGATCGCACCCGACGCAGACCTTGACGGGCTGGCCAAGCGCACGGTCGGGATGTCAGGCGCCGATCTGGCCAACGTCATCAACGAGGCTGCGCTGCTGACCGCGCGCGAGAACGGCACCGTCATCAGCGGAGCCGCGCTGGAGGAGGCGGTCGACCGCGTCGTCGGCGGCCCGCGGCGAAAGAGCCGCATCATCAGCGAGCACGAGAAGAAGATCACCGCCTACCACGAGGGCGGGCACACGCTCGCCGCGTGGGCCATGCCGGACATCGACCCGATCTACAAGGTCACCATTTTGGCCCGCGGTCGTACCGGCGGGCACGCGATGTCGGTGCCCGAGGACGACAAAGGCCTGATGACGCGCTCGGAAATGATCGCCCGGCTGGTGTTCGCGATGGGCGGACGCGCCGCCGAGGAGCTGGTGTTCCGCGAGCCCACCACCGGCGCGGTGTCCGACATCGAGCAGGCGACCAAGATCGCCCGCTCGATGGTCACCGAATACGGGATGAGCTCCAAGTTGGGCGCCGTGCGCTACGGCACCGAGCATGGTGACCCGTTCCTGGGCCGCACGATGGGTACGCAGGCCGACTACAGCCACGAGGTCGCGCAGATCATCGACGACGAGGTCCGCAAGCTCATCGAGGCCGCTCACACCGAGGCGTGGGAGATCCTCACCGAGTACCGCGACGTGCTCGACACGTTGGCGGGCGAGCTGTTGGAGAAGGAAACGCTGCACCGCGCCGAGCTGCAGGCCATCTTCGGCGACGTGAAGAAGCGGCCGCGGCTGACGATGTTCGATGACTTCGGCGGTCGCATCCCCTCCGACAAGCCGCCGATCAAGACGCCGGGTGAATTGGCGATCGAGCGTGGCGAGGAATGGCCGAAACCGGTACCCGAGCCCGCGTTCAAGGCCGCGATCGCCCGGGCTTCTGCGGCTGCCGCGGAAGCGTCACAACAAAACGGCTCCAATGGTGCGGGCACCAACGGAAGTCCGAACGGTCCCACACAGCCCGACTACGGCGCCCCCGCCGGTTGGCACGCGCCGGGCTGGCCGCCGCAGGGGCCGCCCGGCCAGTACCCGCCGCACGGTCAGTGGTACCCGCCGCAGCCCCCGCCCGGCTGGCAGCCGCCAAATGTCGCCGCCGGTGCGGCTCCGCCGCCCTATCCGCCGTATCAGCCCTACCCATACCCCGGCCCTCAGCCGCCGCACGGCGGACCGACCGGTGCGCCCGCGCCGAACAACGAGGACGCAGGCCAGCAATCGAACCGGCCTAACCCGCCGGCTCACGGCTGACACCAAACGGAGGCTTCGATGACGCGGCCGCACAACAATTCGGCGACGTTCACCATCCCTGAGTTCGACCAACCGCGCGCCGAGGCCGCGATCAGGGAACTGCTCATCGCCGTCGGCGAGGACCCCGACCGGCACGGCTTGGAGGACACCCCGGCCCGTGTCGCGCGCGCCTACAAGGAGATGTTCGCCGGGCTCTACACCGACCCGGATACGGTGCTGAACACCACATTCGACGAACAACACGACGAACTGGTGCTGGTGAAGCAGATCCCGCTCTACTCCACCTGCGAGCACCATCTGGTGGCGTTCCACGGGGTGGCCCACGTCGGCTACATCCCTGGTGTCGACGGCCGGGTCACCGGCCTGTCGAAGATCGCAAGGCTGGTCGACCTGTACGCGAAGCGGCCGCAGGTGCAGGAGCGGCTGACCGCGCAGATCGCGGATGCGTTGATGCGCAAGCTGAATCCGCGCGGCGCCATCGTCATCGTCGAGGCCGAGCACCTGTGCATGTCGATGCGCGGTGTGCGCAAGCCCGGTGCGACCACCACCACCTCGGCGGTGCGCGGGCAATTCAAGGTCGATGCGGCATCACGGTCCGAGGCGCTGGATCTGATCCTGCGAAAGTGAGCCCTGAACACGTGACGAACGTGCGGGTGATGGGTGTCGTGAACGTCACCGACGATTCCTTCTCCGACGGGGGACTGTTCCTCGACCGTGACCGCGCCGTCGAGCACGGCCTGGCGCTGGCCGCCGAGGGTGCGGCCGTCGTCGATGTCGGCGGCGAGTCAACCCGGCCGGGCGCTACCCGCATCGAGGCCAGCGTGGAAACCTCGCGTGTGCTTCCAGTGATCAAAGAGCTTGCCGGACAGGGCCTTACCGTGAGCATCGACACGATGCACGCAGAGGTGGCCCGGGCCGCACTGGAGAACGGCGCACAGATCGTCAACGACGTGTCGGGTGGGCGCGCCGACGCAAGCATGGCCGGTGTGGTGGCCGACGCCAACGTGCCGTGGGTGCTGATGCACTGGCGCTCGGTCAGCGCCGCCCGTCCGCACGACGTGCCGCCGTACCGCGACGTCGTCGCCGAAGTGCGCGCCGAATTACTCTCCGCCGTCGATGCCGCCGTCCACGCGGGAGTTGATCCGGCCAACCTGGTCATCGACCCCGGCCTTGGCTTCGCCAAGACCGCCGAGCACAACTGGGCGCTGCTGCGCGCACTGCCCGAACTCGTCGACACCGGAATCCCGGTGCTCGTCGGGGCGTCGCGCAAACGCTTCCTCGGAACCCTTTTGGCCGACGCCGACGGCGAGCCCCGCCCACCCGACGGCCGCGAAACCGCAACCGCGGTGATCTCCGCTCTTGCCGCGCTACACGGCGCCTGGGGTGTTCGGGTCCACGACGTGAAGGCATCGGTCGACGCGCTGAAGGTCGTCGACGCGTGGACAGGCCAGGAGCGCGATGGCTGACCGAATCGAGTTGCGCGGCTTGACCGTTCGCGGCAACCACGGAGTGTTCCCCGAGGAGCGCCGCGACGGGCAGGACTTCGTCGTCGACATCACGGTGTGGATCGACCTGGCGGCCGCGGCGGCAAGCGATGACCTCGCCGACACGATGGACTACGGCGTGCTGGCCCAGCGCGCGGCCGACATCGTCGGGGGACCGGCCAGAAATCTGATCGAGACGGTGGCGGGCGAGATCGCCGAGGGCGTGATGACCGACGAACGGGTGCACGCTGTCGAGGTCGTCGTGCACAAGCCCGCCGCCCCGATTCCACTGCAATTCGCCGACGTAGCCGTGGTGGCACGGAGGTCCCGGCGCGGAGGCCGCGGTGGTGCCCAGTGAGTCGGGTCGTGCTGTCGATCGGATCCAATCTGGGCGACCGGCTGGCAAGGCTGCAATCGGTTGTCGACGGACTCGGCGGCGCACTGCGGGCGGTGTCCGCGGTCTACGAAACCGACGCGTGGGGCGGCGTCGAGCAGGGCAAGTTCCTCAACGCCGTCTTGATCGCCGACGACCCGCACCTCGACGGCCACGGTTGGTTGCGGCGCGCCCACGAATTCGAAAGGGCCGCCGAACGGGTCCGCGGCGAGCGCTGGGGACCCCGCACCCTCGATGTGGACCTCGTCACGTGCCATGACGGCGAAACCGAGGTAATCCTGCGCGACGAGTCACTGAGCCTGCCGCATCCGTTCGCCCACGAGCGGGCGTTCGTGATGATGCCCTGGCTGGACGTCGAACCCGACGCCACGCTGACGGTCGCGGGCGCCGCCGTACCCGTCGCCAGGTTGCTCGCCGAGCTCGACCCCGCCGAACGGGCCGGCGTGCGACTCACCGACGCGGTGCTCGGCGTGGAGACCGATCGGGCGGCGGCTCGACTGATGGGACCAACCCGCAAGCGTGACCTCACGGTCGCGATGATGGCAGCCGCCGTACTCGCCTATCTGCTGGTGACGGCGCTCTACCGGTGGTTTCCGCCGATCACGGTGTGGACCGGCCTTTCGCTGCTGGCCGTGGCGATCGCCGAAGGCGGCTGGGCCTTTTACGTGCGGGCGAAGATCAACGACGGGCAGATCGGCGACGCGTCGGGATGGCTGCATCCGCTGGCCGTCGCCCGCTCGGTAATGATCGCGAAAGCCTCGGCATGGGTCGGGGCGCTGGCGTTCGGATGGTGGGCCGGCGTCCTTGTCTATCTTTTGCCACGGCGGGGCACGCTGCGGGTCGCCGGAGAGGACACCGCCGGCGCCGTCGTCGCTGCGGTGAGCGCGCTTGCCCTGTTGGTCGCGGCGCTATGGCTTCAACATTGCTGCAAGTCACCGCAAGAGCCGCCGGAGAACGGCGATGGGGCTCCGGAGTAGCTGGGGGACTGTAGCCGACGACGAATCGCCGCGGAGCACGACACGCTGAGTGACCTGTGGCGGGTACAGTCGCCCCATGACCGTTCTGACCCGTGGTGCCCGGCCGCGGCGCAGCGGTCGCAGGCCGGGTTGGCTGCTGCTGACGTTGTTGCTGGTGCTCGCAATCATGGCGAGTTCGGCACTGGTGTTCACCAACAAGGTGGAGTTGCTCAAGCTCGCGGTCATCCTCGCGTTGTGGGCGGCCGTGGTGGCCGCATTCGTATCGGTCATCTATCGACGGCAGAGCGACGTCGATCGGGCCAAGGCTCGGGACCTGAAGCTGGTGTACGACCTTCAGTTGGACCGCGAGATATCGGCGCGACGCGAATACGAGCTGACGGTGGAAACGGAGCTCCGGCGCGAGCTCTCCACCGAGATACGCGCCGTAGCCGCCGACGAGGTGGCCGCGCTGCGCGCCGAGCTCGCCGCCCTGCGGGCCAACCTCGAGTATTTGTTCGACGCCGACCTGAGCCACCGTCCCGCGATCGAGACAGAACAGGAGCCCGCGCGTCCCGGCAGGGTCTCGAGCAGCAGGATCGACACCGACGAGGATCCCAATCTCCGGACCGAAGAGAACCCCATCATCGATGTTCCTGCCGAACCCCATGCGCCAGAACACGAATGGTCACCTACTTCGCTGTTCGGCGGTGCACATCGCAGGCCGTCGGAGGCCGAGCCGACTCCGGAGGAACGTGACTTGTGGGCGGCCGAGCAGCGGGCGGCCGAGCACCGTGCCGCCGAAGAGCGTGCCGCCGCGGAACAGCTCGCGGTGGCAGAACAGCGCGTGGCCGAGCAGAGAGCCGCGGCCGAGCAGAGAGCGGCTGAACAACGCGACGTCGAAGAACGACGCGCCGCCGAGATACGTGCGGACCAGGAGCGCGCGGCTGAAGAGCAGCGCGCGGCTGAGCAACGGGTCGCCGAGGAGCACGAGGCGAGACAGGCCGCGGCGGCCGAATGGCAGCCGGCGCCCGCCGAAGGGCAGTGGATCCCCGCTGGAATGCCGGGCAGCAACTGGTCGGCCCCTGTCCCCGAGAACGGATCCTCAGGCGAATACGTCGGACAGCGGCGTGCCGTCGAGCCTGCGATGTCGACACCGCCAACGGATCCGCATCGAGGTCGGCATTCCGCGTCAGCCGACGCGGCCGACCCTGGACTTCCGGCAGACCCGGTCTCGCCGTCGCCGTCGCCACCCACACTGGCCGCACCGCCGCCGCAGCCTGCGCCGACGCAGAACGCCGCACCGCGCCACCGAAGCGCCGAAGAGGCCGAGGAAGGCGACGCCAGTTCGACCGGCGGACACTCCGTCGCCGAGTTGCTGGCCCGGCTGGAGGTCGGATCGACGGGAGGCGGTCGTCGTCGCCGCCGCGAAGAGTGAGTTAGTCTCTTAGCGACCCGACCGGTACCCGCAACGCAGGACCGGAACGAAACACAGAATCTTGCGAGGCCATCTGCAATGGAGCAGTCCCCTACGCCGTCGGCGTGGGGTCCCCACCCTACGCACGCGTGGAGTCCCCAAGACGGACCAATGCGCCCGGCCAGGCTGTCGGTCGGAATAATCTCCGCAGGCCGGGTCGGCACGGCGCTCGGCGTCGCCTTGGAGCGCGCCGACCACGTGGTCGTGGCGTGCAGCGCGATATCCGACGCATCCCGGCAGCGCGTACAGCACAGGCTCCCCGACACCGCCGTGTTGCCCGTCGACGAGGTTGCAGGCCGCTCGGAGTTGCTGCTGCTCGCCGTGCCCGATGTCGAACTCGCGACTGTGGTGTCCGGGTTGGCCGCCACGAATGCGGTGCGGCCGGGGACGATCGTGGCGCACACGTCAGGTGCCAACGGCATTGCGGTGCTCAACCCGCTGACCGAGCAGGACTGCATTCCGCTGGCGATCCACCCCGCGATGACGTTCACCGGCGCCGACGAGGACGTCGCCCGACTGCCCGACACGTGTTTCGGCATCACCGCCGCGGATGACGTCGGCTACGCCATCGCGCAGTCGCTGGTGCTCGAGATCGGCGGCGAACCCTTCCGGGTCCGTGAGGACGCCCGCACGCTCTATCACGCAGCGCTGGCGCATGCCGGCAATCATGTCGTTACGGTGGTGCTCGACGCTGTCGAGGCGCTCCGGTCCGCGCTGTGGGGTCAGGAGCTGCTCGGGCAGGAACTCGTCGGCGACGAGCCGGGCGGCATCGCCGAACGGGTGATCGGCCCGCTCGCACGGGCATCACTTGAGAACGCACTGCAGCGCGGACAGGCGGCACTGACCGGTCCGGTTGCCCGCGGCGACGCCGCCGCGGTCGCAGATCACCTGCGGGCTCTGGCCGAAGTGGATCCTCAACTGGCGCAGGCATATCGGGCGAATTCATTGCGCACCGCCCAGCGCGCGCATGCTCCCGAAGAGATCTTCACGGTGCTGGGAGGCGGGACTGCGTGACAATCCACAAACCGCCACAGTTCGGCACCGGTGAGCTCAACGTCTACACCTCCGCGAGGGAAGTCGCCGATGTCACGCGCGCGCTTCGGCAGACCGGGCGACGGGTGATGCTGGTGCCGACCATGGGTGCGCTGCACGAAGGACACCTCACGCTCGTGCGGTCCGCGAAGCGAGTGCAGGGCGCGGTCGTCGTGGTGTCGATATTCGTCAACCCGTTGCAGTTCGGCGCCAACGAAGACCTCGACAAGTACCCGCAGACCCTCGACGACGACCTGGCGCAACTGCGCGCCGAGGGGGTCGGGATCGCATTCACCCCGACCGCGTCCGAGATGTACCCGGACGGTCCCCGCACCTCGGTCCAGCCTGGCCCGCTCGGTGTGGAGCTCGAAGGCGCCGCGCGGCCAACGCATTTCGCGGGCGTGTTGACGGTCGTGCTCAAGCTCCTGCAGATCGTCCGACCGGACAGGGCATTCTTCGGTGAGAAGGACTATCAGCAGCTTGTGCTGATCCGCCAAATGGTCCAAGACCTGAACGTGGACACGTCGGTCGTCGGCGTGCCGATCGTGCGTGAACCCGACGGTCTGGCGATGTCGTCGCGCAACCGATACCTCGGCGAGGTCGAACGTGAGCAGGCGGGGGCGCTGTCGGCCGCCCTGCTGGCCGGGATGTATGCCGCGTCCTGGGGCACGCCCGCGGCCCTCGACGCCGCGCGTGCGGTGCTCGACGAAGTGCCGGCGATCGAGGTCGACTACCTGCAGGTGCGCGACCCGCTGCTCGGCCCCGCGCCGGCCGAGGGCATGGCGCGGATGCTGCTGGCCGCGCGCCTCGGCACCACCAGGCTGCTGGACAACATCGCGATAGACATCGGAGCAATCGCCGGTACCGACGGGCAACGACCCGCCGGATCGGACGAGAATCACGAATTGCCCTGGAGGAATTAATGTTACGAACAATGCTGAAGTCGAAGATTCACCGCGCCAGAGTGACTCAGGCGGATCTGCACTACGTCGGGTCGGTGACCATCGACGCCGACCTGATGGACGCCGCCGACCTGCTCGAGGGTGAACAGGTCACCATCGTTGACATCGACAACGGCGCCCGGCTTGTCACCTACGCGATCACCGGCGAGCGGGGCAGCGGTGTGATCGGGATCAACGGCGCGGCAGCGCATCTCGTGCACCCGGGCGATCTGGTCATCCTGATCGCCTACGGGACGATGGAGGACGCCGAAGCCCGCGCTTACCGGCCGCGAATCGTGTTCGTCGACGCCGACAACTTGCAGATCGACCTCGGTCACGATCCGGCCCACGTACCCGCCGACGCGGCCGAACTACTATCGCCGCGGTGAGCTCGTGCTGTTAGCAATCGACGTCCGCAATACCCACACCGTGGTCGGCCTGATCAGCGGGTCGGGCGATCACGCCAAAGTCTCGCAAGACTGGCGGATTCGCACCGAGTCGGAGGTCACCGCCGACGAACTGGCGTTGACCATCGACGGCCTCATCGGCGACGACTCCGAGCAGCTGACCGGCGTGACCGGGCTGTCGACCGTTCCCTCGGTGCTCCACGAGCTGCGGGAAATGCTCGACCAGTACTGGCCGAATGTGCCCCACGTGCTGATCGAGCCCGGAGTGCGCACCGGAATTCCGCTGCTGGTGGACAATCCGAAAGAGGTCGGTGCCGACCGCATCGTCAATTGCCTTGCGGCCTATCACAAATACGGCACCGCCGCGATCGTCGTGGACTTCGGATCATCGATCTGCGTCGACGTCGTCTCGGCCAAGGGCGAGTTCCTCGGTGGTGCGATCGCACCCGGCGTCGAGGTGTCGTCGGATGCGGCGGCCGCGCGGTCGGCTGCGTTGCGACGGGTCGAACTCGCCCGCCCGAGGTCGGTGATCGGCAAGAACACCGTCGAGTGCATGCAGGCGGGCGCGGTGTTCGGGTTCGCGGGCATGGTCGACGGGCTGGTGAACCGCATCCGCGAAGACGTCGACGGGTTCGGCGGTGACGACGTCGCGGTGGTGGCGACGGGCCACATCGGCCCGCTGCTACTGCCCGACATGCACACCGTCGGGCACTACGACCAACACCTCACGCTCGACGGCCTGCGGTTGGTGTACGAACGCAACCGCGACAGCCAGCGCGGCAGGCTGAAACAAGCCCGTTAAGCTAGAAGAACGTGCGAATCAGGTCGACGACACGGTCGTCGCCGTCGAGCACCGGGATCATCTGCCACTTGTCGAACGTGGTGCACGGATGCGATATCCCGAACCGCAGCCAGCTGCCGATCCCGACGGCCGCTCCGTCGTCCTCGCCGAGTCTCAGATAGGCATGTTGGTCGTTGAGCTTCGTCACCGTGCTGTCCGAAAGGCCGAGCGGCACCGGCATGCCCTGGTCGAACGACACATCGCGGCGGCCGATCGTCAGCAGAGCCAGATGCGGCTCCGGTCGCGACACCACCTGCGCCCACACTTCCAGGGCCGGGCGCAATGCATCCCGAAGCGGCGAAGTGTTCGCGTATAGCCCGGCGTCGTGGGTGACGTAGCACCCGCTTCGGATGACGGTACGTACCCGCTTGCCTGCCGTAGACCCGATGGCCAGCTCATCGGCGACGGCGTCGAAATACGTGCTGCCACCGGCGGTCACGATGATGCTGTCGGTGTCGAACAGGCCGGCCAGCCGCAAGACGGCCTCGCGCAGCTCCGCCAAATACGACGTGACGCGGGCCAACGCCGCGGGTGCGACGTCCTGGTCGACCGCCGCTTCGTAGCCCGCCACCCCGATCAACCGGAGGGCGGGACAGTCCGCCGCGGCCCGTGCCACCTCGTCGAGGGCGGAAGCCTCGCGGCAGCCGGTGCGGCCGCCAGGCATGCCGACCTCAACGCAGACATCGAGGGGCCGGCGCGCACCCGCCGCCTCCAGCTGAGCCGCCATCTGCCGCACCCCGTCGAGCGAATCCACCCAGCAGACAAGCGTGAAGTCGGGGTCGGCGTTCAACTCCGCGGCGACCCAGTGCAAGGCGGCCGCATCGACCAGCTCGTTGGCCAGCACGAAAGCGCCTACTCCGAACGCGCGGTACACGCGCAGCTGGCTGATGGTCGCGACCGTGACGGCGCACGCTCCAGCGTCCAGCTGACGAGCCAAAAGCTGCGGGGCCATGTGCGTCTTGCCGTGCGGCGCGAGGTCGACCTCTCGGTCGCGACACCACCGCGCCATCGTCGCGATGTTGTGTGTCAACGCTTCGGCGCGCAGCACGCACACGGGGCCGACGGCACCGTCGTCGGCGAGGATTGGCGTATCGGCGCATACGTCGGCGGGGGTGCGGCCCCACCACGCGGCGGGCAGTCCCTTGAACCGCCAGTCCAGCGGCTCGTGTGCCAGAGCGGCCACCGCCGCCGCGTTGATGGGTTCGGCCACGGGTTCATTTAAGCTGGCACGTCGTGACCTCCTCTGATCCACCCGACCCCACCGGAGCCGCTCGGCCGGCGACATCAGAAGAGGCCGACATCCCCGAGCAGTTCCGGATTCGTCAGGCCAAGCGCGAGCGCCTGCTCGCTGAGGGCCGTGAGCCCTACCCGGTGGAGGTCCCGCGCACGCACAGCCTCGCCGAGGTCCGCGCCGCGTATCCCGACCTGCCTGTCGACACCGCGACCGGTGACATGGTCGGCGTCGCCGGGCGAGTGGTATTCGCTCGCAATTCCGGCAAGCTCTGCTTCGCCACCCTGCAGGAAGGCGACGGCACCCAGCTGCAGGCGATGGTCAGCCTGGCCAATGTCGGACAGGAATCCCTTGACCAATGGAAGTCGGACGTCGACCTCGGCGACATCGTCTTCGTCCACGGCGAGGTGATCAGTTCGCGGCGAGGTGAACTTTCTGTGCTTGCCGATTCCTGGCAAATCATTTCCAAGGCGCTTAGGCCGCTCCCCGTCGCCCACAGGGAAATGAGCGAGGAGTCGCGCGTCCGCCAACGCTACGTCGACCTGATCGTGCGGCCGGAGGCCAGAACAATCGCCCGGCAGCGAGTCGGCGTCGTGCGCGCCGTGCGTTCGGCACTTGAGCGGCGCGGCTTCCTCGAAGTCGAGACGCCGATGTTGCAGACGTTGGCGGGCGGCGCCGCAGCGCGCCCGTTCGTAACGCATTCCCATGCACTCGATTCCGACCTCTACCTTCGCATCGCGCCGGAACTCTTCCTGAAGCGTTGCTTGGTAGGAGGTTTGGAGAAGGTTTTCGAACTGAATCGCGTGTTCCGAAACGAAGGTGCTGATTCAACGCATTCTCCGGAATTCGCGATGCTGGAGACATACGAGGCGTATGGGACGTATGACGATTCCGCGACGATGACACGCGAAGTTATTCAAGAAGTTGCGGATGAGGCCGTCGGTACTAGGCAGGTGCCATTGCCCGATGGCACAAACTACGATCTCGACGGCGAATGGGCGACGATCCAAATGTATCCCTCGTTGTCTGAGGCGCTCGACGAAGAAGTTACGCCGCAGACCTCCGTTGAGCGACTGTTGGAGTTCGCTGCCCGGCTAGATGTCGAGATACCGCTTGACCGCGGCTACGGCCACGGGAAAATCGTCGAAGAACTTTGGGAGCACACGGTCGGCGACAAGCTCTGGGCCCCAACGTTCGTCCGCGACTTTCCCACCGAAACCACGCCGCTTACCCGCGCCCACCGCAGCATTCCCGGTGTCACCGAGAAATGGGATCTGTATGTGCGCGGCTTCGAGCTCGCCACCGGATATTCCGAATTGATCGATCCGGTGATACAGCGAGAAAGATTCGCTGCACAGGCGCGCGCTGCGGCGGCGGGAGACGATGAGGCAATGGTGCTGGATGAGGATTTCCTCGCCGCGCTGGAGTATGGGATGCCGCCGACTACCGGCACGGGAATGGGCATCGACCGGTTGTTGATGGCGTTGACCGGCCTGTCAATTCGGGAGACGGTTTTGTTTCCCATTGTTCGCCGCCAGAGCAACTGAACGGCCCTTCAGACACTCAATGTTGAATGGCCTGCCCTGGTATGGCACATTGGTGCAAGGTTCGCGAGAGAAACTCGAGACTATGTGCCACGCAGAAGGGTCAGTGTGAGCTAATGGCAAAGAAAGTTACCGTCACCTTGGTCGATGATTTCGACGGTGAGGGTGCCGCAGACGAGACCGTAGAATTCGGCCTCGACGGCGTGAGCTATGAGATCGACCTTTCTTCCAAGAATGCCGCGAAACTGCGCAGCGATCTGAAGCAGTGGGTCGACGCCGGACGGCGCGTCGGCGGTCGCCGCCGCGGCCGGTCCGCGGGAACGGGCAGGGGCCGCGCCGCGATCGATCGCGAGCAGAGTGCCGCGATCCGCGACTGGGCCAGGCGCAACGGCCATACTGTGTCTACCCGCGGCCGCATCCCTGCCGACGTCATCGACGCCTTCCACGCGGCAACATAATTGGGCGTTGCCAGAAGACGATTGCGGCGTCCAAGCCGCATTGTGCTTTCGCTAGTGGCGAACTAGCGAGGTTCGCTCCGGGGAAACGATTAACCCGCGCCTGGCGTTGCTCAGGTACGTAACCCGGGAAAAGGGCGAATGGCGCTCCTTTGCGCATTCGGATCTCTTGTTGGCTAAGGACAGCCAAGCAGGGCACCGGGGGCGGCCGCCCATTAGAGTGGACGGCAGGTACGGAGTGCAGCGCGCTACCGCGCAACGTGCCGACCTATTTATGGAGAGCAGGTAACCACCGATGTTTGAGAGATTTACCGACCGCGCCCGCAGAGTCGTCGTCCTGGCTCAAGAAGAAGCCCGGATGCTCAACCACAACTACATCGGCACCGAGCACATCCTGTTGGGACTTATTCACGAGGGTGAAGGCGTAGCCGCCAAGTCACTGGAGTCGCTGGGCATATCGCTGGAAGGCGTGCGCAGCCAGGTCGAGGAGATCATCGGCCAGGGGCAGCAGGCTCCGTCCGGCCACATCCCCTTCACCCCGCGCGCCAAGAAGGTTCTCGAGTTGAGCCTTCGCGAGGCGCTGCAGCTGGGCCACAACTACATCGGCACCGAGCACATCCTGCTCGGCCTCATCCGTGAGGGCGAAGGGGTCGCGGCCCAGGTGCTGGTGAAGCTGGGCGCCGAGCTGACCCGAGTGCGTCAGCAGGTCATCCAGCTGCTGTCCGGATATCAGGGCAAGGAGACCGCGGAGGCCGGAACGGGTGGCCGCGGCGGCGAGGCGGGCAATCCGTCCACATCCCTCGTTCTTGACCAGTTCGGTCGCAACCTGACCGCGGCCGCGATGGAAGGCAAGCTCGACCCCGTCATCGGCCGCGAGAAGGAAATCGAGCGGGTGATGCAGGTGCTGAGCCGGCGCACCAAGAACAACCCGGTGCTGATCGGCGAGCCCGGCGTCGGCAAGACCGCCGTCGTCGAGGGGCTGGCGCAGGCCATCGTCCACGGCGAGGTGCCCGAGACGCTGAAGGACAAGCAGCTCTACACCCTCGACCTGGGTTCGCTGGTCGCCGGTAGCCGCTACCGCGGTGATTTCGAGGAGCGCCTGAAGAAGGTGCTCAAAGAGATCAACACCCGCGGCGACATCATCCTTTTCATCGACGAGCTGCACACGTTGGTCGGTGCGGGTGCCGCCGAGGGCGCCATCGACGCCGCTTCGATCCTGAAGCCGAAGCTGGCCCGTGGCGAACTGCAGACGATCGGCGCCACCACCCTGGACGAGTACCGCAAGTACATCGAGAAGGACGCCGCCCTCGAGCGTCGCTTCCAGCCGGTGCAGGTGGGTGAGCCGACCGTCGAGCACACCATCCAGATCCTGAAGGGTCTGCGCGACCGTTACGAGGCGCACCACCGCGTCTCGATCACCGACACCGCGATCGTGGCCGCGGCCACGCTGGCAGATCGCTACATCAACGATCGGTTCCTGCCGGACAAGGCCATCGACCTGATCGACGAGGCCGGCGCCCGGATGCGGATCCGCCGGATGACCGCACCGCCGGACCTGCGCGACTTCGACGAGAAGATCGCCGACGCGCGCCGCGAGAAGGAGTCTGCGATCGACGCGCAGGACTTCGAGAAGGCCGCCAACCTTCGCGACAGCGAGAAGCAACTCGTCGCCCAGCGCGCAGAGCGGGAGAAGCAGTGGCGCTCAGGTGACTTGGATGTGGTCGCCGAGGTCGACGACAACGAGATCGCCGAGGTGCTGGGCAACTGGACCGGCATCCCGGTGTTCAAGCTGACCGAGGAGGAGACCACTCGGCTGCTGCGCATGGAGGATGAGGTGCACAAGCGGATCATCGGCCAGGAGGACGCCGTCAGGGCGGTCTCCAAGGCGATCCGCCGCACCCGCGCCGGGTTGAAGGATCCCAAGCGCCCGTCCGGCTCGTTCATCTTCGCCGGCCCATCCGGTGTCGGTAAGACCGAGCTGTCCAAGGCGCTGGCCAACTTCCTGTTCGGCGACGACGACGCTCTCATCCAGATCGACATGGGCGAGTTCCACGACCGCTTCACCGCCTCTCGGCTTTTCGGCGCCCCTCCGGGCTACGTCGGCTACGAGGAGGGCGGCCAGCTCACCGAGAAGGTGCGGCGCAAGCCTTTCAGTGTCGTCCTGTTCGATGAGATCGAGAAGGCACACCAGGAGATCTACAACAGCCTGTTGCAGGTTCTCGAGGACGGCAGGCTGACTGACGGTCAGGGCCGCACGGTCGACTTCAAGAACACCGTGCTGATCTTCACCTCAAACCTCGGTACGTCCGACATCTCCAAGGCGGTCGGCCTTGGCTTCACTCAGGGTGGCGGCGAGAACAACTACGAGCGGATGAAGCAGAAGGTCAACGACGAGCTGAAGAAGCACTTCCGCCCCGAGTTCCTCAACCGCATCGACGATGTGATCGTCTTCCACCAGCTCACGACGGATCAGATCGTGCAGATGGTGGACCTGATGATCGGCCGGGTGGAAAAGCAGCTCAAGAGCAAGGACATGACCATGGAGCTGACCGACAAGGCCAAGGCTCTGCTGGCAAAGCGCGGGTTCGACCCCGTGCTCGGTGCCCGGCCGCTGCGGCGCACTATCCAGCGCGAGATCGAGGACGCGCTGTCGGAGAAGATCCTGTTCGACGAGATCAAACCGGGCCAGCTCATCACGGTCGACGTCGACAACTGGGACGGCGAGGGTGCCGGGGAGGACGCGGTGTTCACCTTCACCGGTGCTAAGAGGCCGGCCAAGCCGGTCGAGGAGCCGGATCTGGCACAGGCCGGAGCGGCGGGCACGCCGAGCGCGGCCACGGCCACCGAGTAATCAACCGATCGAAACGGGCGGCACCTTCACGGGTGCCGCCCGTTTCGCGTCGATCCCCGATCGTCGATCCCGCGACCGATCAGAATGTGACGGTGTCGTCGAAAAGACCGGGTTTCGCGAACTCATTCGGCGGATCGTAAGTGCAAGCGATGTGGACTCGCCATAGGGTGCCCGTGGCGATGCCGGGGGTTTGCCAGGACGTCGTGCCGTTCAGTCCAAGAACGAAGTCCTTGTGAAACGGCGGCAGCAGCGAGTCCCCCTCTGGCTTGGAATCGTAGGAGCAGTTCTGCTTGCCTGCGCCGACTGTGTCGACGACCTCCACTCTCATTCCGACGCCGCCCAAGAGTGGCTCGAAGTTAACGTCTAGGCCCCGGACTGTGGCGTGTGCGGGACCAGCATTCGCCAGCATCAACGGCACGGTGACCGCGGCCGCAGCAGCGGTTGTCATAGCGGTGCGAAGAATTCGAGTACGTCTGTGCATGGGATCTTTCCTCCCTCCACGAGGCGGTCGGCGAGCCAACCGGACTACGGATACTCGCCAGGGGCTTCAGGTGAACTGGCAGTTTGGTATCGCAATCGTTTGCTATCAGATCACAGCTAATAGTCATCTGTCTGCCAGTTTGGCTTTTTATGCGGTTTCGTCGATTGCTGGCAATCCAGGACAAGACGCGATGGCCCCTCGAATCGGAAAGTTTCACGGGCTTTTGCTGTGCCTCTGTCCGAGCAGCGGACGAGTTGTTTAGGATGCTCTTGTATTCGGCGGGCGAAGGAATCTGGTGAGAATCCAGAACGGTCGCGCCACTGTGACAGTCAGACCCGACGGCCGCCGTCACCTCTACTGGGACGCGAAATCCCGGAAAGGAAACTGACATGACCTCACCTCAGACACGCAAGACCCTTGCGCCCGCACTGGACCTCTCGGCCGCCAAGGCAGTGATCTGGCTGACCGCCACGGCATTCCTGGCGCTGTTGGTGCTCTACTTCGTCGGCTTGGACCAGGGCGCGACATCGGTGTTCGGCAGCAACACCTACGTCCACGAGTTCGTGCACGACGCCCGCCACCTTCTCGGCTTCCCTTGCCACTGACCTCGGGGAGCAGTCGCACAGTGGAAAAACGAATAATCGTGCGCGGCCTGCTGGCCGGCGCAATTGCAAGCCTTGCCGCATTCGTGTTTGCTCGCACATTCGTCGAGCCGGTGATCGACAAAGCCATCGCCTACGAGGACGCGCAATCCGCTGGTCACGAGCATGGGGCCGAAGTGTTCACTCGCGGGGTGCAGGCCAACATCGGCATGGGGTTCGGTGTGCTGGCGTTCGGCGTCGCGATGGGCGCACTGTTCGCAGTCGTCTTCTGCGTGGCGTATGGCCGCGTTGGGAATCTGTCGCCACGACTGCTGTCCGTATTGGTGGCGGGCGGAATGTTCCTGTCGCTCTACGTGATCCCGTTCCTCAAGTACCCGCCGAACCCGCCGGCGGTCAGCCTTGACGAGACGATCAGGCAACGCACTCTGCTCTACGTGCTGATGGTGGTGCTATCCGCCGCACTGCTGGTGGCCGCGGTGTGGCTGGGCCGCAATCTCGTGGATAGGTTCGGCGCATGGAGCGCGACGCTGATCGCGGCCGGCTCCTATGTGGCGGCCGTCGCGATCGTCATGCTGGTACTGCCGACGATCGACGAGACGCCCGATGATTTCTCGGCTGATGTTCTGTACGAGTTCCGTCTGTATTCCATGGGCACCCAGTTCATCCTGTGGGCGATCATCGCAGTGGTGTTCGCCTCGACGGCGCAGCGCCTGCTCGGTGAAAGCTCACGACGGGCGGAGGCCTTGACCCCGGCATGAGTGAGGTCGTCCGGCTGACGCTGGTGTCGCACGCCATGACGGATGCGATGTCGGCCGGACGATTTCCCACCGACGAACCGCTCAACTCGGTTGGGCATCGTCAAGTCGACGCCTCCATCGAGCTTGGCATGACCGACAGTGCGCTCTGCGGACCCGAGAAGCGCGCCAGGCAGACCGCGGAACTCCTTGGCCTGCAGGCGAAAATCGAACACCGGCTGGCCGACCTGGACTGCGGTCGCTGGCGCGGCGACACTCTCGGCGGTGTCCGGCCCGCAGACCTCGCCATCTGGCTGACCGACCCGACGCGCGCTCCGCACGGCGGCGAGTCGGTCGTCGATCTGATTAGCCGGGTGAGTGGCTGGATGGAAACCTTGACCACCCGACGTAGTCGGCTGGTCGCCGTCACACACCCGGCGGTCATCCGCGCCGCCATACTGGTGGCCCTCGATGCCCCGGCGAAGTCGTTCTGGCGCATGGACATTGCACCCGTCAGCCGGACCGTCATGCATTTTCGTGGTCACGCCTGGACGCTGCGCTCCACGATCTGACTCACGCCACCGGCGCCAGTTCGAATGCCCGGTGCACGATCGCCTGCAGCCAGGCCGCCGCGGTCTGACTGCGGAACTTCGGCCAGTTCATCTGGAAGCTGACTACCCACGGCTGGCCGGTGTGGTCGACGGCGTACCAGCTGAAAGTCAAGTCGCCAGGCAGGTTTCCGCCCTTGGCGCCGATGTAGGGCCACTTGGCGCGGTCCAGGTCGATGCCGGGAATCGCGGACAGGATGTCCTTGACCGGGGCGGCCGCTCCGACCGCGGATGCCTGCAGTGCCGCATGCACCCGGCAGATGTCGTCGGCAGAGCCGTACCACTCGGCGCCGAATCCCGACGCGGGAGTGTGCGTGCGTTGCGGATCCGGGTCGTATGGACGGGAATTGGTCTCTTGCAACAGGTCCGCCCTGCCCTGCTGTGAGGCCTGCTTCCACCGCTCGCGCAGATCGGGTTGTCCCCAGCCGACCGAGAACAACTCGTGCGTGGTCGGGAACGGGGTCATGCTCGCAGGGTCGTGATGGCCCGCCGTGGCCAGCGCGTGCTCGACGGCGCCCGGCCCAAGTCGTTCGATCAGCAGGTCGGTGGCCATGTTGTCGCTGGCGGAGATCATCTGCTGCGCGGCTTCGCGCACCGAAACGGTGGTGCCGTCCGGGACCTTGTCGAGGCCGGCAGCACCGACCTTCTTCCCGTCCGCGGTCACTGTGAGCTGATCGTCCCAGCTGACCTTGCCAGCCTTCACGTTCTCCGCAACCGCAAGCAGCACATAGAGTTTGAAGATCGACGCCAGCGGAAGGGAAAGGTCGGTGTTCGTGCCGGCGACCACCGCGCACTTACTGTCGTTGACCTTCGACACCTGGTAGGAATACCGCGCCCCCGTTTTGGTCAGCTCTCCGTCGATGTCCTTCCATGAATTGATAACCGGCGGCACCAGCGACACGTCGAACCGGTCGACCAGGCCGGCGTCGTTCGTGCGCAGTTCGATGGTCTGCGCAACCCGGTAGGACGTCAGCACGTGCAGGGTCGCGTGCCCGGCGCCGATCTCCACACCCGTCAAGGTGAACGGACGGTCCCACCAGATCTTGTCCATGGTGGTGCCGACGTCGTCGAAGATCTTCGGCGCGGCCAGGGTACGGATGCCGTTCGGCCCGATCGGCCAGTCCGAGTTCAGCATGTCCATGATCTGCTTCGCCCGAAGACCCTGCGGCGTGTTGGTGTCGATATGAATGCTCTGTGCCGCCTCGGCAGGCCCGGCCGGACCCGCGTCGGCACAACCGCAAGCCAGGGCGACGATCATGGTGACGGCGACCGTCATCGTGGTCGCCCAGTGACGCGCCCGGCCCGCGTCAGGCGTTGGCGTCGGTCCCCGCAACGTCCAACACAACCTCGAACTCCAGCAAGGACGCCCCGGTGGCGACGGGGTTGGCGCGCTCGCCGGCGTGCGCCTCGACCGCAGGGCCGGTTGCCCATGCCTGGAACGCCTCCTCGGTCTCCCAATGCGTCACGACGAAATAGCGATCTTCGCCCTTGACCGGCCGCAACAGCTGAAAGCCGAGGAAGCCGGGCTGGTTGTCGACGGCGTGGGCACGGTGTGCGAATCGCTTCTCCAGCTCCGGACCGGCATCTGGTGGAACCTCGATTGCGTTGATCTTCACCACGGGCATGCGGCCAAGGCTACCGCCTGCACGAATTGCTCCTGACACACCTATGGTCGACGCATGACTGCGGACGAGAGGAGCAGCAACAGCTCTGGTCGCCTCGACAACTTCTTCCAGCTGTCGGCGCGGGGGTCGACCGTCGCAGCCGAGATCCGCGGCGGCGTTGTCACGTTCATCGCGATGGCCTACATCGTCGTTCTGAACCCGATCATCCTGTCCGGCGCGAAGGATGTTGACGGGCACAGCCTCGAGTTCGCACAGGTGTCCGCCACTACATCGCTTGCCGCGGGCGTCATGACAATCCTGTTCGGCCTCGTCGCGCGGCTCCCGTTTGCGTTCGCTGCCGGCCTCGGGATCAACTCCTTCCTCGCAACGACCGTGGTGGGCTCGCTGACCTGGCCCGAGGCCATGGGTTTGGTGGTGATCAACGGCATCATCATCGTGGTGCTCGCGGCGACGGGTCTGCGCACGCTGATCTTCGACGCCGTGCCGATGCAGCTGAAGCTCGCGATCACCGCGGGCATCGGGGCTTTTATTCTGTTCATCGGGCTTGTCGACGCCGGATTCATCGGATCCACCGGGCTCCCCTCACCGCCCGTTGGGCTCGGCACCGGTGGCACCGGCTACATCAACACGGTCCCGACATTGGTATTCGTGTTCACGCTCTTGGTCACCGGCATCCTGATCGTCCGGCATGTGCGCGGCGCCATCTTCATCGGACTGGTGGCAGGCACGGTGGTTGCAGTGGTCATCGAGGCGATCTGGCATCTCGGTTCTGCCGAACAACGACCCGGCGGATGGAGCCTCTCGGTGCCGACGTTGTCCGGTTCGCCGTTCGCCATGCCCGATCTGTCCCTGGTCGGCGCGTTCAGCCTCAACAGCTTCGGCCGGATCGGCGTGCTGGCCGCCGTCATGCTCGTGTTCACCTTGGTTTTCGCGAACTTCTTCGACGCGATGGGCACATTTACCGGACTGTCGCGCGAGGCCGGTGTGGCCGACGATCGCGGAACGTTCCCGCGACTCCGGTCGGCGCTGATCGTCGAGGGTGCCGGTGCGGTTGTCGGCGGGGCGACGTCGGCGTCGTCCAACACCGTCTTTCTCGAGTCGGCGGCCGGTATCGAGGAGGGCGCGCGCACCGGCCTGGCGAACCTGATCACGGGTGTGCTGTTCTTCGCCGCGATGTTCGTCACGCCGCTGGCGTCGGTCGTGCCTACCGAGGTGGCCGCGGCGGCGCTGGTCATTGTCGGCGTGATGATGTTCTCGCACCTTCGCGATATCGACCTCTCGGAGTTCTCCGTAGCGCTGCCGGTCGTGCTGACCGTGGCGGTCATGCCGCTCAGCTACTCGATCGCCAACGGAATCGGTGTCGGCTTCATCGCATGGGTCATCGTGCGATCGGTCGCCGGTAGGGCCCGCGAAGTCAGTCCGTTGCTATGGCTCGCGGCAGGCGGCTTTCTGGTCTACTTCGCACGCGGCTGGATCCAATCACTGATCGGCATGTAATCGCCGTGCCCGCTGAATTTCTGACCTACCGAGGGGGCCGCGGCGCGCCGCTGGTGTTGGTCCACGGCCTGATGGGCCGCGGCAGCACCTGGTCGCGCCAGTCGCCTTGGCTGACCCGCCACGGCGCGGTCTACACCTATGACGCGCCGTGGCACCGCGGCCGTTACGTCGCCGACCCCCATCCCATCAGCACCGAGCGATTCGTCGACGACCTCGGCGACGCGGTGGCCGAGCTCGGCACCGGCGCGACGCTGATCGGTCATTCGATGGGAGGTCTGCACGCCTGGTGCCTCGCGGCGTCGAGACCGGCTCTGGTGAACGCCCTCGTCATCGAGGACATGGCGCCGGACTTCCGCGGCCGCACCACCGGCCCGTGGGAGCCGTGGCTGCGGGCACTTCCCGTCGAATTCGATTCGGCCCAAAAGGTTTACGATGAGTTCGGCCCGGTGGCCGGGCGGTACTTCCTGGAGGCCTTCGACCGCACCGAGACGGGCTGGCGTCTCCACGGGCACACCCGCACGTGGATCGACATCGCGGCGGAGTGGGGCACTCGCGACTACTGGGAGCAATGGCGCCGGGTGCGGGTGCCGGTACTGCTCATCGAGGCGGGCAATTCAGTCACTCCGCCAGGACAGATGGCTGAGATGAATGAAACCGGCCACCGGGCAACGTATCTACACGTGCCCGATGCCGGCCATCTTGTTCACGATGAGCAGCCGCGGATCTATCAAGATGCGGTCGTGTCGTTTCTAGCGACGCTCGCCGGTGGCGCCTGAAGCGGGCCAGAACGGCTGCTTCTCGAAGCGGGTGCGGATGGCGTCGACGTCGTGTGCGACTCGGAAGCCGTCGCGGTCGTCCTCGAACAGCCTGCCGACCATCGGCGCGGACCACCGGAACTGGTTGAACCGGATCCGCAGGGAGTCGGAGCGGTGCGCGGCCCAGCTCAGCGCGACGGCCACAGCGAACGGGGCGATCAGGATCAGGAAGGTCAATGCAGTAGTCATGGCAGTAATCGTGCGGCGGTAAATATACAGCCAACAGTGGCAGGAGTGACAGTGTGCGATAAGATACTGCCATGGCAATTGAGAAGGTATCGGCGCTGGTCATGGATGACCTGGCGGTTTTCGAGTTCGGCGTGATCTGCGAGGTCTTTGGGATCGACCGCTCCGCCGACGGCGTGCCCAACTTCGATTTCAAGGTGTGCGGGCCCGAGGCGGGCAAGCCGATATCGACGTCCGTCGGTGCGACGCTTACCCCGGATCACGGGCTCGACGACCTCGTTGGGGCCGACCTGGTCGCGATCCCCGCGATCGCCGGCTCGGACTACCGGCCAGAAGCGCTCGAGGCGCTGCGCGCCGCCGCCGATGCGGGCGCCATCATCCTCACCGTGTGTTCGGGCGCGTTCGTGGCGGGCGAAGCGGGCCTCTTGGACGGGCGGCCGTGCACCACCCACTGGATGCACGCCGACGAACTGGCCCGCCGGTTCCCGACCGCCAGGGTCGACCGCAACGTGCTGTTTGTCGATGACGGGAACCTGATCACCAGCGCGGGCACCGCGGCAGGTATCGACGCCTGCCTGCATCTCGTCCGCCGCGAGCTGGGCAGCGAGGTGACCAACAAGATCGCGCGCCGGATGGTGGTGCCGCCTCAGCGCGACGGAGGTCAACGCCAGTACATCGACCAACCGATACCCGTTCGCTGTTCGGAAGGTTTTGCGCCCCATCTGGATTGGATCCTCACGAATCTCGACCAGCCGCACACGGTGGCGACGCTGGCTCGGCGGGCGAGCATGTCGGCGCGTACCTTCGCACGGCGCTTCGTCGACGAGACCGGCACCACGCCGATGCAATGGGTCACCGACCAGCGTGTGCTCTATGCGCGGCGGCTGCTCGAAGAGACCGATCTCGACATCGACCGGATCGCCGACCGTTCCGGCTTCGGCACCGCAACCCTGCTGCGGCATCATTTCCGCCGGATCATCGGTGTGACGCCGTCGGACTACCGCCGCAGCTTCGCCTGCAACATGGATCCGAACTGCGCCCGGGCCCAAACGGCCTAGCCAAACTGGTTGCGGGCCAGGGCGTAAACCCGCCACCGGCCCGGTACGCCCTTGAGATCGTGCTCACCACGTTCGTCGAACGAGCGGCGTGAACCCGTGACGATCTCTCGCACCGTCGAGGAGACCAGCACCTCGCCGGGGCCTGCGAGTGCTGCGACGCGCGCGCCGATGTGCACCGCCATCCCGGCAATGTCGGCGCCGCGTACCTCGGCCTCGCCGGCGTGCACACCGACGCGCACCTCGATGCCGAGCGGGCGGACGGCCTCGACGATCGCCTCCGCGCAGTCGATCGCCGCGCTGGGCGTGGTGAACGTCGCGACGAATCCGTCGCCCGCGGTGTTCACCTCGCGGCCGCGGAACCGTCCGAGTTCGTGGCGGATGATACGGTCGTGGTTGTCAAGCAGGTCGTGCCAGCGGAGGTCGCCGAGTTCCGCGGCGCGTTGGGTCGAGGCCACGATATCGGTGAAAACGATTGTGGTGAGCACGCGTTCGGCGTCGAAGCCGCCGCGGCTACCGGTGACGAACTCCTCGATCTCGTCGAGAATCGCGACCGCATCTCCGGTCCAGTGCAGCGTGTCGGTGCCGGGTAATTCGACGTAGCGCGAGCCCGCGATGTGGTCGGCGATATAGCGGCCGAATTCGGTGGTGATCACGATGGCGTCTTCGCGATGTATGACGAGGGCTGGCGCATCGATACGCGCGAGTGCATCGCGCACGTCGGCGTTGGCGATCGCTTCGACTGCGGCGCGCGCTTCGCTCGGCGACTGGGCCCGGTTTCCGGCGGCGTCCCACCACCGGCGGAAGTTCTCGTCGTCGGCGACGCTCGGCGCGAACGCTCGCAAGACGTCAAATCCCTGGTCGATGGCATCGGGATCCAGTGCGACCGTCCCCCATTGCTCGCCGACGCTGACCGTGGCACCGATCGGGTAATCGGGTGCCCACATCGCCCGCGCAGCCCCGTTCACGATCACCAGGTTGCGAACCCGCTCGGGGTAGTCGGCTGCCAACACCAGTGCGGTCATGGCTGACCAACCCGAACCGAATACCGTGGCCTGATCGCTGCCCGCGGCGTTCATCACAGCGATGGCGTCCTCGGCCCAGAACTCCGGCCCGACGATGGCATGCGACGAGGTGCGCGATGACGCGCCCATTCCCCGCTGATCGAACCGGATCAACCGGGCGAACGACGCCAGGCGACGGTGGAACCGATCGAGCGCAGGCTCGGCATCGATCGAATCGAAGGCGACGAAAGGCCCGGGAGGCACCAGCAGATCGACTGGGCCGTCGCCGAGAACCTGGTAGGCGATGTCCATGTCGCCGCACTTGGCGTAGCGAGTCCGGATAACCTGCGCCACCGCCTCAGGCTAGTCAATCTCGTGTCACAATCGACCCGTGTCGCGCAATTCCGCTGCGGCCTATGCCCGTTCAGCCGTCGAGGGTGTCCGGGATGACCCTATGGAGCGGCTGGCGCTCATGCGTCGGCTCTACGAGGTGCCGCGCTACGTTGATCGTGGGTACCTGCCGTACCGCAGGGCGGCTTCCGCGTTCATGGGATGGCAACTGCGGCGAGGACTGCTGAACCCGCAGAGCGATCGCCGCCCTGGCAGTCCGTGGTGGCGGGCGCTGAACGAATCGCTGCTGCGCGACACCGCCGAGGCCCGCGCGCTGGCGTTCGGCCACACGGGTGAGCCCAGCGGCACCGCAGTCTCTGCTCACCTCGACTTCATCCGACGCCCCACCGCGCGAAACTGGTACCGCGCGCACAATGCGAGCATCGTCGAGGGCTATCTGGCCAACGAAGACCTGGCGGCCGAAGAGCGCCGGGTGGAACGATTCTTCATCAATGTGGTTCTCGTCCGTGTGCTGTTCGCCCATGCTTTGGTGGCTGCACCCCGGCTGGCGCTGGGCTGGCTGGCGCCACTGGCCCGACTGGTCGGCGACCCCCGCGTGGGCATGACCGGAATAT
The DNA here is from genome assembly GCA_963817825.1 of uncultured Actinomycetota bacterium. Classification (GTDB taxonomy): domain Bacteria; phylum Actinomycetota; class Actinomycetes; order Mycobacteriales; family Mycobacteriaceae; genus Mycobacterium. The sequence goes on along the minus strand of CAWFQG010000023.1, from coordinate 526,186 downwards.
TCCTTTCGCTGTCGCGTGTGCTGCCGGATCGCTACCCGCTCGGCGACGACGTGGAGTTTTATGTCGCGGTCGAACACGGCTTCGGTCATACGTTGGACATCGGCATAATCACACCGAGAATGAGCCTGCTGTACGAGTGGTCTGCGGAAGTGCTTGCGTTGCCTGCACTTCGGGACCTGGCAATCGGCAGCACTCCGACCTACGCGTGGGATGTCGCCGATGCGGACGTCTGGGAGTTCGTGCCGTCGCGCCTCGCCAGGACCGCGCGTCGACTGGTCCCTGTGCGGAACTAGTCGCCCTCGCCTGCCAGTGCGAAACGACCGTCCGCAGTCTGCTCGACCAGTCCGTCGACGAGAAGTGAGTCAAGGGCGCGATCGCGCTGCGCCGTGTCGGTGAGCCAGGCCACGTCGAGCTGTGCCCGGGTGACAGGAGTATCGTTGCCGCGCAACACATCCAACAGGCGTCCACGCACCTGCCTGTCGGTGCCCGCATAACGCTGGACCCGACGTGGCGATGCCTCGCCGGCCTGATAGCCGCTCGACCGCCACGCGCAGACGCTCAACGGGCAGATGCCGCAGCGCGGCGCCCGCGCCGTACACACCGTCGCGCCCAGCTCCATCAGCGCCACCGAAAAGTGCGGCGCCTCATTGTCATTCGGCAACAATGCGGCCACATCGGCGAGGTCACGCGGTGACGACGTCGCCATGGCGTCAGCCCGCCCGTGCACGGCCCTTGCCACCACGCGCCGCACATTCGTGTCGACCACGGGCACCCGCTGTCCGTACGCGAAGCACGCGATCGCGCGTGCCGTGTATGCGCCGACTCCCGGCAACGACAGCAGGGTTTCGACGTCCGAGGGCACCACGTCGTCGTACTCGGTGGCGATCACAACCGCGCACTCGTGCAGCCGCTTGGCCCGCCGCGGGTAGCCGAGCTTTCCCCAGGCGCGCAGCACATCCGCCGCGTTGGCCGCCGCAGTGGCAGACGGTGTCGGCCACCGCGCAACCCAAGCCAGCCAGACGGGCTCGACCCGTGAGACCGGTGTCTGCTGCAGCATGAACTCGCTGACCAGAACCTGCCACGGAGTCACATCGGGGCGACGCCACGGCAGGTCACGCTGCTCGTGCTCGTACCACGGCAGAAGCTCGGCCGAATCGATCATGTAATCGCGCTCCGGCACAATGTTGGCCATGCCCAACACGAATCCGGCAAGCGCGTGGAAAACACTCAAGGAGGGTAACCAGCGCTTCGTCGCGGGGGAGCCGGCGCATCCGAGCCAGAGCATCGAGCGCCGGTCAGCATTGGCGAAGGGGCAGAAGCCGACGGCTGTGCTGTTCGGCTGCGCCGACAGCCGGGTGGCCGCGGAGATCATCTTCGACCAGGGTCTCGGCGACATGTTCGTGGTTCGAACCGCGGGCCATGTCATCGATTCGGCGGTGCTCGGCTCTATCGAATACGCCATCACGGTGCTCGACGTACCGCTGATCGTGGTGCTCGGTCACGACAGCTGCGGTGCGGTTCAGGCCGCATTGTCGGCCCTCGACGACGGTGTGGTCCCCGGCGGCTACGTGCGCGACATCGTCGAACGGGTGACCCCGTCGATCTTGTTCGGCCGTAGTGCCGGGCTGACTCGGATCGATGAGTTCGAGGCCAGGCACGTCTCCGAGACCGTGTCGCAGCTGCGTATCCGTTCCGCAACGATCGCCCAGGGAGTGGTGTCGGGGACGTTGGCGGTCGCCGGCGCGACCTACCATTTGGCCGACGGTCGGGTGGTGTTGCGGGATCATCTGGGCGACATCGGCGAAGGCTGACCTGCGACACGCCGAGCCACCTCGGACGATTGTGTGTGACCTGCCCTTACCGTGAGTTTGTGTTGGATCTGGAACCGCATGGCCCGCTACCCCAGCAGATTTACTGGCGACGCAGGGCACTGGCGCTTGGCATAGGGGTCCTCGTCATCGGGGTGATCGCCGCCGTGGTGGTCATGATCGTCATGACCACCGGCACCGAGGCGAAGAACGCCGACAAGCCTGGCCCGACGCCCGCTGCCGCGCCCACGCCGCTGCCAGGGGAGAATCCCCAGGTCAAGACCCCGGTTGTACCTCCTGCGGCGAGCGCACCCGCCCCGACACCCACCCCGACCGCTGCGGTCGCCCCGCCGCCCGTGCTGCAGGAGGGCGACGACTGCCCGGACTCCACGCTGGCCGTCAAGGGCATCACCAGCCAACCGAATTACGTCGTTGGCGACCAGCCGAAGTTCACCATGGTCGTCACGAACATCGGGCTGGTGGCCTGCAAGCGTGATGTCGGCGCCGCAGTGCTGGCGGCCTACGTGTACGGGCTGGACAACACCCGGCTGTGGTCGAACCTCGACTGCGCGCCGTCGAACGAGACACTGGTGAAGACGTTCAACCCGGGTGAGCAGGTGACCACCGAGGTGACGTGGACCGGTATGGGCTCGGCTCCCGGGTGTCCGCTGCCCCGCCAGCCGATCGGACCCGGCACGTACAACCTGCTGGTCCAGCTGGGCAATCTGCGGTCGGCGACGGTGCCGTTCATCCTCGCGCAGCCCGCGCCGCAGCCCGGAGCCCCCGCACCTGAAGGTGCCCCGCCCGCCGAGCAGGCGCCGGCGCCCGCCGGTTAGGCCAACCGGTCGGCGATCGTCGACTCGGCCAGCTGCGACAGACCCTCGCGGATGTGTCGTGCCCACATTGACCCGATGCCCTCCACCGACTGCAGGTCACTGGCGCTGGCGGCCAGCAGCCCCTGCAGCGACCCAAACGACCGCACCAGCAGGTCGACGTGGGCGAACTGCAACCGCGGGATGCCCGCCATCGCGCGGTAGCCCCGTGAGCTCATCGCCGAATCCTGCGCCTCGGCCGTCGATGGATAACCGAAAACCCTTGCCAGCGTGGTGAAGTCGAGCAGCTCGGTGTCTGAAAGGCCGTCGAGCTCCTCCAGCGTCGCGCTCATCTGCGCCGCGGTCGGCGGGTCCGGGTTGGCGTGGTAATCGCGCACGATCAGCTCGCGGGCGGTGTCGTTGTCGCCGACGAGCTCCTCCAGCTGCAGCTTGAGCTGGCGGCCGTCGGTGCCGAGCTCGACGACGTCTGCGTCGATCTCGAGGCTGATCCTGCGCACCATCTCCAGCCGCTGCACCACCGTCATCACGTCGCGCAGCGTGACGAAGTCCTCGATCTCGGCCGTCGACAGTTGCCTGCTCACTTCGTCGAGCCGCGACTTGTACCGCTCGAGCGTGTCGATGGTTTGGTTGGTGCGCGACAGGATCGTCGCCGGCTCGGGCACCACGTGCCGCTCGCCGGCCACATAGACGGTCACGATGCTCATCGAGTGGCTCACCGATATCACCGGGTAGCCGGTCTGAATCGCGGTGCGCTCTGCCGACCGGTGCCGGGTGCCGGATTCGTCGGTGGGTATCGACGGGTCTGGCACCAGTTGGACGTTGGCCCTCAGTATTCGGTGTCCATCGCTGGACAGCACGACGGCGCCGTCCATCTTGGAGAGCTCCCGCAGCCGGGTCGGCGCGTAGCCGATGTCCAGCGCGAAGCCGCCGTCGCAGATCCCCTCGACGCTGTCGTCGTAACCGAGCACGATCAGAGCGCCGGTGCGGCCGCGCAGGATGCGTTCCAGGCCGTCGCGCAGTGCGGTGCCGGGCGCCAGTCGGCCGATGGTTTCTCGGAGAGTTGGGCGGGCCAGCTGCACCACGTTGCGCCGGGTGGACTTCACGGCCATGGCCCCTCCTCGGAGCGGCCGGCCTTCACCGCGATCTCCGTCAGCACCTTCATCGCAGCGGTGATGTTGTCGGCCGCAATCGCCTGTAAGCCTATCGGCACGTCTTTCACGCCGGGGGGAACTACCGCACACGTGAATCCAAGGCGGGCAGCCTCGGCCAGCCGCCGCTCCATCCCGCTGACCCGGCGCAGGTCGCCGGCCAGACCCACTTCACCGATCGCGATGGCAGTGGTCGGCAGCGGGAGATCGGCGTACGCCGATGCGATGGCCAATGCCACGGCCAGATCCGACGACGGATCGGTCAGCCGCATTCCGCCCACTGTCGACAGGTAGATGTCGCACGGCCCGACGCGAAGGTGGGCCCGTTTCTCGAGTACCGCTGCGATCATCGCCGCGCGCGCAGAGTCGATGCCGCTGACGGCGCGGCGCGGTGTCGACGTGGTCGGAACGGCAAGCAGGGCCTGCACTTCGCCGATCAGCGGACGCTTGCCGTCGAGCGTCACGGTCACCGCGGTGCCCGAAACTGGCGAAGGGCGTTGGTCGAGGAAAAGACCCGATGGGTCCGCAACACAGTCAATTCCGTTGTCGTGCAACATGAAACAGCCGACCTCGTCGGCTGCGCCGAAGCGGTTCTTGACGCCGCGCACCATACGAAGCGACGACGTCTTGTCGCCCTCGAAGTGCAATACGACGTCGACGAGATGCTCGAGCGACCGCGGCCCGGCGATCGCGCCGTCCTTGGTCACATGGCCGACCAGGATGATCGCGATGCCCGTTGTTTTCGCGGTCATGGTGAGCGCCGTCGTCACCGCGCGCACCTGGGTGACACCACCGGTCACACCGTCGGCCTCGGTGGTCGACATGGTCTGCACCGAATCGACCACCACCAGCGTCGGCCGGACTTCCTCGATGTGGCCGAGCGCCGTCTGCAGGTCGGACTCCGCAGCCAGGTAAACGTCGTCGTGGCTGCAGCCGGTGCGTTCGGCCCGCATCCGGATCTGGCCCGCGGATTCCTCACCGGACAGATACAGCGCCCGCCGCCCGGATTCGGCCCAGCGATGGGCGACCTCGAGCAACAGCGTGGACTTGCCGACACCAGGATCGCCCGCGAGCAGCGTCACTGAGCCGGGCACGATGCCGCCACCGAGCACCCGATCGAGTTCGCTGACGCCGGTGTGAAAGTGCCTGGTCTGCCCCGGGTCGATCGAGCTGATCGGCACCGCGGGCGTGGTCGGCGCCACCGCGCGCCTGGCAGCCGAGCCGTTGACGGCGGCCAGCACAGCTACTTCGTCGACAGTGCCCCAGGTGCCGCAGTCCGCACAGCGTCCGACCCATTTCGCGCTGACGTGGCGGCACTCCGAACAGCGGTACTGCGAACGCGCCTTGGCCACGATGTGACGGTATCCGCCACGGCCGACAGATCCTTAGTGCTGACCGCCCGTGTCGCCGCCTGCTTCGCGCCGCGGCGACTCGCCCGCCGAGATCGGCACCGGGACCGTGATCTCGCCCGCGTTCTGGAAGGCGAAGGTGAAGTTGTAGGTCAGGCCGTTGGTGATGGGCTTGTTGATGTCCACCATCGCCTTTGCCGCATCGGCGGTCTCGGTGGCCTCCAGCGGGGCGACCTGGCCGTCGGGCTCGCCGACCACCAGCACGTCGGTTGGCGGCAGTTTGGTGTCGCCGGTCAGCGTCACCGACCCGAAATCGGACCTGATCGAGACCAGCTTGTCGGGTGTGTCCGGCGAATCGTTGGATGCCACGAACAGCAGCTCCACGTCGCTGCCGGGCTTCACGTAGTCGGCGGTCTGCGGAGCCCGCAAATGTACGTTGCGAAGCGTGATGTCGCCGACCGTGGCCGCGGTGCCGTTGACCGCCGCCTGCTGGGTGGCGGTCTGGGCGAGCTGCCCTGCGCTGCAACCGGCTAGAGCGGCAGAGGCGGCCAGCGCGCACGCCGCGATAGCCACGGTGACAGCGGACCTGCGCGATTTGGAGCGGTTCACCCTGAAGCCTCCTGCTCGGCCGGCGCGGCGCCGGTGACGTGGGTCGCCAGTGACAAGAACCCGTTCGACTATGCACAGTAGTAGGTGGTGGTTGGCGGCGGTAGCGGAGGCATCGAAGACGCCGATTCGGGTTTGCCGCCAACTATCCACAGGCACGTGACAGGGGTTGTCGGGGGGTGGCCAGGTGGACCGTGCCTTGCACGTATTCGTCACCGTGTCAACCCCTAGTCTTCACGTGTGGTGCCCCTGACCTGCACCGTTGGTCCGCACGTGTCTGCGCCTCGTGTTAGCATGGAGTATCGAAAGGGGCTCGAAACAGATGATTTTTAAGGTCGGAGACACCGTTGTCTATCCACACCACGGTGCTGCGTTGATCGAGGCGATTGAAACCCGGGCCATCAAAGGCGAGCAGAAGGAATATCTCGTCTTGAAGGTCGCCCAGGGAGACCTCACAGTGCGAGTCCCAGCCGAAAATGCCGAGTATGTGGGCGTGCGCGACGTAGTGGGCCAGGAAGGCCTCGACAAGGTGTTCCAGGTGCTTCGCGCGCCCCACACCGAGGAGCCGACCAACTGGTCCCGCCGCTACAAGGCCAATCTCGAGAAGCTGGCTTCCGGGGATGTAAACAAGGTTGCCGAGGTCGTCCGCGACCTGTGGCGTCGTGACCAGGAGCGTGGCCTGTCCGCAGGTGAGAAGCGAATGCTGGCCAAGGCCCGGCAGATCCTGGTCGGCGAGCTCGCGCTTGCCGAGAACACCGATGACGCCAAGGCCGCGATCATCCTCGACGAGGTTCTGGCCGCCGCTTCCTGAGGCGGCTTGATGTCGCCGGCCGGAGCGGCTCCGAAATGAGCACGGTCGCCGTTGTCCCGGCTGCAGGGTCAGGAGAGCGGCTGGCGGCAGGCGCGCCGAAGGCGTTCGTCAATCTGTGCGGTCGTCCGATGCTGGAGCGCGCCCTCGACGGTTTGCGTGAATCCGGTGTCGTCGACGGCGTGGTGGTCGCTGTGCCGCCGAATCGCACCGACCAGGCCAAGCTGGTGTTCGGCGGCGACGCCGTCATCGTGGCGGGCGGTATGGACCGCACAGAGTCGGTCAAGCTTGCCCTTGCCGCAGTCGGTGACGCCGAGTTCGTCCTCGTCCACGATGCGGCCAGGGCGCTCACCCCGCCCTCGCTGATCGTCCGGGTGGTGCGGGCCCTGCAGGCCGGTCATGCCGCGGTGGTGCCCGCGCTGCCGGTCAGCGACACCATCAAGGCCGTCGACGCCAACGGTGTCGTGCTGGGCACTCCGGAGCGCGCGCGCCTTCGGGCCGTCCAGACCCCGCAGGGATTCCAGACCGAGCTGCTGCGTCGTGCGTACGAGCACGCGGTAGCGGGGAGTTTCACCGATGACGCCTCGCTTGTCGAGATGACCGGCACCCCTGTGCAGGTGGTCGACGGCGACCCGCTGGCCTTCAAGATCACCACACCCACCGACCTGCTTCTCGCCGAAGTCCTGCTCGGACGGGCCACGTGAGCATGCCGCGCGTCGGCATCGGCACCGACGTGCACCCCATCGAGATCGGCAGGCCGTGCTGGCTGCTGGGACTGTTGTTCGATGGTGCCGACGGCTGCGCGGGCCACTCTGATGGCGACGTGGCGGCTCACGCGCTGTGCGATGCGGTGCTGAGCGCCGCCGCGCTCGGCGATATCGGCGGGGTGTTCGGCACCGACGACCCGCGCTGGGCGGGTGTCAGCGGCGCCGACATGCTGCGCCACGTGCACAGCCTGGTGCGCGCCGAGGGCTACCGGGTGGGCAATGCGGCCGTGCAGGTGATCGGAAATCGGCCGAAGGTGGGACCGCGGCGCGCCGAAGCGCAGCAGGTGCTTTCGGAACTGCTCGATGCTCCTGTCTCGGTGTCGGCGACAACCACTGACGGCCTCGGACTGACGGGCCGCGGCGAAGGATTGGCGGCCATCGCCACCGCTTTGGTGGTTGAGGCCGAATAGGCCGGTAAGCTGGCCCGTCGTGACCGACCTGCGGCTACACGACACGATGACGGGCGCTGTCCGTGATTTCGTGCCGGTGCACCCCGGCCACGTTTCGATCTATCTGTGCGGCGCGACCGTGCAGGGCCTGCCGCACATCGGCCATGTCCGCAGCGGGGTGGCGTTCGACGTGCTGCGGCGCTGGCTGATGGCCAAGGGCTACGACGTGGCGTTCATCCGCAACGTGACCGACATCGACGACAAGATCCTGAACAAGGCGGCCGACGCGGGCCGGCCGTGGTGGGAATGGGCGGCCACCTACGAGCGGGCGTTCTCGGCCGCCTACGACGCTCTCGGGGTGCTGCCGCCGTCGGCGGAGCCGCGCGCCACCGGCCACATCACCCAGATCATCGAGCTGATCGATCGGCTCATCACCGACGGGCATGCGTACACCGGCGACGGCGATGTCTACTTCGACGTGCTGAGCCTCCCCGACTACGGGAAGTTGTCAGGGCATCGGATCGACGACGTGCACCAGGGTGAGGGAGTTGCGACCGGTAAGCGCGATGAGCGCGACTTCACGTTGTGGAAGGGTGAGAAGCCGGGCGAGCCGTCCTGGCCGACGCCGTGGGGGCGCGGCAGGCCGGGCTGGCACACCGAATGCGTCGCGATGTGCGAGGCCTATCTCGGCGCCGAGTTCGACATCCATGCTGGCGGAATGGATTTGATCTTCCCGCACCATGAGAACGAGATCGCCCAGGCCGAGGCCGTCGGCGACCGGTTCGCCCGCTTCTGGCTGCACAACGGGTGGGTCACCATGGGCGGCGAAAAGATGAGCAAGTCGCTGGGCAACGTCCTCGCCATACCGGCTGTGCTGCAACGGGTTCGGCCCGCAGAGCTGCGCTACTACCTGGGCAGCGCGCATTACCGGTCAATGCTGGAGTTCTCCGAGACGGCGCTGCAGGACGCGGCGAAGGCCTACACGGGGATCGAGGAATTTCTGCATCGGGTGCGTAGCCGCGTCGGCGACGTCGAGCCCGGTGAGTGGACAGCCGCCTTCGCCGCGGCCCTGGACGACGACCTGGCGGTACCGATCGCGCTCGCCGAGGTGCACGCCGCTCGCGCGGAGGGTAATCGGGCGTTGGAGGCGGGCGACCACGAGACGGCGATGGCGCGCGCCCGGTCGATCCGGGCGATGATGGACATCCTCGGTGCCGACCCGCTCGACGAGCGGTGGGAGTCCCGCGACGAGACGTCGGCCGCGCTGGCCGCCGTGGATGTGTTGGTTCACGCGGAAATCGAGCGCAGGCAAGAGGCCCGCGAGCGCAAAGACTGGGCGCAGGCCGACGCGATCCGGGACCGGCTGAAGAAGGCGGGCGTGGACGTCACCGACACCTCCGACGGGCCGCAGTGGACGCTGCTGGACGGGTACAGCTCTTGATACGTGGAACGATCTAGATGGCCGGCAACTCCCAACGCCGTGGCGCGGTCCGCAAGGCCGGCACGAAGAAGGGGCCGAAGGTGGGCTCGGGCGGGGTGCGCCGGCGCGGGCTGGAGGGCCGCGGCGCAACGCCGCCCGCACATATGCGGCCCAACCATCCGGCCGCCAAACGTGCGGCCAAGTCGCCGCAGCAGCAGCGCCGTCAGCCGAAACGCACCGACGACACCGAGATGGTGCTGGGCCGCAACCCCGTGCTGGAATGTCTGCGCGCGGACGTACCGGCAACTGCGCTGTACGTGGCTCTCGGTGCCGAGGCCGACGAACGGCTGACGGAATCCGTAAGGCGCGCAGCCGATGCCGGTATCGCGATCCTGGAGGTGCCGCGCGGCGAACTTGACCGGATGAGCACAAACGGAATGCATCAGGGCATCGCGCTGCAGGTGCCCCCCTACCAGTACGCCCACCCCGACGATCTGCTTGCGGCCGTGTCGAAGGACGGTGCACCGGCACTCCTAGTCGCGTTGGACAACATCTCCGATCCGCGCAATCTCGGTGCGATCGTGCGTTCGGTGTCGGGTTTCGGCGGGCACGGAGTGTTGATCCCGCAGCGGCGTTCGGCGTCAGTGACCGCGGTGGCGTGGCGCACGAGCGCGGGTGCGGCCGCCAGGGTGCCGGTGGCCAGGGCGACGAATCTCACTCGGACACTGAAGGATTGGCGTGACTCTGGCCTGCAGGTGGTCGGTCTCGACGCCGACAGTGACACCACGCTCGACGAGTTTGAGGGTACCGACCCTCTGGTTCTCGTCGTCGGTTCGGAGGGCAAGGGATTGTCTCGGTTGGTGCGGGAGAACTGCGACGTGGTGGTATCGATTCCGATGGCCGGGCCGACGGAGTCGCTGAACGCCTCGGTGGCTGCGGGCGTCGTGCTGGCCGAGATCGCCCGGCAGCGCAGGGGTTAAGCCGCTGAGTCGCGCCGCGGCCGCGTCAGCGTGAAGCTGTCGACCGGGACGGACGCGCCGAGGAAACCATTCAACGCGTAGTACGTTGCCGCTATCGACGTGGCTCCGCCCGGGGTTCCCGGGTCGACGTCGAATACGACGAAGCCGCACGGGTTGTCCATGTCGCGAAAGGCCGACCACGGCGCGTGCTCTTCGACGTAATGAGGCGTCTTGTGTCCGGTGGCGGGATCGACGTCGCCGACCTCCATGAGGACCCGGCAGCGCGGGTCCGCGAAGAACATGCCGTGGGACGGTATCGACGTGCCTCCGCCGCCGATCACAAGGTGCACCGTGCCCTTGCTGGTGTCCACGCGCTGCTGGTGTAGGCCGGCGGGGTCCGGTGTGAGGGTGTCGGTGGGCAGGATGCCGCGGATGGGGTGAGATCGCTCGTAGTGATGCTCGTGGCCGCACACCACCAGATCCACGCCGTAGCGGTCGAAAAGGGGCAGCCAATTCTCGCGGATTCCGAGGTCGGCGCCATTGGTGCCGTCGCCGGTGGACACCGCCGTCTGGTGCATGCACACCACGATCCAGTCGATGTCGGCGTCAGTGCGCGTGCGGGCGAGCTCACCTTCAAGCCAGTGCTTTTGGGCGCCAGCCGAATAGCCGTGCACGTACGAGTTGCCGCCATCCTGATAGCAGACGTCGTCGTTGGCGAGGTTGATCACCCGCACCGAACCCGCCGTGAACGCATACCAAAGGCCGCGTAGCTCCGGCTCTGCACCGGAATCGGGCACGGCGAAATACGTCTGGAAGGCGCGGTATCCGATCGCGCCGTTGCCGAGTTCGTTCTCGTGGTTGCCCGCCGCGGGCATCCACGGCCGGTATCGCGCGGATCTCGAGTTGTTCTCGAACCAGTCCGACCACGTTCTGACCCGGTCCCGCGAGAGGTTCGCGTAGCAGAGGTCACCGTTCACCAGGTTGAAGAGCGGTTCTGCATGTTCGACCGCGTTGGTGATGTCGCCTGCGGCAGGCGACCCGCGAGTGTCACGGCCGAAGGCGCGGGCGACCGAAGCATCCAGTGTCGGCGTCGACTGATCACCGAAGCTCGTGAACCGCAGCGGCGCCCTGCCACGTGGTGCCGTCCGGACCGTCCCCAGTTCGGGGTTCGCGCCCTCGTGCACAGCGGCGTAAACGTACTGGGTGTCTGGACACAGGCCGGTGATCCTGGCGTGGTGCGCGTACACGTCGGTTCGCGATGCCGCGTCGCGGTAGGTCACCGTCTCCGCGGACACCCCCATGCCGAGTCCGTCGCCCGGTGTGCTGAACGCGATACGCGGGTTGCCGACGGGTGTGGGTGTGTGCCATGACACGACCACCTCGGAAGAGGCGTCGGATCCGAATTGCAAATGCAGGCCGGCCACGCGGGGCGCGCCGAGCATTCAGAGGACCTTGTTCAACGTCGTCGACTTAGGCTCGACACCCGCGCCCGGCTTGGCGCGCCTCATCCTCTTGGCAACCCACGGCGCCGCGAATGCCGTGGTCCATCGCAGGTTGGAGCGGAAGTCCCGCGCCGGAGGCTGCGACGACAGCAACGCGGCGGAGCGGGTGGTCAGCTCATGCGAGACTGCAAGGGTATCAAGGACTTTGGCGGCGAAGCGCTCATGGCCCAGCGGCGAGAGATGGATGCGATCGCCGTCCCAAAGGCGGGCGTCGCGAAACTCGGCGAAGCGCCAGAAGTCGACGAGCTGCAGACCGAGGTCGTCGGCAATGCCGCGCAGCAGTTCGTTGTAGACCGCTGCCCGGCCCCGCAGCCTGCGGAACAGTGGCACCGTGCCAAGGTCCGCCGCCGTGAACGCGAGCACGACCGCGCCGGTCTGCTGCAACGTCTTGAGCCCTTCGGCGTACCTGGCCATCATGGCGTCGACGTCGTTGCGCACCAGCAGCAGGTTGTTCATGCCCGCATAGATGGTGACGAGGTCGGGTTCGAGCATGACTGCGGTCTGGAGCTGCTCATCGAGGATCTCGTCCATTCTCCTGCCCCGCACGGCGAGGTTGGCGTAGCGCAGCTCGGGGTTGCGCTGTGCCAGCGCGACCGCGACGTGGTCCGCCCATCCGCGCAGGCCGTTTGGACTCGTGCGGTGTGGGTCGCCGACACCCTCGGTGAATGAGTCGCCGAGCGCCACGTACCTACTGAACATGGCCACGGTTCTAATTTTGCGGATCGTATGGCGATTCGCTAATCACATCGCCGTCGATTAGCGAGTAGACGTCAACCGTCCCACCGCTGTTCGCGTCGCCGTAACCATTCCTTAGACACGCGCCGCCGATGATGTGCCCGTGACGGCGCTGAGGACCGACACCGGCATCGTTCTCTCCTTCGACGGCCGCTTCAAGTTCGGCATCGACCAGTGGGCGTATGTGCCGTTCGATGTGCCCGCGGGCGTCAACCGGATCGACGTCAGCACGTCTCACGACCAGTTCTCTCTGCTCGGTATCGGTCACAACGTGTTGGACCTCGGCATCTTCGGGCCCGCAGGCCACCAGCTGGGCAACGCCGCAGGGTTCCGCGGCTGGTCCGGCGGTGCGCGGGCCGGCTTCATGCTCTCGGCGGTCAACGCGACTCCGGGCTACCTGTCCGGGCCGATCGATCCAGGCCGGTGGACGCTGGCGCTCGGGCCCGTCGTGCTAAACCCGCTGGGGATGGACTGGCAGGCCCAGATCGCGCTCTCCAGGGGAGTGCAGCCATCCCTGCGTCCGAGCCCAATTGTCCGCCCTGCGGTGTCGCGCGAGCGTCGAGCGGGGTGGTATCGAGGCGACTTACACACGCACACCGTGCATTCCGACGGTAGGCGGCGGATCGAGGAAATGGCCGCGGCGGCCACGACGGCAGGCTTGGACTTCATCGTGTCCACCGACCACAACACCAACTCGGCCAATCGGGCCTGGTCGGCAGCGAGCTCAGACCTTGAGGTCATCGCGGGGGAAGAAGTGACCACCCGTCACGGCCACTGGCTGGCGGTCGGGCTGCCTCCAGGGGGCTGGGTCGACTGGCGGTACGCACCGCGCGACGGTGTCTTCGCCGGCTATGCCGAGCGGGTTCGTGCCGACGGCGGAGTGGTGGTCGCCGCGCATCCGGCTGTCCCCCTTCCCGGCTGCGCGTGGGAGTTCGGCTACCACGACGTGGATGCGATGGAAGTTTGGAACGGATTGTGGAACGTCGATGACGAACTGTCCCTTCGCATCTGGCAACAACTACTCAAACAGGGTCGCCGCATCGCCGCAGTCGGCGGTAGCGACTCGCATGTGTCGACGCAACCGGTCGGGCGGCCACAGACCGTCGTGTACGCGCAGGCCCTGTCGACGCCGGACCTGATCGACGGCCTCCGGCTCGGCCGCTGCCATCTGACCGAGTCGGACGATTTGACGTTGACGCTCAACGCTTCTCGCGACGACGGCGCGATGGCGGCAGGCCCTGGCGAGTCGATGAGCGTGCCGCACGGCAGCGAGGTGACCATTACCGCCGAGGTCCGCGGCGCGCCCGACGCTACCATCTCCCTCATCACCGACGGCGGGTGTGTCGGCCGCGCCAAGACAGACGCGTGCGGTGCGGGCCGCCTGACTTGGACGACATCCGGCGGCGCGGCCCGCTTCGCCCGCGTCGAAGTGCGCCGTCGCGCACGCTTTCCCGCGATGGTGGCGATGTCCAACCCCGTGTGGCTGGATTCGGCGGTCTAGACGCCGAACAGCCGAATTCCGGCCCACAGCCCGAGCACCGCAACGACGATGGTGGCCGGTGTCGTGATCAGCCCGACGCGGCTGAACTCGCGGAAGCCGGCGGGGAAGTCGTTGCGGACGACGCTGCGCCACAGCAGATTCGCGAGCGAGCCCACATAGGTCAGGTTGGGCCCGATGTTGACGCCGATCAGCATCGCAAGCACCGTGGCCGGTCCGGACGCGCTCACCAACGGCAGAAGCACCAGCACCGCGGGCAGGTTGTTGACGATGTTGGACAGCACCGCGGCGACGGCAGCGATGCCCAGCATCGCGAGCAGCGTGTCGCCGGCAGGCAGCACGCCGCGCATCGCGGATTCCAGGCCGTGGAGCATGAGCCCGTCGACGACGACACCCAGGCACAGCACGAATATCAGGAACGGCACGTCTGCGGCGGCGGCGATGCCGACGACGGTTGTCTCCCGCCGAGCCAATGCCCGCACGCCGAGCACGACCGCACCGGCCAGCGCCGCCCATGCCGGTGAGACTCCGAGCACCGACGTGACCGCGAAGCCGATCAACGTCAGTGCGAGGACCACGAGCACGAACATCGGAACCCTTGAGGTGTCGGTGACCGGCTCGGGGTTGGGCGCCACGGCGAGGTCCCGCGCGAAAAGCCAACGCAGTAGCACGAATTCGACGACCACTGCCACCAGCCACGATGGCGCCATCACCGCGGTGAAATGGAGAAACGAGAGACCCGCGGCCGAGAACGCCAGCAGGTTGGTCAGGTTGGACACCGGAAGAAGCAGCGACGCGGTGTTCGCCAGGTGCGCGGTGGCGTAGGCATGCGGCCGCGGCGGAACCCACAGTGCCCTTGTGGTCGCGAGCACCACCGGGGTCAGCAGCACGACCGTCGCGTCGAGGCTCAGTACGGCCGTCGTCACGGCGCCGATGACGAACACCCTTGCCAGCAGTCGTCGCGTGCTTCCATTGGTCGACCTCGCCATCGCTGCGCCCGCGGCCCGGAACAGGCCCTCGTCGTCGCACAACTGCGCCAGCACCAGCACCGCCGCCAGGAAGCCGACCACGGGCAGCAGCCGCCCCACTTCGTCGGCCGCATCCCGAAGCGGAACCACGCCCGCTGCGATCAGGAGCGTCGCCGCGGGTACCGCGGCGACGGCCTCGGGCCAGCCGCGCGGCTTGACCATCGCGAAAACGAGCACCACGGCCAGCGCCGCAAGAGCGAGCGTCAGCTCCACGGGTCAGCGCGCTGCCACAGAGTCGGCAGGTGCATCGGTATGCCGTCGTCGGCGGCCAGTTCCGTGAGCACCCGCATCGAGACGTCGAGGTCGTCAGCGGCATACGGAAGCGCCCGCAGCGGCTTGGTGAGTGGCCGGAAGAAGTCGTCCCAGTGAATCAGCACGACGCGGCGTGCGCCGACGGTCACGCACCGTGTCGGACCAGTAGTCGACGAGATAGTGCTCCGGCTGCACGCCGAGCTGTCCGATACCCAGGTAGACCACGTCGGCGCGGTAGCCGGCCAGGGCGCCGGGAACGAAGCCCGCGCTGCCGACGATCAGCAGCCGCCGATCCGACGGCCGGTGGTGCACCAGCGTCGACCACGCTTCGCCGCACTTGTAGGCGGACGTCTTCACGGGAGGTACGACCGGCTCGGTGATCACACCGGGAAACCGGTCCGGCGGACAGTGTTCCGACTCGACCAAGGTGACGTCGTAGGCGCCAAGTGTGATGGGCTCACCGGGCGTCGCGACCACGAGGCGGTCCTCGGCGATCCCGCCGCCGACGCCGACCTGTGCCGCCGACGCGCCGCCGACGAGCCGTGCCCCGGTGCGCGTGGCGACGACGGCGGAGTCCATCGCATGGTCGAAGTGGGTGTGCACAGGCAGCACCGCTTCCAGCCGGGCAACCCCCATCCGGCCGAGGCTGTCGTCGATGCGGGAGTCCGACGGCGCGATCTGACCGAGGCCGACGGCGGCCAGTCCGGGCCGGGAGAAGAAGCCGTCCGTCATCAGCGCTGACCTGCCGTCGTCGACGAGCAGAGTCGTGACGCCTGCCCAGGTCACCGTCAGCGGTGCGTCGGCCGCCGACTCCGGCACGTCGAAATACTTTGCATAGTTCTGCAGGTTCGGTCTGCCCGGCTTGAGTCGCATCAGACGAACGCCGCCAGCTGCACACCGTCGCCAACCAGACGGTCTCGCACCGCAGTGGCGATCTGCACGGCTCCCGGCGAATCCCCATGTACGCAAACGGATTCGACGGTGATGGGGATGGTTGACCCGTCGACCGCGACCACCCGTCCCGTTTGCACCATCGACGCCACCCGGTCGGCGATCTCGGCTGGGTCGTGCAGCACGGCGTTGCGCTCCCGTCGCGAAACCAGCTGCCCGTCGGGGCGATACGAGCGATCGGCGAACGCTTCGGGCACGGTGCGCAAGCCGACGCGTTCGGCCTCGGAGAAGAACACCGAGCCCGCCAACCCCAGCACCGGCAGCGCGGGGTCGACGGCATGCACTGCCTCCGCCACCGCGCGGGCCTGGTGCTGGTTGTTGACGATCGTGTTGTACAGCGCCCCATGAGGTTTGACGTAGGTGACCGACGAACCGGCCACATGGGCCAGCGCCTGCAACGCCCCGATCTGATAGATCACGTCGGCGCGCAGATCCTCTGGCGTGATGTCGATGAACCGCCGGCCGAACCCGGCCAGGTCGCGGTAGCCGACCTGCGCGCCGATCCGGACCCCCTGCCTCGCGGCCTCCTCGCAGCTGTGGCTGAGTGTCGCGGGATCGCCCGCATGGAACCCGCAGGCGACGTTGGCGCTGGTTACCAGGCCGAGCATGGCGTCGTCGTCGCCGAGCCGCCAGGCCCCGAAGCTCTCGCCCAGGTCGGCGTTGAGGTCTACGGATGCCATGACCGCCAGCGTAGATGGCACCCTTGTGGCGTGACCCGAGACCGTGGCGACGTGCTCATCACCGCATCCGAACTGGCTCGGTGCCTTCACGCAGGCGAGCCGGTGGCAATCCTCGATGTGCGATGGCAGCTGTCCGAGCCGGACGGGCGGGCCTCTTACGAGCGGGGCCACGTCCCCGGCGCGGTATACGTATCGCTGGAGGACGAGCTCAGCGACCATACGGTCGTGGGGCGTGGGCGCCATCCGCTTCCGTCCGGACGTGCCGTCGAGACCGCCGCCCGGCGATGGGGAGTCCGCGACGGCATCCCGGTCGTGGCCTACGACGACTGGAACCGCGCCGGGTCCGCGAGGGCGTGGTGGGTGCTGACGGCCGCCGGCCTCGGGGACGTCCGCATCCTCGACGGAGGCCTTGCCGCATGGACGGCCGCAGGCGGTGCGGTGGAGACCGGCGACGTCGTGCCGGAACCCGGCGACGCGACGGTGCACCACGACGACCTGTATGCCGGCGCGCTTCCCGACCTTGACCGCAGATCAGGCGACGGCGGCGGGCACCCTGCTCGACGCGCGCGCACCCGAGCGGTTCCGCGGCGACGTCGAGCCGATCGATCCGGTGGCGGGGCACATTCCCGGAGCCCAAAACGTGCCAAGCACCGGCCTGCTGGCCGACGACGGAACATTTCTCGGGGAGACGGATCTTGCGAGGATGTTCGACGGCATCGGCGAGGTCGGCGCCTACTGCGGCTCCGGCGTCACAGCATCGGTGGTCGTCGCGGCCCTCGCGACGGTCGGCGTCGACGCGGCGTTGTATCCGGGTTCGTGGTCCGAATGGTGTTCGGACCCAACGCGTCCCGTGGAGACGGGCTAGGGAGTTATCCACAGTCGTAATTTCATCCACAGGTAGGGCTAGAGCTGGTGACCCGCGTCAGCGGTCGCGAATAGACTCGCACATATGTGGGTGACCGTGACTCCTGGTGGGTGGATCCGGATGCGGCGGTGGCCGCTGAGGTAACGGCCGCTCTGGGAATCAGTCAGGGGCTGGCGTTGTCCCAAACGCATCGCGGGGTGGCGTTGCGGGACCGGTTGCCGAAGGTGGCAGCGCTGTTTGAGGCGGGTGTGATCAGCGATCTGCTGGCGCGCACGATCGTGTGGCGCACAGCGTTGATCATCGCCCCAGAGTTGCTGGCTGCTGTTGACGCCACGCTGGCCGACCGAGTAACCCGCTGGGGAGCACTGTCGGCGAAGAAGACCGAGCAGGCGATTGATGAGTTGGTCGAACAGATCGATGCGGGAGCGCTGCGTCGCAGCCGCGCAGGAAGCTTAGGCCGCGATGTCGAATTCGGCTCACCGTCTGATGAACGGCTTTACGAGCATGTGGGCGCGGTTGTATGCGCCCGACGCTGTGCGCATCGAGCAGCGGGTCGACCAGATGGCCCGCGCGGTTTGTGAGGACGACCCGCGCACCCTGGCCGAGCGGCGCGTCGACGCGTTGACCGCGCTGGCCGCCAGCGCCGAACTGGCCTGCGCCTGCGGGGAATCCGACTGTGCGGCAGGGCAGCGCGACCACGCCCCGGCCAAGACGGCGATGGTGTATGTGCTCCTCCGACCACACCTATGTGACCTACCCCGGCAGCAGGCACCTGTTTCCGACACTGTGTGAACCCACCGCCACGCTGTGGACCGGCGACCCACCCACCGTCGAGAACCGCGACGATCGCGGGCAGATGATGCCGCGGCGCCGGCACACCCGCGCGTACCACACCGCTCGCTCCATCGCCGCCGAACGCCGACTCAACGATCCCCTCGTCGCCGAACGCAACAAACCGCCACCGTTCTGACCGGCCCGCTACCAGAAGCGACGGCGAAGAGCTGCCACTCACCAGGCACGCCCTTGAGCGCGTGCGCGCCGCGCTCTTCGAACTCGAGCCCTGACCCGATCACGAGGTCGCGCAGCGTGCTGGACACCAGCACGTCGTTCGGCCCCGCGAATGCGCTCACGCGCGCACCGATGTGCACCGCGAGGCCGCCGATGTCATCGCCGCCCCGCCCGGCTGCCTGACCCCTGCTACTGCACAGCGGCCGAGCCGATCAGCGCCCGGCAGAGTTCCAGGAGGGCGGAATGGCGGCGTTCTCGTACGCCCGGGCGCGATGCAATGGATCCGGTAGGGCTAGCGCCCGGCCGCAGTACGCTCACGCCATGCCGGAAACGTCGTACGCAAAGTGCGGCGATCTGAGCCTGGCGTATCAGGTGCTCGGCGACGGGCCAGTTGAGCTGGTCTTCGTCGGGTCGTTCGTCAGTCACGTCGAGCTGTGTTGGACCGTGCCCGAGTTCGTGGCCTTCTTTGAGCGGCTCTCCACGTTCTGTCGCGTCCTTCTCTTCGACAAGGCCGGCGTCGGGCTGTCGGACCCGGTGCCGAAAGTTCGCACGCTGGATGATCGGGCGGCTGAGATCGAGGCTGTCATGGACGCCGCTGGCTTCGAAAGAGCGGTGCTTTTCGGGGGTAGCGAGAGCGGCCCGGCCGAAATCTTCTTCGCGGCAACAAGACCGGAGCGAACGCGGGCGCTGATTCTTACCGGCAGCTTCGCGTACTTCGGCTTCGCCGGGTGGGACGACTTGGACCGCGATCCGGCCGAGCTGCGGGCGCGCCTCGTGCCCGAGCTGGGTGAGGATTACACGCCCTCGGTGAAGCAGCTCGCCCGCTGGCAGGCGTGGTGCCGCGCCGCCCGCTCGGCGTGGGGCAGCGGCGAGGCACTCCATGCTCTGCTGCCGTCGGTGCGGTCGATCCGCCAGCTCGGAATGGCCGAGCGCATGAGCGCCAGCCCGGGGATGGCGCGCGCGGCGCTTGAAGCGGCGTTCCGGATCGACGTGCGGCCGATCCTGCCGACGATCACCGCGCCCACCTTGGTCATCCATGCCCGCGACGAAGTCATTCCGGTGCAAGAGGGCCGGTACATCGCCGACCACATCCCCGGTGCGCGGTTGCTCGAAGTCGACGGCAGCGACCACGTGCCCTGGCTCGCCGATCCCGACCGGATCTTGACCGAGGTCGAGGAGTTTCTCACCGGCAGCCATGCCGCGCCATCTCTGTCACGTCGCGCTCTGCGCTCCGTGCTGTTCACCGACATGGTCGCCTCCACGCAACACGCGGCGGCGACCGGCGATGAGCGGTGGCGTGCGGTGTTGCACCGGTTCGATGAGATCACCGCGGAGCTCACGCAACGCTTCGGCGGCACGGTGGTGGAGAGCACGGGCGACGGCCACCTCGTCACGTTCGATGGCCCGACGCAGGCGATCCGCTGCGCCGAGGCCTTGCGTGCCGAGGCCGAGACATTGGGTATCGAGATCCGCGCTGGCATTCACACCGGCGAGTGCGAACTGCGCGACAGCAACATCGGTGGGATCGCCGTGCACATCGCGGCGCGGATCGTCGGCCAGGCCGGCGCCGGTGAAATCCTGGTCTCCAGCACCGTGCGTGATCTGGTCGTCGGCTCGGGCACCGGGTTCGAGGATCGCGGCAGCGTCGAGTTGCGCGGGGTACCCGGCATCTGGCAACTGTTGGCGGTCGATCGCTACGGCCCGCGGGCGGGATCTGCCGAGGCGGAACTGGTGTCAACTCCCACTCCCGGCCCACGGACCGCGATGCGCCGCTCGGACCGCGCCGTTGCCGCGATGGCCAGGCGCACACCGTGGATCCTGCGCGGGGTGGCCCGCCTCGCCCCGGCCACCGGCCGCAGATGAACAGAGATACGTTGAGCCGCGACGCGGTTTACGCCCTCACACCGTGCGGAATAGCGACCGTTGCAACGTAAGAGCCGGGCGGCCCAGACTGGCCTCGGTCTCGGAAGCTAAAACGTCCTTCACAAAGTCGGCACCACCATCTCGTGAAAACGTTCTGGGTCGGCGTCAACGGGCTGGCGTGATCGACAGCTGCCCGACGGAACCGCCGTCTGGACCTCACCCACCGGGCACACCTACACCACCCACCCCGGCAGCAAGCAGCTGTTCCCGATACTGTGCGAGCCCACCGGCACGCTGTGGACCGGCGAACCACCCTCGCCAAATACCACCGGCGACCGCGGCGTGATGATGCCCAAACGCCGGCGCAGCCGCGCCCAAGACCAAGCTCGCCGCATCACTGCAGAACGCCGACTAAACGACGCCCTTGTGGCAGAGCGGATTAGACCTCCGCCGTTCTAATGGATGTGATCGACTCCATCGGGTGCACAAGCGATTACGGCAGGCGAAACGAGATTCGCCGCAAACCCACCGCTACGGAGAGGCGACGGCGAAGAGACGCCACTCGCCGGGAACGCCCTTGAGTAAGCCGAGGAGGGGGCGGAGTTTCGGAGTCAGGGAGACTCCGAGTCGACGCGTTTCCCCAGGTCGCTGAATGTCTTTCGTCCAGTCGTTGCCACCACTCTCTGACCTACTCTAAAAGGCATGTTGGGAGCGCGGTCCGCGGACCGGGAACAGCGAACCAAGGCAGAGAACGACGCCGGCAGCCAAGGCGACTGCGGCGTCATCACAGCCGGCGCTTGCGCGTGCGCCGTTGTCACACTGGTGCTCGCGGGTTTCGCCGCTATGCCGGCGGCCGCGGCGCGGCCGTGGGATCCGGGCGTAGTGAATCAGGCGGTGCTCGACCAAAGGCCGGTGGGCGACATCGTCGGCGCCACCATGGGCTGGGAGGAAACGTCGACGGTGCCGGTGCAGGACTATTCGGTCGACCTCCCGGTCTGCAACAACTACGCCGATGTCGGGCTGCCCGAGGTCTACAACGATCCCGCCCTGGAGTCCTTCAACGGTGCGGTCATGCAGGAGTCGCCCACCGACGACACCCACTATGTCAAGCAGGCGGTCGGTGTGTTCGTCATTAATGATGCGGCGAACGGGGCGTTCCACCGGATCCTGGACCGTACAGGCGGGTGCTCGGGGCAGACCACCACGATGCACATTGACAACGGGACGACCCAGGTCTGGACGTTCACCAACGGTGCGATCACGGGCACCGACGCCGCGTGGAGCAAGCAAGAGCCCGGCACCGACCGCCGCTGCTCCTTCCAAACCCGGCTGCGGGAAAACGTTCTACTGCAGGCGAAGGTGTGTCAGTCGGGCGACGGGGGTCCCGCGGTGAACGCGCTGGCGGGGGCGATGCAGAACGCGCTCGGGCAATAGCTGCTAACTGGGTATCTTCCCAGCTGCGCCAGCACCGTGTCGTAATCGGTCGGGACGGCACCAACTCGCGACATCTTCGCGATCCTTGCAGGCACCGCAGTCCCGCAAATTGCCATAGCTGCGGGTGGAGAGGGGTAGCGTGAGGTCGACCAGGACGAGCTGAAATGCATGAATCGCGGTTGATCGGCTGTGTGCGCCGGGCCCTTGTCGGAGTCGGCGCGGTGTTCGGTGTCGCGCTGCTAAGCGCCGGTGTCTCAAGTGCCGCCGACGCGGTCCAGCTGAAG
This sequence comes from uncultured Actinomycetota bacterium, assembly GCA_963817825.1. GTDB lineage: Bacteria > Actinomycetota > Actinomycetes > Mycobacteriales > Mycobacteriaceae > Mycobacterium. The sequence continues at coordinate 503,999 of CAWFQG010000023.1, read as the reverse complement.
AGCCGATTGGGCGATTGGTGTCTCGACGGCCCGAATGGGAACAACACCGCGACGATGGTCAACCCATGCAATGGGTCGAAGTCCCAGTTCTGGGCTTTCAACTCTGCCGGTCAGATCGAGAGCGCGGCCTTCCCCGGGAATTGCGTGAATATCAGGGACGCAGCGGATAACACCCCGGTGATCCTCTTGCCCTGTCAGACCAACGCGAACAACCAGCGTTGGAATCCTCAGACCAACGGTCAGATCACGAGTCCCCTCGGTCCCTGCCTCAACGTTTTCGGCGGCGTGGCGCAGCCTGGGACTCCGGTGATCGCCTACCACTGCATCGCCGATGTCGCCGACGAGGAGTGGGATAGCGTTCCGTGACCGGGCGCGCCGGGGTACATCTCGGCTCGGGTAGGTAGCCGTTGGGGGTGCCGACGCCGGGCCGATGTCGGACATGTTGGCGGTGTGGATGGTCAAGAGGCGACGGCGAAGAGCCGCCACTCGCCCGGCACGCCCTTGAGTGCGTGAGCGCCGCGGTCGTCGAACTCGAGGCCTGAGCCGATCACGAGGTCGCGCAGCGTGCTGGACACGAGCACGTCGTTGGGCCCTGCCAGTGCGCTGACGCGCGCACCAATGTGGACGGCGATGCCGCCGATGTCGTCGCCGCGCACCTCGCACTCGCCGGTGTGCAACCCGCCCCGCACTTCGATGCCGAGCGACTGCACCGCATCGCGAATTGCCATGGCGCAGCGGATCGCCCGCTGAGGGCCGTCGAACATCGCGAGGAAGCCGTCTCCCGACGTGTTCACCTCACGGCCTCGAAACCGAGACAGCTGTGCTCGGACGACGGCGTCGTGCGCATCAAGCAAGGCGTGCCAGTCGCGGTCGCCGACCTCCGTCGCGCGCCGTGTTGAGTCCACGATGTCGGTGAACAGCACCGTGGCGAGCACCCGATCGTCCGGCATTTCCGCCTGCTGACCGGTGAGGAACTCGGCGATCTCCTGGAAGGACTCGCGCCATGGCTCGACGAAGTGGAACATGTTGTGCCCCGGCAGCTCAACGTATTTCGCGCCCGATATGCGATCGGCGACGTACTTGCCGCAGTCGGGCGGGATAAAGGCATCGTCGGTGTGATGGAGGACGAGTGTCGGGATGCGGATTGCGGGAAGCAAGGCCCGCACGTCCATCTCGTCCACGAGAGGCCTCATGCGAACAAAGGTGGTGGGGCTCAGCGCCAGGCGTTCGTGCCGCGCCCAGGTTGCCCGTAGCTCTTCGTTCCACGGCATGTCCGGATTCGCGAGATGCGCAAGCTCCCCGGTGCCCCACATTGCGGCTCCGGCAGCAGCGAGGTCGTCGGGTGTGGATGATCCCTCGGTGCGTTCGACCAGCGGATCCGCATAGCCTTCGAGCACGACCAGCGCTGTTGTGCGAGATGGATAAGTGGCTGCGAACAGCGCCGATATCGGGAATGCGCTGCCGATCGCGACAAGGACTGCTTCGCTGCTTCCGAGATCGTCAAGCACCGCGGTGATGCTGTCGGCCCATAGCTCCAAGGTCGGCGTCGCGGGATCGGATACCCCGGTGCCCGGATGATCGAAGAAGATGAGTCGACCAAGCGATGTCATCGCCTCAGACCAGGCTTGGAAATACGGCAGGTCGAGAAACACCTCACAGTTTGTGAACGGGGGGCAGACGAGCACGATGTCGCGGGGACCGTCACGCGACGTGCGATAGGCAACGCGCAAGTCCCCGTTCAGCGCATAGCGCGTCTCCGAGAACATTGCGGCAGTTTAGGCCGAGGAGCGGGTCGAAAAGGGCTAGTCGGCCGGCGCGATGTGGTGGCGCCTGCCGACCATCCAGCACACCAGGAAGATCGCGAAAGAGATCGTGGTGACGAACACCGACACCGGCACGCCCGGCGCCAGCGACAGCACGATCCCGCCGACGGCCGAGAGTTCGGCGAAGACGACGGAGGCGGCGATCGTCGCGGCGGGAGAGACGAAGACCCGCGCGGCCGCGGCCGCGGGCGTGATCAACAGCGACATCACCAGCAGCGCGCCGACGATCTGCACGCCCTGCGCGGCGACCACGCCGACCAGCGCGGCGAACACGATGCCCATCGCGCGGACCGGCACGCCGCGCGCCGCCGCCACCTCGGGATCGACTGTGGCGAACAGCAGCGGGCGATAGCAGACGGACAGCACGACGACGACAACGACGGTGACGGCCACCAGCAGGGCGAGTCCGGAGTAGCCAACGCCGACGATCTGCCCGGTCAGCAGCGCGAAGCTGGTGCCGGTGCGGCCGGGGTACAGGTGGATGAACAGCACCGCAAGGCCGAGCCCGAACGCCAGCACCACCCCGATCGCGGAGTCGCGCTCGCGGGCGCGCTGTCCGAGGATGCCGAACAGCACGGCCGCCAGCGCGCTGCCCACGAGGGCGCCGACGCCGACGTTCAGTCCGGTCAGCAACGCGAAAGACGCTCCTGTCAACGACAATTCGCTGGATCCGTGTACCGCGAAGGACATCTGCCGCATCACGATGAACGGACCGATCAGGCCTGCGACGAGGGCCAGCAGCGCGGCAGCAAGTAAGGCCTGCTGCACGAAGTCGCGGCTGAGTAGGTCCGCGGTGACGTCGAAGGCGAACAGGTGCGCCATGAGGTCGGCGAGCCGGTCATTCATGGGTGTGCCCGCTCGTGTGTCCGGAATGGTCGATGTGCTCCCCGACGACGACGTACCGCCCGTGCACCTTCACCACTTGGATGTCGGCGCGATACAGCTCTGACAGATTCACCGACGTCATCACCTCATCGACCGTACCCACGCGGAAGCGCCCGTCGACCAGATAGAGCACCCGATCCACAAAGGGCAGAACGGGATTCACCTCGTGGGTGACGAAGAGTACGGCCGTATCCGCCTGCCGCCTGCGCTGATCGATCAGCGCCGACACCAGCCGCGCGTTGGCCGGGTCGAGGTTGAGCAGCGGCTCGTCGCACAGCAGCAGTACGGGATCGCTGGCCAGCGCCTGCGCTACGCGCACCCGTTGCAGTTCGCCGCCGGACATCACGCCGACGGGCACGCTGCCAAGGCGGTCTGCGTTCACCTGCCGCAGCGCGGTCTGCACGGCTGCCCGTCGTCGCGCCCGGTCGGCTGGCCGCAGGCTCGTCACGCCCCACCGATGGCCGTCGAGCCCCAACCCGACCATGTCGCGGCCTCGCAGTGTCAGGCCGCGATCGACCGAACGGTGTTGCGGCACATACCCGATCAGGTCGCTGCCCTCGGTGACCGGTCGGCCCGCCACCGTGACCGAGCCCGCGGTCAGGGAGAGCTCACCGAGCAGCACCTTCAACAGCGAGGTCTTGCCTGTTCCGTTGGGTCCGAGTACCGCGATGAACTCGCCGGGCCGCACCGCAAGGTCGAGGTGATCCCACAACACCCTGTCGCCGAAGGCGAGGCGGCCGCCTCTCAGGTCGACGACGTCAGCAGCCTGGTCCAAGTCGCTATCGATTCGCTTGTGGGGCTTTGTCGAATGCGGCGGCCAGCTCGTTGACGGTGTCGCGCTGCCACGTCAGATAGTCCACACCCTGTGGCAGCATCTCGGTGACCGTGACTACCGGAAGCGACGCCCGCCGCGCCGCATCCTCGATTTGTTTGGTGGCCGCGCTCTCGGTCTGGGGGTTGAACAGCAGCATCGACACCTGGTGGTTGTTGATCAGGTCGAGCATCGCGGCAACATCAGCGGGTGACGGGTCGTCGCCCTCTTCGACGGCCTTCGCGAATCCCGGCGGGGTGCGGTCGGTGATTCCGGCATGGCGCAGCAGGTAGAAGGCCACCGGCTCGGTCGCGACGACCGACCCCGAAGGGTGCGCCTTGCCGATCGCGCGCTCGGACTCGGCGATTGTGTCGGCCTTCCGGCCGAATTCGGCTGCGTTGGAACGGTAGTCATCCGCGTGGGTGGCATCGATCTCCGCGAGTCGCTTCGCGATCTGGTCCGCGACGGCCTTCGCGGTGTCGATGTCATAGAAGACGTGCTCGTTGGTCGGCTCTTTGGTGGGGCGCAGCGAGTAGGCATCGACGGCGTTGATCTTGGGGTCGCCGGCCAGCACGTCGTCGACCCAGTGGTCGTAGCCGCCGCCGTTGTAGACCACAAGCGACGCGTCGGAGATCTCCGCGACATCGGCGGGGCTGGCTTCATAGGAATGTGGATCAGCGGTCACGCCGCCCTCGATCGACTTGACGGATGCGTGCGCGCCGGCGACGGCGCTCGCCACGCTTCCCCACACGTCGGTGGTGGCGACGACAGAGACCGCCCCGTGGTCGTGGCTGGACTGTGCGCCCTTGGCGCATCCCGCGGTGGCGAGCGCGACCACCGCAAGCCCGATTGCCAGCCTGCTCGCCGTCGCCCTCACCGCGCGCTCCTTAATACAAATGAAAACCGTTTCCAATAACTCTAACGTACAGGTACGGAGGGTGCCAGCCGGATCCGCTAACGTCACGAGCATGTCCAGGAGTCCCACGCCGCGGCGTCGGGCGACCCTGGCCTCATTGGCGGCCGAGCTCAAGGTCTCCCGCACCACCATTTCCAATGCGTACAACCGGCCCGACCAGTTGTCGGCCGATCTACGCGAGCGCGTCCTCGCCACGGCCAAGCGATTGGGGTATCCAGGCCCCGACCCGGTGGCTCGTTCGCTGCGCACCCGCAAGGCCGGCGCGGTCGGCCTGATGATGACCGAACCGCTGAACTATTCGTTCAGCGATCCGGCGGCGCTGGACTTCGTTGCAGGCCTCGCCGAGTCCTGTGAGGACGCCGGGCAGGGGTTGCTGCTGGTCGCCGTCGGACCGAACCGAACAGTCAGCGACGGATCGGCCGCCGTGCTCGCCGCGGGAGTCGACGGGTTCGTGGTGTACTCCGCGTCCGACGACGACCCGTATGTGCAGGTCGTTCTGCAGCGCCATCTACCCGTGGTCGTCGTCGACCAGCCAAAGGACGTTCCGGGCACCTCGAGGGTGTGCATCGACGATCGTGCCGCCATGGCCGAACTCGCCAAACACGTTGTCGAACTTGGCCACCGGGAGATCGGGCTGCTCACGATGCGGCTGGGCCGCGAGCGTCCGCATGGCAGCGGCAAGCCGGTCGTCGCGAGCCCAGACCGTCTTCGGACATCGCATTTCAACGTCCAGCGCGAGCGCATCCACGGCGTCTACGACGCGTTGATGGACGCAGGCATCGATCCGGAATCGCTGACCGTAGTGGAAAGCTATGAGCACCAGTCTGCGTCGGGCGGGGCGGCGGCCGAGGTCGCCCTCGACGTCAATCCGCGTATCACTGCGCTGATGTGCACGGCCGACGTGCTGGCGCTCTCAGCGATGGATTACCTGCGGGCGCGGGGAATCTACGTGCCCGGCCAGATGACCGTCACCGGCTTCGACGGTGTGCCAGAGGCATTGCGCCGCGGCCTGACTACGGTCAAACAGCCGAGCCTGGAGAAGGGTCGTCGCGCGGGCCACCTGCTGCACAGCCCGCCGCGGTCCGGACTTCCGGTGATCGACGTACTCGACACCGAGCTCATTCGCGGCCGTACGTCCGCGCCGCCGGTCTGACTCAGGCGCGGAGCAGTTGGGCGCAGCGAAGCAGACCCAGGTGGCTGTACGCCTGCGGATGGTTACCCAACGCCCGCTCGGCCACCGGGTCGTACTCCTCCGACAGCAGGCCGGTCGGCCCCGCGGCCGTGACGAGGCGGTCGAACAACGCCTCGGCCTGCGACCGCTGGTCGGTCAGCAGGTAGGCCTCAACGAGCCATGCGGCGCACAGGTGGAAGCCGCCTTCGGTACCCGGCAGGCCGTCGTCGCTGCGGTAACGGTAAACGGTTGCCCCGCTGCGTAATTCGGCTTCGGTCGCTACGACGGTGGCGGTGAACCGCGGATCGGACGGCTCTATGAGGCCGGACAAACCGATGTGCAGGGTGGCGGCGTCAAGGTCGCTGCCGTCGTAGGCCGCGGTGTAGGACTGCACCTCGTCGTTCCAGCCGCGCTCCTGGACCTGCTGCGAGATCACGTCGCGCAGTGTCGCCCATCCCGGTGGGGCCTCGCGGCCGAATTCGGCGGCCAGCTTCAGGGCCAGGTCCACCGTCAGCCAGCACATCACCTTCGAGTACACGTGGTGACGCGGTGCGTCCCGGATCTCCCAGATGCCGTGATCCGGCTCGGCCCAACGGCTTTCGACAGCCGACACCATCTCGCTGACCAAGTTCCAGTCGGGGTCGGTCAGTGCATCAGCGCGGCCGTCGGCGACCCGTTTGTGGACCAGGTCGAAGATCAGCTGCACGACAGGACCGAAAACATCCAGCTGCACTTGAGCATTCGCGGCGTTGCCGACCCGCACCGGCCGCGAGCCCGCGTAGCCGGGCAGTGAGTCGATGACGGCCTCGGGCCCGAGGATCGCACCTGACAGTGCGTACAGCGGGTGCAGCCGCTCGGGGCCGTGCATCGTTTCGATGACCCTGTGCAGCCAGTTCAGGTAGCCCTCTGCTTCGTCGGTGGAGCCCAGAGACACCAAAGAGGCCGCGGTCAGTGCGGCGTCGCGGATCCAGCAGTAGCGGTAGTCCCAGTTGCGCACGCCGCCGATGTCCTCGGGCAATGACGTGGTGGCCGCGGCCATGATCGCGCCGGTGTCGGCGTGCACGAGCCCGCGCAGCGTCAGCGCGGAGCGCTTCATCAGCGACGGATTCAGCTCGGGCAGCTCCAGCGACTGCGCCCAGTCCCGCCAGTAGCTCTCGGCGCGTTCGCGGCGGGCGTCCTCACCACCAGGAGCGTCGGACAAATCCTCTGTACCGCAGCGTAGTTCGAGAACCACCGGTCCCTGCGACGGGTCGATCACCGCACGCGCGGTCTCGTGGATACCGTCCGCGACGATCTCCCATTCCACGCCGGGGGCGCGCAACACCATCGGCTCGTTGGTGGCGAACACCCGAAGCCCGCCGTCGTCCGCGCGCAGGTGCACCGGCGCCTGGGCGAACTCCGGCCGCGGCGCGAACGACACCACGCCCTTGGCCTGCCCGCTGATCACCCGGACCAGATCGGTGCGGCCCGCACCGACGTCGTGGGACAGATAGTCGGTCACCAGCAGGCTGGCCCAACGGGTTTCGACGGTCATGGTGCCGTCCACGTAGCGCTGACTCAGCGGCAGCGCATCGCGTTCCGGGCCGATCTGGAAGTGCCCGGCGTTCGCGTCGCCGAGCAGTCGTGAGAACACCGCCGCGGAATCAGCCCGCGGATGACACATCCACACCACGTCGGCCTCGGGCGTCAGCAGGGCCACGGTGCGGGCGTTCGACAGCATCGTCAGCCGCTCGATGGGCGTGGCGTGCCCGCCGAGCAGCCATGTCCGCCTGCACTCCAGAAGGAAGGTCAGCGCCAGCGCGACATCCTCGGGCGACTCGACCCGGTAGTCGGCCAGCGTGTCCCCGGACCCAACCTTGACGCCGACGTCCGGGCCGTGCAACCGCCGAAACGCCTTCTCGTCGGTCACGTCGTCGCCGAAGAAGACGGCAGCCGACGCGCCCTGCTGGTGGCGCAGGATGTCGAGTGCCTGGCCCTTGTCGGTCTGGATCACGGCGAATTCCAAAACCGCCTTGCCCTCGGTCATCTGGGCGTCCCACGGCTGCGCGGCCGACATCGCCTTCTTCAGCGCCTCGTCGGCGTCCGCGGGCTCGGCGTTGCGCACGTGCAGCGCGATGCTGGCGGGCTTGATCTCGATTGCCACACCGGGGTATTCGGCGGCGATCGCGCCGAGCGAATCCTTGATTTTGCGCAGCAGCGCCTTGGCGTCGTCGTCGATGGCGTGCACGAACCCGGTGTCGAATTCGGACCCGTGGCTGCCGACCAGGTGCACCTCGGCGGGCATCCGGGACAGCGTGGCCAGGTCGCGCAGGGCCCGCCCGGAAATGAGCGCGGCCACGGTCGACGGAAGCGCGGCCAGCTCGCGTAGGGCCGCCGCCGATTCGGTCAGCGGGCGGGCGTCGTCCGGGTTGGCGACGATCGGCGCCATGGTGCCGTCGTAGTCGCAGGCGATCAGGACCCGGGGAACGCGCGCAACCGTCGCGAGGGCACGCTTCAGTTCGGCCGGTAACTCCTGCGTCACCCGCTAGATCTTAGGGTGCACGCCGTCCCCGATAAGCAAACGAACGGCAAGGTCGAGCCGCTTGCTGACGTCGGTCGCCGACGCGCGGCGCGTCAGCCAGGCCAGCAGGTTGGACAGCCAGACATCGGAGATGACCCGCGCGATGTGGTACTGGTCCTCGGTTGGTTCGCCATCGCTCATCGCGCGCGCGAACATCGAGTCCATCAGCTTGCCGACGTGATCAACCTCACCCGCCGCGGACGCGTCGGCGAACACGAACGCCCGCGTCATCGCCTCGGTCAGCAGCGGGTTGCGCTGCATGGCCCGATTCAGCTTGCCGACCATGAGATTCAGCCGCTGGTACGGGGTGCCGCCGCCGGCCAGCGCCGCGCGGTCGGTCTTGGCGTCGATGCGCTCGAACTCCCGGCCCAGCGCCGACACCAGAAGGTGCACCTTCGACGGGAAGTAGCGGTACAGGGTGCCGACCGCGACGTCGGCGCGCTCGGCGACGGCACGCATCTGAACAGCCTCGTAGCCGCCCTTGGAGGCGATGGCCAGGGTGGCGTCGAGGATGCGCTTGCGGCGCTCCCGCTGGGCTTCGGAGCCGAGTTCGGACTCGGCGAGGACAGCCACCGTCATCACCTGCGGGGGTCGTGATTCAGACCCCGAGGACGGGTTGGCCTGTGCTGGCTGTGGCATCCCGGACATCCGGCGGACAGCTCCTTCATCATGCGGTCTCGGGAGAAACGATACGCATGCCGATCCCTATTTTCTCACTTCAGTGCCCCTGCGGCACCGACGTGTGCTGCTCTAATGGCGGTCGACTTGACGCTCGAACGCTGGCACTATTAGAACACGTTCTAGTGAGAAGCATGCCCTTCTCGCACGAAGGCATAGGAGTCCACAGATGTCGCAGGCGTCGGCGACCGGCACTGACGAGCAGTTTGCCGCTCGCGAACTGGTCCGTAGCTGGGCCGCGGGGTCCAATGCTGTAAAGGCCGCAAGGGAGATCGAGCAGGGCGACCCGGATGCATGGCGCGCGCCGTATGCGGGTCTGGCCCAGCTCGGCATCTTCGGGGTGGCTCTGCCGGAAGAAGCCGGTGGTGCAGGCGGCACCGTCGACGATCTGTGCGCGATGGTCGACGAGGCCGCGGCCGCGATGGTGCCCGGCCCGATCGCCACCACCGCCATTGCCACGCTGGTCGTGCCGAATTCGCGGGGCGACCTGCTGGAGGCGCTGGCCTCCGGCGAGCGCACCGCGGGGCTGGCGGCGACCGGCGACCTGGACTACGACAACGGCCGGGTGTCCGGCACCGCCGAATACGTACTGGGCGCAGACCCCGCCGGGCTCTTGCTGCTTCCCGTATCCGCCACTGAGTTCGTTCTCGTCGACGCGGGCGCCGGCGGCGTCACCGTCGAACCGCTGACGCCCACCGACTTCTCCCGCCCGCTGGCGCGTGTCGTGCTCGCCGATGCACCTGCCGAGGTGGTCCCCGCGTCGAGGCAGCGGGTCGAGGACCTGGCCGCGACCGTGCTCGCCGCCGAAACCGCCGGCCTGGCCAGGTGGACGCTGCGCACCGCGACCGAATACGCCAAGGTCCGTGAGCAGTTCGGCAAGCCGATCGGCAGCTTCCAGGCGGTCAAGCACATCTGCGCCGAGATGCTGCTGCGCTCTGAGCAGGTCTCCGTTGCCGCCGGTGATAGCGCCCGCGCCGCCAACGACGACGATGATGCTCAGCTGTCCATAGCGGCCGCCGTCGCGGCCGCCGCGGGAATCGAGATGTCCAAGGCCAATGCCAAGGACTGCATCCAGGTGCTCGGCGGCATCGGTATCACGTGGGAGCACGACGCGCACCTGTATCTGCGTCGCGCATACGGGATTTCGCAATTCCTCGGCGGTGCGTCGCACTGGCTGCGCCGTGTCGCGTCGCTCACGCAGCAAGGCGTCCGACGCGAACTGCACATCGACCTGGCGTCGGTCGAACATCTGCAACCCGAGATTGCCGCCGCAGTCGCCGATGTCGCGGCCCAGCCGGTCGAGAAGCGCCAGATCGCGCTGGCCGAGGCGGGCCTGCAGGCGCCGCACTGGCCGCGGCCGTACGGCCGCGACGCGTCGCCGGCCGAACAGCTTCTGATCGACAGCGAGTTGGCGGCTGCCGGTGTCGACCGCCCCGATCTGGTGATCGGCTGGTGGGCGGCGCCGACGATCCTCGAGCACGGCAGCTCCGAGCAGATCGAGCGATTCGTGCCGCCGACCCTGAGCGGCGAGCTCTTCTGGTGTCAGCTGTTCAGCGAGCCCGGCGCGGGCTCCGACCTCGCGTCGCTCCGGATGAAAGCCGTCCGCGCCGAGGGTGGTTGGCGGCTGACCGGGCAGAAGGTATGGACGTCGCGGGCTAACTGGGCGCAATGGGGCGTCTGCCTGGCCCGCACCGACCCCGATGCCCCAAAGCACAAGGGCATCACGTACTTCCTGGTCGACATGGCGACACCGGGCATCGACATTCGGCCGCTGCGCGAGATCACCGGCGACGACCTCTTCAACGAGGTGTTCTTCGACGACGTGTTCGTGCCCGACGAGATGGTGGTCGGCGAGGTGAACGACGGCTGGCGGCTGGCGCGCACCACGCTGGCCAACGAGCGGGTCGCGATGGCGCACGGCACCGCGCTCGGCAATCCGATGGAAGAGCTGCTGCGCACGGTGGCCGAACTCGAGCTCGATCCCGCCGTGCAGGACCGCCTCGGCCGGTTGATTGTCGCCGCTCAGGTGGGCTCGCTGCTCGATCAGCGCATCGCGCAGCTGGCCGTCGGAGGCGCAGACCCGGGATCGCAGGCCAGCGCGCGCAAGCTGATCGGCGTGCGGTACCGGCAGGCGCTTTCGGAGTTCCGGATGGACTTGTCGGACGGCGCGGGTCTGGTCGAGAACCAACCTGTGCACGACTTCCTCAACGTGCGCTGCCTGACGATCGCGGGCGGCACCGAACAGATCCTGCTCACCATGGCAGGCGAACGCCTGCTCGGCCTGCCACGCTGACCGTCCGGCTGCTCGCAGCCCGCGCTATGAGAATGTGGTCTGGGCGCAAGCCGTCGGCGTGGTGAGGTTCACCCCTCCGTAGACCACCTGGATCTGCGAGCACGCATAGAAGTTGGCACGCGTGTTCGGCTGCCCGGTGGTCCAGTCTGTGGGCACCGAGTCACCGTCGGTCTGAAAGCGTTCGATCGGTCCGCCACCGAAGTACGTCACCGAGATCTCGACGTTGGTCGGCGCCTTGAACATCTTGGAAAGCACATTGTCGTGATTGGCGCCCTTCACCTCTCGGGGGTTACCCGAGGGGGCGCTGTAGGAAGCTTCCTGCCACACGTTGCGGTCCGAGCTGCGCAGCGTGATGGTCTGGCGGGCCCACGCGTCGCCGGGGAATCCGGTCGGGCCGTCGGGTGTCATCAGGTCGGCGGCGGTGTTGAAGGAGCACCTGTTTTCCGCGCAGTTCGCGGTGACGTGCATTTCGATCTGGGTGGCCGGATCGACTGGGATCGAGGTAGTGGCCGTGTTGGACGCGGCACCCGCCGACGCGGGGTGCGTCAGCACCGCGGCCACCAGCGCCGCCGCACTTGCTGCTGCAAGCCGGTTCATTTTCACGAAGTTAGCCCCCCGCTATTCGTCGTACGTGACTTCGACCGAATCAGACCGCGGTCGCGCCTGGCAACCGAGGATCAGGCCTTCGTCGAGGTCTTGCTGCTCGAGCACGTCGTTGACTTCCATCTCGACGTCGCCGCTCTTCTTCAGCACAGCGCATGCACCGCAGTGGCCCTCGCGGCAGGAGAACGGCGCATCGAGGCCCTTGTCCAGCAGCACGTCGAGCAGCTTGGCGTTGCGGGGCCAGCGGACTTCATGGGTCTCGCCGTCCAGCGTGACGACTGCGGTGGCAGGACCCTCGTCGCTGTCGTCCTCCTCGATGACCACCGCCGCGAACGGGTCCGACTCCAGCGACTTGAACACCTCGATGTGGATTCGGTCGCTCGGCGCGCCCGCGATCTTCATCGCCTCTTCGGCAGCCACCATGAACGGCCCTGGCCCGCAGATGTACGCGTCATGGTTGGCATACGGTGCGGCCAACCCGGCGAGGGCGGCCGCGCTCGGTAATCCCTGCACCGATTCCAGCCAGTGCACCACCGTCAACCGGTCTGGGTACTTCGCCGCCAGCTCGCGCAACGAGGCGCCGAAGATGACGGAGTTTTCGTCGCGGTTGGCGTAGATCAGCACCACCCGGCCGCTGCCCTCGGAGAGCGCCGACTTGCAGATGGACAACATCGGGGTGATGCCGCTGCCCGCGGCCAGCAGCAGGAAGTCGGTGTCCAGCGTCTTGGGGACGAACGTGCCCGACGGCGCGAGCACGTGGATGCGCATGCCGGGATGGGCGTTGTCGCACAGCCAGTGCGATGCGTAGCCGCCATCGGTGCGCTTGACGGTGACGGTCATCGGGTCGCCGGTGAACGGCGAGCTGCACAAGGAGTAGCAGCGCGCCACCGATCCGGTGCGGTCGCTGGGCACCCGCAGCGTCAGGAACTGGCCCGGTGCATACCGCAGCCGGTCGGCGGGGATGTCGGGAGCGTCGGGACCATCAGGAACACAGAACACCAGCGAGCGCGCGTCGTCGGTCTCCTTGACGACGTCGGCCACCTGCAGTTCCAACACGTGGGTGCCGAGCGGCTCGTCGGTCACGCGGTGCCCTTTCTTCTCCGCTATGTGGGTCAGAACTAGAACAGGTTACAGAAATGCATGTGTGCAGGTCTAGCTACTGTACGAATGCGCTGCTCGACACAAATCGTAACGTGTTCTAATCTTTCCTAAGTCCGTTCTTCCGGGAGGCAAATCAGTGACGTCCATTGAACAGCGTGACGTGCAGTCGGTCTTAGCCGGCATCGACGACCTCTTGCCGCTGATCGCCAAGCGAGCCCAGGCGACCGAGGATCTGCGGCGCCTTCCCGACGAGACCGTCGCCGAACTCGACGAGGTCGGCTTCTTCAAGCTGCTCCAGCCCGAGCAGTGGGGCGGCCTGCAGTGCGATCCGACCGCGTTCTACGAGGCGGTGCGGCGCATCGCCACGGCATGCGGCTCCACCGGATGGGTGTCCTCGATCGTCGGTGTGCACAACTGGCACCTCGCGCTGTTCGACCAGCAGGCGCAGGAAGAGGTGTGGGGCAACGACCAGACCGTGCGCGTCTCGTCGTCGTATGCACCGATGGGCGCCGGCCATGTCGTCGACGGTGGCTATCTCGTGAGCGGCTCGTGGAACTGGTCGTCGGGCTGTGACCACGCGACGTGGACGTTCGTCGGCGGCCCTGTGATCAAGGACGGCAAGCCCGTCGACTTCGGCAGCTTCCTCATCCCGGGCAACGAGTACCGCATCGACGACGTGTGGCACGTGGTCGGCTTGAAGGGCACCGGCAGCAACACGCTGGTGGTCAAGGACGTCTTCGTGCCGCGGCACCGGTTCCTGTCGTACAAGTCGATGAACGACCGCACGGCAGGCGGCCTGCAGACCAACACCGCGCCGGTGTACAAGATGCCGTGGGGCACCGTGCATCCGACCACGATTTCGGCGCCGATCGTCGGAATGGCGTACGGCGCGTACGACGCCCACGTCGAACACCAGGGCAAGCGCGTTCGTGCCGCATTCGCAGGCGAGAAGGCCAAGGACGATCCGTTCGCCAAGGTGCGCATCGCCGAGGCCGCCAGCGACATCGACGCCGCGTGGCGTCAGCTGATCGGAAATGTCGGCGACGAGTACGCACTGCTCAAGGAGGGCAAGGAGATTCCCTTCGAGCTGCGCGCACGCGCCCGTCGCGACCAGGTGCGCGCCACCGGGCGCGCCATCTCGTCGATCGACCGGCTGTTCGAGGCTTCTGGCGCGACCGCGTTGAACAACGACGCTCCGGTACAACGGTTTTGGCGCGACGCGCATGCGGGACGCGTGCACGCGGCCAACGACCCGGAGCGGGCGTACCTCATCTTCGGGAACAACGAATTCGGGCTGCCGCCCCAGGACACAATGGTCTGATGACGTCATTCGCAGCCGAAGCCGCACAACAGCAAGGAATCACCTTCGAGTCGACGTCCCGCTACGCGCAGGTTCGCGACGACATGCGGCTCCATTACCACGAGGCCGGCGTCGGTAACGAGCAGACGATCGTGCTGCTGCACGGCGGCGGTCCCGGCGCGTCGAGCTGGTCGAACTTCGGCCGCAACATCGCGGTGCTGGCCAAGCACTTCCATGTGCTGGCTGTGGACCAGCCCGGCTACGGGCACTCCGACAAGCACACCGAGCATGAGCAGTACAACCGCTACAGCTCCACCGCGGTGCTCAACCTGTTCGACCACCTTCAGATCGAACGAGCTGCGCTGGTGGGTAATTCGCTCGGCGGCGGCACCGCGGTGCGGTTCGCATTGGACAACCCCGACCGGGCGGGCCGGCTTGTGCTGATGGGCCCCGGCGGGCTGAGCGTCAATCTGTTCGCGCCCGACCCCACGGAGGGCGTCAAGCTGCTCGGCAAGTTCACCGCCGATCCCACGCGCGAGAACATGGAGAAGTTCCTGCGCATCATGGTCTACGACCAGAAGCTCGTCACGCCCGAGCTGATCGACGAGCGGTTCGCGATCGCCAGCCAGCCCGAGTCGCTGGCCGCGGCGCGGGCAATGGGAAAGTCGTTCGCGGGCGCCGATTTCGAGCTCGGCATGATGTGGCGCGACGTCTACAAGCTGCGTCAGCGGGTACTGCTGATCTGGGGTCGCGAAGACCGCGTCAACCCGCTCGACGGCGCGCTCGTGGCGCTCAAGCAGATCCCGCGGGTGCAGTTGCATGTCTTCGGGCAGTGCGGGCATTGGGCACAGCTGGAGAAGTTCGACGAGTTCAACAAGCTGACCATTGACTTCCTTGGAGGTGGGTGATGAGCATCAAATCTCTTGGCTACCTGCGCATCGAGGCCACCGACATCGGGGCTTGGCGCGAATACGGCCTCAAGGTGCTCGGCATGGTGGAGGGCTCCGGTGCGACCGAAGGTGCGCTCTACCTCCGGATGGACGAGTTCCCGGCCCGCCTGGTCATCATCCCCGGCGAGCACGACCGGCTGCTTCAATCCGGCTGGGAGACAGCCAATGCCGCGGCGCTGCAGGACATCCGCAAGCGTCTCGATGTCGAGGGCACGCCGTACAAGGAGGCCTCGGCCGCGGAACTCGCCGAACGCCGGGTCGACGAAATGATCACGTTCGACGACCCGTCGGGCAACACCCTCGAGGTGTTCCACGGAACCGCTCTCGAACACCGGCGGGTCGTCAGCCCGTACGGCCACAAGTTCATCACCGAAGAGCAGGGCCTCGGCCACTTGGTGCTGACCACTAAGGACGATGCCGAGTCACTGCACTTCTACCGCGATGTGCTCGGGTTCTATCTGCGTGACTCAATGCGTCTGCCGCCGCAGCTGGTGGGCAGGCCCGCCGACGGCCCGCCCGCGTGGCTGCGGTTCTTCGGCGTCAATCCGCGTCACCACAGCCTGGCGTTCATGCCGGGGGAGACGCCAAGCGGCATCGTGCACCTGATGGTCGAGGTGGGTAATTCCGACGACGTCGGGCTGTGCCTGGACCGCGCGCTGCGCCGCAAGGTGCCGATGTCGGCGACGCTGGGTCGGCACGTCAACGACAAGATGCTGTCGTTCTACATGAAGACACCTGGCGGTTTCGACGTCGAATTCGGTTGTGAAGGCTTGCAAGTCGACGATCACGGCTGGGTCGCGCGGGAAAGCACCGCAGTCAGCCTGTGGGGTCACGACTTCAGCATCGGCTTCAAGAGCTAGTGTCAGCCGAACCGCTGGACCCGCGCACATTCCGAAACGTGCTCGGGCAGTTCTGCACCGGCATCACGGTGATCACGACCACGCACGACGACGCGCCGGTCGGCTTCGCCTGTCAGTCGTTCGCGGCGCTGTCGCTGGCCCCGCCGTTGGTCTTGTTCTGCCCGACGAAGGTGTCGCGGTCGTGGAAGGCCATCGAGGCGACCGGCAAGTTCTGCGTCAACGTGTTGCACGAGAAGCAGAAGGACGTCTCGGCACGGTTCGGTTCCAAGGAGCCCGACAAGTTCGCTGGAATCGATTGGAGCCCATCGAAGCTGGGCTCACCGGTGATCAAGGACACGTTGGCACATATCGACTGCACGGTGGACTCGGTACTTGACGGTGGCGACCACCTCGTCGTCTTCGGCGCGGTGCATTCGCTGTCCGACGTGCCGCACAAGAAGCCGCGACCGCTGCTGTTCTACCGCGGCCAGTACACCGGAATCGAGCCGGACAAGAACACGCCTGCGCAATGGCGTGACGATCTCGAGGCGTTCCTCACCGCCACCACCGATGACACCTGGCTCTAGACACCGATGAAGTCGATGATCGCGCTTGCCACCTCGCGGTGCATCGTGTCGTTGAGGATGTCGTGGTGCCCGCCAGGAAATGCCTTGAGCTGCAACGCTTCGATCTGCTCGGCGTAGGCCTGCACGGCACCGATCGCCGCGATCGGGTCGGCGACGCCGTGCACGGCCAGCGTGGACACCGTCAGACCCGGCAGATCCTTACCGAACCGGTCCCATGCGGTGTCGAGCGCACGGGCCAGCGGTGCGCCGTCGGCGTCGACGAAGGCCAGTGGATCGTTCTCGAGCGAATCCAGATAGAACGGGTCCTCGGACAGCCACAGCGGGTCGAGGTCGAATGAGCTGTCCGTATCGAGCATCTCGGGGATCGGGACGAGCGGGGCGCCGGAGATCACTCCCGCGCGGTAGCGGTCGGGCTGGTCCAGCAGGCGCGACAGGGTCACCATCGCACCGAACGAATGACCCTGGGCGATCAGCGGCAGTCCCGGCCGCTCACCCTCGACAATCTCGGTCAGCGTGTCGGCTAGGTCCGAGCTGTCCCGCATGGAGCCAAAGTCGCCGCGTGGGCCGGGGGTGAGGCCGTGGCCGAACTGATCGACCGCCCACAGATCGATGTCTGCCGCATTGAGCGTGAAGCCGTATCGGTGGTAAACGCCGGTGTGCTCCCCGAAGCCATGCAGGAAGACGACGGCTGCACGCGGTTCGTCAGCGGCCCAGTGCCGGTAGTAGGCCTTGCCCTTTGAATGTTCGATGAACGGCATGCCATGACTGCATCAGCTGGCCCCGATGCGCGCAACACTTCTGCGGAGCCAGTACATGACTGCGCCGGCCACGATTTAGCTGTGATCCGGGCCACTCGGTGACGCGAGGCGAGACCCGCGACGGCGGTGCAGACACTCCGAACCAGTCGATTGCTGCCAACCGGCGATCAATTGCTGCCACCGGAATTAAACCGCTGACCTCCCTGTTTACACAGACATACCGGCCGAACAAGAACGACAAAGACCGGAACACGGAGTCCGAACCGGAACGGCTCGACCTCCACAGAGAAGGAAGAAGAAGGCACAAAGATGAAGAAGTTCGGATTTGCCACAGTCATCGCCGGTGGGCTCACCGCCGCCATGCTCGGCCTGGCGGGTCCCGCGCAAGCGGGTGTCGACCACCTTGGCTGGCTGAACGACGTTCACCCGCAGGTAAGCGTTCCGCAGGTGGATTCAGGCGTGCATCAGAGCCGCTGACATCAAAGACGAGAAGAGGGGCACCCCAAGCGGGTGCCCCTTTTTCGTGCGCTCGGCCTCCCCAGCAGAGCATGGTGTTGATCGGTTTTGGTCATTGCAGGCCGGGCTAACTGCATGAATACTCACACCCAGCGTGGGGCGTCACAGCCGAAGGAGTCTTGCGATGAGCGACCTTGCTGGCCGCACGGCACTGGTCACCGGCGGCGCCAGTGGCATCGGCGCCGCGTGTGCCCGCGAGCTCGCTTCGCAGGGAGCGACCGTCACCGTCGCGGATATCGACGACGTCGGTGCCAAGTCTTTGGCCGACGAGATCGGCGGAAAGCCCTG
The DNA here is from genome assembly GCA_963817825.1 of uncultured Actinomycetota bacterium. Lineage (GTDB taxonomy): Bacteria > Actinomycetota > Actinomycetes > Mycobacteriales > Mycobacteriaceae > Mycobacterium. The sequence continues at coordinate 485,920 of CAWFQG010000023.1, read as the reverse complement.
GGCGATTGACCTTCTCGACGTCGGATCGCTCGAGGAGGTGAAGCTTGCGACCGACATCCTCGTCAACAACGCAGGAGTCCAGCACGTCAGCCCGATCCCCGAATTCCCGCCGGATCGGTTCCGCATCATCCAGACATTGATGGTGGAGGCGCCGTTCCTGCTGATCCGTGCGGCCCTGCCGCACATGTACGAGCAGGAGTTCGGCCGGATCGTGAACATCTCGTCGGTGCACGGCATCCGCGCCTCGGAGTACAAGGTCGCTTACGTGACGGCCAAGCACGCACTGGAGGGGTTGTCGAAGGTGACGGCGCTGGAAGGCGGGCCGCACGGTGTGACGAGCAACTGCGTCAACCCTGGCTATGTGCGGACCCCGTTGGTCACCAAACAGATCGCCGACCAGGCACGCACCCACGACATACCCGAGGAGGAAGTCGTGGAGGAGATCCTGCTGAAGGAAAGCGCGATCAAACGTCTGGTCGAGCCCGAAGAAGTTGCCTCCCTGGTGAGTTGGCTAGCATCTCCCAATGCCGGGATGGTGACGGGCGCGTCCTACTCGATGGACGGCGGCTGGAGTGCTCGCTGACTAGGCCGCGTCGCGACCGCGACTCCATCGCCACCAACGCGCCGGTGCGCGGGCGCCGCACTTGTGTCGTCGCCCAGCAGTGTCTCGTTGGCCATCACCTGACCCCGCGACCGGTCATCGAAAGTGGTGTCGGCGGCCCGCTTCAATGCGGCCGTTACCACCGCTGCCCTCAGCTACCGAGAGCGATGCCGAGGCCCTCGTCGCACAACCAATTCACATCACAGTCAAGAGGGATATAGGGACTGGACTTCGTGAGGGGTGTCGTGTTGCTGACCCGGGAGTCACCCTGCGAGCAGAGGGTGACCGGGTTGGGCCCGCGGGATGAAACACAGTCGGCCGCAGCCGGTGGTGCGGCGGCGATTCCGACGGCGGTTGCAGCCGCCGCCACAAGGGGTATTAGAAAACGCTGTCTTAGCTGCATGGCTGTCCTCATCTTATGAAACTTAGCCCACGTACACATCGTGCGTGCCTGATATTGACCAGAGTCCGCTTCGGCGGGGTCTGGGGCAAGGTTGCATCGCCTTGACAGGTTTGTTGAGCGCCGCATATACCCCAACCCCCGTGGCGACCGGCAGCAGCGCCGTCACATACGTCATGGTGTCGGGTGCGGGCCGGATCGTCACCGTGCGATCCGCTTCGGCCCTGGCCGCCCGATCCACCACCGCGGCCACATCCAGCAGGGACCCCCGCGGCGGCCGCCGACTTCACCCGCTCCAGCCGAGATATCTCCTCTACCAGCGCAGATTCACTGGTATTGAACATTGAACATAGATTCGATACCAGGGCAGGGGTCCGGCAACTACGCGAGCCAGGCGCCGATGCGGCGCAGCGCCTCCTCGATGTCGCCCGTCGGACCCGCGAACGACAGCCGAACATACGAGTTGCCTCGCACCGTGTCGAAATCGATTCCCGGCGCGATGGCAACACCGGTGTCGGCCAGAAGCTTCGAGCAGAACGACAGCGAGTCGCCGGTGACGTGCGAGACGTCCGCATAGACGTAGAACGCCCCGTCGGTCGGCGCCAGCCGATCGATTCCGATCTTCCGTAGCCCGTCCAGCAGCAGCCGACGGTTTGCGGCGTAATGGTGAAGCAAGGCGTCCGCTTCGGCGATCGACTCCGGGGTGAACGCCGCGACCGCGGCCGTCTGAGCCAGCGCGGGCGGACAGATCGTGAAGTTTCCCGTCAGGCAGTCCACGGCGCGTTGCAGCTCCTGCGGCACCAGCATCCAGCCGAGTCGCCAACCCGTCATCGCGAAATACTTCGAAAAGCTGTTCACCACAACGGCTTCGCGCGACGTTTGCCACGCGCAGCTGGTGTCGGGGGAGCCCTCGTAGACCAGGCCGTGGTAGACCTCGTCGCTGATCAGCCGAACCCCCGACGATTCGCACCACGACGCGATCGCGGACAATTCCTCGGGCGGTATGACGGTGCCGGTCGGGTTCGCCGGGCTCGCCACGATCACACCCTGCAGCGGTGGATCGAGCTCGGCGAGCATCTGTGCGGTGGGCTGGAACCGCGTGCCAGGTCCGCACGGGATCTCGACCACCTCACAGCCGAGCGCCGACAGGATGTTGCGGTAGCACGGATAACCGGGACTTGCGATCGCCACCCGGTCGCCGACGTCGAAGCAGGCAAGGAACGCCAACAGGAATCCGCCCGACGAGCCGGTGGTGATCACGACCTCGCCGGGGTCGACGACGAGCCCGTGCCTTGGTTGATATGAGTCCGCGATCGCGGTGCGCAGTTCGGGAATGCCGAGCGCGACGGTGTAGCCGAGGACGGTGTTGTCGAGCGCCGCTTTGGCAGCAGCGCGAACGGCCGCAGGGGCGCCCGCGCTGGGTTGTCCCGCGGACAGATTCACCAGGTCACCGTGGGTGCGCTGGCGCTCCGCAGCGGCCAGCCACACGTCCATCACATAAAACGGTGGGATGCCTGACCGCAGCGAGACGCTCATCTGGTTGAGGCTAACCACTTCTTGGCGCGATCTTCCAGGCGGCCGTTGACGACCGTGCACAATCATCGAATGACGGCATCGAAGCTAGGCACTCCGGTTTCAGTGAGCATCGGCCCGGTCAGCGCCGACGATGTCGTGCGAGTAGCGCGCAACGACGCCCCCGTGGTGGTTTCAGACGACGCCATCGAGGCGATCACGGCCAGTCGTGGCCGCATTGAGGCGCTCGCCGATGACCCGACGCCGGCGTACGGCATCTCCACCGGCTTCGGTGCCCTGGCAAACCGCCACATCCCGCATGATCTCCGAACAAAGTTGCAGCGCAGCCTTATTCGATCCCATGCCGCGGGGTCGGGGCCCGAGGTCGAGCGGGAAGTCGTCCGGGCGATGATGCTGCTTCGGTTGTCGACGCTGTGTACCGGCCGCACCGGCGTGCGCCCCGAAGTCGCGCAGGCATACGCCGGAGTCCTGTCCGCGGGTCTGACGCCGATCGTCTACGAGTACGGCAGCCTTGGCTGCTCCGGAGATCTCGCGCCCTTGGCGCACGTCGCCCTCGCCATCATCGGGGAGGGACACGTCCGAACCCCCGGTGGTGAGCTGGTGCCCGCCGCCGAAGCCCTGGCCGCGAACGGCATCGAACCGATAGTCCTGGCCGAGAAGGAGGGCCTCGCCCTCATCAACGGCACCGACGGCATGCTCGGACAGCTGATCCTGGCATTGGCCGACCTCGACCGGTTGCTTGTGCTGGCCGACATCTCTGCGGCGATGAGCGTCGAAGGCCTGCTCGGTACGGCCAAGGTCTTCGCGCCGCACCTGCAGGCCCTGCGCCCCCAGCCCGGCCAGGCCGTCGCCGCCGCGAACATGGCACGAGTCCTCAAGGGGTCACCCATCGTCGCGAGCCACAGTGGACCGGACTGCACCCTGGTCCAGGACGCGTACTCGCTGCGGTGCGCTCCTCAAGTCGCAGGCGCCGCCCGGGACACCGTCGCGCACGCACGCAATGTCGCGAGCTGGGAATTGGCGAGCGTCATCGACAACCCCGTCGTCACTCTCGAGGGAAACGTCGAATCGAACGGGAACTTCCACGGCGCACCCGTCGCATACGCGCTGGACTTTCTCGCCATCGTCGTCGCCGATCTGGCCAGCATCAGTGAACGCCGCACCGATCGCTTCCTGGATGCGGCCCGCAGCCACGGGCTCAACCCGTTCCTCGCCGACGATCCCGGCGTCGACAGTGGCCACATGATCGCGCAGTACACCCAGGCCGCGATCGTCTCCGAGCTGAAGCGACTGGCCGCGCCCGCGAGTGTCGACTCGATCCCGTCTTCGGCGATGCAGGAGGACCACGTGTCGATGGGCTGGTCCGCGGCCCGCAAACTGCGGAAGGCGATCGACGGGCTCACTCGTGTTCTTGCCATCGAAACCTACACCGCGGCAAGGGGAATCGAGATGCGGGCGCCACTCGCTCCATCGCCTGCGACCGGTGCTGTGATCGAGGCGGTGCGTTCGCGCGTCCCGGGAGCCGGCGCGGACCGCTATCTCGCGCCGGAGATCGCAGCCGTCGTCGACCTCGCCCGCGACGGATCACTCGTAGCGGCGGCGGAGTCGGTTACCGGCGCGCTTGCCTGACTATCATTACGCGCGGGGCGCGGTGGCGACGAGCCGCCCGATGTCATCCAGAACGGACTCGGCCATTGCGATGTCGCCACGGAGGTCGCGGTCTTCGTCGCCGCGCGGCAGCACCGCGGTAAGCGCCAGCGTGTCGCCGACGACCCCGGTGAAAGCGTCGTCGAAACCGCGTTGACGCAACAGCCTGACCGCGCCCACGAGCTCGCAGCACAGCAGCACCCGGTAGGCGGCGATGGACCGTTCGAGCTGCTGCGCACCCTGTGAGGCGAAGGTGGCGTCCTCCTCCGCGCCGCGGGAGAGGACGAGTGTGCCCGCGGACGCGGGCTGCGCGGCGTTGCGAATCTCGGCGATCGCACCCGCGGCGACGTACTCGACCATCATCAAGCCTGACGACCCATCGGCATCTCCGGCCAGGAAAGCGTTGCCGCCATTGGTATCCGGATCATTGAGCATCCTGATTCGGGAGTGGGTGATCGGCGCGGTCAGCGCCAGCGCGAGGGTGATGCCGTCCAATTCGAGCGACAGCGATGCCTGGTAGAACGCGCCGTGATGGATCACGGACTCGTTCTCGATGTCGAACAGCGGATTCTCCTGCGCGGCGTTGAGCGTCCGCTCGAGCTGAGCCTCGAGCGAACGCAGGGATGCCACCACGCTGGCCTGTGCGACTGGGTAGACCCGAAGCCCGTAGGGATCCTGAATACGGGCGGGGCGGGACTCCGGCCTGCCGGTCGTCGCCAGGATGGAGCGCAGGCGAGCCGCGACGGCGTCGGCAGTGGGCGCCGCCGACGCGTGCGCCGCAATCGACGACAGTGCTTGAGGATTTCCTTCGAGCGCAAGGAAACTCAACATGTAGATCGCGCTCGACGCGCGTTCGAGTCGGGATAGTTCCTCCAGCGCGAGGCAACCACGTGCGACAGTCAGGGCGCTGCTGCTCATGAACGGCAACGCGCTGTCTGCGCCCCACTTGGCCATCGGTGTCAACGGCTTTGACGCGGGCCGCTCGCCGATCAACGTCAATGCCGTGCCTGCGAGCGGCGCGAGGTCGCCGGTCCCGACCGATGCGTATTGCCGAAGCTCGGGAAGCGCATCTTCGTTGAGCATCGTCGTCAGCCCGGCCAGGATCGCGGGATCGAGCCCTGCCCCCGGCACGCACAGCTGGAAGAGCCGCACCGCGAGCATCGCCCGAACGGTTCTGGCGTCGAGCGGATCTCCGGCGTCGACCGCATGGCTCCGAAGCAGCCGCATGCCGTAATCGGAGTCGGTCGGCGAGACCGACGTGGCACGATTCGCGCCAACGCCCGTCGTCCGACCATAGATGTCATATCGAGTGCTGAGCTCGGCGGCGAGCTCGTGCGCACGCCTGACGGCCTCGACGGTGTCGGGTGAAACCGAGACCTGCTCGCGCCTGTCCGCGAGCGCAACCACGTCGGCGATGGTCGCGGAGCCGCTAAGCACAAGCATGAAATTCTCCTTCTTCCCTACCGCAGGCGAGCGATGAGTCCTATCATCACCAAAACAGCACATTGCCGCTAGATGGAATTTGAATTTTATGTAATGAAATTGGCTGAGCGGGGAGAGGAGGTCGCAGTGCCCGAGCCGTCGACACGGACGGTCGAGCGCGCGCTCGCGCTGCTTGCCACCATTTGCGATAGGGGCGGCGCGAATCTCGCCGACAGCGCCAGGGAATGCGGCCTGCCCCCGAGCACTGCGCTTCGGCTGCTGCGCACGCTCGAGACCACCGGGTTCGTCAGCCGGGAGGAAGCGGGCGGAACGTATCGGCCGGGAGCTCGTCTCATCCAGCTCGGCGCACAGGCCTTGTCCAACGCGTCGCTCATCGACCTCGCGAAGGCGTCGATGGAGAAGCTCGTCGCCGAGACGGGCGAGTCGGTGTACCTCAGCGTCGAGGGGCACGGCGCCACCGCCCTGTACATCGGGATCGTCGAGGGCACTCACTCAGTCCGGCACACCAGCTGGGTCGGACGAACAGTACCGCTCGACAAGTCGGCGGCGGGCCGAGTACTGCGCGGGCGGACTCCCGATGTCGGATACGTCGTGGTCGAGCGTGGAGTCGAGGCCGATGTCACGGCGATCGCGAGCCCGGTGTACTCGCAAGCGCGGATTGTCGCAGCGATGAGTCTCGTGATCCCGAGCTACCGGGTCACCCAAGGCCAGGCGGCCGAATACGGCCGAATGCTGTCCCTGGCGGCCGGCGACGTCTCTGCCCAGTTGAGCCGTTCATCGAATCCAACCCTCCCAGAAGGAAAGTCATGATCACGTTCGACAAGGTCTCCAAGGTGTATCCGGACGGCACCGTTGCAGTCCACGAGCTCACGATCACCGCTCCGGCCGGGAAGATCACCACGCTCGTCGGGCCGTCGGGCTGCGGCAAGACGACTTCCATGCGGATGATCAACCGCCTGATCGAGCCGACGTCGGGAACGATCAAGCTCGAGGGCGTCGACACCCAGTCACTCGACCGGGTCACCCTGCGCAGGCGTATCGGCTACGTCATCCAGAACGCCGGCCTGTTCCCCCACCGCACGGTGGTGGACAACGTCGCGGCCCTCCCGCGGCTGCTCGGTGGCAGCAAGAAGGAAACCCGTTCGGTGGCAATGGAACTCCTCGAGCGCGTCGGCCTCGACGCCAAGTTCGCCAAGCGATATCCGTGGCAACTGTCCGGGGGACAGCAACAGCGGGTCGGGGTGGCGCGTGCACTCGCGACCGACCCGCCCTTCCTGTTGATGGACGAGCCGTTCAGCGCCGTCGACCCGATCGTGCGAAACCAGCTGCAGGATGAGTTCCTGCGCCTGCAGGCCGACATCTCCAAGACGATCGTGCTGGTCACGCACGACATAGACGAGGCCCTCAAGCTGGGCGACCAGGTTGTCGTGCTGCGCCAGGGCGGAACTCTGGCCCAGGCCGCGTCACCCGCTGAGCTGCTGGCCGCACCGAGCGACACCTTCGTCGCCGATTTCGTCGGGTCGGCACGAGGCTACCGGGCGCTTGGCTTCCACACGTGCGACAGCGAGCTCAAGCTCGCCGAGGAGCCGACTGTCACGGTCGGACAACCGGTGTCGGCGATTCCGTCAGGAAATGGACGCTGGATACTGGCGGTCGACGCCGACAAGATTCCGATCGGTTGGGTCGACAGCCAAAGCGTGGCTGGTGATTCCGTCACAGACAGCGACGTCAACCTGAGCGGGACATCGGCGTCGAGGGACGATCCGCTACGTGATCTGTTGAACTCTGCGCTGTCGAGCCCGAGCGGACGCTGTGTCGTCACCGACGAATCCGGCAGGCTCATCGGCACCGCGACCGACCACGACATCATCGACGCCATCAGGCGAGCCAAGGAAGCGCGGTCGGCGGCATGAACTGGATTTCGTCGAACCTCGACCGCATCGTCGACCTGACCATCAGCCATGCGTGGCTCACGCTCGTACCGACGATCCTCGGCTTGATCGTCGCGTTGCCCCTGGGCTGGTGGGCGCATCGTTCGGGACGCGGCTACGCGGCCATCGTCGGAACCGCGGGACTGCTCTACACGATCCCGTCGCTGGCTCTCTTCATCATCCTGCCGGTGATACTTGGTACGAAAATCCTCGATCCGATCAACATCGTTGTGGCACTGACGCTTTACACCGTGGCGCTTCTGGTGCGAGTGGTCGCAGATGGGCTGAGTTCGGTGCCGCACGACACGGTCGCGGCCGCTGAAGCCATGGGTTACCGCGGCTGGCAACGGCTGTTACTGGTCGAACTGCCGGTCGCCGTTCCGGTCATCGCGGCCGGATTGCGGGTGGCGGTGGTGTCCAACGTCAGCATCGTCACCATGGCTGCGCTGCTGGGCATTCCGCAGCTCGGATCGCTGTTCACCCAGGGCTTTCAGCTCCGGCTCTTCGCGCCACTCATCGTTGGCGTCGTGCTCTGTGTGGTGCTGGCCGTGGTGTTCGACGGTGTGATCCTCTGGCTCAACAAGATGCTGACCCCGTGGCGGCAGAAGGCGGTCACATCGTGAACATCGCCGGCTGGTTCACCGACCCCGCCAACTGGACGGGCTCGGGCGGCATCCCCGCCCAGATCGGCTACCACCTCCTGTATTCCGCCGTCGCACTGCTCATCGCGCTGGCGATCGCGGTGCCGCTCGGCATCCTCATCGGCTACACGGGACGCGGGGAGGCGTTGGTCGCCGGGTTCGCGAACGCGTTGCGCGCGCTCCCGTCGCTGGGGCTGCTGGTGCTGCTCTTCCTGATCATCTCGCCCGTCGCCACCGGAAAGCTGGTGTACGTGCTGCCCACCACCATCGTGCTGGTGCTGCTGGCGGTGCCACCGATCCTCACCGGGACGTATGCAGGCATCCAGAACGCCGATCCGGACGCCGTCGGTGCGGCCCGCGGCATGGGTTTCACCAAGCGCCAGATCCTGATGCGCGTCCAGATTCCCTGCGCGTTGCCGCTCATGGTGTCCGGTGTGCGGTCCTCGACTCTGCAGATCATCTCGACCGCCACCATCGCCGCGTATCTCGGCCTTCAGGGTCTCGGCAGGTTCATCCTCGACGGTAGAGCGCAGGCCAGCTTCCCCGAAATGGCAGGCGGGGCAATCCTTGTCGCTGTGCTTGCCATCGTCCTGGAGTTCATCTTCGCCTGGCTCGGTCGAATCATCGTGTCGCCCGGTCTACGCCGCGTGGCGTCGAAAGACAGCTCACCGTTGGCCACCACTGTCCTCGAGCCCGCCACCACCTAGGTGCCGTCCGGCACCGAAACCCCAACAGGAGAAACACTGATGAAGAAGCGCAGCATTCTTTCGGCCCTCGCGGTCACCTCCGTTCTTGCGCTCTCCGCCTGCGGCGGTGGCGGCAGCAACCCGCTGTCGGGTGGGGGCAACACCGGCGGGTCGGAGGGCTCGCAGGTCATCGTCGGCTCCGCCGACTTCACCGAGAGCCAATTGATCGGCAGCATCTATTCGCAGGCGCTGCAGGCGGCCGGGGTGAAGACGAAGGAACAGTTCAACATCGGTAGCCGCGAGGTATACATCCAGGCCCTCAAGGATGGCTCCATCGACCTTGTCCCCGAGTACACGGGCGCGCTGCTGAGCTACCTCGACCCGAAGTCGACCGCCGCGACGCCGGATGCCGTGACGAGCGAACTGTCGTCGAAGCTACCGTCCGGAATCGGCATGCTCACCCCGTCTCCCGCAGAGGACAAGGATGTCGTTGCCGTGACACAGGCCACCGCCGACAAGTACAAGCTGAAGACCGTCTCGGACCTGAAGCCGGTCGCCGGCGAACTGGTGCTCGGAGGACCGCCGGAATGGAAGACGCGCACCCAGGGCGTGGTCGGGCTGCGTGACATATACGGCCTGAACTTCAAGGACTTCGTCAGCCTCGACGCGGGCGGCACGTTGACGATGACGGCACTGACCAACGGTCAGATTCAAGCGGGCGACCTGTTCAGCACCGATCCGGGTCTGCACGCCAACCATCTTGTCGCCCTTCAGGATGACAAGAACCTGTTCTCGGCGCAGAACGTCGTTCCGCTGATCAAGTCGGCCAAGCAGAACGACCAGATCAAGAAGACGCTCGACGCGGTCTCGGCGAAACTCACCACCGACGACCTCATCTCGATGAACGCGGAAGCCGCCAACGGCACGAACCTCGCCGACATCGCCAAGAAGTGGCTTGCAAACGCAGGCATCAGCAGTAACTGACACGAATAACCGTTAAGGATTCCGATCTCTCATGGTAACCATCACTGGCCCCCGTCAAGTCCGTGCTGCGCGCGGCAACGAAATCTCCTGCAAGGGGTGGCAACAGGAAGCCGCCCTCCGCATGCTGATGAACAACCTGGACCCCGAGGTCGCGGAACACCCCGAGGATCTGGTCGTCTACGGCGGAACCGGGAAGGCCGCCCGCAGCTGGGAGGCGTTCGACGCGATCGTTGCCACCCTTCGGTCTCTGGAGGATGACGAGACCATGCTGGTGCAGTCCGGCAAGCCCGTCGGGGTGTTCAGGACGAACGTGTGGGCACCTCGGGTGCTGCTCGCGAACTCCAATCTCGTTGGTGACTGGGCCAATTGGGAGGAGTTCCGCAAACTGGAAGCCGAAGGCCTGATGATGTACGGCCAGATGACAGCCGGCTCCTGGATCTACATCGGGACCCAGGGAATCCTGCAGGGCACGTTCGAAACGTTCGGCGCAGTTGCGCGTAAGAAATTCGGCGGCACGTTGGCCGGGACGATCACCCTCACCGCGGGCGTCGGCGGGATGGGGGGCGCCCAGCCGCTCGCCGTCACCATGAACGAGGGCGTGGCGATCTGCGTCGACTGCGACGAGAGTCGCATCGACCGGCGTATCGCGCATCGCTATCTCGACACCAAGGCCGACAGTCTCGACGATGCACTGAAGATGGCGATCGACGCCCGTGACGCCAAGCGGCCCTTGTCGATCGGCCTGGTCGGCAATGCCGCGGCGGTGTATCCCGAGCTTCTCGAGCGTGAAGCTCCGATCGACATCGTCACCGACCAGACCTCGGCGCACGACCCGCTGGCGTACCTGCCGCTCGGCATCGAGTTCGAAGACATGAAGAAGATGGCCGAGAAGGATGCCGCCTACTTCACCGAGCAGGCGCAGTTGTCGATGGCCAAACAGGTCAAGGCCATGGTCGGGTTCATGGATCGCGGCGCGGAGGTGTTCGATTACGGCAACTCGATCCGCGACGAGGCCCGAAAGGCGGGCTACGACCGGGCATTCGCGTTCCCTGGATTCGTTCCCGCATACATCCGTCCCCAGTTCGAGGAGGGGCTCGGACCGTTCCGCTGGGTGGCGCTGTCCGGGGATCCCGAGGACATCGCGGCGACGGACCGGGCGATCCTGGAGCTGTTCGGTGACAACGCGCACCTGCGTCGCTGGATCACGATGGCGGGGGAGAAGGTCGCGTTCGAAGGGCTGCCCGCCCGCATCTGCTGGCTCGGATACGGTGAGCGGCACCGAGCGGGTCTGAAGTTCAACGAGATGGTGGCTTCCGGTGAGCTGTCCGCGCCGATCGTGATCGGGCGTGATCACCTCGACTCGGGCTCGGTCGCCTCGCCGTATCGTGAGACCGAGTCGATGCTGGACGGATCGGATGCGATCGCGGACTGGCCGCTGCTGAACGCATTGCTCAACACGGCATCTGGCGCGTCATGGGTGTCCATCCACCACGGCGGCGGGGTCGGCATGGGTCGTTCCATTCATGCGGGCCAGGTGTGCGTGGCCGACGGTACCGACCTGGCCGCGGAGAAGCTTTCGCGCGTCCTCGTCAACGATCCGGGCATGGGCGTCATCCGGCACGTCGACGCCGGATACGAACACGCCGCGAAGGTGGCCGCCGAGCGGGGCGTCCGGATTCCCATGCAGGAGAACAGGTGACGGCGTTCGACACACTGTGGCCGACCATCCTCGAGGTCGGGCGTAACGCCGGAACCGGAGGATACCGGCGGTTCGCGTGGTCCGACGCGGATCTGACGCTGCGCGAATGGTTCACCGGATGCGCCGAGAGCCGTGGGATGCACGTCGAGGTCGATCGCAACGGCAACATGTGGGCGTGGTGGATGCCGCCAGGCTGGACCGGAGACCCTCGCGGCGCCTTTGTGACCGGCTCACACCTCGACTCGGTCCCCGACGGCGGCGCATTCGACGGTCCACTGGGCGTGGTGTCGGCGTTCTCCGCGATCGACATCGTGCGCGAGCGCGGTGTGGTACCGACTATTCCCGTTGCAGTGGTGGCGTTTTCGGATGAGGAGGGGGCGAGGTTCGGAGTCGCCTGCGTCGGCTCGCAGCTGTCAACGGGCGCCCTGAGCGCAGACCGGGCGCGGGGACTGCGCGACATCGACGGAGTCACGCTGGGCGAGGCTCTCACCCGTGTCGGGCGCGATCCCCGGCACCTCGGTGAGGACACGACCCTGGTCGATCGCGTCGGGGTGTACGTCGAATTGCATGTGGAGCAGGGCCGCGCCCTGGATCTGGTGGGCGCACCGCTGGCCGTCGCGTCGGCGATCTGGCCGCACGGTCGGTGGGAGTTCACGTTCGCAGGCGTTGCCAACCACGCCGGTTCGACGCGGCTCGTCGACCGCCGCGATCCCATGCTCGCCTTCGCGTCGTCGGTTCACTCCGCGCGGGCCGCGGCCGCCGCGCACGACGCCGTTGCCACGTTCGGCAAGGTCATCGTCGCGCCCAACGGGGCCAACGCAATTCCCTCTGAGGTGCGCGCCTGGCTGGACGCCAGGGCGGCCGACGAGGCGACGCTGACGTCTCTGGTGGACAGCATCACCGCGGAGGCGCGCCGCCATGCTGCGCTCGACTCGATCACCCTCGACGTCATCGCGGAATCGATCACCCCGATCGTGCAGTTCCCTGAAGGGCCGCGGGCACGACTGGCGAAGGCGCTCGGCAAGGCAGGCGACGTCCCGGTGCTCCCGACCGCGGCGGGCCACGATGCAGGCATTCTGTCCAAGCTGGTGCCGACCGCGATGCTGTTCGTGCGCAACCCAACCGGTGTCTCGCACTCGCCCGAGGAATACGCCGAGATGTCCGACTGCAATGTCGGCGCAGCAGCCCTCGCCGACGTGATGGCCGACTGGATCTCCTGATGGGTGAACCCGACGGCACAGCGACCTGGTGGTGCGAACACGCGTGGCTCGGCGGGGACACCGTGGACGCCGCAGTGGCAATCACCGTCGATGACGGCCGGATCACCTCGATCCGCTCCAACGTCGCAGCCGATGCCGGATCGCGGCGACTGCACGGGCTGGTGATACCGGGCATCGCCAACGCCCACTCGCACGCCTTTCACCGCGCACTGCGCGGTCGCACGCAACGCGACCGCGGGTCGTTCTGGACCTGGCGTGACTTGATGTACCGGGCCGCTGACCGGCTTGACCCCGACAGCTACCGGGCACTGGCCCGAGCGGTGTACGCCGAGATGGCGATGGCGGGCATCACCTCGGTTGGCGAGTTCCACTATCTGCACCACGACGTGGGCGGCAGGCGATACGCGGACCCAAACGCCATGGGACAGGCCCTGATCGACGGTGCCGCGGACGCCGGCGTGCGCCTGACGCTGCTCGACACCTGCTATCTCAGCTCGGCACCGGATGGGGCGCCCCTCGACGACGGACCTCAACAACGCTTCGGCGACGGCAGCGGCGCGAGCTGGGCCGAGCGTGTCGAAGCGCTGCGCGTGCAGACGCAGTCGACCCCCGGCGTCATCGTCGCCGCCGCCCTGCACTCGGTGCGTGGCGTGCCGGTCGACCAGATTCCTCCGGTCGTGGAATGGGCGGAAAGTCACGAAACCCCATTGCATGTCCACTCATCGGAGCAGAAGCGTGAAATCGATCAGTGTCTCGCCGTGTACGGGCGCACGCCGACCGCGGTTCTGCGCGACGCGGGTGCACTCGGCCCGCGGACGACGGCGGTGCATGCCACACACCTGACCCGCGAGGACATCGACGACCTCGACCGGACGCGCACGGGCGTGTGCTTCTGCCCCACGACGGAACGAGACCTCGGCGACGGCATCGGGCCTGCGCCCGCACTTCTCGACGCGAACGGACTCTTCAGCCTGGGCTCGGACAGTCACGCCGTCATCGACATGTTCGAGGAGGCGCGGGCCGTCGAACTCGACGAGCGGCTGGCACGCCAGGAGCGCGGCATCATCGGGGCGTCAACGCTGTTGCACGCTGCGACCACGGGCGGCCAGCATGCGCTCGGGTGGACGGACGCCGGGCAGTTCGAGGTCGGGGCACGAGCGGATTTCGTTGCGGTGGAGATGAACTCCGTGCGGACGGCGGGCGGCGACGCGTCGGCGGAGACCGTCGTATTCGCGGCCTCGGCGAGTGATGTCACCGATGTGGTGGTGGACGGCCGCGTCGTGGTGGCCGACAGCAGGCATGTTCGGGTTGACGTCGGCGCCGAACTCGGGTCGGCGATCTCCGACCTGATGGGGATCCGGCCAGACGTGTTGCGGGCCAACTCGTGAGCACGCTGTACGTCGGCATCGGCGAACTGGTGACCAACGATCCGACCCAGGGCGACGGCAGCGCACTCGGCATTGTCGAGGACGGCGCAATTGTCGTCGACGGAGACTCGATCGAATGGGTCGGTCGTCGGCGCGACGCACCCGCGGTCGATGCGCGGGTGGACTGGGGCGGGTCGAGCGTCATTCCCGGCTTCGTCGACAGCCACGCGCACCTTGTGTTCGCTGGCGAACGTTCGGCGGAGTTCGCCGCCCGGATGAGCGGTCAACCGTACGCGGCGGGCGGAATCGCGACGACGGTGAATGCCACCCGCGCCGCCGACGATGCGACACTGGGCGCAGGGGTTGAGCGTTTGGCCGACGAACTGCTCCGAGCGGGTGTCACGACCTTCGAAACCAAGAGCGGGTACGGCCTGACCGTCGCCGATGAGGCGCGTTCTCTGGCCGTGGCGCGGCGATTTACCAGCGAGACAACGTTTCTCGGTGCTCACGTCGTGCCCGCCGAATTCCGGGAGAACCGCGAAGGTTACGTCGAGTTGGTGACGGGTCCCATGCTGGCGGCCTGCCTTCCGTCCGCTCGATGGATCGACGTGTTCTGCGATCGGGGAGCATTCGATGTCGACGAGTCGCGGGTGATCTTGACCGCAGGCATTGACGCCGGGCTGCAGGCACGCGTGCACGCCGGGCAACTCGGACCAAGCGACGGCATTCGAATGGCGGTCGAGCTCGGCGCCGCATCGGTCGACCACTGCACCTACGCCACCGACGCCGACATCGAAGCGCTGGCGGCCGGTTCCACGGTCGCCACGCTTCTGCCGGGTGCCGAGTTCTCCACCAGGGCGCCGTGGCCGGACGCGCGCCGGATGATCGACGCAGGCGTGACCGTGGCTATCGCGACCGACTGCAATCCCGGCAGTTCGTTCACCACCAGTATGTCGTTCTGCATCGCCGTGGCGGTCCGGGACATGAACTTCACACCGGCGGAGGCTCTGTGGTCGGCGACCGCAGGCGGTGCCGCTGCGCTTCGGCGAGACGATGTCGGGGTGCTCGCAGCGGGTAAGCGCGCAGACTTTGTACGCCTTGACGCACCCTCGTACGTCCATCTGGCCTACCGGCCGGGCGTGCCGCTTGTGTGCGACGTCGTGCGCGGCTAGAACACCTCGGATTCGAGCTTGCGCAGATACTCCTGCGGCCGCCCGAGCAGCTGCGCGCTGGAGTGCGCACGCTTGAAATACAGCTGGATGTCGTGCTCCCAGGTGATCGCGATGCCGCCGTGCATCTGCACGGCCTCGGCCGCCACCTTGGAGAAGGCTTCGCTGGCCGCGACCCGGGCCAGCGCTGCGGACGTCGCCGACGGTTCCGCGATCGCGTCGTTCACGACGGCCCGTGCAGACTGCACCGCGACGTACAGGTCAGCCATCCGGTGCTTGAGCGCCTGGAAACTGCCGATCGGGCGGCCGAATTGAACACGGTCCTTCGTGTATTCGACAGTCAGGTCAAGGCATTTCACGGCGGCGCCGATCTGTTCGGCGGCCATCAGTATCGCGGCGGTGTCGGCAAGGCCCGGATCGGAGCCGATGTTCGTTGTGCTAGCAGGCTCGATCCGCGCCAACGGTCGGGTCAGGTCCATTGTGGCCACCGGGGTCGCTGAGAACGTGGTCCAGCGGGTGAGGGTCTTACCGTCGGTGGCGACGACGACATCCGCGATCGCGCCGTTGAGCACAAAGTCCCTGCCCGAATTCTCCTCGCGCGAGCGCTCGTCGGCCTCGAAGACCACCGTGCCGATCGATGCGCCTTCGGCCAGCCGCTCGATCGCGTTGGCATCGGGCTCGTCGGCGGCCAGAAGTGCAAGCTCGGCGAGCGTCGTGCCCAGCAGCGGCGTCGGCACCAGCGCCTTGCCGAGTTCCTCGAGCACGACGGCGGCGTCGGCGAGTTCGCCTCCGGCGCCGCCCATGTCCTCGGGCACCACCAGTGCGGCGGCACCGACCTGCTCGCACAACAGCTTCCACAGCGACTCGTCGTAGCCGCGCTCCGATTTGGTCGCCTCGCGCACCGCGGCCGGTGATGCGTGCTTCTCGACCAGCGCCGCGACCGTCTCCCGCAGCAGCTCGCGTTCTTCAGTCATCACAAAGCCTCCAAAACCCGGCGGCGGTGCCACGTCGGGTCGCCCCACGCCGACCGTAATGCCTGGACCCGCAACAGCAACAGTGACAGGTCGTGCTCCTGCGTGAAGCCGATGGCGCCATGGGTCTGCAGTGACGACCGTGCCGAAAGCAATGCGGCCTCGGCGGCGGCCACCAACGCGGCGCTGACGTCGCGCGCTGTGCTAGCAGATCCGTCGGCGAGTGACAGCGCCGCGCCGTAGACAAGCGGCCTGGCCAGCTCGACCGCGATATACACGTCGGCGAGCTTGTGCTTGATCGCCTGGTAGGACCCGATCGTCCTGCCGAACTGGCTGCGCTGCTTCGCGTAGTCCACCGACGCGTCCAGCATGGCCTGCCCCGCACCGACCAGTTGTGCCGCGGTCGCGAGCACACCGAACTCGAAAGCCCTTGCGTTATCGGCTTTCCTGGCGGCGCCGGACGCGGCGACGTCGAACAGCTTGCGCGCCGGGTCGACCGACTCGTACCGATCCCCGGCGGTGCCGTCGCGCACCTCGCCGTCCTCCGCGACCAGGATCAGACCGGCAGAGTCGGCGTCGACGGCCCGCGGGACCAGCGGCGGGAGGGCAACTGTGGCGATCAGCTCACCGGCCGCCAGTGCACCGCAGCGTTCGTCGTCTGCCAGCAACACGGGTGCCACGGCGATGGATTCGGTGACCGGACCGGGGACGCCCCAGTACCCGAGTCGTTCGGCGGCGACGACGAGATCCACCGGGTGCGCGTCGATTCCGTCGAAGCGCTCCGGCACCAGCAGCGCCGTCACGCCGAGGTCGGTCAGGGTCGACCAGACCTTTCGGCCGGGACCGGTGTCACCTGCCGCCCATGCACGCACCGCGGCGGGCACGTCGGCCGCTCCCAGCGCGGCGTCGATGCTCGCGGCGAAGTCGCGCTGCTGTTCGTCGAGATCGAATTTCATTTCGCCTGGCCCTTCGGCTCGCGGGGCAGGCCAAGCAGCCGCTCGGCGATGATGTTGCGCTGAATCTCGTTGGTGCCCGCATAGATCGGGCCACCCAGCGCGAACAGCAGGCCGTCGGTCCACGAGTCGACGAGCTCGGCGTCGGCACCGCGCATGTCGAGCGCGGTCTGGTGCAGCGCCACATCGAGGTCGGACCAGAAGACCTTGGTCACCGACGACTCGGCGCCTAGCTCGCCGCCGTTGGCAAGGCGGGTGACGGTGCCGAAGGTGTGCAACCGGTATGCCTGGGCCTTGATCCACGCGTCGGCGACCCGGTCGGTGAAAATTGAAGCGGAGTCGGCCTGCAGAGTTTTCCAATACTCGACGAGTCGCTCGGCGGGCGCGAGGAACCTCGCGGGGCTGCGCAGCGACATCCCGCGCTCATTGCTCGACGTGCTCATCGCGGCCCGCCAGCCGTCGTGCACCCCGCCGATGACGTCATCGTCCCCGACGAAGACATCGTCGAGGAAGATCTCACCGAATCCGGTGTCGCCACCGAGCTGCGCGATCGGCCGCACGGTGACCCCGTCCGCCTTCAGGTCGAACATGAAGTAGGTGAGGCCTTTGTGACGTTCGGCCTCCGGGTCGGACCGGAAGAGCCCGAATGCCCTGTCGCCGAACGGCGCCCGCGAACTCCAGATCTTCTGTCCGTTGAGCTTCCAGCCGCCATCGGTCCTGGCGGCCGTCGAACGAAGCGACGCCAGATCGCTGCCCGACTCGGGCTCCGACCAGGCCTGCGCCCAGATCTCCTCGCCGCTGGCCATCTTTGGCAGTACCCGGTCCAGCTGTTCCTCTGTGCCGTGCGCGAACAGCGTCGGCGCCAGCATCGACGTGCCGTTGGCGCTGGCCCGTCCCGGCGCCCCGGCGCGGAAGTACTCCTCCTCGTAGACCACCCACTGCAGCAGGGTGGCATCGCGGCCGCCGTACTTCTCCGGCCATGCGATCACCGACAGGCCTGCGTCGAAAAGCACCTTGTCCCAATGCCGATGCTGTTCGAACCCCTCGGCCGTGTCATACGACTTCCTCGGGAAGTGCTTCTTGTTCGCGGCGAGGAAGTCGCGAACCTCCGCCCGGAAGTCCTCGGTCTCACTGTCGAAGGCCAGGTCCATCAGATGAGCTCTCGTAATTGCGGTTTGACCACTTTGCCTCCAGGGTTGCGCGGCAGGACGTCGAGGAACGCCACCGACCGCGGAGTCTTGAAGTTCGCCAGATGCTCACGCGTATAGGCCTTTACGGTCTCTTCGTCGAGTTCGACACCGGGCAGCTTGACGATGAAGGCCTTGCCGACCTCACCCAGCCTCTCGTCGGGAACACCGATCACCGCGGCTTCCGCGACGCCGTCCAGCCGCGCGAGCACCTGTTCGATCTCTGCGGGGTAGACGTTGAACCCGCCGCAGATGTACATGTCCTTGAGCCGGTCGGTGATCTTCAGGTTGCCTGCTTCGTCCAACCGGCCGACGTCGCCGGTGTGCAGCCAGCCGTCGGCATCGATGGTGTTCGCGGTCGCCTCCGGGTCGTCGAGATAGCCGAGCATCACATTCGGCCCGCGCAGCAGCACCTCACCCGCGCCGTCCTCGGCGGAGTTGTCGATGCGCAGTTCGAAGTCGGCGATCGGGCGACCGCACGTGGTGGCGACGGTGACGGCGTCGTCGTCGGCCCGGCACATCGTGCCGAACCCGCTGGCCTCGGTCAGCCCGTACGCGGTCAGCACGATGTCGATATCCAGCTCCGACTGCATGCGCTCGATCAGCACCACCGGGATCGTCGCCGCACCGGTGACCGCGAATCGCAGCGAGGTCAGGTCGTAGTCGCCGCGCTTGGGGTGATCGAGCAGGGTCTGGTAGATCGTCGGCGGCCCTGGCAGCACGGTGATGCGGTGTTCCTGCACCGCGGCCATGGCCTTTTCGGGGTCGAACGTCAGCTGCGGGATCAGCGTCGCCCCAGTCTGCAGGCAGGCCAGGATGCCGGCCTTGTAGCCGAAGTTGTGGAAGAACGGGTTGATGCACAGATAACGGTCGGCGTTGGTGACCTGACCGCAGGCCGCCCACGCCGCAGGCGCGTCGAGCGACTGCCGGTGCGCACACAGCGCGCCCTTGCTGCGGCCGGTGGTGCCGGAGGTGAAGAGGATGTCCGACACGTCGTCGGGCTTCACCGCCGCGGCCCGGGCGTCAACGGCGCTCAGATCGGTGCCGCGGGCGACGAACTCGTCCCATGTCCCGTCGTCCTTGTCGATCGGGACGCGCACGGTGTGCCGCAGGTCGGGCAGGTCGTGGCGATCGAGGTCGGCGGTCTTGTCGGCGCCGAGGAATTCGCCGGCCGCCACCAGCAGCGGCGCTCCCGTTCGGGCCAGCACGTCGGCGGCCTCGCCCGCGGTGTATCGCGTGTTGAGTGGCACGACGACGCCGCCTGCGTAATGGGTGGCCAGGCAGGCGACCACCCAATGCCAGGTGTTCGGCGACCAGATCGCAACCCGGTCACCGGCGGCTACGCCCAGGTCGATCATCGCCGCGGCGGCCCGTCGGACCTCGTCGCGCAACTGCGCGAAGGTCAGCCGACGGTCGTCGGTGACCAGCGCGTCATGGTCGAAGAATTGGTCGGCAATCCGGTCCAGGACCTGCGGAATGGTCCTCGGATGGTCCCCCGCAAGCGGGAGGTGCCCCCACGTCATCGATGCTCCTCTAACAAAGCAAGTGCTTGGTAGGTTAGCCTACAGGTGTGATAGAGGTCCAGGAGTTCAGGGCCGAGGTCCGTGACTGGCTCGCCGACAATCTCGTCGGCGAATTCGCCGCGCTCAAGGGCCTCGGCGGGCCGGGTCGCGAGGACGAGGCGTTCGAGGAACGCCGGGCGTGGAACCAGCATCTGGCCGCCGCCGGGCTGACATGTCTGGGATGGCCGGAGGAGCACGGCGGGCGCGGGCTGTCGGTCGCGCACCGCGTGGCTTTCTACGAGGAATACGCCAAGGCCGACGCCCCCGACAAGGTGAACCACTTCGGTGAAGAGCTGCTAGGGCCGACCCTTATCGCGTACGGCACCGAAGAGCAGAAGAAGCGCTTCCTGCCGAACATCCTCGACGTATCCGAACTCTGGTGTCAGGGCTACTCGGAGCCCGGCGCAGGCAGCGACCTCGCGAACGTGTCGACGGCCGCCGAGCTCGACGGCGACGCGTGGGTGATCAACGGTCAGAAGGTCTGGACGTCCATGGCGCACCTGGCGCAGTGGTGTTTCGTGGTGGCCCGCACCGAGAAAGGCTCCAAACGCCATGCCGGGCTGTCGTACCTGCTGGTGCCGCTCGACCAACCCGGCGTCGAGATACGCCCGATCGTGCAGCTGACCGGGACCGCGGATTTCAACGAGGTGTTCTTCGACGACGCGCGCACCGATGCCGATCTGGTCGTGGGCCAGCCCGGCGACGGGTGGCGGGTCGCGATGGGGACACTGACGTTCGAGCGCGGGGTGTCCACGCTGGGCCAGCAGATCCGTTACGCGCGTGAGCTTTCCAATCTGGTGGAGGTCGCCAAGCGGACAGACGCCATCGATGACCCATTGATCCGTGAGCGGCTCACCCGGTCATGGGCGGGCCTGCGGACCATGCGGTCATACGCGCTGGCCACCATGGACGTCGAGCAGGCCGGCCAGGACAACGTGTCAAAGCTGTTGTGGGCCAACTGGCATCGCGACCTCGGCGAGCTGGCGATGGATATCGTCGGCAAGGCGGGTCTGGTGGCCGAGGACGGCAAGTTCGACGACTGGCAACACCTCTACCTGTTCACCCGCGCCGACACCATCTACGGCGGGTCGAACGAGATCCAGCGCAACATCATCGCCGAGCGCGTGCTCGGCCTACCCAGGGAGGTCAAGGGATGACCCTGGCCGAAGCGCCGAAAGAGATTGACGGGCACGGACTTCTGACCGGCAAGGTCGTCGTCGTGACCGCTGCGGCGGGTACCGGAATTGGGTCTGCGGTGGCGCGTCGCGCGCTGGCCGAGGGCGCCGACGTCGTCGTCTCCGACCACCACGAACGCCGCCTGGGTGAGACGCGCGACCAACTCGCGGAGCTTGGTCTCGGGCGGGTGGAGAGCGTGGTGTGCGATGTCACGTCGACCGCACAGATCGATGCGCTCATCTCGTCGACGACCGCGAGGATGGGACGGCTCGACGTGCTCGTCAACAATGCGGGCCTCGGCGGCCAGACACCGGTCATCGACATGACCGACGAAGAGTGGGACCGGGTTCTCAACGTCACACTGACGTCGGTGATGCGATCCACCCGCGCCGCGCTGCGGTACTTCCGGGATGCCGGCCACGGCGGCGTGATCGTCAACAACGCCAGCGTGTTGGGCTGGCGGGCTCAGCATTCGCAGTCACACTACGCGGCTGCCAAGGCAGGCGTGATGGCGCTGACCCGTTGCAGCGCAATCGAAGCCGTCGACTACGGGGTCCGGATCAATGCGGTGTCGCCGAGCATCGCCCGGCACAAGTTCCTGGAGAAGACGAGTTCGTCTGAGCTCCTTGACCGGCTGTCGGAGGGCGAGGCGTTCGGCCGGGCCGCCGAGCCGTGGGAAGTGGCTGCCACCATCGCGTTCCTGGCCAGCGAGTACTCCAGTTACCTGACCGGAGAAGTGATTTCGGTATCGAGTCAACACCCATGACGCAGCAGTCAGGCCCTCCTTCGGTGAGTAGGCGCGACGAGCTTCTCGAGCTCGCCGCGACGATGTTCGCCGAGCGCGGCCTGCGCGCGACCACGGTGCGCGACATCGCCGATTCGGCGGGCATCCTGTCCGGCAGTCTGTACCACCACTTCAAGAGCAAGGAACAGATGGTGGAGGAAGTTCTGCGGGACTTTCTGGACTGGCTGTTCGATCGATATCAGGAGATCGTCGACACCGAGCCCAGTCCACTCGAGCGCCTAAAGGGACTGTTCATGGCGTCATTCGAGGCAATCGAGCATCGGCACGCCCAGGTCGTCATCTATCAGGACGAAGCCAAGCGGCTCTCGTCGCTGCCGCAGTTCGACTTCTTAGAGGCCCGCAACCAAGAGCAGCGAAAGATGTGGGTCGACGTGCTCAACGACGGTGTGGAGGAAGGATGCTTTCGCCCCGATCTCGACGTTGACCTGGTGTACCGGTTCATCCGCGACACCACCTGGGTTTCGGTCCGCTGGTATCAACCGGGCGGACCGCTGACTGCCGAACAGGTCGGCAAGCAGTACCTCGCCGTAGTCCTCGGCGGAATTACCGCCGGCAATCGTGAAGGAGAATAGATATGCCCGAGGCGTACATCGTCGACGCAGTGCGGACCCCCGTCGGTAAGAAGAACGGCTCGTTGGCGGGCGTGCACCCGATCGACTTGGGCGTGCACGCATTCCACGGTCTGTTCAACCGGGTCGACGTCGATCCGGGTGCGGTCGACGACGTCATCGTCGGCTGCGTCGACGCGCTCGGCGGACAAGCCGGAAACATCGGCCGCAATGCATGGCTGGCCGCCGGCTACCCCGAAGAGGTGCCGGGTGTCACGGTCGACCGCCAATGCGGGTCGAGCCAGCAGGCGATTTCGTTTGGCGCGCAAGCGATCCTGTCGGGCACCGCGGACATCATACTGGCCGGCGGCATGCAGAACATGAGCCAGATCCCGATCGCGTCGGCGATGGTCGTCGGCAAGGAGTTCGGGTTCACGTCCCCGACCAACGAGTCGGAGAACTGGCGGCATCGCTACGGCGACGAGGAGATCTCCCAGTTCCGCGGCGCCCAGCTGATCGCCGAGAGATGGAACATCTCTCGCGAGGAGATGGAGCAGTTCGCGCTGACCAGCCACCAGCGTGCGTTCGCGGCGATCCGGGGTGGCCACTTCGACAACGAAGTCATCGGCGTCGGCGACTTCCGCATCGACGAGGGTCCACGTGAGACGACCCTGGAGAAGATGGCTGCACTGAAACCTCTGACTGAAGGTGGTCGGCTGACCGCGGCGGTGGCGAGCCAGATCTCCGATGGCGCAAGTGCGGTGCTGCTGGCCTCCGAGCAGGCTGTCAAGGACCACAACCTGACCCCCCGGGCCCGAATCCACCACATCAGTGCGCGCGGTGCCGATCCGGTGTTGATGTTGACCGGGCCGATCCCCGCCACGCGGTACGCGCTGGAGAAGACCGGGCTGTCGATCGACGACATCGACACCGTCGAGATCAACGAGGCCTTCGCGCCGGTTGTACTGGCCTGGTTGAAGGAGATCAAGGCCGATCCGGAGAAGGTCAACCCGAACGGCGGCGCCATCGCGCTGGGTCATCCGCTGGGGGCGACCGGCGCCAAACTGTTCGCCACGATGCTCAACGAGCTGGAGCGCACCGGCGGCCGCTACGGTCTGCAGACGATGTGCGAGGGCGGCGGGACTGCCAACGTCACCATCATCGAACGGCTGTAACGCTCAATGAAGAACCGCGTCAGTGGTCGTGGATGACGACGCCACGGATGATGCGTCCAGCAAGCATGTCGTCGTAGGCCTCATTGATGCCGTTGAGTTTGTACTCGGTGGTGACCGCCTCGTCGAGAAGCAGCTTGCCCTCGCGGTACAAGCTCAGCAGCCTGGGAATGTCGGCCCGCGGGTTGGCTTCTCCATACAGGCTGCCCAGCAAGCGCTTCTGAAAAAGGGTGAACATCAACATAGGCAGTGTCGGAGTGACATCGGCCAGCGCCGCGGCAGCCGTTAGCACCACCGCGCCGCCCTTACGCACGACGTCGAGCGCCTCGCCGATCATCGGGCCCTCAACCAGTCCGACGGTGAGCAACGCTGAATCGGCCATCACGCCACGCGTCAACTCGGCGACGAGGGCGGTGGCCTCGGGCATCGACGTGGCGAAGTGCGTCGCGCCGAACTGGAACGCCTTATCCCGCTTGCCTTCTACGGTGTCGACCACGATGATCTTCTCCGCCCCGGCCAGTCGCGCGCCCTGAATCGCGCCGCTACCGACGCCGCCGCAGCCGATCACCGCCACGGTGTCGCCGGGAGCGACGTCTGCGGTATTGACTGCCGAGCCCCATCCGCTGGTGACTCCGCAGCCGACGAGGCAGGCCCGCGACAGGGGTAGGTCGTCGTCGATCTTTACCAGCGAGGCTTCCGATACGGTGCCGTATTGCGCGAACGTGCCCAGCAGCATCATGACACTGACATCCTGATCGCCGATGTGACGCCGGTAGCTTCCGTCGAGTTGGGTACCGCTGGCCAGCATCGCGCCCAGGTCGCACAGGTTCTGACGTCCGGTCGCACACCAGCGGCAGCGACCGCACGCCGGTATGAACGACGTCACCACGTGATCGCCGGGCTTGAGATCCCTGACCCCTGGCCCGACCTCCTGCACGACCCCAGCGCCCTCGTGCCCGCCGATCATCGGCAGCGGGCCTGGACTGTCGCCGGCGCGGACGTGATGGTCGGTGTGGCACAGCCCGGTCGCCTCGAAGGACACCAGGACCTCGCCTTCCTGCGGCCCATCGAGCTCGAGTTCCTCGATACACCAGTCCTCGTTGACCCCCCAGAGGACGGCGGCGTTCATCTTCATGGGCAGCACCCTAGGACCGCTCGACGTGCCGTGGACGTGATTCGCGCTACTGCGCCAGGGCGAGCCCGCCAAGCGCGATGATCCAGCTGGCGAAGCTGCCGACGAGGAAGTACTCGGTGACGTCATCGATCCCGATGTTGCCGTTCTCGCGGGCCTTCTGCGCGTTGATCTCTGGGAACCGGATGATGCTCTTGGCGGCGACGACGGCGGTCGCGGCGGCGAGCTGACCGGCCAGACCCAGCCCCAGGATCAGCACCCGTTCCATCGGGCCGAGCAGCCGACCGCCTTTGAGCTTGTCCGACGGCTGCGGCTGGCCCTCCGGTTTCATCGCGCCGACCGAGCTGAGTACCAGCCGCACCAACTGATTGCCAGTGACGAACTGCAGCAGCACCACTCCGACGACCATCAGCAACCGGTTCGGGCTGACTCCGCCGATCCCTGGGACGTCGACCCAAGATGTCCACCGTCCGACCAGGCCGGCAACGTCAGAACCCCAGCCGGACAACAGGATCAACGCCGCGAGTGCGACTCCGAACACCGCCAGCGGCGCACCCTGGTGTTCGCCGGTTCGCTCGGCGCGGCCACACAGCATGACCCATCCGATACCGGCGGCCGCGGCGATCGCCAACAGCGGAAAGTCGCCAAGGTGCCACAGCCCGGACAGCGCCGCGAATGTGACCACCACCAGGGGCGCGACCACCGGCGGCAGCCACCCGACGCTGGTGAGTCGTCGAACTCCGTCGGCGATGCCCATCGCGATCAGCATGACCGCCAGTGCGCTCATGGCACGCTCCGCAGGTACTGCGACGCCAACACGATCAGGTCGAGACCGTCACGGCCGGCGCGCTGCGACACCGCCGAGGGGCTGATCCCTTCGGTGGTGGCGATGTCCTTCTTGGTCTGCTTGTTCAACAACGCCTTCACAATCCGTGTCGACCGGTCATCCAGCGATCCAAGCAGGTGGTCCCGACACATCAGCGCGGCGTTGATCGCGTCCACGTCGGCGCGGGTGTCGCCGGTGGCCCGAAATGACGTCCGCACCAGTGCCAGACCGGGTTGGCGCTGAGCCGACGCCGTCCACTCGATCGCCTCACGGGCCGCCCACCAGCCCGGGCCGTCCTGAATGCCCGCGGGCTCGTCGAGCATGGTCACCGCGCCCCAGCCGATGCCGAACCGCACGTCGATATCGGGCGCGATGGCCAGCCGAAGCGAAAGCGCCGCATCGATCGCCTGGCCGACACTCGTGAATGCACCCTGAAATTCGTCGCCGACCGTGAACGCGGGCGGGTCGATCGCGTCGTCGGCGACCTCGCGAAGGGCGCGGTTCACCATCCGGTGCACCCCGGAGCGGTCCGCGAGCGCGCGCGAACCCACGACGTCACCGATGAGGGTCGCCCGCATGTTTGATGAAGTGTTAGTCTTCACCTTCGACATATGAAGAGTATAGCTTCAATATCGACAAATTAAGCAATAGCCTTCAGTCGACCAGCGCGGCGGCGGCCTGCAAGTGTTTGACGGCATCGCCGACGATGGTCTCGATGAGCTCCGCGCACGACGGCAGGTCGGCAAGGATGCCCGCGACCTGGCCCGACGCCAGCACACCGGCGTCGGTGTTGCCCTCGACAAGCCCCGCCTTCAACAGCATCGGGGTGTTGGCCGCCATCACCACCTGCGACCAGGTCAGCTCCTTGCCGTGCCGCATCTCGAGGCCGTCGCTGATCATCGACCGCCACGTCATCTTCGACATCTTCTTGAACTTCTGCGCATTGCGCAGCGCCGCGCTGAAACCGCGCATGCGCGAACCGCTTTCCAGCTTCTCGACCAACCCCGTTCGCAGCACGCGGTGTGGCATGCCGTCGACGCGGGTGGACACCACGGTGCCATCCAGCCCGGCCTCCAGGTATCGCTGCTTCACGGTGTCGGGCACGGTGGAGTCGGACGTCAACAGGAAGCGCGTGCCCATCGCGACCCCCGCCGCACCGTAAGACAGCGCAGCGGCAAGGCCGCGTCCGTCGAAGAATCCGCCCGCGGCCACCACGGGGATGTCCACTGCGTCGAGCACGGACGGCAGCAGCAGCGTGGTTGCCACCGGACCGGTATGGCCGCCGCCTTCTCCGCCCTGCACGATCACGGCGTCGGCACCCCAGCCCGCGACCTTCTTGGCGTGCTTGGCCGCGCCGACCGACGGGATCACCACGACGCCGGCCTCTTTCAGCTTGGCGATCAGATCCGGCTTCGGCGCCAGCGCGAACGACGCCACCTTCACGCCCTCGCGGATGAGCAGGTCCACCCGGTCGATTGCATCGCCCGCGTCTGCGCGGATGTTGATGCCGAACGGCTTGTCAGTCGTGGACTTCACCTTGGTGACGGCGGTCTGCAGCTCGTCCAGGGTCATCGTGGCCGAGGCCAGGATGCCGAGACCGCCGGCATTGGCCGTCGCCGCCACCAGCCTCGCACCTGCCACCCAGCCCATCCCGGTCTGGACCACCGGGTGCTCGATGCCCACCAGTTCAGTCAGTGGCGTGCGTAGCCGACTCATGACCGGATTTCCTTGTCCCGCAGTGCCTTGGGGTCAATCACCTCACGGAGCAGCTTCAGCTCGTCGCCCGTCGCCAGCCGGGTCTGCTCCGCATCGGCCAGCCCGTGCACCTCGAAGGAGGTGTTCTCCGCGACCTGGTCCGGCTCGATGCCGGGGTGCAGTGACAACGCCCGCATGGTGTGGTCGGGGCCGTTGAAGTCGAAAACGCCGAGGTTCGACACCACCCGGTAGACGTTGACGAATCGGTATGCCGGGTTGTCGGGATCGACCTTGTCCCAACCGATCCCGGACACCACGTCGACATGAGCGCAGAACACCCGCTTGGAGTGGCTGCCGACCCAGTAGCTGGTGGCGTGGTTGATGGTGTTGCCCGGCGCGCCTCGCACACCGAACATCTGGCGGGTCGGGTGCTGCAGAGGACCGAACGCCGACAGGTTCTGGTTGCCGTACCGGTCAACCTGGTTCGCGCCCATCACCACGTGGCGACGTCCCCAGGCCAGCGTCTCGAAGACCCGCCCGAACGGCATCCAACCCTCGATGGCGCCCGCCGCTCCGATTGCGGGCGTGTCGGCCAAAAGCCGGGCCTCGCCGTCGGTGAGCAGGATGTCGGGCGAGAACGTCAGCCGGGCCAGCCGTGCGCCGATCGACACCATGGTCGCCATCGGGCTGACCATGATCTCGCCGGCGTCGCGGAACAATTCGGCGCACGCGACGGCGCAAACCTCTGCGCGGCTCACTGAAATCACTTGGCCGCCGCCTCCTTTGCGCTCCTTGCGTGCGCGGCCTGAAACTTTCGCACCGCCGCTTGGTAGTCGGCCTCGTCGCCCGACAGGTATGTGGTGACGAACTCCTGCCACGTCTCGTCCGACGCGGCCGCTTCGGCGTAGTGCCGCTGGAACTTCTCGTCCCGCTTGTAGTCGGGTTCGGTGGTGGTGAAGTGGGCGCCGTTGGGCGCTTCGACCACTGTATCCACCATCATCCGGTTGATCAGCAGCGCTTGCGGTGGAACGGATTTCACGAGCTCGCCCGTCGGCACCACCCGTTCCACCGAAAGGAAGCGCTTCTGCGCGGCCATCAGGTACAGGTCGTCGAAGTACGGGTCAATGCCGGTGTAGGCCGCATTGCCCCGTTCGTCGCCGATATTCAGATGCACGAACGCCGCGTCGAGGTTCAGCGCGGGCATCGCAATGAGCTCCTCGTAGCCGCCGCCGGTTTGATACGGCGACTTCACGGTCTTGAGCTCGTCGCCCCAGAACGCGCGGACGTCGCTGCCGAGGCCTGCGCGGATCGGCAGGAACGGAAGCCGTTGCGCCGCAGCCTGTAAGCCGCACCGCAGCATGCCCTCATCCATCTCGCGCGCCTCGATCGACCCAGTCGTGCGCGCCTTGGCGAACCAGGGGTCGTAGAACGGCGCCGAGTCCAGCGACACGAAGCCGTAGTAGACCCGCTTGACCTTGCCCGCCGAGCAGAGCAAACCGATGTCGGGGCCGCCGTAGGACACAACGGACAGGTCCGTGACGTCGGTCCGCAAGAGTGCCCGCACGAATGCCATCGGCTTGCGTCGTGACCCCCAGCCGCCGATGCCGATGGTCATGCCGCTCTCGATCGAGGAGACAGCATCGTCGAGCGTGGTCCGCTTGTCCGTCATTTGTCGTCCTTCTTCGCGGTTCCGGCGAACGCGTCGCGGTGCTCGTCGGATACTCCCGAGAGGTTGAGCTCAAACGTAAAGCCTTGCTCCATACGGTAACTGGAGTTGACCTTCTGGACGTCGATCAGGTTGAGCGCCTCCTTGGCCGCGCGGATGACCCTGGTGTCCTTCGACGCGATGTCGCGTGCGACCCGAAGGGCGGCCTCGTCGAGTTCGGCGCGCGGCACCACTTCGTGCACCGACCCGAAGTGATGCAGGGTCGCGGCGTCGACGGTCGCGGCTGTGAAGAACAGCCGGCGCATCATGTGCTGCGGCACCAGACGGGACAGGTGGGTGGCCGCGCCGAGAGCGCCGCGCTCAACCTCGGGCAGGCCGAACGTGGCGTCGTCGGAGGCGACGATCACGTCGGCGTTGCCGACAAGGCCGATGCCGCCGCCGACGCAGAAACCGTTGACTGCGGCCACGACGGGCACCGCGCACTCGTACACCGCACGGAAGGCCTCGAAGCAGCCGCGGTTGGCGTCGATGAGCGCGGTGAAGCCCTCGGTTTTCTGCATCTCCTTGATGTCGACTCCGGCGTTGAAGCCGCGGCCTTCGGCCCGCAGGATCACTACGTGGGTGGACAGGTCGCGGCCCGCGGCCGTGATGGCGTCGGCGAGCTCGAACCAGCCGCGGGACGGGATCGCATTGACCGGCGGGTAGTCGACGGTTACCGAGACGATGCTCGGCTCGACCGATTTGGTGGTGATTGTCATCAATGACTCCTGCTGGGGGGCGGCTACCTAAGCAAGCACTTGCTTGGTACGCTAGCACAGTGACCGACGGAGCTGACAGTGCTGGTTTGACGGGCATCAACCTGCAACTGAGTGGCCGGGTCGTCCTCGTGACCGGCGGTGTGCGCGGCGTCGGCGCCGGGATCAGCGCCGTCTTCGCCGACCAAGGCGCCACGGTCGTGACGTGCGCCAGGCGCCCCGTCGAAGGGCTGCCCTACGACTTCCTCCCGTGCGACGTCCGCGACGACGACTCGGTGAAGTCGCTCATCGAGGCCATCGTCGGCAAGCACGGCCGCCTCGACGTAGTGGTCAACAATGCCGGTGGATCGCCCTACGTTCCCGCCGCCGAGGCGTCGGCCAAATTCAGCGCGAAGATCATCGAGCTCAACTTGCTTGGGCCGCTGTCTGTTTCGACGCATTCCAACGCGGTGATGCAGAACCAGGAGAGCGGCGGGTCGATCGTGAACGTGGCGAGCGTCAGCGGCAGGCGTCCCACGCCGGGCACCGTCGCCTACGGCGCCGCCAAGGCGGGTTTGGAGAACATCACGAGCACGCTCGCGGTCGAGTGGGCACCGAAGGTCCGGGTGAACTCGGTGGTCGTCGGCATGGTCGAGACCGAGCAGTCCGAGTTGTTCTACGGCGACGCGGATTCCATCGCGGCGATCTCGAAGAACGTGCCGCTCGGCAGGCTCGCGACACCGGCCGACGTCGGCTGGGCCGCGGCCTTCCTGGCGTCCGACGCGGCGGCGTACATCAGTGGCGCATCGCTCGAAGTGCACGGCGGTGGCGAGCCGCCGCACTACCTGGCCACCACGACAGCTGACATCAAATAATCAAGGAGACAACAGATATGGGACTGCTCGACGGCCGCGTGGTCATCGTGACGGGTGCGGGTGGCGGTATCGGGCGCGCGCATGCGCTGGCGTTCGCCGCCGAAGGGGCGCGCGTCGTGGTGAACGACATCGGAGTCGGTCTCGACGGGTCGCCTGCAGGCGGCGGCAGCGCCGCACAGGGCGTCGTCGACGAAATCACCTCTGCCGGTGGCGAAGCAGTCGCCAGCGGCGCCAACGTCGTCCGACTGGGCGCAGGCCGAAGGCCTCATCCAGACCGCCGTCGACACCTTCGGTGGGTTGGACGTCCTGGTGAACAACGCCGGCATCGTCCGCGACCGGATGTTCGCCAACACCAGCGAAGAGGAATTCGACGCCGTGATCGCCGTGCATCTGAAGGGGCACTTCGCCACGATGCGCCACGCCGCAGCCTACTGGCGCGCCCAGTCCAAGGCGGGAAACACCCCCGATGCCCGCATCATCAACACCAGTTCGGGTGCGGGTCTGCAGGGCAGCGTCGGGCAGGCGAACTACAGCGCCGCGAAGGCGGGCATCGCAGCCATGACGCTGGTGGCCGCCGCCGAGATGGGCCGCTACGGCGTCACCGTCAACGCGATCGCCCCGTCCGCGCGCACGCGCATGACCGAGACGGTCTTCGCCGACATGATGGCCACTCAGGGCAACGACTTCGACGCCATGGCGCCGGAGAACATCTCGCCGCTGGTGGTGTGGCTGGGCAGCGTCGAGTCACGCGATGTCACCGGCAGGATGTTCGAGGTCGAGGGCGGCATCGTGCGCGTCGCAGAGGGCTGGGCCCACGGACCGCAGGTCGACAAGGGCGCTCGATGGGATCCCGCAGAATTGGGCGCGGTGGTCAACGATCTGCTGGCGAAAGCGCGTCCGCCGGTGCCGGTGTTCGGCGCCTAACAGGTCACTTCTTGAGACGTCGGCTTCCGCCGTGCCAATCCTCTTGTTTACCAACTGATTCGGTGTCGACACCGAAGCTGGCCAGCTGAGGTCGTTCCCGCAGGCTGCGCTTGAGCTCGGCGAAACCGCCGAACTCGGCGAGGGCGACGACGTGGTCCCACAACGCACCTGCGTCGTCGGGACTGGGCAGCCTGCTGATCACCGGGCCGAAGAACGCCGTGCCGTCGGGCGGCTGGAAATGCAGAATCGGCGTGCCGACGTCGCGACCTGTCAGGGCGAGAGCCTCGTCGGTCTCCGCGCGAATCGGCTCGTCCCACGACGTGTCGTCGAGCGCGTCGGCCAGCTCCCTGGGCAGTCGGGCGTTGTCCAGTAGCGGCTCCAGCACGCGGCGCGCGCTCTGATCGGCCCCCGACAGCGGGTCGACCTCGCGTGACGTGTCGAAGATGCGGGTGCCGATCGCCGAGTACAGCGGGCCGACGGCGGCACGGCCGTGCTCGGCACGCGTGCGTGCGGCGACCCGCAGCAGCCGCAGGCCCGCGGTGTGCCCGGCCTCGTACTCCGGCGGAAAGTGCGCGTCATAGTCGATGTGCGCGTTGAGAATTCGCAGCGAGATGAATCGCCAGTCCACGTGGTACTCGCGCTGTTCGGCGACCATGCGCACCCACTTGCTGGTCATCCACGCGAATGGACAGACTGGATCGAAGTAGAAGTGCAGGTCGTATGCCGCCGTCATGGCGGCCATCCTAGGACGTGATCAGAAACGGGCGGACGATCGCCCGGATGTGATGAATCTGGCCGTCGTCGGCGGGGATCAGCAATGTCTCGTCGACGTGGGCGGCGACCCGGCGACCGGCGAGCGAGGGCTTGGTGACCAGATCGAATCGAGCCAGGACCCGATCCCCGTCAACCGTGAACTCCGGCGTCGTCGCCGACTGGATGACACGGTACTGCGGGCCGCGATTCAGGCTGCGGCGCAAGTGTTCTCCCGAGAATCCCGTCTTGACCCCGAATTCGATGCGGGTGCAGCCCGGGGCGAACGGCACTGTGCTCGCGTCGTGGCTGACCAGCGCGTCGATGTAGGCCTTGGCGGCCGCGATCTGTTTTGCCTGGGTGTTGACGTCGGTCTCGGCCATCAGATCCGCTCGAGGATGGTGCCGGTGGACAGCGCCCCGCCGGCACACATGGTGACCAGCGCGGTGCTCTGATCGGTGCGCTCCAGCTCGTGCAGGGCCGTGGTGATCAGCCTGCTGCCCGTACTGCCGACAGGATGGCCGAGCGCGATCGCGCCGCCATTCACGTTGACCCTGTCCATGTCCGGGTTGTGCACCCGGGCCCACGACAGCACGACGGACGCGAACGCCTCGTTGATTTCGGTGATGTCGATGTCGCCCATCTTCATCCCGGCCTTCTCCAGCACCTTGGAGGTGGACTGCACGGGTCCGTCGAGGTGGTAGTACGGCTCCGCGCCGACCAACGCCTGGCTGACGATCCGCGCCCGCGGCCGGAGCCCGAGCGCCTTGGCCTTGTCCTCGTCCATCCACAGCACCGCGGCGGCGCCGTCGGAAATCTGTGACGACGTGCCCGCGGTGTGGATGCCGCCGTCGATCACCGGCTTCAGCGACGCCAGGCCCTCCAGGGTGGTGTCGCGCAGCCCTTGGTCGCGGGTCACGAATGCGCGCTCCGACGTCGGCTGCTTCTGCTCGTCGAGGACCGGCGCCTCGATCGGGCTGATCTCACGGTCGAACCGGCCCTCGGCCCAAGCCTGCTTGGCTCTGCGCTGCGACTGGAAGCCCCACTCGTCGATGTCCTCGCGGGTGATGCCCCGGCGCTTGGCGATGCGCTCGGCGGCGGTGAACTGGTCCGGCAGGTCGATGTCCCACGACGCGGGCCGGAGCACCGTGCGGTCGGGGCCTGCGTTGGCACCCAACCCGATCACGCTCATCGCCTCGATGCCGCAGGCGACGCCGACGTCGATGGCCCCGGCTGCGATCAGCCCGGCGATCAGGTGGTTGGCCTGTTGCCCGCTGCCGCACTGGCAGTCCACGGTGGTCGCGCCGACGTGCTCGGGCAAACCGGCAACCAGCCACGCCACCCGGCTGATGTTGTTGGACTGCTCGGCGAACTGAGTCACGCACCCACCGATGACCTGCTCGACCTCGGCGGGATCGATGCCCGCCTTCTCGACGACTGCCTTCTGCACCGCGCCGAGAAGCTCGGTCGGATGCAGGCCCGACAACCATCCGTTCCGCTTGCCGATCGGGCTGCGGGTGGCCTCAACGATTACAGGGTTACCCATCCCGTCAGGCTAGAACACGTTTCATTACTCTGACAAGCGAGGATGCAGCCACGCCTTTGATCTGCGCAGGAGCCATGTTTTACTGGCACTAGAACACGTTGCAATAAGGAGTTCTCACCTATGGCTTGCCCGAATCTGCCCGACGGCTTCGACTTCCTCGACGCCGACGTCAACCTCAAGGGTCTTCCCGTCGAGGAACTCGCCGAGCTGCGCAAGTCCGAGCCTATCCATTGGGTGGATGTGCCCGGCGGCACGGGCGGCTTCGAGGACAAGGGCTACTGGATCGTCTCCAAGCACGCCGACGTCAAAGAGGTGTCGAAGCGCAGCGATGTGTTCTCCAGCTGGATGAACGGTGCGATTCCGGCGTGGCCGCAGGAGATGACGCGGGAAGCCGTCGAACTGCAGCGCAGCGTCATGCTCAACATGGACGCGCCGCACCACACCCGGCTGCGCAAGATCATCTCGCGCGGGTTCACCCCCCGCGCCGTCGGTCGCCTGGAGGAGGAACTCGGCCAACGGGCGCAGAACATCGCCAAGAGCGCGGTCGCCGGGGGGACCGGGGACTTCGTCGAGCAGGTGTCGTGCGAGCTGCCGCTGCAGGCCATCGCCGGCCTGCTCGGGGTACCGCAGGAAGACCGCGACAAGCTGTTCCGCTGGTCCAACGAGATGACGGGCGGCACGGACCCCGAGTACGCCGACGTCGATCCGGCGCAGTCGTCGATGGAACTGATCATGTACGCAATGGCCATGGCGGACGAGCGGCATAAGAAGCCCAGCGACGACATCGTCACCGCACTGATTCAGGCCGACATCGACGGCGAGAAGCTCTCCGACGACGAGTTCGGTTTCTTCGTCGTCATGCTCGCGGTGGCAGGCAACGAGACCACCCGCAACTCGATCACCCACGGCATGATCGCGTTCGCGAACAACCCCGACCAGTGGGAGCTGTTCAAGAAGGACCGTCCCGCGACCGCCGCCGACGAGATCATCCGCTGGGCCACACCCGTGTCGGCATTCCAGCGCACCGCGCTGGAGGACACCGAGCTGGCCGGCGTGCAGATCAAGAAGGGCCAGCGGGTTGTGATGTCTTACCGCTCAGCCAATTTCGACGAAGAGGTCTTCGACGACCCGCACTCGTTCAACATCCTGCGCGACCCGAACCCCCACGTCGGGTTCGGCGGCACGGGTGCGCACTACTGCATCGGCGCGAACCTGGCCAGGATGACGATCAACCTGATCTTCAACGCGGTCGCGGACCATATGCCCGACCTCAAGCCGATCAGCGAGCCCGAGCGGCTACGGTCAGGGTGGCTCAACGGCATCAAGCACTGGCAGGTGGACTACACCGGTAAGTTGCCCGCCGCACACTGAGGCATTCTCGAATCAAGGAGGATTCGGTTGGACTTCGCACCGGACCCGGAACAGCAGGCTGTCGCCGACGTGGTGACGTCGGTGCTGGACCGCGACAACAGCTGGGAAGCACTGGTCGCAGGCGGTGTGACGGCTCTTGGCGTGCCTGAGCGCCTCGGCGGCGATGGCGTCGGGCTTCCCGAGCTCGCGACGGCACTCACCGAGATCGGCAGGCGCGGCACCACCGGCCCTGCATTGGCCGTTCTCGGCGCCACCGTCGTGCTCCTGGATTTGGCATCCGAGCCACAGCAGGACCGCTATCTCGCCGGGGTCGCCAAGGGCTCGGTCGTGACGCCGGCCCTCAACGAGCCGGGCGCTGCCCTTCCGGAGAGGCCTGCGGTGACGCTCGCGGGCGGACGGCTCAACGGCACGAAGATCGGCGTTGCCTATGCGGGCCAAGCGGACTGGATGATCGTGACCGCCGACACCGGTGTTGTAGTGGTGTCGGCGAAGGCCGACGGTGTCGCGGCTACCAAGACGCCGACCTCCAATCATTCCGATGAATACGTGGTCACCTTCTCCGACGTCGCCGTGTCGGACGACGATGTGCTGGCGGGCGCACAGGCGAAACGCGTCAACCAGTTGGCGCTCGCCACCATGGGGGCGTTCGCGGCGGGGCTGGTCGCCGGGGCCCTGCGCCTGACCGCCGACTACGTTGCCAACCGCGAGCAGTTCGGCAAGCCACTGTCGACGTTCCAGACCGTGGCCGCGCAGCTGGCCGAGGTCTACATCGTTTCGCGCACACTGACATTGGTGGCGACGTCGGTGACATGGCGGCTGTCCGAAGGCCGCGACGCCGACGAGGACCTCGACGTCCTCGGCTACTGGCTGGCCTCACAGGCGCCCCCGGTGATGCAGCTCTGCCACCACCTTCACGGCGGGATGGGCATGGACATCGCCTACCCGATGGACCGCTATTACTCGACGATCAAGGACCTGACCCGCCTGCTGGGTGGCCCGTCACACCGTCTCGACTTGGTGGGAGCGCAATGTACATCGAACTGACCCCCGAGCAGCGGCAGCTGCAAGCCGAACTACGCGAGTACTTTTCGAATCTCATCTCCGGTGAAGAGGCCAAGGAGATGGAGGCCGACCGGCACGGCAAGGCCTACCGCGCGGTGATCAAGCGGATGGGCTCCGACGGCAAGCTCGGCGTCGGCTGGCCCAAGGAATTCGGCGGCCTCGGCTTCGGACCCATCGAGCAGTCCATCTTCGTCAACGAGGCGCACCGCGCCGACGTGCCGCTGCCCGCCGTCACACTGCAGACGGTCGGGCCCACGCTGCAGGCGTACGGGACCGAACTCCAGAAGAAGAAGTTCCTGCCGGGCATCCTGGCGGGCGAGGTGCACTTCGCGATCGGATACACCGAGCCGGAGGCGGGCACCGACCTGGCGTCGTTGCGCACCAGCGCGGTCCGCCACGGCGACGAGTACATCGTCAACGGCCAGAAGGTCTTCACCACCGGCGGCCACGACGCCGATTTCGTCTGGCTCGCGTGCCGGACCGATCCGGAAGCCGCGAAGCACAAGGGCATTTCGATGCTGATCGTGGACACCACGGATCCCGGCTACTCGTGGACGCCGATGATCCTGTCCGACGGCGCGCACCACACGAACGCCACGTACTACAACGACGTCCGGGTGCCGGCCGACATGCTCGTCGGCGAGGAGAACGGCGGCTGGCGGCTGATCACCACCCAGCTCAACAACGAACGGGTGATGCTTGGACCGGCCGGTCGCTTCGCGGCGTTGTATGACCGCATACACACATGGGCGTCCAAGCCGGGGAGCAACGGAGACACTCCTCTCGACCACGACGACGTGAAGCGCTCACTCGGTGAGCTCAAGGCCATGTGGCGGATCAACGAGTTACTCAACTGGCAGGTGGCTGCGGCGGGCGAGACCATCGACGTCGCCGATGCGGCGGCGACGAAAGTGTTTGGCACGGAGCGTATTCAGTACGCCGGCCGTCTGGCCGAGGAGATCGTCGGAACGCACGGTAATCCGGCCGACCCGGACACCGCGGAACTCCTCGAGTGGCTCGACAGCCAGACCAAACGGAACCTGGTGATCACGTTCGGTGGAGGTGTGAACGAGGTGATGCGCGAGATGATCGCCGCCGCCGGTCTGAAAGTACCGAGGGTTCCGCGGTGAGTGTCGTCGAAGACATTCAGCAGGCGGCCGAGAAGGTCAAGGCCGAGGGAAAGAGCAAGCCACGGGCCGGTCGGCATCCGGTGAACCAGCCGATGGTCGACCACTGGCTCGACGCGATGGGTGACAAGAACCCGATCTATGTCGACGAGCCCGCGGCCAAAGCCGCGGGCCATCCGGGCATCGTTGCTCCGCCCGCGATGATCCAGGTCTGGACGATGGCAGGCCTGGGCGGTGAGCGTGCGCCCGACGACCCACTCACCAAGATCCTCGGGTTGTTCGACGACGCAGGGTATATCGGCGTGGTCGCAACCAACTGCGAGCAGACCTACCACCGGTACCTGCGACCGGGCGAGGAGGTCAGCGTCACTGCCGAGTTGACCGATGTCGTCGGACCCAAGAAGACCGCACTCGGTGAAGGTTTCTTCATCACCCAGCGGATCAGCTGGCAGGTCGGTGACGAGGATGTCGCCGAGATGATGTGGCGCATCATGAAGTTCAGGCCCGCCGATGCTGATCAATCGGGAGCTGCGCCGGTCCCCGATGATCTCGACGCGGATGCGATGATGCGGCCGGCGTCGTCGCGCGACACCAAGTTCTTCTGGGACGGGGTCGGTGCCCACGAGTTACGGATCCAGAAGCGCGGGGACGGCACCCTGCACCATCCGCCGGTGCCTGCGCTCTGGCAGGACAAGGACGCCGCGATCGACTATGTCGTGGCGTCGGGCAAGGGCACGGTGTTCAGCTTCGTCGTGCACCACGCGCCGAAGGTGCCCGGTCGCACATTGCCGTTCGTCATCGCCCTCGTCGAACTCGAGGAAGGCGTCCGGATGCTCGGTGAGCTCCGAAATGTCGACCCCGCGACTGTGGAGATCGGAATGCCGGTCCGCGCAATGTATATCGACTTCCCCGAAGGGGACAGCGGCCCGGCATGGACGCTGTACGCATGGGAGCCCGCCTGATGAGCGCACCAACGATCGAAGTCGGGACGAAGCTCCCTGAACTGTCCCTCTACGGCGATCCCACGTTCATCGTGTCGACCGCGATCGCCACTCGTGACTACCAGGACGTGCACCACGACAGGGACAAGGCGCAGTCCAAGGGGTCGAAAGACATCTTCGTCAACATCCTCACCGACACCGGCCTGGTGCAGCGCTATATCACCGATTGGGCCGGCCCGAACGCGATCATCAAGTCCATCGGGCTGCGGCTCGGTGTGCCCTGGTATGCGTACGACACGGTGACGTTCAAGGGCGAGGTGACTGCCGTAGAGGACGGGCTCATCACCGTGAAGGTCGTTGGCAGCAACAGTCTCGGTGATCACGTCATCGCCAACGCCACGTTGACGATCGGGGGGACCGCCTGATGGGCCGAAGGCGAGGGCGAGTGAGGATCGCAGCGAGGTACGAGCGAGGACCGGAGCGAGCGGGAGCCGAGGAATGAGCAGCTCCCTTTCCGGTAAGGCGGCCATCGTCGGGATCGGCGCCACCGACTTCTCCAAGAACTCAGGCCGTAGTGAGTTGCGGCTGGCATCCGAGGCCGTATTGGATGCGCTCGACGATGCTGGGCTGACGCCTGCCGATGTCGACGGCATGGTCACGTTCACGATGGATTCGAACACCGAGGTGGCCATCGCGCGCGCCACGGGCATCGGCGACTTGAAGTTCTTCTCCAAGATCCACCATGGCGGCGGTGCGGCGTGCGCCACGGTCCAGCAGGCGGCGATCGCCGTCGCGACCGGAGTCGCGGACTGTGTCGTCGCCTACCGGGCTTTCAACGAGCGGTCGGGCCAGCGGTTCGGGCAGGTGCAACTGCGGTTGGTGGAGAACGCCGACTCGACCGGTGTGGACAACTCGTTCTCGTATCCGCACGGGCTGTCCACGCCCGCCGCGCAGGTGGCGATGATCGCCAAGCGCTACATGCACCTGTCCGGTGCGACGAGCAAGGACTTCGGAGCGGTGTCGGTGGCCGATCGCAAGCATGCCGCCAAGAACCCCAAGGCGTACTTCTACGAGAAGCCGATAACCATTGAGGACCACCAGAATTCACGGTGGATCGCAGAACCGTTGCGGCTGCTGGATTGCTGTCAGGAGACGGACGGCGGCGTCGCGCTGGTGGTGACGTCGGTGGAACGGGCGAAGGATCTGAAGAACCGGCCCGCGGTCATCGAGGCGGCTTCGCAGGGTTCCAGCCCGGACCAGTACTCGATGGTCAGCTACTACCGGCCCGAGCTGGGGCTGCCCGAGATGGGTCTGGTCGGCAGGCAGTTGTGGGAGCAATCCGGGCTTTCGCCGTCCGACATCCAGACCGCGATTCTGTACGACCACTTCACTCCGTTCACGCTGATTCAGCTGGAGGAGCTGGGATTCTGCGGCCAAGGTGAGGCCAAGGACTTCGTCGCCGACGGCGCGATCGAGGTCGGCGGCCGACTTCCTATCAATACACACGGCGGCCAGCTCGGCGAGGCCTACATCCACGGCATGAACGGGATCGCCGAGGGTGTGCGGCAATTGCGCGGGACGTCGGTTAACCCGGTCCCCGACGTCGAGCACGTCCTCGTGACGGCCGGTACCGGAGTGCCCACCTCCGGGCTCATTCTGGGCTGAGTAGTCCTCTGTATGCAGCGCTGAAAGGCTCTGCGTCGTCTTGTGGCTAGGCGTTACGAAGCGGGTCAGGGCCGCGCCCTTAGCGGGCCTGCGGTGCGGCGATTGCGCAGGAGTGCGCGACAAAGTTTCGCGAGCGCTACCTGGCGAATCTTTAACCTCCCCTAACTAACCTTGCCATGGGCCATATCGCGATCGACCGGGCGTGGGCCAGCGATGTTGCAGTCGCCGGCCCACCAGATCTCGGTTATTGAAGCTAGGAATATTGCTAGATCTGCACGCTCACGCCTAATTTGACGTAGGAAAAAGTGAAGTCGACGCTCAGTAAACTTCAACCGGATTGACAAAATGCCTAGTAGACGATCGCTTGCGAGTCGCACTTCGGCCGGTCCAGCAAGACAGTCTGCGGAATAGAACCACGGCTGTAACGAAAATTTGCTAGAGTCGCCTTTCGGTACGAAAGTACGAGTGGAAGCTTCCCAATTTCATAAGGGCCGTTCGAGCGGGCCGGCACGCGTACAGGTAATTAGCAGAAATTTGTACACGTGTGGATCTGCTCACGGACGGTGGCAGTCCAGAGAAAGGGGACGCGGTCTCGTGCCAGATCGAAAAGCGCGTCGTTGCACGTCGGCTTCGTCGCCTTTCCCATCGGTGACTCAACGCGCCTGCCGCTCATGGCGCGTTTCGATGGCCGGCGGAGTCAGCACACCCCTCGCCGACTCCGCCGGTCTTACCAATACACGTCAAATAGGGAGCGTGTGATGAAGGTTGTTCTTTTTTGTGGCGGCCACGGCATGCGGATGCGCACGGACGAACGCGCCGTCATCCCCAAACCGCTGCGGACTCGAGCAAACACCGGGCGCTTGAATTCTGGGCCGCGTTCGAGCAGACACCTCACCGCGACAACAGAATCACGCTCATTGATGACCGCGATCACCTCGGTCGCAGAAGAGTGACGATTCGAGCATCTTTGGTCAGAAGCCGATCAACAGAATATTCGGCGGTCGGTCGAAATCTTCACGGATAAGGTTGATTCAGCCGGGCTCGGTCGACTCCGCCCATGGTACGACTCGGATCGGTCGTTCAGGCCCGTGTTCTACGGTCTTCACCATCCGATGCGAGGAACGCGGATGCACGTCGATCCCAAATCCGGTGTCGTAGACGAAAACTGTCGTATTCACGGGCTCACCAACGTCTACGTCGCCGGCGGCTCGGTGTTCTCGACGGGCATCGGCTATGCGAATCCTACGCTGACCCTGATGGCGCTCACCGGTCGCCTCGCTGGCCATCTCAAGGGTCGGCTCGGAGTAACTGGCGGTCAGGCCGGCACCAATTCAACGCCCGCCAACGCCACCGCATCGTCGCGTTCGGGGGCGCTGACAATCGCCTGAAAGCCGTCGCCCTCTTTCCAGATGCTCGCCTTGAGCGTCTCGCCGGGGAACACCACACCAGCGAACCGGGCGCCGTAGCTCCCGACCCGCGACGTATCTCCGTCCAGCAGGGCGTCCACCATTGCCTTGCACGTCATGCCGTAGGTGCACAGCCCATGCAGAATCGGCCTGGGAAAGCCTGCGGCAGCGGCGAATTCGGGATCCGAGTGCAGCGGGTTGCGGTCCCCGCACATCCGGTACAACAGCGCCTGCTGCGGCGACACTGGAATGGCCAGTTCGAAGTCCGGTGCACGCTCCGGTGGCTCCGACGACGTCGAAGGACCGCGCTCGCCGCCGAATCCACCCTCGCCGCGCGCGAAGATCGACCGCTTCTGTGTCCACAGCGGCTTGCCCTCAGGGGTGCTGACCGTCGTCGTAGACCAGATCACCGCGGCCTTGCCCTTGTCCCAGATGTCGGTGAACTTGGTGACCGCAACACCGGTCCCCGACGGTGGGATCGGCGTGGCCGCCGACACCGCCTCGCTGGCGTGCAGCACCCTGCTGAGTTCGATGTCGATGCCGGGGAACTTCACCGTCGGCGGCTTGGTGTCATGAAAACTTGCAGCCACGTTGCCGAACGTCGGAAGCACCTGCGGGGTGTCGTCGACGAGATAGCGGAGCTCGCGCTTGTCCATCGGGTCCTGGCCCGCACCGAGGCCGAGATGGTAGAGCTGGATATCGCTACTGGTCCAAGAGAATTCGGCTGGTTCGAGTTCCGCGCCTAGTGCCTCGTCGAGATTGATCGGCATGTCAGGCCTTCCCGGCTATGTGCAGCGCTGCCAGATAGCCGAACGCCATCGCGGGGCCGATCGTGCCGCCAGGTCCTGGATAGGTGTGGCCCATCACGGGGGCGCTGACATTGCCTGCGGCGTAGAGGCCGTCGATCACCGACCCGTCGTCCCGTAGGGCCCGGCCGTGCACATCGGTGACGATGCCGCCCTTGGTGCCGAGATCACCCGGCACCATCTTGGCCGCGTAGTACGGCCCGTGGCTGATCTCGCCGAGGTTGGGATTCGGCTTGTTGGTCGGGTCGCCGTAGTACCGGTCATAGGCGCTCTGGCCGCGCTGGTAGTCCTCGTCGACACCCGAGCGGGCGAACCCGTTGAACCGGTTCACGGTCTCGGCCAGCGCATCGGCGGGCAATCCCGCCTTCGCGGCCAGCTCCTCCAACGAATCGGCCGTCACGATCACGCCGGACTCCAGCCATTTCTTCGGAATCCGTTGTCCCGGCTGCAGTCCCGCGAAGATATAGCGGTCGCGGTAC
The DNA here is from genome assembly GCA_963817825.1 of uncultured Actinomycetota bacterium. GTDB lineage: Bacteria > Actinomycetota > Actinomycetes > Mycobacteriales > Mycobacteriaceae > Mycobacterium. The sequence goes on along the minus strand of CAWFQG010000023.1, from coordinate 443,220 downwards.
TGCTGGTCGAATATCAGCCAGGCCGGGATATTCTCGCCAGGACCCGGACCCTGGCCGTACTCGCCGCCGTACATGTGATGGCACGCCTCGACGTACGGCATCGACTCGTTCATGAACCGCTTCGCGGCCATGTTGACGATGATCGAGCCCGGTGAATTGCGTTCCGACAGCGCGAACCACGGGGCGCCCACCAGCGGCACAGTCGGCCCCCACCACGCGTCCTCCATGATGTCCAGTGCGGCGCCGAGCTTTTCGCCTGCGATGATGCCATCACCGGTGTTCGCCTTGGCGCCGACCGTCCATTCGGTGGTGATGGGAGCGCGCTGGTACTTCACCCGCATCTGCTCGTTTTTCTCGAACCCGCCCGAGCCGAGGATCACGCCGCGACGTGCCCGGATCAGTACGGGCTCAGTCGATTCCGGCGCGTTCGTGTCGCGGACGTAGATTCCGCGCACGGCCCCGTCCTCGACATACAGGTCGGTGAACGCCGTGTTGAGTCGGACGGGCACCCCGGCCTTCTGCAGGCCGACCCGCAGCGGCGCGATCAGTGCGCGCCCCATGCCGACGAGGTTCTTTCCCGTCGCCTTGGCCCACATGGTGCGGGCACCGACCTTCAGGCTGCGCAGCACGCCGCGCGGATGGCGTTTGAGCATGTTCAACCGCACATAATCCTGCTGCATCACAACGACATTGAGGGGAACCTTGCCGTAGGGAGGCTCCAGACCGGACAGATCCGCACCGAGCTTCTTGGCGTCGAACGGCTTTGGCTCGATGGATCGCCCACCGGGGCGGCCGCCGGGGGCCTCCGGGTAGTAGTCGGAGTAGTTGGGCACCCAGCACATCTTGAGTGGTGTGTTCTTCAGGACGAAGGACAGCATCTCGGGGCCACGGTCGAGGTAGGTGTCGATGCGCTCGGGCTCCACGACGTCCCCGATGATCGCGTGCAGGTACGTCCTGGCCGCTTCAGGCGTGTCGGTTACACCGTCGCGCTTGAGGACCTCGTTGTTCGGGACCCACACTCCACCGCCCGATCGGGCGGTCGATCCACCATAGTGTGGCGCCTTCTCGACGACTACTGTTGAGAGTCCCTGGTGAGCGGCGGTGAGGGCAGCGACCATGCCGGCGGCGCCGCTCCCCACCACGACGACATCGAACTCCTGTCCTGTCATGTAGAACACGTTATAGAATTGCCCCGCCGCCGAACAACTGGCCCGGTCGGAAGATACGAGGGGACTTCGCCTAATGCTCACTATCCAGGTGCGCGACGAGCTGGCCGCCGACCTCGCGGAGGCCGAACGCAGCCGGGTTGCGATCGCCCCGTTGACCACGGATTACCCAGACGTCGATGTCGTCGATGCCTACGAGATCCAGCTGATCAACATCCGCCAGCGCGTTGCCGAGGGCGCCCGGGTGATCGGGCACAAGGTCGGGCTGTCGTCCGAGGCCATGCAGAAAATGATGAACGTCGACGAGCCCGACTACGGGCACCTGCTCGACGAGATGCAGGTGTTCGAGGACCGCCCGGTGCCTCCGGCGCGGTATCTCTATCCCAGGGTCGAGGTCGAGGTCGGATTCGTCCTCGCCGACGACCTGCCGGGGGAGGGCTGCACCGAGGACGACGTGCTGGCCGCCACCGCCGCGTTCGCGCCCGCGATCGAGCTGATCGACACCCGCATCAAGGACTGGAAGATCAAGCTGTGCGACACCATCGCCGACAACGCCTCCTCGGCGGGGTGGGTGCTCGGTGAGGCCCGAGTGTCGCCGAAGGACATCGACATTCAGAACATCGACGCGGTACTGACCCGTAACGGGGAAGTCGTCGCCAACGGCCGCAGCGACGCCGTGCTGGGCAATCCGGTTACCGCCGTGGCGTGGCTGGCCCGCAAGGTCGACAGTTTCGGAGTCCGGTTGAAGGCTGGAGACATCGTGCTGCCCGGCTCGTGCACCAAGGCGTTCGACGCCACCCCTGGAGATGAATTCGTCGCCGACTTCGACGGGCTGGGTTCAGTCCACCTGTCGTTCGAATGAAAGAAATGAAAGAAGAGGACATGCCGACTCACCCTCATCCGAAGGCATCCGTCGCCATTGTCGGATCCGGCAACATCAGCACCGACCTGCTGTACAAGCTGCTGCGCTCGGAGTGGTTGGAGCCGCGCTGGATGGTCGGCATCGACCCCGAGAGTGAAGGCCTCGCGCGCGCCCGCAAGCTCGGCCTGGAGACCAGCGCCGAGGGTGCGGACTGGCTTTTGGGCCTCGACGAGAAGCCGGACCTGCTGTTCGAGGCCACCAGCGCCTACGTCCACAGGGAGGCGGCGCCCCGCTACGCCGAGGCCGGCATTCGGGCGATCGACATGACGCCGGCGGCCGTCGGCCCAGCGGTCATTCCGCCGGCGAACCTGCGTGAGCACTTGAACGCGCCGAACGTCAACATGATCACCTGCGGCGGACAGGCCACCATCCCGATCGTGTACGCGGTGTCGCGCGTCGTCGAGGTGCCCTACGCCGAGATCGTCGCGTCGGTGGCTTCGGTGTCGGCGGGACCGGGGACGCGGGCCAACATCGACGAGTTCACCAAGACCACCAGCAAGGGTGTGGAGACGATCGGCGGCGCCAAGCGCGGCAAGGCCATCATCATCCTCAACCCGGCTGATCCGCCAATGATCATGCGCGACACCATCTTCTGCGCCATCCCGGAGGACGCCGACCGCGACGCGATCGCGCAGTCCATCCGCGACGTCGTCGCCGAGGTGCAGACCTACGTGCCCGGGTACCGGTTGCTCAACGAACCGCAGTTCGATGATCCATCGATCAACTCCGGCGGACACGCGGTGGTGACCACGTTCGTCGAAGTGGAGGGTGCGGGCGACTACCTGCCGCCCTACGCTGGAAACCTGGACATCATGACCGCGGCAGCGACCAAGGTCGGCGAGGAAATCGCCAAGGAGTCCCTGGGGGCTTCCGACGAGCGCTCGCGCGAGGAGCAGACAGCTACGGCCGGAGGAGGCCAAGCATGAGCGACATCTTCTTCAACCCGATCTGGGACATCCGGTTGACCGACACGTCCCTGCGCGACGGTTCGCACCACAAGCGCCACCAGTTCACCGCCGACGAGGTGGGGGCCATCGTCGCGGCTTTGGACACGGCGGGCGTTCCGGTCATCGAGGTCACCCACGGCGACGGGCTCGGCGGGTCGAGCTTCAACTACGGGTTCTCCAAGACCCCGGAGCAGGAACTGATCAAGCTCGCGGCCGAGACCGCGAAGGAAGCCAAGATCGCGTTCCTGATGCTGCCGGGTGTCGGCACCAAGGAAGACATCAAGGAGGCGCAGAACAACGGCGGCTCGATCTGCCGGATCGCCACCCACTGCACCGAGGCCGACGTGTCGATCCAGCATTTCGGGCTTGCGCGCGAGTTGGGGCTGGAAACCGTCGGCTTCCTGATGATGAGCCACACCATTTCCCCGGAGAAGCTGGCCGCACAAGCCCGCATCATGGCCGACGCGGGCTGCCAGTGCGTCTACGTCGTCGACTCCGCGGGCGCGTTGGTGCTGGAAGGCGTGGCCGACCGGGTCGCCGCGTTGGTGGCCGAACTCGGCGACGACGCACAGGTCGGCTTCCACGGCCACGAGAACCTGGGCCTCGGGGTCGCCAACAGCGTGGAGGCGGTGCGGGCCGGTGCGAAGCAGATCGACGGGTCGTGCCGGCGGTTCGGTGCGGGCGCGGGCAACGCGCCGGTCGAGGCGTTGATCGGCGTCTTCGACAAGATCGGCGTGAAGACCGGCATCGACTTCTTCGACATCGCCGACGCCGCCGAGGAGGTCGTCGCACCGGCGATGCCGCAGGAATGCCTGCTGGACCGCAACGCATTGATCATGGGCTACTCCGGCGTGTACTCCAGTTTCCTCAAGCACGCCATCCGCCAGTCCGAGCGCTACGGCGTGCCCGCTCACCAGCTGCTCCACCGAGCCGGCCAGCGCAAGCTCATCGGCGGCCAGGAAGACCAACTGATCGACATCGCGCTGGAGATCAAGCGCGAGCAGGACAGCGGTCAAACCGTCGCCCGTTAGGTCGGCTAACCAACTTTTTTCTGCGGCCCGTTATCGGTGGCTGCCCAGCGACGACGCCGCGGCTTGGGCTGTCGCTGCGCGGTCGGGGTCGTTTAGCGATGCGGGCATTCGGTTAAGCCTCGGGGTGCGATCGAACATCGCAGACCGATAGGAGTGTGTTTTCTGATGAAGATGTCCGAGATGACCGTTCGACGCGGCCTGTACGGCATGTTCGCAGGCGGCCTGCTTGGTGGCGTCGCATCTGCGGCGATCATCATGCCGACCGCCAATGCTGAGCCTGTGACACCGACGACGCCGGATACCTGCACGTTCAGTGGTGCTGCCAATACTTCCAGCACGGTGTCGGCCCAGATGAGCACGTATCTCAAGGCTCATCCCCAGACCAACCAGGATCTGACGGAGATCGCCAAGCAGCCCACGGATGAGGCACAGGTGGCGTACCGCGCCTACTTCGCCAAGAATCCGCAGGTCGAGACCGAGCTGAAGGCCATCAACCAGCCTGCGGCTGACCTGGTCAGCCAGTGCGGCATCGTGGTCCGGCCAACGCCGATCTCGGAGGCCCTTCAGGGCGTCTAACAGCTAGCGCGGGCAAGTAGTTTCCAGCCTTGCTCGCACCACTCATCGCGTCGGCACTCTCCGCCGGCGCGATGAGTGCTTTACCAACCACGTCTCGCCTGCAACATTGGTAACACTTAACGCGTCGCTGGCGACATCAACGTCAGTGACACGAACCCCACGACCAAGGAGAATCTCATGACCCCAGCCGTGACGCTTGCGCGCCGGACCATCTACGGAGCGTTGGCGGCGGGCATGGCCTGCGCGGCGTTCTCCATCCCCGCGGCCAGTGCGGATCCCGAGGACACGCAGACCCCGGCTGCTGCCTCCGACTGCAACGCCGCCACGCTGGCGACGACCATCAGTTCGGTGACTTCGAAGCTGTCGACCTACTTCGCGGCTCACCCGGACGCCAATCAGGCGTTGATCGACGCAACGCGTCAGCCGGCCTTCACCGCGGTCGGGCAGTTCGACGACTACATCAAGGCGCACCCGGATCAGGCCGACGCCATTCGCGCGATCCAGGCGCCTCTGGCGGCCTTCAAGGACCGGTGCGGGATGCAGGTGTCGCCCACCGACGCCCTGACGGTGCTCGCAGACGTCTAGGCAACCCAGGTCGGCTTGGCTCCGCCGAGCCTGCTGGTGAGGGCGTCAGCCGTGGCCGTCAGCGCGCGGGCGCGCTTGGCGATCTCGGAGTCGGTCAGTGCCGTGCCGATCTGCAGCGACACCACCATGGCCTGGCGCTGATGGTGGTCGAACACCGGTGCGGAGATGACGCTGATATCGAAACGCTTGGGCCGGCGCTGCCCTCCGGATTCGTTCTCGGTGCGTAGGTAGACCCGTTCGCCGATGTCGGCGATCAGCTCGCCGAGCAGTGCGCGTAGTTCGTCGGGCAGCCTGCTCGACATCCCGGCCATCAGCGCATAGAGCCGTCGCCCGGCCGGGGTCAGTCGTTCCACGAGGTAGCCCGTGCGGCGGCATTCGGTCACCACGCGGTCCAGCCGCTCGTCGTCGGCGCGCAGCGGTATCGTCGGCTCCTTGGCCAGCCAGTCGCGTAGGGCGACGTCGTCCCAGAGCACGAACATCAGCCCGACGGGCGGCGCGAACGGGTAGCTCTGACCGACCCTGACCCCGACGTCTGCTCCCGGTGGTCCGACGAGCTCGAGGACCGTGATGCGATCCTCGATCACCGCCGACAGCGCCGCGGTGGTGTCCGAGATCGCCGACAGCCGGCGCAGCTCCGCCCTGGCGGCCGGGTCCACCCGCAGCGACTCCTGGGCGGTGTGACCCAGCGTGATCAGCGCCGGCCCCAGCCGGTAGCTCTTGTCTTGCGAATCGCGCACGAGGTAGTCCGACTCCGTCAGCGTGGTGACGATGCCGAGGCAGGTGGGCTTGCTCAAGCCGAGTCGACGCGCCAGCTCGGACACCCCGAACCGGTCGTGCGGGTGGCGGGCGAGGAAGTCGAGGATGGCCACCACTCGCTCGGTGGGCGGTGACGCGCGGCCCGACGATTCTGCGCTCGGCATGTCAAAAATGTACCTTGCTGTTCCAAATATCGAACAGATTGTCTGTAGAGAACGTTGACGCGAATGAGAACACGTTCTAGTTTCTAGGGGTGTACTCCCAGCCACTGACCGAGGCGATCGCCGAGGCCGAGCAATTGGTCGCCGCCGCTGAATTCATCGAATCCGAAGCCGACCTGCTTGAGGGCCTGCAGTATTTCGCGGGGTGTATCGCCGGATGCACCCATTTGGCCTTCGACTACGAGCGTGACCATCCGTTCATGCAGTCGGGCACCGGGCCGTTCACCAAGATGGGGCTGGACAACCCCGACACCCTCTACTTCGGCACCCGTGTGCAGCCCGGCCACGAGTACGTCGTTGCCGGTAAGCGCGGCACCACCACGGACCTGAGCTTCCAGATGCTCGGCGGGGAGTACACCGACGACAATGTGCCCGTCAGCCAGGCGGCGTTCGACGATCGCGAGCTCGACATCGCCTCCGACGGGACCTTCGAATGGCGCGTCACGCCAAAAAGCCCGTCGCAGTTGCTAGTTCGCGAGGTGTATAACGACTGGTCCGCGCAGCGGGGATACATCAGCGTCGCCAGAACCGACACCGCTGGCACCGCGCCGCCGGCTCTGACGCGGGCGATGATCGAAAAGCGTTACGCGGTAGCGGGAAAGCAACTCGTGCAGCGGGTGAAGACCTGGTTGCAGTTCCCGCAGTGGTTCTACAACACGCTGCCCGTGAACACAATGGTGGCACCCAGGCTCACCCCCGGCGGCCTTGCCACCCAGTACTCGTCGGTCGGGCATTTCGACCTGACCCCGGAGCAGGCGCTGATCATCACACTGCCGGTCACCGACGCGCCCTACCTCGGATTCCAGCTGGGCAGCCTTTGGTACATCTCGCTGGACTACATCAACCACCAGACGTCGCTGAATGGCACTCAGGCACAGCCGGATCCGGACGGCAAGATCCGCATCGTGGTCGCCGACGCCAACCCCGGTGTGACGAACTGGGTGGAAACCCTGGGGCACCGCAAGGGTTACCTCCAGTTCCGCTGGCAGCGGCTGTCGCGCGCACTCACCGAGGCCGACGGCCCCACCGTCGACCTGGTGGACCTGGACAAGGTCGCGGCCGCCCTTCCGTACTACGAGTCCAACAAGATCACTGAAGAGGACTGGCGCGCACGGATTGCGCTGCGCCAGAAGCAGATCGCCGACAGGATGGTGGGTTAATGCTCAAAGACAAAGTCGTCGTCATCAGCGGCGTCGGACCTGCGCTGGGAACCACGCTGGCCCGTCGATGCGCCGAGGCGGGCGCCGACCTGGTGTTGGCGGCCAGGACCGTCGAGCGGCTCGAGGAAGTCGCCAAGCAGATCACCGACATCGGGCGCCGCGCCGTGACGGTGGGCACCGATATCACCGACGAAGCGCAGGTGACCAACCTCGTCGACGAGACGTTGAAGGCGTACGGCAAGGTCGACGTGCTCATCAACAACGCCTTTCGGGTGCCGTCGATGAGACCATTGGCCAACACCACCTTCGACCACATGCGCGACGCGATCGAGCTGACCGCATTCGGCGCACTGCGGATGATCCAGGGCTTCACCCCGGCGCTCGCGGAGGCGAACGGATCGATCGTCAACGTCAATTCGATGGTCGTGCGCCACTCGCAGGCCAAGTACGGCGCATACAAGATGGCGAAGTCCGCCCTGCTGGCCATGTCCCAGTCGTTGGCCACTGAGCTGGGTGAACAGGGGATCCGGGTGAACTCTGTTCTGCCCGGCTATATCTGGGGCGGCACGCTGCAGGGCTACTTCGAGCACCAGGCCGGCAAGTACGGCACCACCGTCGACGAGATCTACAAGGCGGCCGCAGTCAACAGCGATCTCAAGCGGCTGCCCACCGAGGACGAAGTGGCCTCGGCAATCCTCTTCATGGCCAGCGACCTGTCCAGCGGCATCACCGGGCAGGCCCTCGACGTGAACTGCGGAGAGTACAAGGCATGACTACACGGACCGATGTCGGCACAGTCGACGATCTGCACGCCTCGGCGACCAAGGCGTGCGGACTGGACGACTTCGGCTCCGACGACGACAACTACCGCGAGGCGCTCGGCATGCTGCTCGAGTCCTACCGGCGCGACGCCGACCTGACGGAGATCGGCAGCAAGATGAATCGCTTCTTCGTCCGCAACGCGCTGGTCGCGCGGTTGATGTCCGAGGCGGCGTGGAAGCAGTACCCGCAGCACGCGGACGTGCCGATCGAACGGCCGATCTTCGTCACCGGGCTACCCCGCACCGGAACGACGGCCCTGCACCGACTGATGAGCGCCGACCCGCGACACCAGGGCCTCGAGTTGTGGCTCGCCGAGTTCCCGCAGCCGCGCCCGCCGCGTGAAACCTGGTCGGAGAACCCCGTTTTCCGTGAGCTTGACGCGCGGTTCACGCAGGCGCACAACGAGAACCCCGACTACACCGGACTTCACTTCATGACCGCCGACGAGGTCGAGGAGTGCTGGCAACTGCTTCGCCAGTCGCTGCACTCGGTGTCCTACGAGACGCTGGCGCACCTTCCGACGTACTCCCAATGGCTCGCGAAGCAGGATTGGACCAAGCCGTATCGCCGGCACCGCAAGAACCTGCAGCTGATCGGGCTCAACGACGCGGAGAAGCGCTGGGTGCTCAAGAACCCGAGCCATCTGTTCGCGCTCGACGCGTTGATGGCGACCTATCCCGACGCGCTGGTGGTGCAGTGCCACCGGCCGGTCGAGACGATCATGGCGTCGATGTGCTCGCTGGCCCAGCACACCACCGAGGGTTGGTCGAACAGCTTCACCGGCGACCTGATCGGGCGCGACTCCATGGAGACGTGGGCGCGCGGCTTAGAGCTGTTCAACGCTGTTAGGGCCCAACATGATTCGGCCCAGTTCTACGACATGGACTACTTCGAGCTGATCAAGGATCCGATCGGCACCGCCGAGGGCATCTACCGCCACTTCGGCATCGAGATGACCGACGCCGCCCGCGCAGCCATGGAGGCGAGCGACGCCGAGAGCAAGCAGGGTCCACGGGCGCCCAAACACACCTACTCGCTCGAGGACTACGGCTTGACCGACGACGCGGTCAAGGAGCGTTTCAAGGGGCTGTAACCTTCCCCCGCTAGCAGACGCTAGCGCCCGCGAAAGCCCAGCTACGTCTCTGACTTCTGCGCCTGTCGCGCCGACAACTAGCCGTCGCCAGGGGAGGAGACGCTCGACACTTCCTCCAGGCAGCCCTCGGCCACCGCGTGTTTGATGCTGTCTGCCAGCTTGGGGCAGGACCGGGTGCGGGCCGGTTCACCGCCGGACTCTCGAACCTCGGAGAAGTAGGCGCAGCGCTGCGTGGCTTCAGAGCTCCACTGCACCGACGTGTGTGCAGGGCCGAGCTTCTTGACGCGGACGGCGACATGGCAGAACCGGCAATCGACCGATACCAGCCCCGAATTCAGATACCGCTCACGGTCCTGCTGTGTTGCCGCCCGCACCGCGGCGGCGCGGTCGGGGTCGGACGCGAAATTCGGTGCCTTCGACCATGTTCCAGCCCACGATTCCGCGTTATCGGGACCGTTAGCGCCGTGGTCGTGATCATCGTCGTGCGCGCCGTGCAGCTGGAGCATCGACCGGGCCAGCCGGTCGACGTCCGGTACTTGCTGCCGGTCGTGAGAACTCATGGCGAGCTTCAGCTTCGGCTCTTCGCGCAAGCGCTCATCGCTGCTCGGCCTTTTCCTTCTCTTCGGCCTGCGTCTTGAGGTTCTCCTCGACCTCGACGTGCCACTTCTCGTTGGCGGCGGTGGTGTCGACCTCGATCTCGAAGCGGTCCGTCATGTCGGGCGTGACATCGGCGACGTCGACGTAGAACTGCTGATACCAACGCCTCATCTGGTACACCGCGCCGTCTTCCTCGACGAGTAGCGGGTTGTCGATACGGGTCTTGTGCTTCCAGATCTCGACGTCCTGCAGGAAGCCCTTGCTGACGCCCTCGGTGAACACCCGGGCCAGCCTGTCGGTGGTCTCCTCGTCCAGGCCCTTGGGCTTCTCGACGATGACGCCCCACTGCAGGACGAAGGAATTCTGGCTGACCGGGTAGTGGCAGTTGATCAGAATCGACTCGGCCTTGAAGCCGCCGTAGTTGTTGTGCAGCCAGTTGATCATGAAGGACGGCCCGAAGTACGACGCCTCCGAGTCCAGATGGGCCTCGCCGTAGGAGGTACCCAGGTCGTTGACGTCCGGCCGCCCGACGTTGTGCAGGTACTGCGACGCAATGTGGCCCTCGAACACGTTCTTGAAGTACGTCGGCAGCCCGAAGTGGATGTAGAAGAAGTGCGCCATGTCGGTGACGTTGTCGATGATCTCGCGGCAGTTTGAGCCCTCGATGAGCATCGTGTTCCACCGCCAGTCGGTCCAGCCGTCATCGCCGGACTCCGGGATCTCCGGGATGCGCACCTCGGGTTGAGGTGGTTTGCCCTCGTGGTCGTGCCAGACGAAGAGCAGGCCACCGCGCACATCGGTCTCCCACGAGCGGGTGCGGGCCATCCGGGGCGTGCGCTTCGCATACGGAACCAGCTTGCACTTGCCGTCGCCGCCCCAACGCCAGTCGTGGAACGGGCAGGCGACCTCGTCGCCCTTGATCGTGCCCTGCGAAAGGTTGCCCCCCATATGACGGCAGTAGCCGTCGAGGACCTTTACGTCGCCATGAGAGTCGGCGAACACGACCAGCATGGTGCCGAAGATCTCGACGCCGTGCGGCTTGCCGTCGAGGTAGTCCTTCACCGGGCCGAGACAGTGCCAACCGCGGGCAAAGCGGTCGGGCAGGGCTCCGGTGTCGATCTCGCGAATGCCTGGGCCGGCGGCTTCCGTCGTCACGACACACCTCCTTCAATGGTCTCTAACTAGAACACGTTACAGTTTTTACCGGCTCCGGCGCAATCTAAATACGCCCTACCTGCGGTATATCTGTACGAATGCCGCTGTATTCGTTCGAGGGCCGGTCACCGACGGTGGATCCGGGCGCTTTCATCGCGCCGACCGCCACACTGGTCGGCGAGGTCCATGTCGAGGCGGGCGCGTCCGTGTGGTTCAACGCGGTCATTCGTGCCGACTTCGCCCCCATCATCGTCCGCGAGGGCGCCAACGTGCAGGACTGCTGCGTGCTGCACGCACCACCGGGCATCCCCGTCGACGTCGGACCCGGCGCCACGGTGGCCCACGGCTGCATCATCCACGGCGTGCACATCGGCGCGGAAACCGTGATCGCGAACCATTCGACGGTCCTCGACGGTGTCGTGATCGGCTCGCGAAGTCTGATCGCTGCGCACTCGTTGGTGGTGGCTGGCACGAAGATCCCCGACGAGGTCGTGGTGGCCGGTTCGCCGGCCAAGATCCGCGGGCCCGTCGCCGGGACCGGCGCGCAGATGTGGGTCGACACGAACCCTGGCGCCTATCAGGATCTTGCGCGGCGCTATTCGATCGGCCTGGCGGAAGTCCTCGAACCTCGATCCTGATCCAGTTCAGTCGCTCAACTTGGTCAGCAAGAGGAAGGCGCCCGCAAGTCCGCCGATCATCGCTGCACAGGCTGTCGGTACGAGGACGAATTCCGCCCACCCGATGCCGCACAGCATCAACACGCCCGTGAGTGCCACACCGACTGCGGTTAGCGTCGACGGATTGACGGCTTGGAGTGTCCGTGCCAACGGGCTACGCGAACTAACCTGTCCGGCACGGTGATCGAGGATGATCAGCACGACGCCGAGGCTCACCCCGAGCGCCAGCAACTCGGTTCCGAGCAGCCAATCCGATTGCCGTGGTATCGAAAGCAGCAACGCGATAAGCAACAGCGTCGCAAAGATCACCAGGGTCTGAGCAGCCCTGTTACGCAGGTCTGCCGACCCTGCGATCCGCCCGGCATGAATCGAGATCGCGACAAACAACAGGCCGACGAGCGCACCAGCCGAGCCGCCAAGGACGACTGCGAAGGTGTCCCATTCGTGCATCATGCAACGCTACGTCGCTACGCAGCGGTGCCTGCGTATTTCGGCGGCTAGCGTGCTAGATCTTGCGTGCGCTCGCGGTGGCGGCGTCGAGTTCCCAGTAGGCGCGTAACGCGACCATCTGTCCCTCGGCGTTCACCCGGTAGGTGAACACCCCTTCTGCGACGACTTCGTATCCGCGCGAGCGGATGACGATGTTGCCGATGTTGGCTTCCTCGTTGCCGCACTGATAGGTCTTCTCGAAGTTGAACGTCAGCTCGCTCGGGGCGATCGCCATATCGAAGAACTTCGAGATCGCCTCCTTGCCCCTGTGCCCCTTGCCCTCAGGGTCGAAGTGCGAGGGCCCGATCGGGTCCTCCACGATGGCGTCGTCGGCGAACACCGCGAGCCAGGCGTCCTTGTCGCGGGCCATGGCGGCCTCGCGTGAACGCCTACCCGCCAGGTGGACGGGCGAGTCGGTCACTCCTGCCAGCCCGAGTGGATGTAGGTGTCGGCGAACCGCTTCATCGCATCCTTCTTCTGCTCCAGCGGCGGGTCGAAGCCCAACCCCTCGAACATCCACGGGATGGTGATGTAGTCGGTGACGCCGGACTCGGCGAGTTCGCGGTGGCCGTCGACTCCGAACTTGTCGATGCACACCACCTGGTATTCGAACGGATCATCGGCACGGCCCGCATCCGACAGCAGCGATTTGAGCTGGGCGATCGTCTCCGCGATCTGCTTGCCTTTCATCATCGCGCTCGTCCAGCCGTCGCCGATCCGTACGGCCCGGCGCAGCGCCACATCGGTGTGACCGCCGACGTAGAACGGCACCGGCTTGGACGGCCCGGGACTCATCTGCAGCTTGTCGAAATCGTAGAACTCGCCATGGAATTCGACCATGTCGCCGCCGAGGAGGAGCTTGATCACGTCGATCATTTCGTCGACGCGCTTACCCCGTTTGGGATACGGGACGCCACACCATTCGAATTCCTCGGGTGCCCAGCCGATTCCGACACCGAACCCGAACCGGTTGTTGGTCAGGTTGGCCACCGACCCCACCTGACGCGCCAGCAGAAGCGGGTTACGGGACCCCAGCTTCATCACGTTGGTGTAGAAGCGCAGCGTCGACGTCACCGCACCCATGGCACCCGCGGCAATCAGTGGATCCACCCACTCGGTGTCGGCGTTCCACATCCGCGACCCGTCGGGAGTGTAGGGATAGTCCGTCGACTGCTTCTCCATATAGAAGATCGAGTCTGGCAGCGCGATCGAATCGAACCCGAGTTCCTCTGCAGTCCTGGCGATCTCGACGAAATCGTTGATCCCGCTCATCGCCACACTGCACGTGTATTGCATCATCTTCGTTTCTCCCCCTGCCCTTCGGGCGGGAGGTGCCCCCACGCGCGAGCGCTCGTCAGCCCCGTCACGGTTTATCGGCTCCTACCACCCACATCGAGTAATACTGTGAACCGCCGCCGTAGGCGTGGCCGAGTGCCTTACGGGCATTGGGTACCTGGTGATCGCCTGCCTTGCCCATCACCTGGATGGCCGATTCGGCGAAGCGGATCATGCCTGACGCGCCGATGGGGTTGGAGGACAGCACTCCGCCCGACGCGTTGAACGGAATCCGGCCGCCGATAGCAGTCTCGCCCGCCTCGGTGAGCTTCCAGCCCTCACCCTCCGGTGCGAAACCGAGATTCTCCAACCACATGGGTTCGAACCAGGAGAACGGCACGTAGACCTCGGCGACGTCGATCTCGTCGATCGGGCTCTTGATGCCCGCGTCGCGCCACAATGCGGCGGCGGCATCGCGGCCGGCCTGCGGGTTGACCTGGTCGCGGCCCGAGAACGCCAGCGGCTCGGTGCGCAACGCGGTGGCGTGGATCCACGCGACGGGATGTCCCTCGGCCACCCGCGCGTCGGCGATCTCCTCGTTGCCGATCACCAGCGCGCAGGCGCCATCGGAGGAGGGGCAGGTCTCGTCGAATCGGATCGGGTCCCAAAGCATCTGGGACTCCATCACCTTTTCCAGCGTGATGTCGGGCTGGTGCAGGTGTGCCAGCGGGTTCTTCGCTCCGTTGAGCCGGTCTTTGACCGCGACCATCGCGCCGATATGCGTCGGTGCGCCCGAGCGCCGGATGTAGGACCGCACGTGCGGGGCGAAGTAGCCGCCGGCGCCCGCCCCGACTGGCTTTGTGAAGGGCACCGGAATGCTCAGCGCCCACATCGCATTCGACTCGGACTGCTTCTCCCATGCCATCGTCAGCACGCGCTTGTACTTGCCGGACTGCACCAGGCTCGTCGCGACGATCGCGGTCGATCCGCCGACCGATCCTGCGGTGTGCACCCGGATCAGCGGCTTCCCAGTGGCGCCGACCGCGTCTGCCATGAACAGCTCGGGCATCATGACACCCTCGAAGAAGTCAGGCGCCTTGCCGACCACCACGGCGTCGATGTCGTCGAAAGTCGACCCGGAATCGGCCAGGGCCTTGTCGATGGCTTCTCGGACGAGGCCGTTCATCGAGACGTCTTTGCGCTTGGCGACGTACTTGGTCTGCCCGGTGCCGAGGACCGCGGCGAGATTGCCTGCCATGACTATTTGCCTTCCATGACCGCGACCAGATTCTGTTGCAGCGCAGCGCCGCTCGTGGCGTGCGCAAGCACGCGCTGCGCGGAGCCGTCGAAGATGTGCCGGGCGGCGAAGCCGATGCGTTCCAGGCCGGTCGAGAACATCGGGTTGGCGGCCAGCGCGCCGCCGGACGGGTTGACCTTCGTCGATGATCCCAGCCCGATGGCCTCGGTGAGGATCAGCTGCTGATGGGTGAAAGGCGCGTAGATCTCGGCCACCTCGATCGACCCGGCGTCGCCTCCCGTTGCGACCTTGGCCGACGCCTCCGTCGACGGTGACGTGGTCAGGTCGCGGGCGCCCAGCACCGGCGTCTCGATGCGGTGCTCGAAACCGGTGATCCACGCGGGGTTCTCCCGCAGCTCGCGGGCCCGGTCACCGGCGGCCAGCACGATCGCCGACGCACCGTCGGTGATCGGCGCGATGTCGTGGCGGCGCAGCGGGTCGGCGAAGTACGGCCGGGCCAGCAGTTCGGAGATGCACTTAGCCTCGTCGGAGGAATCCGGAGCCTTCTCCGAGTCTGTGCGGGGCGCTGCGGTCATGGAGGCCAGTGCCACCTGGGCCATCTGCTCTGAAGACCACTTCCCCGAGTCAAGCCCGAGCCGGGCCTGCAGGCCGGCCGTCGACACGGCGTCGGGCACAAGTGGCGCCACCGTGTACGGGTCGAGTTGCAGTGCCAGTACCCGGCGCAGGATTCCAGCGCTGGACTTGCCAAACCCGTACACCAGAGCGGTGTCGACGGAGCCGGTCAGGATCTTGATGTAGGCCTCGTAGAGCGCCCAAGCGGCGTCCATTTCCACGTGTGACTCGTTGATCGGCGGCACCGCCCCGATCGAGTCGATCGCGGAGAGAAACGAGAATGCCCGCCCGGCAAGGTAATCCGAGGAACCCGAGCACCAGAACCCGATGTCTGTCTGTTTGAGGCCGAGGTCGGCGTACAGCTCGGCGAAGCAGGGCATCAGCATCTCGACGCCGTTGGTGGTGCCTTCGGTGCGGCGCACATGCGGAGCATGCGCGAACCCGACCACCGCGACATTGCGATCAGTCATCTGTTGAATGCCCCTTATTGGTGATGCTTGTAGGTGTCGTAGTCGGCGTCGGGCTCGCCCGTCGGCCTGAAGTAGTCGATGTTGTCGATGCCAAGGCCCCACTCCTCGCGGGGTTTCCACACCGCCTCGACCCGCATGCCCATCCGCACGTCGGCGGCGTCGATCTCGGTGACCAGGTGCAGGAACGGGATGTCCGCGCCGTCGAGCAGGATGTATGCCGCGACGTAGGGCGGCTTGATGCGCTGGCCGGCGAACGGGATGTTGATGATCGCGAACGTCGTCACCGTGCCCTTGTCGGGTAGCTCGACGAACTCGTCGAGCTGCTGGCCGGTGCCGGGGTCGGCCTCGCGCGCCGGGAAGTAGACCTTTCCGTCCGTTCCAGTTCGCGCGCCGAGCAGCTTGCCCTCCTCGAGCGCCCGCAGGAACGCGCTCTCGGGAAGTGAAGCGGTGTGCTGGATTTCGATCGAGGTCGGGACGACGAGCATGGTGACCGGGTCGCGGTCATCGGTCACCTCGGGGACGTTCTCTGCCTGGTCGCCCAGTGCGAAGTAGGCGATGTCGGTGATCGCGCCCACCGGTTCGTCGGTCCAGTGCACGTGCACCCGGGCGCCGGTGCTGATGGCCTCTGCAGAGCCGGCGTCGACCGCGTGCAGCAGCGGGGTGTCGGCGCCGTCGAGTTTGACCAGCGCCCATGCGAACGGACGGTCGAGCGGCTGGCCTTCGAGGGGTTCGGGCTGCCACGTCCACGACACCACGGTCCCGACGCTGGCCACCGGTACCATCTCGGTCAGTTCGTCGTACGTGACGGGGTCGTACTCAGCCGGCGGTACATACACTCGACCGTCCGAACCGCGCACGCCGACGATGCGGCGTTCGCGCAGGGCGGTGAAGAACTGGCTGAGGGTAGGTCCGACTGAACGGGTGT
This sequence comes from uncultured Actinomycetota bacterium, assembly GCA_963817825.1. Lineage (GTDB taxonomy): Bacteria > Actinomycetota > Actinomycetes > Mycobacteriales > Mycobacteriaceae > Mycobacterium. Next base: position 426,483 of record CAWFQG010000023.1, on the reverse strand, counting down.
AGTCGAAGGACAGCCGCAGAGGTGCCGAAAGGGGCGGCTCATGGGTATCGATCTGCACCGGGCTGCTTTGGCTGGCGGTCACAGCATCGAGTAGAACAGGTTCTAAGAATGGTTTCAAGGCACGCTCTGGACCTGCAAGGAAGGCGGCTCTCGTGAAGTTAGGACTTCAGCTCGGATATTGGGGCGCGCAGCCGCCTGCGAATGCGCCCGAACAGGTGGCGGCCGCAGAAACGGCAGGCTTCGACACCGTCTTCACCGCGGAGGCCTGGGGGTCCGACGCATTCACGCCGCTGGCATGGTGGGGCTCTGCGACCTCGCGCCTGCGGCTGGGCACCTCGGTGGTGCAGCTGTCCGCGCGCACCCCGACGGCGTGTGCGATGGCGTCGTTGACGCTGGATCACCTGTCCGGCGGGCGGCACATCCTCGGGCTCGGGGTTTCGGGACCGCAGGTCGTGGAGGGCTGGTACGGCCAGAAGTTCCCCAAGCCACTGGCCCGCACTCGCGAATACATCGACATCATTCGCCAGGTCTGGGCGCGAGAGGCGCCGGTGACCAGCGACGGCCCGCACTATCCGCTGCCGCTGAGCGGGCAGGGCACCACCGGGCTGGGCAAGGCGCTCAAGCCGATCACCCATCCGCTGCGTGCCGACATTCCGATCATGCTCGGGGCCGAGGGCCCCAAGAACGTGGCGATGGCCGCCGAGATCTGCGACGGCTGGCTGCCGATCTTCTACACCCCGCGGATGGCGGATACCTACAACGAATGGCTCGACGAGGGCTTCGCCCGGGCAGGCGCGCGGCGCAGCCGCGAGGATTTCGAGGTCTGCGCGACGGCCAACATCGTCATCACCGACGACCGTGCTGCCGCGTTCTCGGCGATGAAGCCGTACCTGGCGCTGTACATGGGTGGGATGGGCGCGGAGGACACCAACTTCCACGCTGACGTCTATCGCCGGATGGGCTATGCCGAAGTGGTCGACGACGTGACGACGCTCTTCCGCACCGACCGCAAGGACGAGGCGGCGACGGTCATCCCCGACGAGCTCGTCGACGACGCCGCGATCGTGGGTGACCTCGACTACGTGCGCGAGCAGATCAAGGTGTGGGAGGCCGCAGGGGTGACGATGATGTTGGTGAACGGCCGCAGCGCCGATCAGATCCGCGAGATGGCCACCCTGGTCTAACCGATCTCGCGGGCATCGCCAAAGGTCATGTCGACGTGGTCGACCGACATGGTCGCCATCGCGCGTTTCGGCAGGCCCAGCGATGCGAGCTCCTTGGCGATGGGGTGATCGCCCAGCCGCAACCGGGTACCGCCGATCCGGGCGCGCATGCCCGAAGTCCGCTGGACTGCTCCCGTCTCGCGGGTGGTTCCGTCGAGGTGCGTGTAGGTCAGGAGCGACCCCCCGAGCGATTTGTTGGGCACGGGGATGCCGCGGCCGAACTGCATGTCGGCGATCAGCGACCCGTCGGCGCTGACGTCGAACCCGAACCGATCGCCGTCCCGAATGGTGAAGTCCGACATGATCTTCGGGTAGCCCCAGATTCGCCTGCCCGCCTCAAGCGTGAACGATTGGTCGACCGTCATGTTCTGAACGAAGGCCCCGGCGGCGCCGAGCGCCCGGAGCCCGCGCGCATTCGAGCCGGGCGGGTTGACCATGATGCATGTGGAGAACTCGTTGTACTGGCCGAGGTCAGAGTCGAGGTAGCGGGCCACTATCAGGTTGGCGATGGCACGACCGGGCCTGTGCTGGCACACCCGAAGCCCGCTGTAGTCGATCAGCTTTTGTGCCGCGTCGGCCGGAACCGAGAACATCGCGTTGTGCACTTGGGCCTTACGGACACGGACCGGCATGGTGAGCACGGTGCCTGCGATGGTGTGCTGAGACTCAGACATGCCCGTCACTGTAGTTCCACTACTGCGGCAGTTGAGGCCCGACCTTGCGGGCCAGGTCGACGGCCGCGTCGTCGGCCGCGCCGCCGGCCACGTTGACCAAGGCCACCTGCAGGGTGTTAGAGCGCCCACCCGCGGCGAATTCGACCATGCCGTTGCCGAGGAAAAGCATTCCGTCCGGACCGGGTCTTCCGACCTGAGGAAAACCGGGTTCGGGCGGCGGGAGCGTGCCGTTGATCGCGGTGCCCGGGTTGCCGATCTCCAACGAGACCGACTCGAACGAGTCCGTGTTCTCCCACATGCAGCCAGGCATATCGGGGCCCGTGCCGGTCGGGCTGCCCTCGATCGGCTTCCCCAGCACTCTGGCGATGTCCTCGCCGCTGATCAGCTTGCATGCGTCGATGGGGGCCGTCGTGGGAGCCGCCGTCGACGCCGCACTGGACTGCGGTGACTCACCCGAGGCGGGGGTCTTCTTGTCGCCGCATCCGGCTATCGCGAGCCCAATCGCGAGCGCCGCGATGACGGATGTGGTTCTGCTTGCAGACATGCGGCTTAACGGTAATCGCAGATTCCGCGGTTGACGCGTCGTCTACATTGCCATTCAACCGATGGAGGCAGGCATGACACTTACCCGACCCGATGTTGACCTGACCGACGGCGCCTTCTATGCCGGCGACTCCCGTCCGATCTACCAGTGGATGCGCGAGAACGAGCCGGTGTTCCGCGATCGCAACGGCCTGGCCGCCGCGGCCACTTATGCGGCAGTCATCGAGGCCGAGCGGAATCCCGAGCTGTTCTCCAACGCGGGTGGCATCCGGCCCGACCAGCCGGGGGTCGAGATGATGATCGAGATGGACGATCCGCAACACCTGTTGCGCCGCAAGCTCGTCAACGCGGGCTTTACCCGCAAGCGTGTGAAAGACCTTGAGGGATCGATCATTTCCCTGTGTGACACGTTGATCGATGCGGTGTGTGAACGCGGACAGTGCGACTTTGTCTGGGACTTGGCTGCGCCGCTGCCGATGGCGGTGATCGGTGACATGCTGGGGGTGCGTCCGGAGGAGCGCGAGATGTTCCTCAAGTGGTCCGACGACCTGCTCGGTGCTTTGAGCAGTACCGCCGCGCAAGAGGACATGCAGGTCACAATGGATGCCTTCGCGGCCTACTCCGGATACATGAACGGCATGATCGCGGAACGCAAGAAAGAGCCCACCGACGACCTGGTCAGCGTCCTGGTACATGCAGAGGTCGAAGGGTCGCAGCTGGAGGACCACCAGATCGTCACCGAGGTGCTGCTGCTCTTGATCGGCGGCGACGAGACCACCCGCCACACTCTGTCGGGCGGCACCAGGCAGCTCCTGCGCCACCCTGATCAACACCGGCGTCTGATCAACGACCTGGACCTGCTGCCGAACGCAGTCGAAGAGATGTTGCGCTGGACCGCGCCGGTGAAGAACATGGCCCGCACCATCACCGAGGACGCCGAGTTCCACGGCGCGCAGCTCAAACAGGGCGAGAAGATGATCCTGCTGTTCGAGTCCGCCAACTTCGACGAGAAGGTGTTCGAGGAGCCCGAGCGGTTCGATATCACCCGCTACCCGAACAATCATCTGGCGTTCGGCTTCGGCACCCACTTCTGCCTGGGGAATCAGCTTGCGCGGCTGGAGATCTCGCTTATGCAGGAGCGCCTGCTCAAGCGCCTGCCGGATCTGCGGCTGGCCTCCGATGACGAATTGCCGCTTCGGCCGGCCAACTTCGTCAGCGGGCTGGAGAAGATGCCGGTGAAGTTCACGCCTTCGGCACCGCTCGGGATCTAGCCGGCCTTTAGCGCGAGCGTGCGTGTCTGTTTCAGAAACGCCGGTAGAAAGCCGTATTTTGCGCACGATCGCGAATCGAGACGGTTTGCGAATTCCCGGCGAGCGTGCACAAACTCGGCATGACGCTCGGCGTGTTGGCAGCAGACGCGCACGCTCGGGGTCTAGCTGTCGACGAATACCACGTTGGCTTCGACGGGATTGCGTGGCACCCGAATCGTATTTCCCGGGAACGCGGGGTCGGGGTAGCCGATGGCGAGACCACATAACACCCGCATGTCCTCGCCTATGTTGAGTTGCTCGCGCACGATCTCGGGGTAGCCCGCGATCGACACCTGCACGCACGTGCCAAGCCCGCGCGCAGTGAGCGCCAACAGCAGCGTCTGCATGAACATGCCGACACCCAACGCGTCGACGTAGTCCAAATCGCGGTGCATGCAAACGATTCCGGCCAGGGGAGCCCGGAAGAACTCCCAGTTGCGCAGCACTGCTATCCGTCGTCCCTCGGCGTCATGGCGGGCAATCCCCATCGAGCCGTACACCAGGGCGCCGAGGTCGCGCCGCATGTGCGCGAACGCCTCCGGCAACACCGGCACCTTCGGCGGTGCGGCCTCGGCTTCCTCCAGCAGCGCCTCGACGAGCCGGTCTCTGGCCGGACCGGTGGCAAGGACGAGGTGCCACGGCTGGACGTTGGAGTTCGACGGCGCCCGCATCGCCAGGGCCAGCGCCTCCTGGACGAGGTCGAGCGGTACGGGCTTGTCCCGCAGGAAAAGTCGCGTCGACCGCCGGTCGGTGATCGCCTCTTCCAAGTCAAACATCGCCCATCCTCCGGCTAGTCGCGGACGGCCAGGACCGTCTTGCCTGCCCGCCGGTTGGGTGCCCGCCCGCTTTCGAAGGCCTTCCGGCCTTGGTCGAGCGGAAAAACGTCGGCGATCGTGACGTCGAGTGCGCCGCTGTCGACCAGGCCCGCCAACCGAGCGAGTTGATCGTGGTCTGGCGTGACGATGAAAAAGTCTGCGGTCACACCAAATTCATCGGCCATGCCCTGTGGTGGCGGCGCCGTCAACGCGATCAGTCTTCCGCCGCGGCGCAGAACCGAAAATGCCCGCGCCGGGTCGTCGCCGCCGACGGTGTCGATGACGACGTCGTAGCGGTCGTCCGATTCGTCGAATGCCTCGATACGCGTGTCGATCACCCGTGTTGCGCCGCGCTGCCGCACCAGGTCGGCCACGTCGCTGCGGACTGTGGCGGTGACGTCGGCGCCGAGCAGGTGACCGAGTTGGACCGTCAGCGCACCGACGCCGCCCGCCCCACCGAGCACCAGCACCTTCTCCGACGGCAGCGCACCGGCGTGGTCGACGAGTGCCTGCAGCGCTGTGAGGCCCGCCAGCGGAAGCGCGGCCGCGACGACATGCGACACCGTCGCCGGTCGAGCCGCGAGATCGGCGGCCGGGACCGTGGCGTACTCCGCGGCCGCACCGTCCCTGTCGAACCGGATCAACCCGTAGACCTCGTCGCCAGGCGCCAGCCCGGCGACCCCGTCGCCGAGCGCGGCCACCACGCCAGACACCTCGTGTGACGGAATGATCGGCGTACGGTCGACGCCGTCGCGGGCCCAGGTTTCCGTCCACGTCAGCTCGTCGAACGTGATGGCGGCCGCGTGGACCTCTAGCAGCACCTCGCCCGCGACGGGCGTCGGAACAGGCGCGCGCTCGACCACCAGTACCTCCGGGCCACCGCGCCTGTGCGCCCGCAGCGCCGTCATCTCCGCCACACCGTCGAGTGTGTCGATTGTCGCGGCGAATTCCCGCGATTTCGCGCAACAAACGACACAGTGGAGAAAGAACGAGAGAAAGAACAAAGGGTGTGCCGGCGGGCGTGGCTACTTCATCTTGAAGTTCGGCGCGCGCTTCTCCTTGAACGCCAGCGGCCCTTCCTTGGCGTCGTCGGATAGAAAGACCTTGATCCCGATCTGGGTGTCGATCTTGAAGGCGTCGTTCTCGTGCATGCCCTCGGTCTCGTGGATCGTCTTGAGGATCGCCTGCACCGCCAGTGGACCGTTGTTGTTGATCACCTCGGCGATCTCCAGCGCCTTTGTCAGCGCCTGCCCGTCGGGCACGACATATCCGACCAGGCCCATCTCCTTGGCCTCGGTGGCCGTGATGTGGCGCCCGGTCAGCAGCAGATCGCACGCGACGGTGTAGGGGATCTGGCGCACCAGCCGCACCGCGGACCCGCCCATCGGGTACAGGCTCCACTTCGCCTCGGAGATGCCGAACTTCGCACCTTCACCAGCGATGCGGATGTCGGTGCCCTGCAGGATCTCGGTGCCGCCTGCGATCGCCGGTCCCTCCACGGCGGCGATCAGCGGCTTGGTCAGCCTCCGGCCCTTCAAAAGGGCGTCGATGCGCGACGGGTCGTAGCTGCCGTCCTTGAACGAGTCGCCGGGCGGCTTGGCCGTGGCCGCCTTGAGGTCCATGCCCGCGCAGAAGTACCCGCCGGCGCCGGTCAGGATGCACGTCCTGATGTCGGGGTCGTTGTCGACACGGTCCCAGGCCTCGACCATGATCGAGAGCATCTCGGTGGAAAGCGCGTTACGCGCCTCGGGCCGGTTGAGCGTCAGGATCAGGGTGTGTCCGCGCTGCTCAATGAGGGCGTCGGGGCCTTTTTCTGTGCTTTTTACGTCACTCACGGGCCGTTTGCCTTCCTGCATCATTGCCACAGACTTGTCACGAAATGTAACACGTTCTAGTTTGGTGCCGTGGCCCTGAACATCGCTGACCTCGCCGAGCACGCCATCGACGCCGTGCCTGACCGCGTTGCCCTGATCTGCGGCGACGACCAATTGACCTACGGGCAGCTGGAGGAGAAGGCCAACAGGCTCGCGCACTACCTGATCGACAGGGGCGTGAAGAAGGACGACAAGGTCGGCCTCTACTGCCGCAACCGCATCGAGATCGTCATTGCGATGCTCGGCATCGTCAAGGCGGGCGCGATCCTGGTGAACGTCAACTTCCGCTACGTCGAGGGCGAGCTGCGGTACCTGTTCGGCAACTCCGACATGGTCGCGCTGGTGCACGAGCGGCAGTACTGCCGATCGCGTCGCCAACGTGCTGCCCGACACCCCCAATGTGAAGACCGTGCTCGTGGTCGACGATGGGAGCGATCTCGACTACCAGCGGTACGGCGGCGTGGAGTTCTACTCCGCGTTGGAGCAGGGGTCGCCAGAGCGTGACTTCGGTGAGCGCAGCGCCGACGACATCTACCTGCTGTACACCGGGGGCACCACCGGCTTCCCGAAGGGCGTGATGTGGCGCCACGAGGACATCTACCGGGTGCTGTTCGGCGGAACCGATTTCGCCACAGGCGAATTCGTCAAGGATGAGCACGACCTGGCCAAGGCGGCCGCGGAGAACGCGCCGATGATCCGGTACCCGATCCCGCCGATGATCCACGGGGCCACCCAGTCGGCCACCTGGATGTCGATCTTCTCCGGCCAAACCACCGTGCTGGCACCGGAATTCAACGCCGATGAGGTCTGGCGGGCGATCCACGACCACAAGGTGAACCTGTTGTTCTTCACCGGTGACGCGATGGCCCGCCCGCTGCTGGACGCCCTCGAGGCGGCGCATGCCGACGGCGAGGACTACGACCTGTCGTCGCTGTTCCTGTTGGCCAGCACCGCCGCGCTCTTCTCGACCAGCATCAAGGAGAAGCTGCTCGAGTTGCTGCCCGACCGGATCATCACCGACTCGATCGGTTCGTCGGAGACCGGCTTCGGCGGAACCAGCGTCGTCGCCAAGGGCGAACACCACATGGGCGGTCCGCGCGTGACGATCGACCACCGCACCGTCGTGCTCGACGAGGACGGCAACGAGGTCGAACCCGGCTCGGGAGTGCGCGGCGTCATCGCCAAGAAGGGCAACATCCCCGTCGGCTACTACAAGGACGAGAAGAAGACCGCCGAGACGTTCAAGACCTTCAACGGCGTGCGCTACGCGATCCCCGGCGACTACGCCGAGGTCGAGGCCGACGGCACCGTCACCATGCTCGGCCGCGGTTCGGTGTCGATCAACAGCGGCGGCGAGAAGATCTACCCGGAAGAGGTCGAGGCCGCGCTCAAGGGGCACCCCGACGTGTTCGACGCGCTCGTGGTCGGTGTGCCCGATCCGCGATTCGGCCAGCACGTCGCCGCCGTGGTGCAGGCGCGTGAGGGCGTGCGCCCCACGCTGTCCGAGCTCGACGCCTTTGTCCGAAGTGAGATCGCGGGATACAAAGTGCCACGCAGTCTTTGGTTCGTCGACGAGGTCAAGCGCTCGCCCGCGGGCAAGCCCGACTACCGGTGGGCGAAGGAGCATACGGAGACGCGCCCGGCCGACGACGTACACGCCAAACATGCGGGAACGCCGTCCTGATGCACACCGAGCTGTGTGACCGCTTCGGCATCACCTACCCGATCTTCGTCTTCACCCCGTCGGAGAAGGTGGCCGCCGCGGTCAGCAAGGCCGGCGGGCTGGGCGTGCTGGGCTGTGTGCGGTTCAACGAGCCCGAGGACCTCGAGGCCGTGCTCGGCTGGATGGACGAGAACACCGACGGCAAGCCGTACGGCGTCGACGTGGTCATGCCTGCCAAGATTCCCACCGAGGGCACGGCCACCGACATCAACAAGCTGATCCCGCAGAGCCACCGCGATTTCGTCGACAAGACGCTGGCCGACCTCGGTGTGCCACCGCTGCCCGACGACGAGGAGCGCTCTGCGGGCGTGCTCGGCTGGCTGCATTCGGTGGCGCGGTCGCACGTCGAGGTGGCGCTGAAGCATCCGATCAAACTGATCGCCAACGCACTCGGCTCTCCGCCGAAGGATGTGATCGACCAGGTCCACGCGGCCGGTGTCCCGGTCGCCGCGCTGGCGGGCAGTGCCAAGCATGCGCAGCGACACGTCGACAACGGCGTCGACATCGTGGTGGCGCAGGGACACGAAGCCGGCGGGCACACCGGCGAGATCGGCTCCATGGTGCTGTGGCCGGAAATCGTTGACGCCCTTGGTGGTCGGGCTCCGGTGCTGGCCGCCGGCGGCATCGGCACCGGGCGGCAGGTCGCCGCGGCGCTCGCACTCGGCGCCCAGGGCGTGTGGATGGGCTCGGCGTTCCTGACGTCGGCGGAGTACGACCTGGGCCACCGCACCCAGGCAGGCACATCGGTGATCCAGCAGGCGCTTCTCGGCGCGTCATCAAGCGACACGGTCCGGCGCCGGATCTACACCGGCAAGCCCGCGCGGCTCCTGAAGAGTCGGTGGACGGACGCGTGGGATGCACCCGACGCACCTGAGCCGCTCCCGATGCCGCTGCAGAACATCCTCGTCAGTGAGGCACACCAACGGATGAGTGAGTCGTCCGATCCGACGGCCGTCGCGATGCCGGTCGGGCAGATCGTCGGTCGGATGAACGAGATCCGGCCCGTCGCCGACATCATCGCCGAGTTGGTAACGGGCTTCGAGGAAGCAACCCAACGCCTCGACGACATCAGGGATCGCTAACTCGGCCCGTGTCTCACAACTCCTTCGAATGATCGGCGATCGTGTCCGATTTGTTCATGACGCGCGGCTTCCGGTCGACCTAACGTGCCGGTATGGACATTCGAGTCACATCTACCGTCGTCGAGATTGCGACCAAGGACCTGGCGCGCGCGCTCGACTTCTACCGCCTACTGGGCCTCGACGTACCCGAACCGGACGGGCCGCACGTCGAAGTCGAACTCCCTGGAGGCAACCGGCTGGCGTTCGACAACGAGGAGATCATCGCGGGGATGCACCCCGGTTGGAAGCCGCCGACGCAGGCGGGACGGGTGGCGCTGGCGTTCAGCGTGAGTGAGCCCGCGGAGGTCGACGCGTTGTTCGAGCGCATCACGGCCGCCGGGCATCCGGGAGCGCTCAAACCGTTCGACGCCCCTTGGGGTCAGCGCTACGCGACCGTCACCGATCCCGACGGCACCTCAGTCGACCTCTTCTGCCCGTTGTCCTGACGCAGCGTTGCAAGCGACATTCCGGTGAGGCCACGGACCTCGCGGTGCAGATGCGGTTGGTCGGCGTAACCGACCGCAGCTGCCACGCTCGCCGGCGATGCGCCGTCGTCCAACAACCGGACAGCCCGGCGGAACCGCAGGATGCGTCGCAGTGTCGTGGGCCCGTAGCCGTACACGGCGGCGCAATGGCGCTGCAGCGTACGGGCCGACCAGCCGACCTGTCGTGCCACATCGGTGACGGCGGCACCGTTTCCGAGGCTGTCGGTGATGTGCCGGAGCTGGGAAAGCGACCATGGCGCCGTCTCATTCGGCGGCCCATCGGAGGCCAGTGCGGTCGCCAGCTCGACCAACGAGCGGTCCCTTCTACCGTTGACGCCGAGGTCAGCCAGGGGGACACGCGTATTGCGCAGCTCCGCGGCCGGGACACCGAGCAACCGGGGTAGTGCTCCCGGCCGAAACCGCAAGCCCGCAAACACTTCCCGACCTCGCGGGCTGACGAACGCGGTGGTGTCCGGCCCGGCGACGACGACGCGGTCGGACATCCGCATGAGATCCATGCAGCCGTCGGGAAGAACACGGACCTGCTCTGGCGGTCCGTCCACTACCCACGCGCATTCGACGAGGTCGCGCAGGTGCGGCGGCGGTGGGAATTCGCGGTAGCCCACGCTCGCGAGGTTACCGCCGAATGGGCCACACTGCGTCGGCACACTCGGTGGCCTCCGCGGCCAGGTGTCGCTTGATCACCTTGAACGACTCGGTTCGCGGCAGCTTGGTGGCGATCCGCACGAACGCCGGCCACTGCTTCGGCCCCAGGTCCGGCTGCCCGGCCAGGAACTCGCGGAACGCGTCGACATCGAAGGCGGCGCCGTCCGCCAGCAGCAGCGCCGCCATCACCTGGTCGCCGACATCGGGGGCCGGTATCCCGTACACGGCGACCTCGATCACGTCCGGGTGCCGAAGCAGCACCCGCTCGATCGGTGCCGCGCCGAGGTTCTCACCGTCGACACGCATCCAATCGCCCAGCCGCCCCGCGAAATACGCGTAGCCATTCTCGTCGCGGTATCCCAGATCGCCGCTGTGGTAGACGCCGCCGGCCATCCGTTCGGCGTCGGCCTTGGGATCGTTGTAGTAGCCCTCGAACCGTCCGGGCCCATCGGTGTTCACGATCTCGCCCGTCACCCCGGGCGGGCACGGCTCGCCGGTTTCCACGTCGACGATCTCGGTTCCGTCGGGCAGCGGGCCCAGTGCCCCCGGCGGGGTGTCAGGGGTCCGCCCGATCGCCACTCCGCCCTCGGTGGAACCGAATCCGTCGGTGACGATGGTGCCGAATCTGCGCGCGAAGCGGTCGACGTCGGCGGCCGCACCCTCGTTTCCGTAGACCGCCCGCAGCGGGTTGTCGGCATCGTCGGGGCGCTCGGGGGTGGCGAGGACGTACGACAGCGGCTTGCCGACGTAGTTGGCGTATGTCGCGCCGTAACGCCGTATATCGGGAAGGAACTGCGACGCAGAGAACTTGCGCCGCAACACCATCGAGCCTCGGCACGCCAACGACACCGCCCAGCCCACCAGCACCGCGTTCGAGTGGAACAGCGGCATGGATACGTAGCAGACGTCATCGGCACCAAGCCCGAATCGCTCGGTCATCGTCACGCCTGCGATCGCGACCTTGCCGTGGCTGCAGATCACCGCCTTCGGGTCGCCACTCGTACCGGAGGTGTAGATCAGCATGAACGTATCGGCCGGCTGGGCCTCGCGCGCCGTCACCGGCGCATCGTGGTGTGCGGCGACCTCGGCCGACCAAACCGGTGAGTCCACGTCGATGTGGTCGATGTCGCCCATGACCGCGGCCGACGCCGAATCGGCAAGCACCACTTGGCAATCCGCATGCCTGATATCGCGCTCCAGGGCCGCTCCGCGGCGGATCGGATTGAGCCCAACCGGTACGAGGCCGGTCAGACCCGCGGCGACGAGCAGCGACGAGAAGAAGGGCGTGTTCTGCAGCAGTACGCCCACATGCGGCGGCCGCTCGGGATCCAGCCGGGCACGCAATGCCGCGGCTACTGCCGCGCCCTGCTGGATGTGGTCGCGCCACGACGTGAACGATTCCTCGAAGTGCACGCCGCGGTCGTCGACGTCGACCAGCGGAGTGATCAACGAGGTTACGGTGGGAAGCTCGCTCCCGGTCGCGGGATTCAAGCTGGTGTGTCAGCCAGTTCCCGACCGATGTGAAGCAGCTGCCCGGTGGCGCCGCCGACCGCGAACTCGGTCTGCTTGGCCGCCAGGAAGTAGCGGTGGACGGGGTGGTCGGTGTCGATGCCGACGCCTCCGTGCACGTGCACCGTGGTGTGCGCGACGCGGTGGCCCGCCTCGGCGGCCCAGAAGGCGGCCGTGTGCACGTCGATCTCGGCAGGCAGATCCTCCGAAAGCCGCCACGCCGCCTGCGTCACCGTCAGCCGCAGGCCCTTGATGTCGATGTAGCCGTCGGCCAATCGCGACGAGACCGCCTGGAAGCTGCCGATCGGCCGGTCGAACTGCTCGCGCTCGCGGGCGTACTCGGCGGTGAGCTCCAGCGCGCGTTCGAGCACTCCGAGCTGAAATGCGCTGCGGCCCAGGGCGCCATGAGTCGTCAGCCACGACACCACATCGTCGCCGCCGACCACCCGGTCGGCACCGAGCTCGACGCCCTGTAGTTCGAGATGCCCGACGCTTCCGTGTCCGGTGGTGTCCAGCGATGTGACCGACACACCCGCGTCGCCCCTCGCCACCACGAACACCTTGGTGCCCGAATCGGTTTCGGCCGGGACGAGGAATGCGTCGGCGAGCGGCCCGTAGAAGACCTGCGTCCTGGCACCCGTCAGCCGATACCCGGAGCCATCCGTCCCAGAGGACTGGGCCTGCACGGGACCCTCGCCCATGTCGCCGTCCAGCGCCACGCTGACGATCTTCTCGCCGTTGACGGCGGGCACGGCCCATTCCTTCTGCAGTGCCTCAGAGCCGAACTCCGCAAGCGCGCCCGCGGCCAGCACCGCCGACTCGAGGTAAGGCACCGCGGCCATCTGCCTGCCAAGCGCAACCAGCACCGCGACCTGCTCCAGCACGCCAAAACCACCGCCGCCCAACGACTCCGGCGCAGTGGTGGAAAGGATGTCGGCATCCTTGAGCTTGCTCCACAGGTCGCTGTCGAAGCGTCCCCCTTGCCTTCGGCCGGGAGGTGCCCCCACCGTCAGCCCGTCCAGGTCACGCTGACGCTCCGGTGTGCACACCGACTCGGTGATGGTGCGCACCAGCCCGCCGAGATCGTCGGCGGCTTCAGTGGTGGTGAAATCCATGTCGAACGTCCTTACCGGTTCACTCGGGGCAGGCCGAGCGCGACCATGCCGATGATGTCGCGCTGAATCTCGTTGGTGCCGCCACCGAACGTCAGGATCAGACACGACCGGTGCATCCGCTCGATCCGGCCGCGCAGCAGCGCGCCCGGGGTGTCGGTGCGAAGCGTCGCGGCGGTGCCGAGCACCTCCATCAGAAGGCGGTAGGCCTCGGTCGCCAGCTCGGTGCCGTACACCTTCGCGGCCGACGCATCGGCGGGCGACGGGGCGGCGTCCTCGGTCGAGGCCAGCTCCCAGTTGATCAGCTTGAGTACCTCGGCCTTGGCGTGCACCCGAGCGAGGTTGAGCTGCACCCATTCGGAGTCGATCAGCCGATTGCCGTGCACGTCCTTGGTGTTCTGCGCCCATTCCCGAACACCGTTGAGCGCCATGAAGATCGGCTGCGCTGAGACGAGGGCCACGCGCTCGTGGTTGAGCTGGTTGGTCACCAGCTTCCAGCCCGCGTTCTCCTCGCCGACCAGGTTGGTGGCCGGCACGCGGACGTCCTGGTAGTAGGTGGCGCTGGTGTCGACACCGGCCATCGTGTGCACCGGCGTCCAGGAGAAGCCGTCCGCTGTGGTCGGCACGATGAGCATCGAGATGCCGCGGTGCTTCTTCGCCTCCGGGTTGGTACGCACTGCCAGCCACACGTAGTCGGCGTAAGCGATCAGGCTGGTCCACATCTTCTGGCCGTTGATCAGGTAATCGTCGCCGTCGCGGACCGCGCTGGTGCGCAGCGCGGCCAGGTCGGTACCTGCGCCGGGCTCGGAGTAGCCGATCGAGAAGTGGAGTTCACCGGCGGCGATCTTGGGCAGGAAGAACTTCTTCTGTTCATCGGTGCCGTAGGCCATGATCGTGGGCGCCACGCTGTTGATGGTCAGGAACGGTACGGGGACGTTCGCGATCGCCGCCTCGTCGTTGAAGATCAGGCCATCCATGTGCGTGCGGGCCTGGCCGCCGAACTCCTCGGGCCAGGACAGCGTGAGCCAGCCGTCCTTACCCATCTGCGCGACGGTGTCGCGGTAGACGGTGCCGCGGCCCATCTCGCCGTCATTGGACGCCAGTGCCTCGGCGCGCTCGGGGGTCATGAGCTTGGTGAAGTACGCGCGCAGTTCGCGGCGCAGCTCCTCCTGCTCGGGGGTGTAGCCGATCCGCATGGCCTCGTCTTTCGCTCGATCTGGGTACCCTTGGGGCTTTCCCGGTTGTAACACGTTCTAGTCTTGGGGTCCAGCGAGTGTCTCTCGTATCCTGACGACATGGCCAACAGCCCAGGCTCAAGGAGGTTGTGATGCGAGTGGAAGTCGACCGTGACCGCTGTGAAGGAAACGCCGTGTGCTTGGGAATTGCACCGGACTTGTTCGATCTCGACGACGAGGACTACGCCGTGGTCAAGGCGGACCCGGTACCCGCCGACCAGGAGGAACTCGCGGAGCAATCGATTGCCGAGTGCCCCCGGGCTGCCCTGATTCGCAAGGACTAGAGGTATTCATAAGTGAGCGCACTTCAGGATGAGCTGACCGATCTGTCCGGCAAGGTCGCGGTGGTGACCGGCGCAGCGGCGGGCCTCGGCAGGGCAGAGGCGATCGGCCTCGCGCGCTCGGGCGCCACCGTCGTTGTCAACGACATGGCCGCGGCGCTGGACAAATCCGACGTGATCGACGAGATCGCCGCCGCGGGTTCCAAGGCCGTTGCCGTCGAGGGTGACGTCAGCCAGCGCAGCACCGCCGACGAGATGGTCGCCACTGCAGACGGGTTGGGCGGCCTGGACATCGTCGTCAACAACGCAGGCATCACCCGCGACCGGATGCTGTTCAACATGTCCGATGAGGACTGGGACGCCGTCATCGCCGTGCACCTGCGCGGTCACTTCCTGCTGACCCGAAACGCCGCCACGTACTGGCGCGCCAAAGCCAAGGAGAGCGACGGATCGGTCTACGGCCGCATCATCAACACGTCGTCGGAGGCCGCACTGACCGGACCGGTCGGCCAGGCCAACTACGGCGCGGCCAAGGCAGGCATCATCCAGCTGACGCTGACCGCCGCGCGCGGGCTCGGGCGCTACGGCGTGCGTGCGAACGCCATCTGCCCCCGGGCGCGCACCGCGATGACGGCCGACGTGTTCGGTGAGTCACCCGACGTCACCGAGGGCGAGATCGACAGCCTTTCGCCCGAACACGTGGTCTCGCTTGTTCGCTTCCTCGCGTCGCCGGCATCCGATGCCGTCAACGGTCAGGTGTTCATCGTGTACGGCCCGTCCGTGACGCTGCTGGCGGCGCCCACGCCGGAGCGGCAATTCACCGCGAATTCCGATGCGTGGGAGCCCGCCGAACTGAGCGCGACGCTGGGTGAATACTTTGCTGGCCGTGACCCGGAGCGGGGTTTCTCGGCGACTGACCTGATGCAATAGTCACTAAGAGGGCCTTAAGGGCCGAAGGCTGTTCACAGCTAGAACACGTTTCAGAATGATCTGGGCCACACCTGCTCTGACCTGGACATAAGCTGCATTATTGTCTCAATCCGGGTCCTTTGACACTGCGAACGTGTTCTAGTTAGTATGATCCGGCTCACTGAGAGCGCGCGCGACGCAGGGGTGGAAAAGTCGCCGTGGCAAGCGGTTTCACAAGCTTCGCCATGGTCGACAAACTCGTGAAACCCCCGCCCCGAGAACGGAGCCGAGGTTGATCGAACAGCTTGCGGTCCCGGCTAGGGCCGTGGGCGGGTTCGTCGAAATGTCGATCGACACCTTCGTCAAGATCTTCCGTCGGCCGTTTCAGTTCCGCGAATTCCTCGACCAGACCTGGATGATCGCGCGGGTATCGCTGATCCCCACACTGCTTGTCGCCATTCCGTTCACCGTTCTGGTGGCCTTCACCCTCAACATCCTTCTTCGGGAGATCGGCGCCGCCGACCTGTCAGGGGCCGGCACCGCCTTCGGCACCATCACCCAGCTGGGTCCGGTGGTGACGGTGTTGGTGGTCGCGGGCGCCGGCGCGACCGCCATCTGCGCCGACCTCGGTGCCCGCACCATTCGCGAGGAGATCGACGCGATGCGGGTGCTCGGCATCGATCCGATCCAGCGCCTTGTCGTGCCGCGGGTACTCGCATCCACCGTCGTCGCGCTTCTGCTGAACGGACTGGTGTGCGCGATCGGTCTGTCCGGGGGCTATGTCTTCTCCGTCTTCCTGCAGGGGGTCAATCCCGGCGCCTTCATCAACGGCCTGACCGTGCTCACCGGCCTTGGCGAGTTGGTGCTCGCGGAGGTCAAGGCTTTGCTGTTCGGCGTTGTTGCCGGGCTGGTGGGCTGCTACCGCGGCCTGACCGTGCAAGGCGGGCCCAAGGGCGTTGGCACGGCCGTCAACGAAACAGTGGTCTACGCCTTCATCTGTCTCTTCGTCATCAACGTCATCATGACCGCTATCGGCGTGCGGGTGTTGGTCAGGTGAGCAAGAGATGAGCACCCGAAGGCGAGCGGGAGTCGAGGCATGAGCACCCGAAGGCGAGCGCGAGTGAGGATCGCAGCGCAGCGAGGACCGGAGCGAGCGGGAGTCGAGGCATGAGCTACGACGCGCCAGTGCAATTCCGCCGGATCTTCGGCGGGATAACGCGAGCCGTCGACTCCATCGGTGAGCAGGCGCTGTTCTACGGCGAGACGATCCGCTACATCCCCAACGCGCTGACCCGGTATCGCAAAGAGACGATCCGCAACATCGCCGAGATGACTCTGGGCACCGGCGCGCTGGTGATGATCGGCGGCACCGTGGGTGTGGCCGCATTCCTGACCCTGGCCTCCGGCGGTGTCATCGCGGTGCAGGGCTACTCGTCCCTGGGCAACATCGGCATCGAGGCCCTGACGGGGTTCCTGTCGGCCTTCCTGAATGTGCGTATCGTTGCGCCGGTCATCGCAGGTATTGCGCTGGCCGCCACCATCGGCGCGGGCACCACGGCACAGCTGGGCGCCATGCGGGTCGCCGAGGAGATCGATGCCGTCGAATCAATGGCCGTGCACTCGGTGTCGTATCTCGTATCGACACGGCTGATTGCCGGCATGGTCGCGATCATCCCGCTGTACTCGCTGTCGGTGCTCGCGGCCTTCTTCGCGGCCCGGTTCACCACGGTTTTCATCAACAACCAGTCGGCGGGCCTCTACGACCACTACTTCAACACGTTCCTGGTGCCGACCGACCTGTTGTGGTCGTTCCTGCAGGCCATCGTCATGGCGATCGCCGTGATGCTCGTTCACACCTATTACGGCTACAACGCGTCCGGAGGTCCGGTCGGCGTGGGGATCGCGGTCGGTCAGGCGGTCCGCACCTCGCTGATCGTGGTCGTGACCATCACCCTGTTCATCTCTCTCGCCGTCTACGGCGCGTCCGGTAACTTCAACCTCTCCGGATAGGTGGGGGACGATGTCTGACGGAGACGCCAAGCGCAGTCACGTGCGGATTGCCGCGGCGATTCTTGGCGCCCTCGTCGTTGCGGCCGTGGTCTTCACCTATCTGGCGTACACGGCCGCGTTCACGTCCACCGACAACGTCACCGTGACCTCACCCAGAGCCGGACTGGTGATGGACACCGACGCCAAGGTGAAGTACCGCGGCATTCAGATCGGCGAGGTCAAATCGATCGACTACGCGGGCGACCAGGCCAAGCTGACGCTGGCGATCGACAGCAACCAGATGCGCTACATCCCGGCCAATGCACCCGTGCGCATCGCCAGCACAACGGTTTTCGGCGCAAAGTCCGTGGAGTTCGTGCCGCCAGACAACCCGTCGGGGACATCGCTGCGGCCGGGTGCTCAGGTTCAGGCGTCGTCGGTGCAGCTGGAGGTCAACACGCTCTTCCAGACGCTGACCGACGTGCTGCACAAGATCGACCCGGTTGATCTCAACGGAACGCTGAGCGCGCTTGCGGAAGGGTTGCGCGGTCACGGCGACGACCTGGGTGCTCTGCTCGCCGGCCTGAATTACTATCTGCAGCAACTAAATCCGAAGCTCCCGACGCTTCAGCAGGATTTCCAGAAGACCGCAGCCGTCGGCAACATCTACGCCGACGCCGGTCCAGATCTGGTGCGCATCTTCGACAACGCGCCCACGATCAGCAACACCATCGTCGACGAGCAGGACAACCTCAACGCGACGCTGCTGGCGACCACCGGCCTGGCGAACAACGGGACCGACACACTTCAACCGGCCGAGAACGACTACATCGCGGCCATCAACCGGCTACGGGCGCCGCTGAAAGTGGCAGGCGACTATTCCCCCGAGTTCGGCTGCATCCTCCAAGGCACGGCAACTGACGTGGACTTCTTCGCACCGATCATCGGCGGTACCCGGCCCGGGCTGTTCGTGTCGTCAAACTTTCTGCCCGGCTCGCCTGCCTACACGTACCCGGAGAGCCTGCCGATCGTGAACGCGTCGGGTGGCCCGAACTGTCGCGGGCTGCCCTTCCCGCCGAGCAAGCAGTTGGGCGGGTCCTGGTACAAGACACCGTTCCTGGTCACCGACAACGCCTACATCCCCTACCAACCCAACACCGAGCTGCAGTTCGACGCACCGTCGACGGCGCAGTTCCTGTTCAACGGCGCCTACGCGGAAAGGGACGATTACTGATGAAGCGTGATCGCACCCTGCTCAACGTCGGCATCTTCACTGTGGCGATGCTTCTGGTCGCCGCGATGCTCGTGGTGGTGTTCGGGGAGTTCCGGTTCGCCTCGGAGAGCAAGTATCACGCCACCTTCGCCGACGCTTCGCGCCTGAAGGCCGGACAGGATGTGCGCATCGCGGGTGTTCCCGTGGGTTCGGTCAGCGCGCTCAAACTCAACCCGGACAACACCGTCGACGTCTCCTTCGACGTCGACAAGCGCTATCAGCTCTATACCTCGACGCGCGCGGTGGTCCGCTACGAGAACCTGGTCGGCGACCGGTACCTCGAAATCACCTCCGGTCCAGGCGAATTGCGCAAGATCGCCCCGGGAAGCACTATCCCGAAGGAGAACACCCAGCCGGCTCTCGACCTCGATGCGCTGCTCGGCGGGCTGCGGCCGGTCCTCAAGGGCCTCGACGGCGCGAAGATCAACGAAGTCAGCAGCGCCGTCATGGAACTGCTGCAGGGACAGGGTGGTGCGCTGTCCACACTGCTGTCCACCACGGGCGCCTTCACGCAGAATCTGGCGGCCCGCGACCAGCTGATCGGCGACGTGATCAACAACCTCAACACGGTGTTAGGGACGGTCGACGAGAAGGGTGCGCAGTTCGACGCCAGCGTCGACCAGCTTCAGAAGCTGCTGACAGGCTTGGCGCAGGGGCGGGATCCGATCGCAGGCGCCATTCCGCCGTTGGCGTCGGCCTCCACCGACCTGACCGACATGCTGCAGAAGTCCCGCAGGCCGATCCAGGGTGTGATCGAGAACGTCCGCCCGTTCGCGCAGCGGTTCGACGAACGAAAGGCCGACGTCAACAAGGTCATCGAACCGCTCGCCGAGAACTATCTACGGCTCAACGCGCTCGGCGCCTACGGGTCGTTCTTCAACATCTTCTATTGCTCGGTCCGGATAAAGATCAACGGCCCCGCAGGGAGCGACATCCTGATTCCATTCGGTGGGCCGCCGGATCCGTCCAAGGGGAGGTGCTCGGACAATGGCTAACCCCGACGGCCGAAACCCGCTCCGCACAGGGATATTCGGCATCGTTCTGGTCGCGTGCCTGGTGTTCGTGTCGTTCGGCTATACCAGCCTGCCGTTTTGGCCGCAGGGAATGCCGTTCGAGGCGTACTTCACCGATGCGGGCGGAATCTCGCCGGGCAACGACGTGAACGTGTCCGGCATCAACGTGGGCAAGGTCACCGACGTTGCGTTGGCCGGCGATACGGCGAAGGTGACGTTCACCGTCAATCGCGATGTGAAGGTCGGCGACCAGTCGCTGGTCGCGATCAAGACCGACACCGTGCTTGGTGAGAAGTCGCTGGCGGTGACGCCGCGCGGTGTGGGGAACTCGACCGTTATCCCGGTGGGCCGCACCACGACTCCGTACACCCTCAACACCGCCCTGCAGGACCTTGGTCGGAACGCCGGCGAGCTGGACAAGCCGCGTTTCGAGCAGGCGCTGGGGACGCTCACCGACTCGTTACGCGATGCGACCCCGCAGCTGCGTGGTGCACTCGACGGTGTCACGGCACTGTCGCGCAGCATCAATAAACGCGATGAGGCTCTGCAACAGCTTCTCGTGCACGCGAAGAAGGTGTCCGACACGCTGGGGCAGCGTGCGGGTCAGGTGAACCAGTTGGTCGTCGACGGAAACCTGCTCTTCGCCGCGCTCGACGAGCGCCGCCAGGCGCTCAGCAACTTGATCGCCGGTATCGATGATGTCTCCCAACAGCTTTCGGGATTTGTCGCCGACAACCGGCGTGAGTTCAAGCCCGCGCTGGAGAAGTTGAACCTGGTCCTGGACAACCTTCTCGAACGACGCGACCATATCGGCGAGGCGCTGAAGCGACTGCCGCCCTATGCGACCGCGCTCGGTGAGGTCGTCGGCTCGGGTCCCGGGTTCCAGATCAATCTGTACGGCCTTCCACCGGCGCCTATCGCAGAAGTGTTGTTCGACACGTACTTCCAGCCGGGCAAGCTGCCGGACAGCCTTTCCGACATGCTCAAGGGCTATATCTCCGAACGGCTGATCATTAGGCCGAAGTCGCCATGACCCAAGCGAACTCGTCACCGAACCGCAGCCGTTGGCTGCGGATAGCGCTGGCCGCCTTGCTGGTCGCAGTGCTCGCCGCCGGCGTGTATCTCGTTTGGCCGTCTCGCGCCGGTCACAAGGTCGTCGCCTATTTCACGTCGGCGGTCGGCCTCTACCCCGGGGACGACATCCGGATCGTCGGGGTGCCGGTGGGCAAGATCGACTCGATCGAACCGCGGGCGAGCGATGTCAAGATCACCATGAACGTGCAGGACGGCGTCAAGCTACCGGCCGACGCGAAGGCGCTCATCATCTCGCCGAACCTGGTGTCGGCCCGCTTCATTCAGCTGGCCCCCGCCTACACCGGGGGACCGGTGATGGCCGACGGCGCGAGCATCGGACTCGACCACACCGCTGTGCCCGTCGAATGGGACGAGGTCAAGGAGCAGCTGACCGCCCTCAGTCGGCAACTCGGACCACAAGAGGGTTCGATGCAGGGCCCGCTCAGTGCATTCGTCAACCAGGCCGCCGACACATTCGACGGAAACGGTGACTCATTCCGGCAAGCCCTGCGGGAGCTGTCGCAGACCGCGGGCCGACTGGGTGACTCGCGCACCGACCTGTTCGGCACCATCCGCAACCTGCAGGTGCTGGTGAGCGCCCTGTCGAACAGCAATGAACAGATCGTGCAATTCACCAACCACGTCGCCTCCGTCTCGCAGGTGCTGGCCGACAGCTCGACAGACCTCGACAACACGTTGGGCACCCTCAACCAGGCCTTGTCCGACGTCCGAGGATTCCTCAACGACAGCAACGATGCGCTGATCAAGCAGGTCAACAAGCTCACCGACTTCACCAGCATCCTGACCGAGCACAGCGACGACATCGAACAGCTTTTCCACGTGACGCCCAACGGCCTCGCGAACTTCTACAACATCTACAACCCGGCTCAGGGCACCGTCGGCGGCCTGCTCACCCTGCCCAACTTCGCCAACCCGGTCCAGTTTCTCTGCGGCGGGTCTTTCGAGGCAGGTACGTCCACCGACAACTACAAGCGAGCCGAAATCTGCCGGGAGCGCATGGGGCCGGTGCTGCGGCGCATCACCATGAACTTCCCGCCGTTTCTGTTCCACCCGATCAACAGCATCACCGCCTACAAGGGCCAGATCCTCTACGACACACCGGAGACCGAAGCCAAATCGGAAACCCCGGTGCCCGACCTGCAATGGCAGCCCGCGCCCGGCGTGACCCCGCCGACCGTGTCGGCCGACACGGATCTGAGTTCATTGATGGCGCCGCCTGCATCGTCCACATCGCACGCCGGTGGCCCGGAGGCAGCGCCGCCGGATCCGAACGCGCCCGCACCTGTGCCCCCGCCCGCTGCACCGCTTCCCGCCGAGGGTGGTGGTGGGTGATGCGGAACGAGTTGTGCTCCAAGGCGTCACGAGTCGCCCGCCGGACCGTGGTCATCTCGTCGGGCGCAGCGCTGCTGGCCGGGTGCTCATTCGGTGGACTGAACTCGCTCGACATGCCTGGCACTGCCGGACATGGTTCGGGCTCGTACAAGATCACGGTTCAGCTTCCCGACGTCGCCACGCTGCCGCAGAACTCACCCGTGATGGTCGATGACGTCACCGTCGGCAGTGTGTCCGGCATCGAAGCGGTGCAGCGTTCGGACGGTACGTTCTATGCGGCCGTTCAGCTGTCGCTGGACCGGAACGTGAAGCTGCCCGAGAATGCCACGGCCAAGGTCGCACAGACCTCGCTGCTGGGCTCGCAGCACATCGACTTGGCCGCGCCGGAGGACGGCAAGGGTGTCGGTCAGCTCAAGGAAGGGTCACAGATTCCGCTGGACCGCACCGGTCGCTACCCGACTACCGAAGAGGTGCTGTCCTCACTCGGCGTCGTAGTCAACAAGGGCAATCTCGGTGCGCTGCAGGACATCACCGATGAGACCTACAACGCGGTCGCGGGTCGGGAGGGCAGTTTCACCGACCTGGTGCCGCGGCTGGCGGAACTGACGACATCACTGGACCAGCAGACCAACGACATCATCGCGGCCGCAGAAGGATTGGACCGATTCGCCGGAATCCTGGCACGCAGCAAGGACAGCCTGGGTCGCACACTCGAAACGCTGCCCGCCGCCTTGGATGTGCTCAACAAGAACCGCGGCAACATCGTCGACGCGTTCGGCGCCCTTCAGCGCTTCGCCGGCGTCGCCTCGAACATCCTGCAGAAGACAAAGGACGACTTCGCCGCGAACTTCAAAGACCTGTATCCGGTCATCAAGTCGTTCAACGACAACGTCGACTACCTCATCAAGGACCTGGAGTTCCTTCCGACGTTCCCGTTCCACTACAAGTACATGCAGCGAGCGGTGCGCGGTGACTACCTGAACGTGTTCGTGACCTTCGACCTGACGCTGCGCCGTCTGGGTGAGTCGGTGTTCACGACGTCCTGGGGCTTGGACGAGAACATGGCTCATATGAGCGAGGTCATCAACCCGCCCGATTTCCTCACCGGCGCGATGGCGAACCTGTCGGGCCAGGCGGCTGATCCATTCAAGATCCCGCCGGGTAGCGCGACCCAACACGACGGGGGGCCGTGATGCTGGACCGGCTGACTCGTCTTCAGTTGATGATCTTCGCGATTGTCACGGTGCTCACCGTCGGCGCCATCTCGGTGTTCTATCTGCATCTACCGGCCGCGGTTGGCATCGGCGCCTATCACGTCGACGCGAATTTTGTTGCAGGCGGCGGTATTTACCACAATGCCAATGTCACCTACCGCGGCGTGACGGTCGGGCGGGTCGAGTCGGTCGGGCTGACCAACGACGGCATCGTCGCGCACATGAGGCTCAACAGCGGCACGCCGGTACCGGATAACGTCACAGCGACGGTGAAGAGCGTTTCGGCCGTCGGCGAGCAGTACATCGACCTGGTGCCACCCGACAATCCTTCCTCGGCGAAGCTTCGCGATGGAGCGAGCATCGGCCAGGACCGCACAGCGATCGGTCAGGACATCTCCGGCCTGCTGGACGAGGCCGACAGGCTGGTCAGCAGCGTCGGCGATACCCGGCTGCAGGACCTGCTGCGCGAGACGTTCAAGGCATTCAACGGTTCCGGTCCCGAGCTGGCCCGGTTGATCCAGTCATCTCGGTTGCTCGTCGATGAAGCCAACGCCAACTACGGGCAGGTCACACAGTTGATCGACCAGGCGGGACCGTTCCTCGACGCGCAGGTTCGCAGCGGAGACGACATCAAGTCGCTGGCCGACGGCCTCGCCCGGTTCACGGGGGAGGTTGCCAACGCGGACCCGCAACTGCGATCGACCCTGCAGACCGTCCCTGGCGCCGCCGAGGCGGCCAACGAAACCTTCAGCGGTATCCGGCCGTCCTTCCCGGTGCTGGCCGCGAACCTGGCGAATTTCGGCAGAATCGGCGTGATCTACCACAAGTCGCTGGAGCAGTCACTGGTGATTTTCCCTGCGCTGCTGGCCGCATTGGGCACGGTTGCCGGCGGCGTGCCCGCCGACGAGGGCGGCAAGCTCGACTTCAAGATCCACCTGCAGGATCCGCCGCCCTGCAATGTCGGTTTCCTCCCCGCGACGCAGATCAGGTCGCCGGCCGACACCACGCTCCGCGATCTACCGTCCGACCTGTACTGCAAGACCGCGCAGAACGACGCGGCGGTAGTGCGCGGTGCGCGTAACTACCCGTGCCAAGAGTTCCCCGGTAAGCGGGCCCCCACCATCCAGCTCTGCCGTGACCCCAAGGGGTACGTGCCCTTGGGCAGCAATCCGTGGCGCGGTCCGCCGATTCCGTACGGCAGCGAGCCGCTCGACGATCCGCGGATGATCCTGCCCCAGAACAAGTTTCCGTTCATTCCACCTCAGGTGGACCCGGATCCAGGACCTCCGGTGGTACAGCTGCCACCAGGTGTCCCGCCAGGACCCGGTCCGGCGCCGCATGGGCCTTTCCCGTTGCCGGTGCCCCCGAATCAGCCCGGTCCTTTGCCGTCGCCGTTCCCGTTCTACGCTCCTCCCGACCAAGTCGTCCCGCCGTACGGCAGAACGCCGCCATCGCCTCCCCAGGGTGAGCCGCTGCCGCTGCCGGACCAACCGCAGGCTCCACCGCCTGCGGACGCGCCGCCGCTACCCGCCGAGGGGCCGCCGCAGGCTCGCGGACCTGCCATCGCCACATACGACAAGAACGGCAAGTTCGTCGACCCAGCAGGGGGAACTGGCGTGTATGCGGGCGGTACTGACAAACTGGCGCCCGCAGAGAATTGGGTTGATCTGATGTTGGCTCCGAGGCAGGCGTAGATGACGGAAGACACGGCTTCGACGCAGTCATCGCCGAGGCCGACGGCGAGGCGTCGTGCGTCAAGGGCGGCCGGGCCGTCGAACGGCGCGGCGACCACGTCGACGGGTGTGGCGGTCGAGGCACCGAAGACGGTAAAGGTCCGACTGGCCCGTCCCGCGGGCCCACCCCCACGTCGGCAGCCGCATCGCGCGCTCGTCGGGTGGGTGTCACTGGTCACCGCCTTGGTCGCGGTGCTCGCGCTGGCGGGTGTGGTCGCACTGATGACGGTGCAGCAGCGGCACGAGGAAGCCGCCGAGGCCCGAGACCAGCGCTTCGTCGACACCGCGTCGCAGTTCGTGGTGAACATGTTCAGCTACACCCAGGACACGATCGACGCCAGTGTGGACAGGTTCGTCAACAGCACCAGCGGGCCGTTGCGCGACATGATGAGCCAAGGTCAGAACACCGAGAACCTGAAGCTGCTCTTCCGGGACACCAACGCCAGTGCCGAAGCGGTGATCAACGGGGCCGCGCTCGAAAAGGTCGACGAAATCGCGAAGAACGCGGCTGTTCTGGTGGCTGTGCGCGTGACGGTCACCGACGTCGACGGGAACAATGCGCCGTCGCGGCCGTACCGGCTGCGGGTCGTCCTGCACGAGGACGACAACGATCATCTGAGCTTCTACGACCTGAAGTACCCCGACGGGGGCAATTGATGAGCTCGCGCGTCGCCAAGCTGTTGGGCGCATTGTCCGTTCTGATCGCCGTCGGATTCGTCGCGTTGGCAGGCATCGGCGGCTGGCTCTACTGGAACCGGGTTGAGATCAACGGCGAACAGGCCGCGCGCGCCGAATTGGCACCGCTTGCCGCGCAACAGATCCCCAAGGTGTTCGGGTACGACTACCAGACGGTCGAACGAAGCCTCAACGAAATCTATCCGCTTCTCACGCCCAACTACCGGCACGAGTTCGAGGACCGCGCAAACAAGGACATCATCCCGCAGGCCCGTGAGCGGCAGCTGGTCAGTCAGGCCAATACGGTCGGGGTGGGAGTGCTTGCCGCGAAACGGGATTCAGGCTCGGTGATGGTGTACATGAATCGCACGGTGACCGACAAGTCCAAGCAACCGGTGTACGACGGCAGCAGGCTGAAGGTGGACTACGTCAAGGTCAACGGCCAGTGGCTGATCAACTACATCACTCCGATCTGACGTCATCCACCCGTCTGCGTCGCAGCCAGCTCGTCGAGGAATGACCTGGCCCAGCGGTCGACATCGTGGGCGAGTACCTGCCTGCGCAGGGCGCGCATCCTGCGCCTGCCCTCTTCGGGTGCCTGGTTCAGTGCTTCCTCGATCGAATTCTTGACACCCTCGAGATGATGCGGGTTCGTCAGGTACGCCTGACGGAGTTCCGCTGCGGCGCCGGTGAATTCACTCAGCACAAGCGCGCCACCGAGGTCGCTGCGGCAGGCGACGTACTCCTTTGCCACCAGGTTCATGCCGTCGCGCAGCGGGGTCACCAGCATCACATCGGCCGCCACGAAGAACGCGATCAACTCATCGCGCGGCACCGGACGGTGGATGTAATGCACGATCGGGTGGCCCACCTCACCGTATTCGCCGTTGATGTGGCCGACCTGCCGCTCGATGTCCTCCCGCATCTCGATATAGCTCTCGACGCGTTCGCGGCTCGGTGTGGCCAACTGAACGAGCACGGTGTCGTCACGCTTGGCGCGGCCTTCGGCGAGCAGCTCCGAAAATGCGTTCAGCCGAACGTCTATGCCCTTGGTGTAGTCGAGCCGGTCGACGCCTAGCAGGATCTTGCGGGGGTTGCCGAGCTCGTTGCGGATCTCCCGCGCCCGGCGGCGGACACTCCTGTCGCGGGCCTTGCTGTCGAGTGCGCCCGAGTCGATGGAGATGGGGAAGGCGCCCACCTTGACGGTGCGGAAGCCGACCTGGACCTCACCGAATCGGGATCGGACACCGATCGAGGCGCGTGATGTGTTGGCGCCCGCCAGCCGTCGCGACAGATATAGGAAGTTCTGCGCGCCGCCGGGCAGATGGAAGCCGACCAAGTCGGCGCCCAGCAGCCCGTCGATGATCTCGGTCCGCCACGGCATTTGCATGAACAGCTCCACCGGTGGGAACGGGATGTGCAGAAAGAAGCCGATGGTGAGATCGGGCCGTAGCATCCGCAGCATCTTCGGCACCAGCTGCAGCTGATAGTCCTGCACCCACACCGTCGCGCCGTCTGCGGCCGCCCGCGACGTGGCCTCGGCGAAGCGCCGATTCACGTCGACGTAGCTGTCCCACCACTCGCGGTGGTAGATCGGCTTGACGATGACGTCGTGGTAGAGCGGCCACAGCGCGGCGTTGGAGAAGCCCTCGTAATACTTGGCCACGTCGTCGGCGGACAGGCTCACCGGATAGAGCGTGAGATCTTCTTCGAAGATCGGTTCCTCGTCGCTGTCCGGAATTCCAGGCCAGCCGATCCACGCGCCTTTCCGGCGCCGCAGCAGCGGCTCGAGGGCGGTGACCAGGCCGCCGGGACTCCGTTTCCACTGGGTGGTGCCGTCAGGCATCCGCTCCATGTCGATCGGCAGCCGGTTGGCCACGACGACGAAGTCAGAGTTACCGGAGCCGACGTGCTGGCCGCCCCCCGGACTCACTTACGCCTCTTGTTTCGCCGGTCCAATGCCGAGCATCGACAGGAAAATCCGGCATTCGTCCGCGTCGGTCGCGTACGCAGCAACAACGCGCCTGGCCTGCCGGGCGGTGTGGTCGGCAAGTGGCTCGACGTCGCCGATTTCGGCGGGATCAGATTTTGCAGGCATGACACCACCATATATGCGTGGCGGGACCGTGCCGCCGCCCCGCCCGTGACTAGCCGGTGGGGCCGTCGAACCCGGTGACGGTCGGGCTGCTGCCGATGGTCGACCGCGGCGTCACCGCAGGCCCCTCGGAAGCGGCCTCCTCGGCCAGGCCGATGCACTGGCCGGAGTTGTGTCCGGTGCAGGGAATGGCGCCGCCACCACCCGGTATGGTCACCGCGATGAGATCCTGGTTGCCGCCGATCGCCTGGTAGGGGTCGCCGGCGTTGGGCACCAGATGCGGAACGCAGATGGACGTGTAGAGGTCGGGCTCCTCGCCACCGGGGCATTGGGCGAGTGGCGTGGCCGCAGGCGTGGGCATCGCGACGACGGCGATCGCGGGTGCTGCCGCAGCCGCAGCGGCGAATGCACCCGCAATCATCAGTCGTCGTGCTGAGAACTTCGTGGTAGCCATCGTCACGCTTTCTGTAGATTCACTGACACTTATCGTCGAGTGGATTGTATGAAAGCTGGACGAAACCTGCATGCATTCGCAAAGTTTCCTGTCAATTCTGCATCCCGATTTGTGCAGGCTAAACCGGCAAACGACCGATTCCACGCAGAAAGGCCGGACACGAAATTCGTGTCCGGCCCGACTGTTTCAAGCCGAGGCGCTGAAACCGGCGCCTCAGCGGTTCAGTTCGCTGATACCGCTACGGGCTTGAGCTGACCTCCGAGTGCGGTACGGCGATGGGGCCTTCGGCCTGCTGTTCCTCGCCGAGACCGATGCATTGGCCGGAATTGTGTCCAGTGCAAGGGATGCCACCGATCTCCGGGAGGCCACCCACGGGCGCGGTGCTCGAGAAGTCCGGCGAATTAGGCACGACGTCGGGCACGCAGACATTCGTGTACAGGTCTTCGGTCTCCCCGCCCGTGCATGCCGTGATGGACGGTGCCGAGCTACCGGTCGTCGGAACGGCGAACAATGCGACCGCTGGTGTCGCAGCGATCGCGACAGCGAATCCCCCCGCAAGGATCAGTCGTCGAGTTGGAAGGTGGAAGGTCGCCATCGTCACGCTTTCTGTTGTTTGCTAGCGATATCATCTGGGAAAGTGAACGGATGCTGCCAGCGGTCTGGTAGCCGTCCACCGATTCCCTGCCGATGCCCTCTCCGAAGTTGTGGCAGGAGTTGGCATCTGCTAACGCAAGGGTACCCTTCTCACCAGGTAAGCACTGGTCGAACGTCGCGAAATTTGGTTCGCTCGTGCCATTACTGTGAGCTGACTGTCAGATTGCTGTGGCGGGGCTGGACACGCCGGGCGGGCAAAGGGTCACGGGTCCCGACGGTTGGCCGTCACGGCGGTGGACGTAATGTGCATTACATCTGAAGGCCTAGACGTAAACGAGGTGTGTGCACGGTGGCTAGCCCGGACCTGACCAGTGCCGATTCGGTTCCGCAGGAGCCGGCCGAACAGGTGACTTACGAGACCTTGGATGACGGACGCATCGCGCGAATCTGGCTCAACCGGCCGGAGGCGCAGAACGCGCAATCCCGGACGCTGCTGGTGCAACTGGACGAGGCATTCGGACGGGCCGAAGCCGATGACACCGTGCGGGTGGTGATCCTGGCCGGGCGCGGCAAGAACTTCTCTGCCGGCCACGATCTGGGGTCGGAAGCGGCTCTGCTCGAACGCAAGCCCGGACCGACACAGCATCCCACGTTCCGTTCGCATGGCTCGAACATGACCGGCATAGCTGAGCGCACCTATCTGCAGGAATGGCACTTCTTCTTCGAGAACACCCGCAGATGGCGGGATTTGCGCAAGATCACCATCGCCCAAGTTCAGGGCAACGCCATCTCGGCCGGCCTGATGCTGATCTGGGCGTGCGATTTGATCGTCGCTGCCGACGACGCGAAGTTCAGTGATGTCGTCGCGGTCCGGATGGGTATGCCCGGTGTCGAGTACTACGCTCACCCATGGGAATTCGGTGCACGGAAGGCCAAAGAGCTTCTGCTGACCGGTGATTCGATCGACGCCGACGAGGCATACCGACTTGGCATGGTGTCGAAGGTCTTCCCCCGCGCCGAGCTGGAAGACAAGACATTGGAGTTCGCGCGCCGTATCGCAGAGCGGCCGACGATGGCCGCCCTGTTGGTCAAGGACTCGGTCAACGCCGCGAGCGACGCGATGGGCTTCACCGAAGCGTTGCGCCACGCCTTCCATATCCACGAGCTCGGCCACGCGCACTGGGCGGCGGCCAACGAGAACAGGTATCCCGTCGGTCTGCCGCCGGACGTGCCGGATTGGCGCACGCTGGGCGCACCGACGCCGTCGCGTCGGGACACCCCTTGACGTGCGTGGTTGCATATCGAGGACCTGTTCCACGTTCGGTAAGGGGTAACGGTGCAGCTCTCGTTGGCGGATAAGACGGTCCTGGTCACCGGCGGTGGCAGCGGAATCGGCAAGGGTGTCGCCACGGCCGCAGTCGCGGCAGGTGCGAATGTGATGCTCGTCGGCCGCAACGCCGACAGGCTGGCTGCCGCGGCCGATGAGATCAAGGCCGGTGCCGGCGACCCGGGCGCTGTGCTCTACGAGCCCGCCGACGTCACCAATGAAGACGAGGTGAGCCGGGTCGTCGACGCGGCCACCGCCTGGACCGGCACGCTGTACGGAGTCGTGCACTGTGCGGGTGGCAGCGAGACGATCGGGCCGGTCACCCAGATCGACTCCGAACTCTGGCGCCGCACCGTCGACCTGAACATCAACGGCACCATGTACGTGCTCAAGCACTCGGCACGCGAGATGGTTCGCGGCGGCGGCGGATCCTTCATCGGTATTTCGTCGATCGCGGCGAGCAACACCCACCGGTGGTTCGGCGCGTACGGCGTGTCCAAGTCCGGCATCGACCACCTGATGCAGCTGGCCGCCGATGAGCTGGGCCCGTCGTGGGTCCGGGTGAACTGTATCCGTCCCGGACTCATCCGCACCGAACTCGTTGCGCCGGTGCTGGATTCGCCGGAACTGAGCGCCGACTACGCCGCCATCACGCCTCTGCCGCGACCCGGGGAAGTGGACGACATCGCAAGTGCCGCCGTCTTCCTGCTCAGCGACGCCTCGAGCTACGTGACGGGTCAGGTGATCAACGTCGACGGTGGTCTGATGTTGCGTCGTGGGCCCGACTACTCGTCGATGCTCGAGCCGGTGTTCGGCGCCGACGGCCTGCGCGGCGTGGTTTCGAACTAGCGGCCGGTCGGATCGGCGCCACCCGCCTCCCAGGCGGACAACGCTCCGATCGCCGACCAGTCGAGGTCCGCGCCGCCGCGGGCCAGGAGGGCCAGGAAGCGATCGCGGATCAGGCTGGCCACCGGCATCGGCACCTGCAATTCCTCGGCTGCCGCCAGCACCAGGCGGGTGTCCTTCTGCCCGAGCGATGCGGCGAACCCGGCGGGCTCGAACTGCTCGCCGGCGATCAGCCCTCCGTACGTCTGGTAGATCGGCGCCCCGAAAAGAGTCGAGGTGAGGATGTCGAGGTACTGATGCTTGTCGACCCCCGCCTTTCCGACCAGCGCCATCGCTTCGCCGAGGGATTCGATGACCGACATGATGAGGAAGTTGCCGCTCAGCTTGACCAGGTTGGCGATCTTGGGTTCCTCCGACACGACGAACGTGCGCTGACTGAACGCGTCGAACACACCCGACACTGCGTCAAGTGACGCCGGCGGGCCTGCCGCAACGACAAACAGTTTCGCGGCCTGTGCCGCCTCCGGGCGACCGAAAACCGGTGCGGCGATGAACTGCTGTCCGGCGTCGGCGTGCGCCGCTGTCAACCGCTCCGAAAGCGCCACACTGATGGTCGACGAGGAGACGTGGGTGGCGCCCTGCGTGAGCGAGGCGACGATTCCGTCGTCTCCGAAGGCCATCGCTGCGACGGCGTCGTCGTTCGCGAGCATCGTCATGACGACGTCGCCGCGGCACGCGTCGGCGACCGAGTCCGCGGCCTGCGCCCCCTGGGCGGCCAACGCGTCGACCTTGCCCCGCGACCGGTTGTAGACGGTGACCTCGTGGCCCGTGTTGATCAGATGCGTGGCCATGGCTGAACCCATGTTGCCCAGGCCGATGAAGCCGATTCTCATGTCCGCAACTTAGACGTTGCCGATGGCCGCGTACCGACTTATCGCTCGCCTTTCGTCCACTTTTACGCAATAAGTCGCCCCACGGCGCTTACCCTCGTCGGTATGTCTTTGTCTCCCGACGGCGCCGACCGGGTGCCGATCGAAACCCTCCGTTGCGGTGACCCGATCTTCGATGCGGATGGCAATTGCGAGCATTACAAGGTCTTGGAGAGCAGACCTATCGATGGCGGCGGGGTCGTCCTGGCGCTCGAGTGCCTGCACAACAATCAGTGCCAGGTGATCGAGAAGTCATTCCCGGCCGGATATCTGGTCGCCAGATCGACCCGCCACTTCCTGTAGCCGCGCGAGACAGTAGCCGCTCGTCTAGTCTCATTGTGTGGGGCTTGCGCAGCAGCCGGTGACCGACCGGGAATTCACGGTCACCCAGCACAGCGCGCCCCGCACCCGAGTGCTGGACGCGGCGTTGGATCTGTTCGCCGAGCACGGTGTCAGCGGTACCTCGCTGCAGATGATCGCCGACGCGGTCGGTATTACGAAAGCCGCTGTCTACCACCAGTTTCGGACCAAGGATGACATTGTCCTGGCCGTAACGGAACGGGAACTCGGCCGGCTGGTGCCTGCGCTCGAAGACGCCGAGGCCCGCACCGACGGCCCACAGGCGCGCGACGCACTCCTGGTGGGTGTCATCGACATGGCGGTGCGGGACCGCCGGCTGGTGCGAATCCTGCAGTTCGACCCCGTCGTGGTCCGGCTGCTCGCCGAGCATGAGCCGTTCGGCCGTTTCATGTCCCGGCTGTACCGGGTGCTGCTCGGCGACGGCGACGAGGACAACCTGATTCAGGTGGCGATGTTGTCGGGCGCGATCAGCAGCACCGTCATGCACCCACTGGTCGGCGACATCGACGACGACACCTTGCGGACGAAGCTCACCGACTTCAGCCGCCGCCTGATCTTGGGTGGTGCTACCTAGCGGCTTCCGCAGTCGTCGGCGACGCCAGCTTGCTTGCGACGAAGGTCGCAGCCTGGTCCGTCAGGCCATTGGCCGGGTAGAGGTTGTGCGCACCGCTGTCGCCACCACCAGGCGAGCAGATCGGATCCTCAGGTATGCACAGGTCCGTAGTCTTACCCGTGTAGAGGTGACCGACCGTGATCGGCGGCGCAGTGTTCGCGATGATCTGCAGGAATCCGGTCGACGGCTTGCCGAACAGCGCCACCGCGGCGACGTGGTCAGCGACTGAGGCAGGCATCGGACCGGTGAGTCCCGAGGGCATTAGAAAGCCGTTAGGCACAGAGTCCGCGGTCAGATATCCGGCAACGGCCGCGCCCTGAGAGAAGCCGCCGAGAACGATCTTGGTGTTCGGACAGCTGGCCGCGACGGCCTGGACCCTGTTGCTCGCATCGATGACGCCGTCAGAAGCCGTCTGAAAATCCAGGGATGCCGGGTAGTCCACTGGATACACCTCCATGGACTTGCTGCCGATCTTCGATTGCAGGGAATCGACGAACGCCTGTCCAGTCACGCCAACGCCAGGCGGCTCAAAGGTGCCGCGCGCGAACACGAGTTCGACGTCGGGGCACGGCGCCGCTGACGCCGAGGGGATAACAACAGCCGGGCTCAGCAAGGCCGAAGCCACGAGTCCGATAGCTGCGATTAAACGACGACTAATGCCCAATTCGACCCACCGCCTCTAACTGGATTACTGACGCCAGCGGGGCAACAACAACGCACACCGCCTCCGCGGCTTACCCAGACTAACGCTCTTCAAAACCACTCGCTCGGCGGGCTGTGTCACTGCGCGGCGACGCGGCGGTCACGCCGCAAGACCAGTTCGTCGTCGTCGACGAGCGTGAGCATCGGCTGCCCGGGAGTGCAGAGCATCGTGACGAGGAAACGGACCTCGATGTCGTCGCGGTTGTTGCCGTCCTGGTAGTGGATCACGTCGCCGCCCGGCTCCCAGAATGTCTCGCCGGCCTTCACGATTCGGGGTGCCTCGCCCTCCAGTTCGAACACCATCTCGCCGTCGAGCACGTAGCCGAATGCCGGCCCCGCGTGCCGGTGTGGCGGCGTGCCCGGATCGCCGGGCGGATATTCGATGACGATGGTCATCGCGTGGGCGCCTTCGGGAATCGACGGTGGGGTGGCCTCCTGGAGGACTGTGACGGCGTTCTGCCAGGCGGTGCTGCGCGGTTGCAACGTTTCCGGTTCGTTGGCCATGACGTCTCCTTCGTTCTCTGTCCAGCCGGTACATCAATAGGACAGGGCGGGTCTTCGTTTCGTGACGTGTTCGCACGATTCGGGAGTGGTGTCACGAAT
Source organism: uncultured Actinomycetota bacterium (assembly GCA_963817825.1). GTDB lineage: Bacteria > Actinomycetota > Actinomycetes > Mycobacteriales > Mycobacteriaceae > Mycobacterium. The sequence goes on along the minus strand of CAWFQG010000023.1, from coordinate 392,156 downwards.
CGGCTGGCCGTCCGGTCCTTGCTAGCGACTGGATGGCCACTTGCGGCTGTGCAGCGCGACCGAAAGGGATCAGCATGAAGATCATCGTCATCGGGGGAACGGGCCTGATCGGTTCGAAGGTGGTTCACCTGCTCACCGAGCACGGCCACGACGCCGTCGCGGCCTCGCCCAATACCGGGGTGAACACGATCACCGGAGAGGGTCTGGCCGAGGCCCTTTCCGGTGCCGACGTGGTGATCGACGTCTCCAACTCGCCGTCGCTCGAGGGCGAGGCCGCGAAGACGTTCTTCAGGACCGCGACGCCGAACATTCTCGCCGCGGAGCGGGCGGCCGGCATCGGCCACCACGTCGCACTGTCGGTGGTCGGCACCGAGCAGCTGGCGGTCGGACGCGGCTATTTCCAGGCGAAACTGGCCCAGGAACAGCTAATCGCGAAGTCCGGCATCCCGTACTCGATCGTGCACGCCACGCAGTTCTTCGAGTTCGTGAACGGCATCGCCGACGAGGCCACCGTCGACGGCACCGTCCGCGTCGCACCGGTATTCATCCAGCCGATGGCGGCGGCCGATGTCGCTGAGGCCGTTTCGATCGCCGCGGTCAATCAGCCCCTGAACGGCATCGCCGAGGTCGGCGGCCCGGAACAGTTCCGGCTCGACAAACTCATCAGGACCGCGCTGGCCGCCCGGCACGATTCGCGCACAGTTGTTGCGGATCCCGATGCCGGTTACTGGGGCGCCGCGGTTGGCGAATACACCCTGACGCCGGGCGAGGGCGCCACGCTGCTCGAGACACGGTTCGAAGATTGGATCCGCGACACGGCGGCCGCTTAGCCCGTTGTGAGGGCGGCGCACAGGATCGTCCCTAAGATGCTCGCCATGGCGAATTCTTCGATCCCGTCTCACCGACTCGTCCTGGCCGTCGCTCTCGCTCTGGCAGCACTCGCCGCGCCGGTGGCGGTGATGGCGACGCCCATGTCAGCCGATTCCAGTCCGCTGGCCGCGTGCACCACTGGTGAGGAAGAGGACGTCTACACCACGTCCTGCGTTCCGTTCCTGGTACCGAACTCGCCGGACGGATTCTCCACGAACGCAGCCAACCCCGATATCCCGGAGATCCAAGGGGTCCCGTGCACGGGCCACGACAGCGGGGCCTGCATCGGGTTGTCCGAGGAGCAGCAGGACATGGGCCCGCAGCCGATACCGCGGTCCACCATCAGCTCGAGCCCGTAGCGGCTAGTGCTTTCGCAAGACTGCGGTGAGATCGTGAATTCAGGCGGCGATTTCTCCGCAGTGTCGAATGACGGCGCCAATCAACCATATGTGAAGGAGAACGCCTGCAGTCCTTTGCTTAGTCGGACGCCGAGCTGGCCTCGTTGTACCTGGGCTCCGGCGACGATCTGGTGCAAGGTGGGCGGGCCAGAGATAGGGGTAGAGGCGGTTTTCCCGTCGCGAGTCACCGCGATGATGCCTTCGCCGCCGACGACGATGTAGACGTTCTCGGCGTTGTAGTTCAGCTTGATGCCTGACGTGTCGGCACCGGCTATGGCGCCCTGATAGTCGAGGCTCCATGGCCCTTGTAGGGCGAACGTGTCGTCGGGCAACGTCGCGGGATAGTCGAAGGTGTGGTCGCCTTGGTCGTAGGTTCCAGTGCCGCCGTAGTTGACCACCTTGCCGACCGACAGGTAGGTCTCGGGTGTTTGGCCGGCTTGCGGGGTGGTGTCGGTGGAGTCGCTGGGCGGGGGGAGTTTCACGTCGGGATTGGCGGCAGTGAGCAGTTCGCGAATCAGGCCTTCAGTGACGTTGTAGTCGCCCTCGCCGAATTTGATGTGCCGGACCGTGCCCTCGGCGTCGATCAGGTACTCCGCCGGCCAGTACCGGTTGCGGTAGTTCGTCCATGTCGAGAGGCTGTTGTCCAATGCGACGGGGTAGGTGATGCCGAGGTCGTTGGCGCCGCTTTCGACGTTGCCGGGAACCTTCTCGAAGGCGTACTCGGGGCTGTGTACGCCGATGACTTCGAACCCTAGATCTTTGTACTTGCCATACCAGTCGGTGACATGCGGGATGGCGCGCTGGCAGTTGATGCAGGAGTACGCCCAGAAATCGACGAGGACGACTTTGCCGCGTAACTGCTTGAGGTCGACGGCGGCGTTGCCGGGAGTGTTGAACCAGCCGCTGATGCCCTTGATATCTGGTGCGGTGCCGCAGCTTTCGAGCTTGTCGCCGCCATTGGTGCAGTTCGTCAGGTCTTTGTTCTGGTCGTTGACGAGTCCGCCGAGGTCGAGTTTCTCCGCGATTTGTTCCGAGCCGCTGAACTTGTCCTGCAGCGCGCTGGTGTAGTCGGGGACTAATCGCTGCAGCGTCGCGGGCAAGTTGAAGGCGATCGCAACGGCGAACGCGAGCATCACGATCCCGCCGGCGACTCGGATCCGGCGCTGGTGGCGGCGAAAGGCGCCGATGCGCTGCGAGACGCGTTGCCCGGCAAGGGCAAACGCGAGCAGCGGCACGGCCGTGCCGATGGCGAACGACACGGTCAACACGATGGTGTTGATCCCGATGGAGCCGGTGGCGCCCGCGAGCACGATGGCAGCCAGCACCGGTCCCGCACAGGGGACGAACAGCACACCAAGGGCAAGGCCGAGTCCGAATCCACTTCTGCCGTCGCTCGCGTTGAACTGCGGGATCCGGGAAAACGGCTTTTCCAGGATCTCCTCGAACCGCGGAACGATGAGACCGATCCCGATGAGGGTCAAGGCGATGATCCCGGCCCACCGGATGGCGCCTTGGGGAAGGTGCAGCAACGTCAGAAGTGCTGACCCGGCGAGGGTGACGACGCTGAAGCTCAAGACCAGGCCGGCGATCACCCGGTAGGGGCGCAACTTATCCGAGAGCGCAGGCTTCTGTTCTACTGCGGTAGCGGTGCCGCCGACACCGTCAGCGGCGACGTTGTCCTCGGCTTTCCGGCCCGTTTGGGCGCCCGAGAAGAAGATCACTGGCAGCACGGGCAGGATGCACGGCGAGATACCGGTGATCAGGCCGCCGGTTAAGCCGATAAGCGCAAGGGTCAACATGACAGGTACTCGAGAATCTACTTGCCGCGAATCAGTGCTCGCGGCTCAGCACGAGGACCGGCTGGTCGCGGTAGGACTCCGGGAACAGCCGCTTGAGGTCGTTCACCTTGGGCATGTCGTTGATCTCGATGTACGGATACGTCGGGTTCGAGTTCAGGAAGTCTTGGTGGTACTGCTCGGCAGGAAAGAAGTCCGCCTTCGGTGAAACTGTCGTGACGATTGGGCCGGGAAAGACCGCGGCTCGGTTCAACTGCGCGACATAGGATTCCGCAATTCGCTTTTGGGTTGCGTCCTGCGCAAAGATCGTGGATCGGTACTGAGTGCCCTCGTCAGGACCTTGACGGTTGAGGAGTGTGGGATCCTGCACGACCGAGAAGTAGATCCGTAGAAGTTGGCCATATGTCACTTGGCCCGGGTCGTAGGTGATGCGAACCGACTCGGCGTGCCCAGTAGTTCCTGTACTGACCGTCTCGTAGTTCGCTGTGTCCCGATCGCCTCCGGCGTAACCCGATTCGGCTTCAGTCACGCCTTTTACATGCTGGAAGACTCCCTGCACACCCCAGAAGCAGCCCCCCGCCAATACCGCCGTCTCACTGCCGGCGACGGCCGGCTCGTCGTCATCCGGCGCCGGAACGGCGATCGACTCCGTTGCGGCGCTGCTTGTCTGCATCGCGGGCTGTACAGAGAAGAACGCTGCCACAGCGATGACCACTAATCCGAGACCGATCGCCAGCCGTACCCAATTGCGGGGTGTCACATCACGCACATTGACCAGTGTCCACCGGTTACGGCCGTGACGGTCTACCCGACGCCGGCCGTCATGGATTGGTAAGGCGGATGAACCGGTGGCATGCCCTGGGCGGTTCTACGGTAGGTGTATGAGCGCTCCCACCGCGCAGCAGCCGCGGACGACTCTGAGCCGACGGCGCGTACTGCTCGGCACGGCAATGCTCGGCGTGATCACAGGGTGCGGCTCACTGCGTGGCCTCGCCGCAGCCGACACACCGAGGGACTCCACCGAGACCTTCGAGGTCTCCCATACCGACGCAGAGTGGCGGCAACTGCTGACCCCGGAGCAGTACGACGTCCTTCGCGCGGCGGGCACCGAGACGCCCGGTAGTAGCCCGCTGAACGACGAGCATCGAGCCGGCATATTCGGATGCGCGGGTTGTGCACTCGACCTCTTCTCGTCCACCACCAAGTTCGACAGCGGGACCGGCTGGCCGAGCTTCTGGAAAGCGTTGGACAACGCGGTAATCGAGCGCAAGGACAGCACCCTTGGCATGACCCGAACTGAGGTGCTGTGCCGCCGCTGTGGCAGCCATCTCGGCCATGTCTTCAACGACGGACCCCAACCGACCGGCCTGCGCTACTGCATGAACGGTGTGGCGCTCACCTTTCGCCCGACCTGATCCACAAGCGGAGAGGTCGGGTTACTCAGAGTTCGGAGATGATCTGCTCGCGCTTGTGCGTGTATTCGGCGTCGGAGATGGCACACGTGGCGCGCAACGTCTCCAGTTCCTGCAGGCGCTGGGCGGCCGATAGTCGCGGCGGCACGTACGCCTGCGGAGGTGTCGCGGTGGCCGGCGCCTGCGCAGCGATCAAGTCTTGGAGGCGTTGACCGCCGATCGTGACATTCGCACCGGGGCTGATCCTGATGTTCGCGCCGCCGCCGATGTTGACCTTCGGGCCGCCGCCCGGCGCGCCCAGCGGCTGCGCGCCCAGCGCGGCGATGACGCGCTGGCTTGCGGCGTCCTTGCCGACGTAGAAGGTGTGCGGCCTGGCGGGGATACGCTGACCGGCCTCGGCGCGCTGCTGGGCAATGGCTTGTGCAATGCGGCTGCTATCGCCATCAATCGGTAAAAAGAGCATGAGCAGCTGTCGATCGTCGGGTGCCCCGCTGGCCATCGCCATGGCGGTGTTGCCGGTATTGGCCCGAAAGCCTTCCCGGTCCCAGGACTTGAGCACCCGGCCAGGCACGAGGTCGTGGCGATGCTGTTTGTCCTCCAGTGCATGCACATGGGTTCTCGTCACCGCCAACACAAAGCTCTTCGGCAGGCCGACACCGTTTGGCACACGCCTCGAGTGCACCTCTCCGCCGCCGGACGGATAGATCTGCGTCGCCTTCGTAGAAGACTGTTCGCAGCGCGTGGCCGCCTCGACCGGCTCGCAGAGCGTGGACGCCGCTACCGTCGCAGCTTGCTCGTTCATCCGCAGATCACGGTCGGATAGGCGCTTCATCCTCACCGCTGTGTCACCCGGTTCATGCGTGGTTCCTTTCACGAGGCCGATGCCCGTCGATCGGCCCTGTCAGAGACAAGTGCAAACCGTCGCGAGGGCTACCGATCCCATGTTCATGCGATTACCAGTAAGTTCACAGCGCGCCCGGCTAGACGGGTCGGGCCTGTCGCAGCTCGCGGGGCCGAACCATGCGACACGCCGGAATAATGTGACTCAAGTGGCAATGGTCTAAGGAGACGGTTAAGTTACGTCCGTGACCGTAGGGATGGTGTCGGCCGGCGTCGCGCAAGCGGCGGATTCCTCGCAGGCCGGATACTTTCGTGGGTTCCTCGTAGCCGAACGTGAACAGGTCGCAAAAGACTTGGCCGCCAGCAAGATTCGCTTGCACAATTGCGCTGAGGGCCGCCATGTCATCGGACTTCGCGCCATGTCGCGGGTTCGGTGCGAGGTTCGCGACCTGGAGAAAAGAATGCGTGAACTGGAACGAATGATCATCGCCCTTGACCGGCGGTTCTCCGCCGTGTGGTCGCGCCGGCGCTAGACGCTCGACTGCGCCAACTCTCGTCCGCCTGATCGTTTGTAACCTGCGGGGCGAAGGCTGCAATCGCGTCGATTCGGTGAACTCGACCCGCTGGTCGACGACCCGCAGAATCCTGGCTTTCCTGCGTGGGATCACAACTCCGGCAACGCGATCGGAACCGGCTGGGGCGACGCCACGTGGATGTAGCTCGGCGATTTGGGGACCCTGGCTGTCATCAAGAGCGATGGCGGACTCTATCTGTACCGCTACGACGGTAAGGGTGAGGACGACCCGTCGGCGTCGCGAGGCTGGCTCGCAGGATCGGGCACCAAGATCGACGACGGGTGGGATCGTTTTCTCCACGCCGCAATTGGCGCGGACTCGACGAGAGAGGAAGGCCTGAACGATATCTCGCTCATGGCTGTCGATGCCACCGGTGATATGCACTGGTTCGCCTTTCGTATGCGTGACGGCGTCTACGGGCCGGAGCCCGGCTCGGGCCGCGTCATCGGCAACGGATGGGCGGAATGCGAGCATGTTGCCACGGCCTCACGAACCGTGTTCGCAGCCATGCCGTCCGGTGAGCTGCGCTGGTTCGGGTATCAGGCCGGTCCCGATTTCATCAAGTGGTTCACCAACTCCGGCAACGTGATTGGCTCAGGGTGGGCCGGGTTGCGGCATCTTGTCGCCTACGAGTCGGGCAGAGATGAGCTGCCGGACCTCACCGAAATTCCCAGGATCGACCTTGACCGCCGTCGACTCGTCGGGAGAAGTGCGCTGGCACGGCTACCGCGGTACCGGTGTCGCCGACCCGGCGGGTCAACTCGGCTGGGATCCGGATTCTGGTGACAGCATCAGAACCGGTTGGTAGATCGCGACTAAGTACTGCCGCGCCGAAACCGGGTGAGATTGCAGTAGTGCACTACCGAGATCGTCCCACCGCACGCGAGCGACGATTGCGCCGTGGCCCATCCGTGCGAAATATCGACGCCGAACAGGTTGACCCCACCGCAAGTGCGATCACCCAAGCTCGTGCAGGGTGTTGGATTCGCTTTTTTTCGCCAAAGGACGATGCGGAATTGGATCAGGCGGCACGGACGCATCTTCGAAATCAATGTCCCACTCTTCGGCCGATCCGTCGTCGTCTCTGACCCGGCTCTGGTGAGGTCGGTGTGCACCGCGAACGGCGAACAGTTGGTCAATGTGCAGCCGAATCTCAGCAATTGGTTCGGACCCGGTTCGGTATTCGGGCTTGACGGCAGTCGGCATCGCGATCGGCGTCGGCTGCTCGCACCGGCATTTCACGGTCAGAGCCTCAAGAACTACGCGAAGGTCATCGAGGACGAGACACTGCGTGAAAGCGCGAATTGGCCCGAGAACAAAGAATTCCGGATCCTCGAACCGATGAACAGGATCACCTTGAACGTAATGTTCCGGACCCTCTTCGGCGCTGATGGCCCCGAACTCGGGGAACTACGCGACTTCATCCCGCCATGGATCGCACTGGGATCGCTCTTGGCGTTCGTGCCGGCACCACCATTCCGGACCGGGCGCCTCAGCCCGTGGGGCAAGCTGGACGAGTTCCGCAAGGCGTTCGACCGAATCGTGTTCACGCTGATCGACAGGGCCGAGGCCGATCCTCGTTTCGGCGAGCGGGCGGACGCCCTGGCGTTGTTACTGCGCAGCAGGGACGACGACGGAACCCGGATGCCGCGGCAGCACATCTGCGACGAACTGTTGACCATCCTCGGTGCGGGCTTCGAAGGCACGGCGTCAGCGCTGAGCTGGGTGTTCGAGCGGTTGCGGCGCCACCCCGGTGTGCTGGCTGAACTGGTCAGAGAGGTCGACGAGGGGGGCAGCGACCTCCGTCGGGCCACAATTCTGGAGTCGCTGCGGACCCGCACGATAGTCGATGTGATTGGCCGACGGGTCAGGGCGCCGCACTTCGACCTCGGCGAATGGCGGATTCCGCACAATCGCACGGTGCTTGTGAGAATTGGCGATCTGCACGAGAACCCGGACACCTTCCCTCGCCCCGAGCAGTTCGACCCGTATCGCTTCCACGGCACCAAGACGCCGACATCAGCTTGGCTGGCGTTCGGTGGCGGAGCACGGCGATGCATGGGCGCTGATTTCGCGATCGCCGAAATGGATATCGTGCTGCGGACGGTGCTGCAGAATTTCCGGATCCAGACCGATGCCGCCGCCGATGAGAAGTCGCATTTCCGGGGAGTCGCCCATATCCCGAAACTCGGTGGCCGCGTTGTAGTGAACCGCCGAACGTAGCCCATTGTGTCGACCCAGCTGATCAGACCATCGCACGCACAACGGCTCGAAATCCGTTGCAATGTCGCCGACGCCATTGTCGCCAACTTGGCGGTCCACATTGTCTTCTTCTTTGAGCGGCATCTCGACACGAGGGCGCTCACCCGTGCATTTGCGCACGCGCTCACGAATCTTCCGATCTTCGCGGGGCGAATGGCCATGGTCGACGGCACGATGCGAATCCGATGTGAGGGGCACGGTGTGCCCTTCACGTCTGTGTCGTCCGACCGCACGCTCCGTGAGGCGATCCGTTCGGCGTCGGAGGACAACGGACTATGGCTCATCGACCCGGTGAATGGCGCCACGGCGCGATGGGGGGTGGGCCCACTATGCAAGGTACGTGTCACGCAGCTCGCGGACGACGCGACCGCGATCGGTTTCTCATGGCACCACGCGATCGGCGACATGCAGACGTTGATGGTTTTCATGAACGCGTGGGCTGCCGCCGCCGCCGACAAGCCTGTCGCTGAGCCGTTGATCGTAGAAGACCGCGCTGCCTACCTCGACGAGCATCTCCCTGCCGATGGCGCTCGGGAGCCTGGGGTGCGTTGCCTCGGGCTCACAGAATTCGCACGTAGCGCGCTGTACCTGGCGAAGGATGCGCGAAAGCAGCGGACTCTGAGTCTCTACTTCGGAGAAGACGAAATCGCGTCCATGCGCGACGCCTACGAAAACCGGATGCGCTTGTCCGCGAACGACGTTGTGTGCGCGCACGTTTCGGAAGCGCTCATGAAGGCCGATTCCGGGGTGGATCGTCGCACCCTCGCGATCGCCGTGAATGCGCGGAATCGTTGTGGCCTCGATCCGATGCTCATAGGCAATATCATCACGACGCTGAACCTCGACCTGCGACGCGGAGAGGCCGCAAGTTCGATTGCCGAACGGATCCGCCACAACGTGGACCACTTTGCCGACGAACACTGCGACATGCGCATCAACCAACAGTTCCTGGACGCTGCCGGTGCATGGCGGGGCGCTCGCTGTGTATCCGCTGCCTTCAATCCGGTCCGGTGGAACCCGCTTGTCTCGAACTGGAGCGGCTTCGGCGTTTATCGCATCCAATTCGAAGACACCTTCACCTCCTACTGCACGCCGTTGATGAAATTTCCCGTTGCGGGACTCGGTGCCCTGCTGGATGGGGCAGATGGCCGTGGACTGGTCTTTCAGATGTCACTGCCGCCCAAGGAATTCGAGGCCACGTCAAGCCCCGCGATTCGGGAATACATGCACCGGTTTCGGCGTGCCGGCCACGACGTTCCACGATTGCACCGTGAGGTTCACGGCTAGCGGCCGCTGGTGAACGAAACAGCACGAGTCGTAGGCAAAAGTCCTGGTGAAGGCGTATAATTGCGTTAGCAGGCCCGCTCATCGACCGTGGCCTGAACCCACAATTGATGGCCTAGCCGCCATCAATCCCGGTGGCGAAACTGGGCGCGAAGCCCGCCGAATCGCGGCGGTTGGTACGTCTCCTCGCCGATGGAGGCCGGGCGCCTAGGAGATCTGTTCATCGCGTGCCAGTGATGGCTCTGCCCACCTCTGAAAGGGTTCCCATGACCGATCCGAAGAAGACACTCATCGCCGCTCTGCTCGACCGTTCCGGCTCTATGGAGTCCTCCAAGAAAGCCACCGAGGACGGCTGGAGGGAGCTCATCAACGAACAGCGCCAGCAGCCAGGGCGGTGCCAGGTGACGCTGGCTCAATTCGACACCGTCTACGAGGTGCTCTATTCGGTCACCGACGCCGCCGAGGTGCCAGAGTTCGTCGTTCAGCCTCGCGGCATGACTGCCCTGCTTGATGCGACCGGAAAGTTCATCACCGAGATTGGCGAGCAGCTATCCGTCCTGCCTGACGACGAGCGTCCGGGCCACGTGATCTGCCTGATCATGACTGACGGTATGGAGAACTCAAGCAGGGAATGGACCTTGGACGCGGTGCGGAAGCTGACCAAGCAGCAGCAGGACGAATGGAACTGGACGTTCATCTTCCTGGGAGCCAACATGGATGCCGTCGAGGTCGGTGGGCAGATGGGCTTCGCTGAGACAACCTCGATCACCTACGACGACTCTGACTACGTGGCCACAACTGGCGCAATGCGGGTGGCGAGGGAGATGGTGAGTGCGACGCGAGCAGGCAGGTCCGCGGCATTCTCTGACGAAGACCGCGACGCGGCAATGGGCAATGTGACACAGGGCTAACTCCGCAGCCTGCAAGGAGCCTGATCTGTGATACAGGAGCCCAAGTCAGTACGATTGGCCGTTGGCGTATCGCTGTCGGCGGTAGATGCGACCGCGGCCGCGGTTCCGGCTTTTGTACGTCGGTAACTGTGAATCACAGTTCGGACAGATCAGTCGCAGGTTCTCCCGTCGATTGTTCGTCGGGTCCCCATCGATGTGGTCCAGCACGAATGCGAGGGGCACGCCCTGCCACGTTCCGGCTCCGCCGCAGATCGCGCAACAGCCTGACTGAGCGTCGGCGAGATACTGCCGAATGTAGTGACCGTGGCGAGTCCCGATCCACGCCTCGCCGGATTCGAGCCAACGTTCGATACTCGACTCGCGCCGGACCAACGCCTGACATGCGTTACCGCAGTAGATTTTCTGGCTGCGCTTCGACAGTGCTGAACCACAGCCGCGGCATGGTCTCACGCGTTCGACGCTACGACCTGCTACCGACAACCAGTCGCCGCCGGATTTGAGCCTCTAGTGGAGCCCCCTGTCGGGATTGAACCGACGCGCTCCCGCTTACAAGGCGGGTGCTCTACCACTGAGCTAAGGAGGCCTGCGAGGCCCGAGTTTATCGGGTCACTCGTCGGCGTCGATGACGCGCTGCGACGTCACCGGGAGCGTCGACGAGCGGCTGCCGCGCGGCCGACGGCCCGGAAACGGGATGCGGTCGGCAATGCTGCTCAGGGGGTTGACCACCTGGCTCAGCACGATGACCGCCTCGCGCAACGCCGCGATCGTCGGCTCCAGCGCCTCGAGCCCGGGCGCCAGCCGGTTGAGGGTGTCGGCCACATCGGCCAACTGCTCGAGCGGCCCGTGCCTTGCAGTCAGCTTGTCGATCAGCCCGCCCTCGGCGAGCAGCCGATCGGCGAGCCCGTCCTCGGCCAGCAATCGCTCAACCAGTCCGTCTTCGTCGAGCAACTGGTCGACCAGGCCACCCGGCTCGATCGCCCGCATCAGGCCGCCGTCTTCCTGGGTCAACCGGTCCAGCACCCCGCCCTGCATGGTGAGTTTGTCGACCACCCCACCGGGCCGAAGCAGCCTGTCGATCGGGCCACCCGGAGTCAATGCGCGGCCCAGCGGCTGGTCCTCGTCCATGAGTCTGGCCAGGCGATTCGCCCGATCAACCGCCTCGTCGATGCCCAGCATGTGGGCGAACGAGCCCGAACCGGTCCCGACCCGCAGGTTCGCCTGCCCCAGCGTGCGCTGGGCGATTCCGAGCGCGCCGCTGGCGGCGTCCAGGCTTGTCTCGGCGACAGCAAGCCCGACGCGGACCGGGGCGGTGGCGAGATCGACCAGGTTCTTGCCGAGGTTCATGACCTCAGTGTATGGGTGCAGCTACCGACTATCCGGTAGGCGCCTGGCAGAGGATAATGTGAGACTCACAGGAAGTTGACAGTCCGTCTGCAGCTTCATTACCAGGATATTGGGAGACATTTGGGCGATGGCTATGGCTGCACTCCCAGAAAACGTTCCGGAAGCCCGGGTCCTGGTGGTCGACGATGAGACCAACATCGTCGAGCTGCTCTCGGTGAGCCTGAAGTTCCAGGGCTTCGAGGTCCACACCGCATCCAACGGCCCCGCCGCGCTCGACAAGGCCCGCGAGATACACCCCGATGCGGTGATCCTCGACGTGATGATGCCGGGCATGGACGGCTTCGGGGTGTTACGCCGGCTGCGCGCCGACGGCATCGACTCGCCTGCGCTGTTCCTGACCGCCCGTGACACCCTGCAGGACAAGATCGCAGGTCTGACGCTCGGCGGCGACGATTACGTCACCAAGCCGTTCAGCCTCGAGGAGGTCGTCGCGCGGCTGCGCGTGATCCTGCGCCGGTCGGGCCGGGGTACCGAGGAGCCACGCAGCGCCAAGCTCACCTTCGCCGACATCGAACTGGACGAGGACACCCACGAGGTGTGGAAGGCCGGCGAGCCGGTCTCGCTGTCGCCGACGGAGTTCACGCTGCTGCGCTACTTCATCATCAATGCAGGTACGGTGCTGTCCAAGCCGAAGATCCTCGACCATGTCTGGCGCTACGACTTCGGCGGTGACGTCAACGTCGTCGAGTCCTACGTCTCGTATCTGCGCCGCAAGATCGACACCGGCGAGAAGCGGCTGCTGCACACATTGCGTGGCGTTGGTTACGTTCTGCGTGAACCGCGCTGATTTCTGGCGAACAATAGAGGAGTGACAGGACTGCGCGGACGAGGCATACCGCTACGAGTCGGCCTGGTAGCAGCGACCCTGGTGCTGGTGGGGTTCGGTCTCCTCGCGTCCGGCGTGGCCGTCACCTCGATCCTGCGGCATAGCCTGATCAACCGCGTCGACGAGACTCTGCTCGACGCCTCCCGGAGCTGGGCTCAGGCGCCGCGCCGCATGCCGGTGCCTCCGATGGAACCCAACCCGGCCCGGCCGCCGTCAGACTTCTATGTGCGGGGAGTCGACGCCGACGGCCGCATCTGGATGGCGGTCAATGACCGCGCCGCCGAACCCGCGCTGCCAGCTGACAACGACGTCGGTCCAGTACCGGCGACCGTCGGTTCGATCGACAACTCGCACGTTCAGTGGCGGGCGATGTCGGTGCACGGGCCGAATGACCAGATCACCACCGTGGCCATCGACCTGTCCGATGTCCAGTCCACGGTCCGCGCGCTGATCTGGTCGCAGGCCGGCATCGGCGCTGCGGTGCTGTTGGTGCTCGGCGTCGCGGGATTCGCCGTGGTGCAACGCAGCTTGAGGCCGCTTGCAGAAGTCGAACAGACGGCAGCCGACATTGCGGCGGGGCAGTTGGATCGCCGTGTCCCGCAACGTGATCCGCGCACCGAGGTGGGTCGCCTGTCATTAGCCCTGAACGGTATGTTGGCGCAGATTCAACGGGCGCTTGCGTCGTCGGAATCGTCGGCGGAACAGGCCCGCACATCCGAGGAGCGGATGCGCCGCTTCATCACCGACGCCAGCCACGAGCTGCGGACGCCGCTGACCACCATCCGAGGGTTCGCCGAGCTTTACCGCCAGGGCGCCGCCCGCGACATCGAGATGCTGATGTCGCGCATCGAGAGCGAATCGCGCCGGATGGGTCTGCTGGTGGAGGATCTGCTGCTGCTGGCCCGCCTCGACGCGCAGCGGCCGCTGGACCGTCACCGCGTGGATCTGCTGTCGCTGGCCAGCGACTCCGTGCACGATGCTCAGTCGATCGCCCCGCAGCGAAGGATCACCATGGAGGTGTTCGACGGCCCTGGCACGCCGGAGGTGCTCGGCGACGAAGCCCGCCTGCGTCAGGTGCTGGGGAACCTGGTCGCCAACGCGCTGCAGCACACCCCCGAAAGCGCGCGCATCACCGTGCGGGTCGGCACCGACGACGACCACGCGGTCCTCGAGGTCGCCGATGAGGGTCCAGGAATGAGCGCCGAGGATGCGCACCGCATCTTCGAGCGGTTCTACCGCACCGACTCATCCCGCGACCGCGCGAGCGGCGGGACGGGACTGGGCCTATCGATCGTCGACTCGCTGGTCTACGCACACGGCGGCACAGTGAGAGTCACCACCGCCCCGGGCCGGGGATGCCGGTTCACCGTCAACCTGCCGCGGATAGCCGACGTCGTCGCACACATCGGCTGAGCTCACTGCCTCGGCTCCCGCTCGCTCCGGTCCTCGCTTCGCTGCGATCCTCACTCGCGCTCGCCTTCGGTGCTCTCAAGCCAAGTCGGCCAGTGCCGCCTTGATCTTCGCCTGCGCATCGTCGAGCGACTCCGCCGACGGATTCTGGTCGACGTTGGCGAACCCGAAGTCGGTGAGGTTGTAGGCGGGGAAGACGTGCACATGCAGATGCGGAACTTCCAGCCCGGCGATGATCATGCCCGCGCGCTGCGCGCCGAACGCCTTGCACACCGCCTTGCCGATCAGCCGCGAGACCTCCATGACCCTGCCGAAGGCGGCGGGATCGACGTCCTGCCACTGGTCGATCTCCGCGCGCGGCACGACGAGCGTGTGACCCTGCGTCATCGGCTGGATCGTCAGAAACGCCACGATGTCGTCGTCCTCATAGACGAAGCGGCCAGGCAGATTTCCATTGATGATCTGGGTGAAGACGGAAGCCATGCGCACGAGCATTCCAGCAAGCTCCCAGTGCCGTGGCAGTGGGGTGGCAGCTTACTTCGAAACGGTTGACACCATGACCGACCTGGTGGGCCCCGGCACACGGGCCGTTACGCCACGGCGCGGCATCACTCGCAGTTATGTGCTCGACATCGTGATCCCAGTGCACAACGAGGAACGCGACCTGCCCGGCTCGGTCTATCGGCTTAGTCAGTACCTCCGGTCCTACGTGCCCTACTCGACGCGGATCACGTTGGCGGACAACGCAAGTACCGATGGGACCCTCGCCGCGGCAGAGAAGTTGGCGGAGGAGCTGCCCTCGGTGGACGTCATCCACCTCGACACCAAGGGTCGCGGCGGCGCACTGCAGGCCGCGTGGATGTCGTCGCCGGCCTCGGTGCTCGTCTACATGGATGTCGACCTGTCGACCAACTTGTCGGCACTGTTGCCGCTTGTGGCGCCGCTGATCTCGGGCCATTCCGACATCGCGATCGGCACTCGGCTGTCCCCGTCGTCACGCGTCATCCGCGGCCTGAAGCGTGAATTCCTTTCGCGCGGTTACAACCTGCTGCTGCACGGCATGCTCGGCGCACGGTTCTCCGACGCACAGTGCGGTTTCAAGGCGGTGCGCGCCGACGTCGCTCACGTGTTGCTTCCTCTTGTCGCCGACACCGGGTGGTTCTTCGACACCGAACTGTTGGTGCTCGCACAGCGGGTCGGCCTGCGGATCCACGAGGTGCCGGTCGATTGGGTCGACGATCCGGACTCCCGGGTCAAGATTGTGCGCACGGCGATCAGCGATCTGAAGGGCTGCTGGCGGGTTGGCTGGTCACTGGCCACCGGCTCGCTGCCGGTTCGAGATCTGCGGCGCAGTCTGCGCCGTGAGCCGCTGCGTCGGCGGCTAGCCGGCGATCATCTGGTGTAGCTCATCGACCGACCACGGCGGCGAGTCCTGATGGTCGCGGTAGCCGATGATGCCTGTCTTCTGACGTGCGAACTCGCCGACGAATCCGCCTGCGGCGATGAAGATCCTGCCGGTGATGTCTTTGGCCTGGTCGCTAGCGAGGTAGCCGTAGATCGGTGCCGCGTACTCGGGCGGGGGCGCGTCGAGCGCCGCCTGCGTGCTGACGGCGTTCAACTGGCCACTGCGGTTCAACCCGACGATGTGGTCCTCGTACTCCTTCCCGGTCGACAGCCGTGTTTTGGCGCCGGGGCAGACCACATTCGCCCGCACTCCGTATTCCCTGAGGTCGGCTGCGATGGCCAGCGTCAACCCGTTCACCCCGCCCTTTCCTGCCGGATAGGCGGTCCCTCCGTAGTCGCCGCGAAACGCGAACGAGCTGGTGTTGATGATCGTGCCGCCGCCCGCCTCCACCATCTTCGGCGCCGCGGCGCGGCAGGTCTCGAACGTTGTCACGAGATGGCCGTCGAGTAGGTCGTGGAACTGTGCACTGGTGACACTCAGGATCGACTCGCCTGCCAGCCCCGCGGTCCCAGCGCAGTTCACCAGGATGTCGATCCGGCCGAATTCGCTTGTGCACCTGCCGATCAGCGCATCGGCGATCGCCGGGTCTGCCGGTGAACCGGGGTAGGCGACTGCGCCGTCGATACCTTCCGCCGCTTCGGCTGCCGCGTCGGCGTCGCGTCCGTTGACTACGACACCTGCGCCGAGCTCGGCAAGGAGTGCGGCGACCGCCAGCCCGATACCGCGTGAACCGCCGACGACGACGGCGCCACGGCCGGACAGCGACGAGCTAATCGCCCTTGCCGTCCTTGACGGGCTTCATCATGTCCATGTTCCAGAAGCCGCGCAGGTTGGTGAGCAGACCCTCGTCGTTGACCTTGTAGCTGAAGATGCCGCGCACCGCGCTCGCCGCGCCGTTGTCGAACGTGAAACGCAGCTGCAGGATATGGGCGATCTCGTCGGGCGAGCTCGACGGGAACGTCTCCTCGCAGGTGATCTTGATGGTGGCCAGGCCGACGCTCTTCTCCCACCATTCGGAGACGCCGTCCTTACCGCGTACGCCGGTTCCGTCGGGGTTGGTGTAGGACGGGCCGATGGGGTCCTCGATGACGACATCGTCCGTCATCAGTGCGAGCCAGCCCTCCTTGTCCTTGGCCTGGACGCAGCGCCAGGAGGCCTGCGACGCGGTAAGGGCGGGTGATTGCTCAATTGTTCCCTGGGACATGGGCGATTAGCTCTACCGGTCGTCGTCGGTGTAGCGGATGACGCCGCGGATGTTCTTGCCGTCCAGCATGTCCTGGTAGCCCTCGTTGATCTGCTCCAGCTTGTACTGGCGGGTGATCATGTCGTCGAGGTTGAGCTTGCCGGCCTTGTACATCGTCAGCAGCTGGGGAATGTCGAAATGCGGATTGCCGCCGCCGAAGATGGTGCCCTGCAGGTTTTTCTGCATCAAGGTCAGCATCGCGAGGTTCAGCGACACCTCGGTTTCGAGCATGCTGCCGATCGCCGTGACCACGCAGGTGCCGCCCTTTGAGGTCAGGTTCAGGTAGGTGTCGATGTCCTTGCCCTCGAGCTCACCGACGGTGACGATGACCTTCTTGGCCATCAAACCCATGGTGGCCTCGGCCATGCCGGCGAATGCCGATTCGATGTCCGGATATACGTGCGTGGCACCGAACTTCAGCGCAGCGTCGCGCTTCCACTCGACCGGCTCTATCACGAATATGTTGCGGGCACCCGCAATGACCGCGCCCTGCAGCGCCGACATGCCCACTCCGCCGACACCTACGACAGCAACGTCGTCACCGGGCCGGATGTCGCCGCTGCGTACCGCCGAACCGTAGCCCGTGGTGACACCACAACCCACCAGGCAGGCCACCTCGAACGGGATGGACGGATCGATCTTCACGACTGAACTCTTGTGCACCACCATGTACGGGCTGAAGGTGCCCAGCAGCGTCATCGGGAAGACCGGTTGCCCCTTGGCGTGGATGCGGTTGGTGCCGTCCGCCACGGCCGTCCCGCCGAGGAGGTACATACCCAGATCACAGAGATTGCGCATGCCCGCCTGACACGAGGGGCACGTGCCACAGGACGGGATGAACGACAGGACGACGTGGTCGCCCGGTTCGAGGCCTTCGACCCCGGGCCCGACCTCGGTCACGATGCCCGCGCCTTCGTGCCCGCCGAGAACCGGGAATCCGCCCATCGGGATGCCGCCGGTGACCAGGTGGTGGTCGGAGTGGCACATCCCCGACGCTTCCATCTGGATCTTGACTTCATCCTTGACCGGATCGCCGATATCGATCTCCTCGACCGACCACGGCTGGTTCAACTCCCAGATGAGAGCACCTTTGGTCTTCATCTCCACCTGCTTTCACTTAGTGCTACTAGTGGACAGACTAGAGCCTCTAGTTATCCGCGTCACAAGCCCCCCAAGCAACCGCTTGGCCGGGTGAATTCTCACCAGATCGGCACCGGCGCTTCGCCCAGCGGGTAGTAGCCGGGGAGCCTCTCGCCGGCCAGCGACCGCTCGATCCGCTTCTGCATGCCGTCGCTGAGGTCACCCGACTCGATGAGCTTGGCGAACATCTTCGACACGTGGCCGAAGTCGAAGAAGTCTCGCTGCCATTCGATCTTCAAATTGTCGTTGAGCCGGAACCAACTCCCGCCGATGCCGTAGATCTCACCGCGGGTGCCGTCGGACTTGTTGACGATCTGCTTCCAAAAGCCGACGATCTCACCGAGTTTCTCGTCGACGAGCACTTTCTGGTATTCGTAGACCCAGTTCTCCAGGCCCTGCATTTCCAGGCCAAGCGCGACGTCGCGGATCTCGTCCTTGCCGACGCACATCACGTCTTCCTTCGGCCCGATGTTCCAGCCGTAGGTGGCGTCGTCGGTGTAGAAGTCGGCCAACGGCGTCCAGTCGCCCGCATGCTCGGCATCTTGGTTGGCCTTCAGCCACCGCTCGACCCAGTCATCGAGATCCTTGCGTGCGAATGCCATGGCTCACTCTTCCTCTTCTTTGATGGACAGTGCTTGGGTGGGACACGCCCACACGGCTTGTTCGACTTCGGCCCGGTCCTCTTCCGCCGGTTCGGCATTGAGGATCTCGACCTTGCCGCGTTTGGGGACCTTGAAGTAGTCGGGCGCCTCGAGCTCGCACATGGCATGGCCCTGGCAAAGGTCCAGATCGACTTCGACGCGATAACCCATGACCGCGGCTCCTACGGGTTGCGCTTGCGGTAACGAACCTTGGCAGGCCGATCCAGCTGGACCACCATCTTCGAGTGGTCGTTGCGGTAGGTGTCGGCGGGCTGAGCCATCTCGAACTCATACTCGCGCAACAGAACCGAGAAGATCGCCTTGATCTGCATGGTCGCGAACGCAGCGCCGACGCAGCGGTGCCGGCCAGCACCGAACGGAATCCATGTCCATCGGTTCGCGACGTCGGCCTGTTCGGGCTTGTTGTAGCGGTCCGGGTTGAACGCGTCGGGGTCGGGGAAGTCTTCGGGAATCCGGTTTGAGATCGCCGGTGAAGCGGCAACGAAGTCACCGTCGTGGATCGGAAATCCTTCGACTTCGAACTCACCCTTGGCAACCCGCATCAGGATGATCAGCGGCGGGTGCAGGCGCAGCGTCTCCTTGACCACGTTGTCCAGCTTGGGAATCTGCCGCAGCGCGTGGAAACTGACCTCCTGGCCGTCGGCGTAGAGCTCTTCGAGTTCGGCAAGGACTTCGGTGTAAACCTCGGGATGGCGGATCAGCTCGATGAGCGTCCACGACGACGTACCCGAGCTGGTGTGGTGGCCTGCGAACATCAGCGAGATGAACATCCCGGTGACCTCGTCGGCCGAGAACCGAGCGTTGCCCTCCTCGTCCTTGATAGAGACCAGCACGTCGAGCATGTCTCGATCCGCTTTGTTTTCAGGCGGATTCGCCAACCGCTGGTTCATGATCTCCTGAACCAGTGCCACCAGCTTCACTCGGGCCTCGTCGCGACGACGGAAGCTTTCGATTGGCAAGTACGGATCGACGTAGCACAGCGGGTCAGTGCCGCGTTCGAGTTCGTGGTAGTACTCGGCGAACCTGTGGTCGAGCTGCTCGCGGAACTTCAGCCCGATCAGGCACGCCGTTGAGGTGTAGATGGTCAACTCGGAGAAGAAGTCGAGCAGTTCGATCTCGCCTTCGTCGCCCCAGTCGGCGATCATCTTCTTGACTTCGCCTTCGATGGTGGCCGCATGGCCCTTCATCTGCTCGCCGCGCAGCGCCGAATTGTGCAGCATCTCCTTGCGCCGCTCGGGACTTGCGTCGAAGACCACGCCCTTGCCGAAGATCGGCGTCATGAAGGGGTAGGCCTCGGCCTGGTCGAGATCCTCGTCCGCGGAACGGAAGAAGAACTCGTTGGCGTTCGCGCCGGACAGGAAGATGACGTGCTTGTCGACGAGCTGGAACCAGCCGACGTCGCCGCATTCGTCCCTGATGCGTTGCATCAGTCCGATCGGATCGGTGCGGAATTCCTCGAGGTGGCCATGCTTCTCTTCACCACCCGAGACGCGCGGAACGATCGCAGTGGTCATGACGGCATCCCATCCTCACCCAGGGCGAGCTTCTGTCTGTCTTTGTTGTCGATTAGCGGCGCTTCGGGCTGAAGTTCCATGTTCGCGATGAAGCCGCCGCGTGGTGTCTCGGCGACGAAGGCGATCGCGCGAGCGAGATCCGATGCCCGAAGGAAGTAGTCGTGGCGAGCCTGCCCCCACTTGGCCCAGTCCTCGAGGGCAGGGCCGATCAGCTCGGCGGGCAGGCTCCAGCCCATGTTGGTCTTCGTCGGTCCGGGGTGCACGATCGACGCCCTTACGCCGGTGCCCTCGAGCTCCATCTGGAAGTTCGTCACCATCGCGACAAGGGCGGCCTTCGCCGCGCCGTAGGCCCCCATATGCGGGCGCTGTCGCAGCGCCACGTCGGAGCCGACGAAGATGAGGTCGCCCCGCTGCCGGTCGATCATGCCGGGCAGCACCGTGGTAGCCAGCCGGTTCGCTCCGACCAAATGAACCTGCAGCTGTGACTCGAACTCGTCGGTGGTGATGTCGGCCAGCTTGCCGAAGTAAGTGTCGCCCGCACCTGCCACCAGTATCTCGATCTCACCGAGCGCGTCGACCGACTGCGAGACAAAGGATTTGACCGAATTCGGATCGGTGACGTCGAGATGGAAGCCGACGGCCTCACCGCCCTCGGCCTGGATCTTGCCGACGATGTCGTCGAGTTTCTCCAAGCGGCGCGCGCCGAGCGCCACCGGGAATCCACGCGCGGCGAGTTCGATGGCGGTGGCTTCCCCGATGCCCGACGACGCGCCCGCGACGATCGCCGGCCTGCGATCGGGTAACGGTGCGAAACGTGGCATCAGACCAACTCCACTGTCATGGGTAGGTGGGCGAACCCTCGGACGCTGCTCGAGTGGACGCGGACGGCGTTGGCCTCGTCGACCTCGTATCCGCGGATTCGTTTGAACAGTTCGACAAGTGCCACCCTGGCCTCCATCCTGGCGAGATGCGCGCCGAGGCAGAAGTGGGCGCCGCTGCCGAAACTCATGAGCTTGGAGCCGATCTCGCGGCCGATGACGTAGTCGTCGGGGTTCTCGAACACCCGCTCGTCGCGGTGCGCAGATCCGGGCAGCAACAGCAGGATGTCCCCGTCGGGAATGGCTGTGTCGTAGAGGTTCAGCTCGCCCGAGACGACGCGCGCGAGGAGCTGGCTGGATGTGTCGTAGCGCAGCGTCTCCTCGACCCACAACGGGATCCGCTCGAGGTCGGCGTATACCGGAGTCAGTTGGTCAGGATTCCGGTGGCCCCAAAACGCCGCATTGGCAAGCAGTTTGGTGGTGGTCTCGTTGCCCGCGATGACCATCAGGAACAGGAATCCGAGAACTTCTTCGTCGGTCAGCCGGTCGCCGTCGATCTCGGCCTCGAGGAGGGCCGTGGTGAGATCGTCGGACGGCTTCTTGCGCCGTTCGGCAATCATGTCCTGGTAGTAGACCATCAGGTTGATCGACGCTTCGATCGCGGACTTGGGCACATCGTTGACGCCGTCCTCGCGGTGCATGACCCCGTCGGCCATCGCCCGGATGCGGTCGCGATCTTCGACTGGTACGCCCATCAACTCGGAAATCACGTCCATCGGAAGCTTGCCCGCGAATTCCGCGACGTAGTCAACGGTTCCGGAATCGGCCTTCTCCAGCATCGTGTCGAGATGCTGCACCGCGAGTTCGGTCACTCGTGGCTCCAGCTCGCGGATGCGGCGCGGGGTGAATCCCTTGGAGACCAGGGTGCGCAGACGCAGGTGGGCCGGGTCGTCCATCGCGAGGAAGGACATCGTCTTGCTGGCGTGCGGCCCGCGGGAGATGGGGTCGAGTGAGACGCCGTCACGATTGGAAAGCGTTGTGCTGTTGCGGAATCCCTGCAGCACGTCCTGGTGCCGCGAGAGCGCCCAGAAGCCGAGCTCCTCGTTGTGGTAGAGCGGGGCGTCGTCGCGCAGCCGCTTGTAGTACGGATACGGATCCTCGTGGAAGTCGTAGTCGTACGGATCGAGGATCACGTCGCTGGTTGGCACGGTCACCGAGATTCCTGTCCCTCTCCGAGCCTTGGTCTCATTTATCCTCTCCGAGGATGAGGCCGACCAGGTAGGTGAGCCGATCGGCGATCTCGCGGTAACTGACATATCCACTGCCCGCGTGAACGAGCGCCCCGAAGTAGGCCATCTCGAGCGCCGACACCGTGCGGGGGTCGGCTTCAGGGCCCATCGCCGAGCGGATGCGGCGGTGGATCTCGGCGCCGATCCGGTCGCGGACCGAGTTCACCGCCGGGTCGTTGCCGCTGAGCAATGCCGTCGTGCAGGCAGCAGCGACTTCGGGCTCGTCGGCGATCACCAGCGTCATGGCGCGCAACGCCTTCTCGACCCGCGGCGCCGTACCGTCGTTGACGTCGGTGAAGTACGGCACCTGGCGCATCAGGTCGAGATAGACCTCGGCGATGAGATGGTTCTTCGACGAGAAGTACGTGTAGGCGGTCGCGGGCGCGACCTTGGCCCGAGCGGCGACGGCGCGCACGGTCAGATCCGCATAGGAAGACTCCCGCAGCATTTCTACGCCCGCGGCAAGGACCTTGCGAAAGGTCTCTTCCTGCCGCCGGTTGCGCGGGGAATCGCCGGTTTGGTCTGTGACCGTAACCATGGCATCGCTGGACACATGTCCAAGTTATCGGACGGAGACCGAGCCAAGCAAGTGCAAACCCTAAAACTGCAGGATATAGCGCATATCTACGGCAAGGTCCGCGCCGCGTTGAGCCCCAACCTTGCTTCTCGCACCGGTCTACGGCTATCGTTCAAGTGAACTAAGTCGGACAGTTGTCCAGCAATCAAACAGGAGTCGGTATGGGGATGCTGGCCGATCGCCAGAGTCAATTGCTCATCGACGGGAAACTCGTGGCAGGCAGCGCGGGCACGTTCCCGACGGTCAACCCGGCCACCGAGGAGGTGCTGGGCGTCGCCGCCGACGCGAGCTCCGACGATATGGGCCGCGCCATCGAGGCGGCACGCCGCGCATTCGACGACACCGACTGGTCCACCAACACCGAACTTCGGGTGCGCGGCATTCGGCAGTTGCAGCAGGCCATGCGGGACCACGCCGAGGAACTGCGCGAGCTGACCATCTCGGAGGTCGGTGCCCCGCGGATGCTCACCTCGGCGGCTCAGCTCGAGGGCCCGGTCGAGGACCTGAGCTTCTGCGCCGACACGGCGGAGTCCTATCAGTGGATCACCGACTTCGGTATCGCTGCGCCGATGGGCATCAAGACCCGCCGGACCATCGCCAGGGAGGCGGTCGGCGTCGTCGGGGCGATCACGCCGTGGAACTTCCCCCATCAGATCAACCTCGCCAAGATTGGGCCTGCTCTTGCCGCGGGTAACACGGTGGTGCTCAAGCCGGCGCCGGACACCCCTTGGTGCGCAGCGGTGTTGGGCGAGTTGATCCTCGAGCACACCGACATCCCTGCGGGTGTCGTCAACATCATCACCTCCAGCGACCACGGTGTCGGCGCGCTGCTGTCGAAGGATCCGCGGGTCGACATGGTGTCGTTCACCGGGTCGACCAACACGGGACGCGCCGTCATGGCCGATGGTTCGGCGACGTTGAAGAAGGTATTCCTCGAACTCGGTGGCAAGTCGGCGTTCCTGGTGCTCGACGACGCGGATCTCGCTGGGGCGTGCTCGATGTCGGCGTTCACCGCCGCCATGCACGCCGGGCAGGGCTGCGCCATCACCACCCGACTGGTGGTGCCACGTGCCCGCTACGACGAGGCCGTCCAGGCCGCGGCCGCAACGATGGCAGGGCTGAAACCGGGCGACCCGACGGACGCGGGCACCATCTGCGGGCCGGTCATCTCCGCTCGGCAGCGTGACCGCATTCAGGAGTACCTGAACTCGGCGACCGCCGAAGGCGGCACGTTCGCCTGCGGCGGCGGCCGACCTGCGGACCGCGACACCGGATTCTTCATCGAACCGACCGTGATCGCGGGACTGGACAACAACGCCAAGGTGGCACGCGAGGAGATCTTCGGACCCGTGCTCACCGTCATCGCCCACGACGGCGACGACGACGCGGTGCGCATCGCCAACGACTCTCCCTACGGCTTGTCGGGGACGGTCTTCTCCGCCGACGAGGAGCGCGCACACGGCATCGCCGCGCGGATGCGCGTCGGCACCGTCAACATCAACGGCGGCGTCTGGTACTCGGCCGACATGCCGTTCGGCGGTTACAAGCAATCCGGCATCGGCCGGGAGATGGGCCTCGCCGGTTTCGAGGAATACCTGGAAACCAAAGCCATTGCCACGGCAGCGAATTAAGGGGACACCTGTGGGACTTTATGGAGATCAGTTCAAGGAGAAGGTGGCGATCGTCACCGGCGCCGGCGGTGGTATCGGGCAGGCGTACGCCGAGGCGCTTGCGCGCGAGGGTGCGGCCGTCGTCGTCGCCGACATCAATACCGAGGGTGCCCAGAAGGTCGCCGACGGCATCAAGGGCGAGGGCGGAAGCGCCCTTGCGGTGCGGGTCGACGTGTCGGATCCGGAGTCGGCCAAGGAGATGGCCGCCACCACTCTGGCCGAATTCGGTGGCATCGACTACCTGGTCAACAACGCGGCGATCTTCGGCGGGATGAAGCTGGACTTCCTGATCACCGTCGACTGGGACTACTACAAGAAGTTCATGAGTGTGAACCTCGACGGCGCGCTGGTGTGCACGCGGGCGGTCTATCGCAAGATGGCCAAGCGTGGCGGCGGCGCGATCGTCAATCAGTCGTCGACCGCGGCATGGCTCTACTCGAACTTCTACGGCCTGGCCAAGGTCGGCATCAACGGCCTGACCCAGCAACTGGCCACCGAGCTCGGCGGCCAGAACATCCGGGTCAACGCCATCGCACCCGGCCCCATCGACACCGAGGCCAACCGGACGACCACGCCCAAGGAGATGGTCGACGACATCGTGAAGCGAATCCCGCTGTCGCGCATGGGCGAACCCGAGGATCTGGTCGGGCATGTGTCTGTTCCTGCTCTCGGATCAGGCCAAGTGGATCACGGGACAGATCTTCAATGTCGACGGCGGCCAGATCATCCGGTCCTGAGAGAGGGTTCTAATGGCTGACAAAGAGGTCAAGCTCGGCTACATCGGCCTGGGCAAAATGGGCGCGCCGATGGCGGGCCGGCTTGTGGACTGGCCAGGTGGCCTCATCGTGTACGACGTGCGCACCGAGGCGATGACACCGCTGGCCGAGAAGGGAGCCCGGGTGGCCGACGGCGTCGCCGACGTCGCGACCGCCGACGTCATCAGCGTCACCGTGCTCGACGACGACCAGGTACGCGACGTCATCGCAGGCGAACAGGGGTTGGCCCGGTTTGCCAAGCCGGGCACCGTCATCGCGATCCACTCCACGATCAGCGACACCACCGCGATCGAACTGGCTCGACAGCTCGAGCCGGAGGGCATCCACATCGTCGACGCGCCGGTCAGCGGTGGGGGACGGGCCGCCAAGAAAGGTGAGCTGGCGACGATGGTGGGCGCCACCGATGAGGCGTTCGAACTGGTGAAGGAGCCGTTCGCGCAGTGGGCGTCGCTGGTGGTACATGCAGGCGAGCCCGGCGCTGGGACGCGGATGAAGTTGGCCCGCAACATGCTTCACTACATCTCGTTCACAGCCGCGTGTGAGGCGTCGCGGCTTGCCGAGGCCAGCGGTCTGAATCTGCAGGACCTCGGGAAGGTGGTGCGCCACACCGACGCGATCACCGGCGGCGCAGGATCGATCATGTTCCGCGATGACATGAAACAGATTCCTGAGGACAGCTTCCTATATCAGCCGTTCCTTCACGCACGGATACTGGGAGAGAAGGATCTGAGCCTGGCCCTCGCGCTCGGCGAAGCGCTCGATGTCAATCTGCCGCTGGCCGATGTCGCGCTTGAAGGCCTTGCTGAGGGCCTCGGCGTGCCACACAGCGCATCGACCACGAAGGAGTGAGCATGGACGAGCTGCGCAAGAAGGGCCTCGAGAAGATGAACGAGGTCTACGGGTGGGAAATGCCCGATATGCCAGGCGAATACTTCGCGCTGACCGTCGATCACCTCTTCGGCACCATCTGGAGTCGCCCGGGTTTGTCGATGCGCGACCGGCGGATGATGCTGATCGGCGTGCTGGCCGCGCAGGGCATGGAGGAGCTGCTGGAAGTTCAGGGCAACGCGATCCTGCACAACGAAGAGATGACGCGGGAGGAGCTGCGCGAGATCGCGATCTTCGTCACCCACTACGTCGGCTTCCCGCTGGGCTCGAAGGTCGACGGTGCATTCAAACGTGTAGTCGCCAAGCGCAAGAAGGCCGAGGAGAAGGGTGCGGCCAGAGACAGCAAGGACAACGTCAACGACGCGGTACAGATGCATGTCGGCAGGACCATCCATGACAAGTAGATATGCGAGCCTGTCGCGCGAGCAGCTCGCCTCGCTGGTGCCGGAGTTGTTGCTGATCGGACAGCTGATCGACCGATCCGGAATGGGTTGGTGCATCAAACCTTTCGGTCACCCGGAGATGTTGCAGATTGCGATCGAGGAGTGGATGGGTTCGAGCCCGGTCTACACCAGGCGCATGCAGAAGGCGCTGAAGTTCGAGGGCGACGACGTCGTCACGATCTTCAAGGGCCTGCAGCTCGACATCGGCGCCCCACCGCAGTTCATGGACTTCCGCTACACCGTGCACGACCGGTGGCACGGCGAGTTCCACCTTGACCACTGTGGCGCGCTAATTGATAACGAGCCGTTTGGTGAGGACTACGTCCGAGGCATGTGCCACGACATCGAGGACCCCACGTTCGACGCGACGGCGGTGGCCACCAACCGTAAAGCGCAGATACGCCCAATCCACCGGCCACCACGCACGCCAGCAAATCGGCACCCGCATTGCGCGTGGACGGTGACCATCGACGAGTCGTACCCCGAGGTCGTGGACCACCCGGTAACCGACGTCATCCGTCGGACTCGGGCCGCCAGAACGGAACTCGACGCGATCGATACTGATGGCGAAGGGCAGGCAGACTACTCGGGGGCGTTGCTTTCGGATTTGGACTTCGCCGCGTTTTCACACTCGGCGCTGGTGCGCATCGCCGATGAAGTGTGCCTGCAGATGCATCTGCTGAACCTGTCCTTCGTCATTGCGGTGGGCAAGCGAGCGGGCACCGACACCGAGCTTTTCACCAAGATCTGCACCAATCAGCTGACCGGCATCGCGGGCATCGCCGCTGAACGCATCCATCGGGCGCTCGGGCTGCCAGGCGGCGTTGAGGGCGCGATCCGCACGCTCGAACTGCATCCGATGTTCAACCCGGCGGCATACGTGACGACCGACTTCGGGCCGGATACCGTCGAGGTCCGCAAGTCATCCGCTCATGAGGACGGGGCGTGGATCTCGCTGGTGACTCCGGGCAAGAAGCGCCCGTTGCAGGCAGTGGTCGCCGCCGTGGACCCTCACCTCGATGTGGAGATGACAGGTACCGACACGGACTGGACGGCACGCTTGATCGAGACCGACACGGCGGCAGACGAATTGCGTGAAGTTTCGGTCGTGAGGTTCAGCGGCGGCGCCACCTGGGTGTTCGAGCCGCGGAGGTCCCTGCCGCTTACGGTGGTCTGACGGCCCGACCGTTTTGATTGCGCGCGGCCGAGGACGCAAAGGATGCGTTGTGGATCGGTCTGGTGAAGGGCCGCCGTAGATTTGGATGCTCGGGTGAAGTGTTAGCGCTTGACGACGCCCACCGCAGAGCCGACCCATCGCCGTAGATAGCGACGCAGATCCTCGCCCGTCCGCGGCGGGCGGCCCGGGTCGGTGACGAACGACTGGATGATCCGCAGCAGGTGCTCGGCAAGCTCGTCGAGATCGTCGTCGGTGAAGCCAAGTCCCGCCCAGTCGACATCGAACCGGCGCACCATCGAGTGCGCGAAATCGAGTGCGACATCCCCCGTCACCGACTCGATATGGGGATTCGGACGGCCTGGCACGATCAGCAGGCCGAGGTGCTTGTCCTTCGGCAACCACTCGAGCGCCGTCGCAATGGCCTCGGTAACGGCACCCACGGGGTCGCTGATGCCCTGCAGGTGTGCCTCGAGGCGGTTCTGGAAGTCATCGGCGGCGTGAACGGAGGCGGCCACCAGCAGCGCGTCGGTACTTGGAAAGTAGCGATAGACCGTCTGGCGGGTTACGCCGAGCGCGCGTGCGACATCGGCGATGGAGAAGTCCGCGCCTCGTTCGTCGATGGCCTTGCCTGCGGCGTCGAGTATCCGCGCGATGGCCTCGTCGTCGCTGGCGGGCGCTGAACCCGACCAGCCGTGGGTGCGCACGCCGGAATTCTACTGCTAACCGCGGTATGAGACCGCGAGTCGCTTGACGCCGTTCAGCCACCCCGACCGAAGCCGTTGCGGTTCAGATAATTTCGCGATGTTCGGGATCTGGTCGGCGATCTCGTTGAAGATCAGCTTGATCTCCATGCGGGCCAGGTTGGCTCCAATGCAGAAGTGCGCCCCATTGCCGCCGAAGCCGAGATGCGGGTTCGGGTCGCGCAGGATGTTGAAATCGAAGGGCCGGTCGAATACGGCGTCGTCGTAGTTGGCGGAGCTGTAGAAAAGGCCGGCGCGCTGTCCCTCGCGGATGCTCACCCCGCCCAGTTCGGTGTCGGCCTGCGCGGTGCGCTGGAAGCAATGCACCGGCGTCGCCCAGCGGACGATCTCGTCGGCGGCGGTCTCGGGGCGCTCGCGCTTGAATAGCTCCCACTGCTCCGGATTCTCGAAGAACGCGTTCATACCGTGTGTCATCGCATTGCGCGTGGTCTCGTTGCCCGCGACCGCGAGCAGGATCACGAAGAACGCGAACTCGACGTCGTCCATCGCCTCACCGTCGAGGTCGGCCTCGATCAGCCGGGTGACGATGTCATCGGCCGGGCAGCGCCGGCGCTCCTCGGCCATGCTGTAGGCATATCCCATCAGCTCGGCATTGGCCGCCGCGTAGTCCGTCTCGAATTCGGGATCGTCGGTGTTCATGATCGAGTTCGTCCAGTGGAAGAGCTTTTCCCGATCCGCCTCGGGCACGCCGATCAGGTCGGCGATGGCCAGCAGCGGCAGGCTCATCGCGATGTCGGCGACGAAATCGCCGCTTTCCTTTTCCTTTGCGGCGGCCACGATCTCGTGCGCGGCCTTCGCGAGTTTCTCCTCGATCCCGGCGACCGCCCTCGGCGTGAACAGCCGTGACACCAGCTTGCGCAGCCGGGTGTGTTCGGGGGCGTCGTGGTTGATCAGCAGCGCCTTGGTCAGCTCGAGTTGATCGGGCGTGGTGCCGTCGGGCATGCGCATCACGACGCCCTTGCGATTTGTCGACCAAAGGTCGCCGTCGCGGGAGATGGCTTTGATGTCCTCGTGGCGGCTGATTACCCAGTAGCCACCGTCGTTGAAGATCGACTCCGGTTGCTCGTTCCACCACACGGGCGCGGTTTTGCGCAGTTCGGCGAACTCGGCGACCGGTATGCCCTGTTCCAGAATGTCGGGATTGGTGAAATCGAATCCTGGGCCGAAAGGGCAGGCCTGCGTCGTCGCCATATGTCGACCATACACTGGGCTGTCAAGTGTATGGCCTAACTAATCGGGCATGACCCACCGTCGCGCGGTGCTGCGATTAGGGTTGGCAACCGTGCGAGTTCTCGTGGTCGGAT
Organism: uncultured Actinomycetota bacterium; assembly: GCA_963817825.1. Classification (GTDB taxonomy): domain Bacteria; phylum Actinomycetota; class Actinomycetes; order Mycobacteriales; family Mycobacteriaceae; genus Mycobacterium. The sequence goes on along the minus strand of CAWFQG010000023.1, from coordinate 362,441 downwards.
CCGGAGCCCGTGAACATGCGTTGCTGCTTGCGCTGCGCAGGGACCCCGGGGTGGAGAGGCTGGCAATCGCGCCCGGTAATGCGGGCACGGCGGCGATCGCCGATCAGTACGAGGTCGACGTCACCGCAGGAGACGCCGTCACGGGCCTGGCCCAGAAGATCGGCGCTGACCTGGTGGTGATCGGCCCCGAGGTACCGCTGGTGCTCGGGGTGGCCGACGCGGTACGAGCCGCCGGGATCGCGTGCTTCGGGCCGACGAAGGCGGCGGCTTCCATCGAGGGGTCGAAGTCCTTCGCCAAGGACGTGATGTCCGCGGCGGGCGTCCGTACCGCCACGAGTGAGATCGTCGACAACCCCGCCAAGCTGGACGCGGCCTTGGACAGGTTCGGGCCGGCCGGCGGCGACGCGGCATGGGTGGTCAAGGACGACGGCCTCGCGGCGGGCAAGGGCGTGGTGGTGACGCCCGACCGGGATACGGCGCGTGCGCACGCGGCCAGCCTTCTCGACGCGGGACATCCGGTGCTGCTCGAGTCGTTCCTCGACGGGCCAGAGGTGTCGCTGTTCTGCGTGGTCGATGGCGAGACGGTGGTGCCGCTGCTGCCCGCCCAGGACTTCAAGCGTGTCGGCGACGGCGACACCGGCCCCAACACCGGTGGCATGGGTGCCTACGCGCCGCTGCCGTGGCTGCCTGACTACGTCACGGACGCAATCGTCAACGACATCGTGAAACCCGTTGCCGCGGAGCTTGTTCGACGCGGCACCTCGTTCTCGGGCCTGCTCTACGCAGGGTTGGCGATCACATCGCACGGGCCTGCCGTCGTCGAATTCAACTGCCGCTTCGGCGATCCGGAGACCCAGTCAGTGCTGGCCCTGCTGGACTCGCCGCTGGGCCAACTGCTTCATGCGGCGGCCACTGGGACCCTGGCCGAGCAGCCACCGCTGCGCTGGCGGGACGGCGCCGCTGTGACGGTGGTGCTCGCCGCCGAGAACTACCCGGGCCGCCCCCGCGTGGGCGACGTCATCGTCGGCTCAGAGGCCGACGGTGTGCTGCACGCGGGTACCGCTCGACGCGACGACGGCTCCGTCATGTCCTCCGGAGGGCGGGTGCTCTCGGTGGTCGGGTCGGGCCCCGACCTGGCTGCCGCGCGCGACGATGCCTACGGGTTGATGAAGTCGATCCGGTTGCCGGGCAGCCACTTTCGCACCGACATCGGGCTGGCCGCGGCCGAAGGCCGAATCAAGGTCTAGCACGGCTAGGCCGTCAACAACGGTGCCATCCACTCCAGTTCGGCCGGCAGCTGCGAACTCCAGAACTCGCCATCGTGACCGCCGGGCGAGAAGCCACCCGAGGGCTTGTTGGGCAGTTGTGCGATGAACTGCTGGGTGGCCGAGTAGAAGGGATCGCTGTTGCCGCAGTCGATCCGGATCGGTATCGACGCCAGAGCGGGCAGACCCCACACGGTGTTGGCCGCGAAATCGTCGGCGCCGTCGAACGCCCCTTGGGCCGTCGCACCCGACGAAGTCCACAGTGCCGGGCTGACCGCGCAGATCGCGGCGGTTCGTGCCGCGCCGAGCCGGGCGCCCAGCAGCAACGCGCCGTAACCACCCATTGACCAGCCGAGGAAGGCCACCCGCGAGGTGTCCAAGCCTTGCGAGCCGAGCATCGGAATCAGTTCGTCGAGCACCATCGAGCCGGAGTCCTCACCCGACGCGCGCTTGTGCCAGTAGCCCCCGCCGCCGTCGACGGCTACCACCGCGAAGGGCGGCAGGCCTGCGGCGACTGCCTGCGCCAATCCCTGCTCGACGCCGCCGGCCATCACCTGAGCCGCGTCGCCGCCCTTGCCGTGCAGGGCGATGACGGGTCGCAGCGAGCCGGTCTGGCCCGGAGGGCGCGCTATCGCCCAGTTGGTGTTGATGCCGCCGCGCGCTGCCGATACGAACGAGCCGTCAACGTACGTCGGCGCCGCGGTCGGAGCGGGCTCCAGCGGTGCGGGCGGGGCCAACGGGGCGAGGGGACCTCCGGCGCTCGTCATCTCGACCGGCGGTCCTGCGGACGGACGCGTCTCGTGCAGCGTGCCGAGTGCGAAGGCGCCGACTGCCCCGGCGGCCGCACTGACGCCGAGACGCATCATCGCCCGACGGCTCAGATCTGGCATGCGGGCCATCATGCCATTGGCGGTTGTCGCACCGTCGGGCGGTGTTTGGGCAATGCATCCAAATCGATTGGCGGCCCGACTTCCTGAGTAAAGACTTAGCTTTAGCCGAAAGAGCCATCTTGGCCTCGGGCGGCTGGCAGCATGCAAGGCGTGACGGCAGCGGTCACTCCAAAGGGAGTACGTCGGCAGTATGCGCTCGTGAGCGCCGCTGCGGCGCTGCTGTGTGAAGGCGGGTTCGACGCGGTGCGTCATCGTGCCGTCGCGCGCCGGGCCGGCCTGCCGCTGGCGGCGACGACGTATTACTTCTCCTCCCTCGACGACTTGATTGTGAAGGCCGTCGAGCACGTCGGGGTGCTGGAGGCACAGCAGCTGCGCGAGCGGGTGTCGGCGTTGTCGCGGCGGCGTCGCGGCGCGGAGTCGACGGTCGACGTGCTGGTGGATCTTCTCGTCGGTGACGACCCGGAGATCGAAGTCAGCGAGCAGTTGATATCGCGATACGAGCGCTACATCGCGTGCGCGCGGCAACCTGCGCTGCGCGAGGTGCAGCGGCGAATTCTCCAGCAGCGGACCGACGCGGTAGTCCAGGTCGTCGATCGCTCGGGCCGGTCGGTGCGGGCGGAACTCGTCCCCGCGCTGGTCTGTGCCGTCGACGGCGCGGTGGTCGCGGCCCTTGTCGATGACGGCCAAGGCCCCCGTAGCGCCGCCCGCGCAACGTTGATCGATGTCATCGACGTGCTTGCCCCGATCACGGCGCCCATCAGCGTGCCTTTGCTCACTGCCGCCTCCGGCTGAGTCCGGGTCCGGTTCGATCAACCGTCGGCTCGGCGTTACGGACGCCGGTATCAGCGACCCGACGCATCGGGCAGCTCACAATCGATAGAGCCGTTCTCGGAGCGCCTTCAGTTCGAGCTGTGCCTCTTCGAGCAACGCGGCGAGTCGGTTAAGGCGTTCGTGTAGTTCGTCATTCGGCGGCGGCACCACCCGACGGCGGGGAGCCTGCGCCAGATCCGGGGGAAGACTCGGGGTGACGATGTAGCCCGTCTCGAAGTCGCCGTAGATCGTCACGTCGTCGGGTCGCTGATACCAGTACAGCGCGATGTAGGCGCAGAGCACCGCGTCGACGGGGTCTTCGTCGCGGTCGAGTTGGACGGGTTTGGTTGCGGCCTCGACTCGTTTGCGCAACTCCACCCAGGCCACGCTGCGGTTCACCCGAAGTCGCGGTGTCGCGTCGTCGAGACCCTCGATCAGCGTCATCAACTTCAGCAGCTCGCGCTGGCGGTCCCCGAACTGGCCCCTCTTGTACTTCAATGTCTTGTCGAGTTCGAACAGCACGACCGTCGCCGGATGCGGGTAGACCTCGATCGCCATTCGGCTCGCGCCCGAGGCGGGGTCCATGTCGAGGTCGAGAGCCGCCGCCAACCGGGCGGCGCGTGGATTCTTCAACTCGGGCTTCTCAGCGAACGCAGGGCGCGCGCCCGCGTCGAACTTCTGAAAGTCACGGTTGAACGCGGCCTCCGCGGGCCGGTGTCCGGTCTGGTTCTTCACGACCAGCGGCGCATCGAAGGCGACCAGACAGTCGTCGCCCGTGAACGGGGCGATGGCATCGATGATGCTGGCGTCATCCTGCGCGGCACCGACGTGGAGGAGTCGGCCGTCGGAGTCGATGGCGGAAACACCGGTCTGGTTCTTCTCGCCCCACGCCAGGTCCAATCCAACGAAGTGCATGCAGCTACCCTGCACCATCCGGGCCGTAAGCTGTGAGGTTGTGACGATCCCCAACGTGCTGGCCAGCAGATACGCCAGCGACGAGATGGTGGCGATTTGGTCACCGGAGGCCAAGATCGTCGGCGAGCGCCGACTGTGGCTGGCGGTGCTGCGTGCGCAGATAGAGCTGGGTACAGAAGGCGTAGCCGTTCCCTCTTCAGTTCTGCAGGACTACGAGCGCGTGATCGAAGACGTCGACCTGACCTCGATCGCCGAGCGCGAGCGGGTGTTGCGCCATGACGTCAAGGCGCGCATCGAGGAGTTCAATGCATTGGCCGGGCACGAGCATGTGCACAAGGGCATGACGAGTCGGGACTTGACGGAAAACGTTGAGCAGCTGCAGATCCGCCGCTCGCTGGAACTGGTTTTCTCGCATGGGATCGCCGTGGTGGCGCGGCTGGCCGAGCGCGCGGTGAGCTACCGCGACCTGGTGATGGCCGGCCGCAGCCACAATGTCGCGGCGCAGGCGACCACGTTGGGTAAGCGGTTCGCGTCGGCGGCCGAGGAGATGCTGATCGCGCTGTCGCGGCTGCGTGAGCTGATCGACCGATATCCGTTGCGCGGCATCAAGGGTCCGATGGGCACGGCGCAGGACATGCTCGACCTGCTCAACGGGGACACCGAGCTGCTGGCCGATCTCGAGCGACGGGTCGCCGAATTCCTGGGTTTCACCGAGATTCTGACCAGTGTCGGGCAGGTCTATCCGCGTTCGCTCGACCACGACGTCGTCTCGGCGCTGGTGCAGGTTGGCGCCGGGCCGTCATCGCTGGCGCACACGATCCGGTTGATGGCAGGCCACGAGCTGGTGACCGAGGGGTTCGCGCCCGGCCAAGTTGGTTCGTCGGCGATGCCGCACAAGATGAACACCCGTTCGTGTGAGCGCGTCAACGGGTTGCAGGTGGTGCTGCGTGGCTATGCGTCAATGGCGGCCGAACTCGCTGGGGCGCAATGGAATGAGGGCGATGTGTTCTGTTCGGTAGTGCGCCGGGTCGCGCTGCCGGATGCGTTTTTCGCCATCGACGGGCAGACCGAGACGTTCTTGACGGTGCTCGACGAGTTCGGCGCGTATCCCGCGGTGATTCAGCGGGAGCTCGACCGCTATCTGCCGTTCCTGGCGACGACCCGGATCCTGATCGCGGCCGTGCGCGCGGGCATGGGACGCGAAGCGGCGCACGAGGTGATCAAGGAGAACGCGGTCGCGGTCGCGCTGGCGATGCGGGAAAAGGGTTTGGAGCCCGACCTGTTGGAGCGGCTGGCCGCCGATCGCCGGCTACCGCTTGACCGGCCCGCGCTGGATGCGGCGCTGGCCGACAAGCAGGCGTTCACCGGCGCGGCGGGCAGTCAGATCGACGCCGTCGCCGCCGCGGTGGACGAACTGGTCAGTCGCTACCCCGAGGCGGCGAAGTACACCTCGGGCGCGATCCTGTGACGGTGGCGGGTTCGCTGGCGAGGATCGACCTCACCGATCTGGACAACTTCGCCAACGGATTCCCGCATGACCTGTTCGAGGTGCATCGCCGCGAGGCGCCGGTGTACTGGCATGAGCCGACCGACAATACGCCGGATGGCGAAGGCTTCTGGTCGGTCGCATCGTATGCCGAAACGCTTGTGGTGCTGCGCGATCCGGAGACTTATTCGTCGGTGACGGGTGGTTCACGGCCGTTCGGTGGCACGCTGCTGCAGGATCTGGCGATCTCGGGTCAGGTGCTCAACATGATGGACGACCCGCGTCACTCGCAGATCAGACGGTTGGTCAGCTCCGGGCTGACGCCGCGGATGATCCGCCGAGTCGAGGACGATCTCCGAGCCCGCGCGCGGCGGCTGCTGGATGCCGTCGAGCCGGGGCAGCCTCTTGATTTCTTGGTCGAGGTCGCCGCCGAACTGCCGATGCAGATGATCTGCATCCTGCTGGGAGTGCCTGAGTCCGAACGGCATTGGCTGTTCGAGGCCATCGAGCCGCAGTTCGACTTCGGTAAGGCCCGTAGGGCCCAGATAGGCACCGTCGGGCAGCTGTCGGTCGAGGAGGCCGGCACGCGGATGTATACCTACGGCCAGGAGTTGATTGCGTCGAAGCGCTCGTCGCCGACCGACGACATGCTGTCCGTCGTCGCGAACGCGACGGTTGACGAGTCCGGACCCGCGGCGCCGTTCCTTTCGGAAATGGAGCTGTACCTGTTCTTCAGCCTGCTTTTCAGCGCGGGTGCGGAAACGACGCGCAATGCCGTCGCGGGCGGGTTGCTCGCGCTGGCCGAACATCCCGACCAGCTGTCGTTGTTGCGCGCCGATCGCTCGCTGTTGCCCACCGCCGTCGAGGAGATGGTGCGCTGGTCGTCGCCGTCGCCGTCGAAGCGTCGTACCGCCACGCGCGATGTGGAGTTGGGTGGATGTGTCATCGAGGCCGGGCAGAAGGTGCAGATCTGGGAGGGCTCGGCCAATCGCGACGGCGCGGCGTTCGAGAACGCCGATGTCTTCGATATCGCCCGGAAGCCCAACCCGCACTTGGGTTTCGGCCAGGGAATTCACTACTGCCTGGGCGCCAACCTGGCCCGGCTCGAGCTGCGGGTGCTGTTCGAGGAGCTGGTCGACAGGTTTTCGTCGGCCAGGGTGGTCAAGCCGGTCGAGTGGACGCGAAGCAACAGGCATACCGGGATCCGGCACCTGATCGTCGAACTGGAAGTGTGAAGCCCGACGCATTCGCGGCGGTGATGGCGACCGGCATCGTGTCGATCGCCGCAGCGGATCACGGGTACCGCGTCATCAGCGACGGGCTTGCCGTCGCTGCGGCGCTCTTGCTGGGGACTCTTGCGGTCTTGGCTCTGGCAAGGCTGCGGCCCGACTTCGACGATCTCGACGTTCCACTGCAGCTGTTCACGTTTGTCGCCGCGTGCGCGGTCGTGGGTACACGGCTGCAGTCGGCGCATGTCGTTCACGCGATTTTGGGGATCGCAGCCGCGATGGCATGGCTCGGCCTGGCGGTCCTGACGTCGCGGCTGCTCTGGCGCCACCGGTGGATCGGATTGCGAGACCGTGCGCGTGGCGGCTGGGAGCTGGCGAGTGTCGCGACATCGGGATTGGCGATAGTCGCGGCCGATTCCGGATATCGGTGGTTGGCGGTGGCGCTGCTCGCGGTGGCGATATGCGTGTACGGATTGATGACCGGCTTGGTCGTCTGGCGCGCATGGCATGAGCCATCGGCGCCGGAGCTGAAGCAGCCTGATATTTGGATTCTCATGGGGGCTGTTGCGATCGCAACATTGGCCGGTGATCACATACACAAGGCCGGCGTTGCGGAGATTCGCCCGGTGATGGTGGTGACGTGGATCGTCGCCAGCCTATGGATTCCGCTGCTAGCCGTCGCGAGTGTGCTTGTGCGGACAGGCAACTGGTGGGCCGCGGTGTTTCCGTTGGGCATGTACTCGTCGGCGACATATGCGACGGCGGTCGAAACGGGCTGGCGTCCACTGACGACGGTGTCGATGGTGTTCCTCTGGATCGCCCTCGCGGCCTGGGTGCTCACCTGTTGCGCCGAGATCTACGTTTTGCAGAGGTTTACTCGCACTTTCGCTGCCAATCGTGGATTTCGGCGACGCGGTGATCGCTAGGTGGTGCGGCGGGCGACGCCTGCGGATCGCAGTTCCAGTGCCGCGAGCCCGCTGATCGCCATGGGGTCTTCCCGCCGCCACGCCCCGACAGGGTCGGCGTCGATCGCCGCAAGCTTGGCCAGCGGCCGGTTGGCCAGCGCCCGCAGCGCGAGCAGCTGTTCGCCTGCGGGCGTCCTTGCCAGCGTCAGCGCCACCCATTTACGCCGGAAGAACCGCAATCGCAGCACCAGCCACGGCCCTGCGATCGCCAGGATCGGCGGGGCCGCGACGGCCAGCGCCAGGAGCCACGCCAGCCAGCTCGCCGTGGAGTTCAGCTGCTGGCCCGCGCCCGCGATGTCGCGGGCGAAACCACCCGCCGCCGTCAGAGGCTTGCTCAGCACGTCGCCGATCAGCGGCACCTTGTCAGCGCCGTTGCCTGCGGAGTCGAGGTTTCCCGCGATCCCGTTGGCACCGTTCTGGACGTCGCTGCCGAATTGGGCGATCGTCGCCACGGCTGAATGCACGGCCATTCCCACCACCACCCAGATGGCGATCCAGACCCCGATCACGAAGTCACTGAGCAATTGCGCGAGGAGCCGGGCGGGCGTGGTGGCGTAGGGCACATACCTCGATGTCATGCCGTCGATCAGAGCACAGATCGACCGTTAGGCTGACCCGATGCGCCCCGCTCTGTCCGACTATCAGCACGTGGCCAGCGGCAAGGTTCGTGAGATCTACCGGATCGACGATGACCATCTGCTGTTCGTCGCCAGCGACCGCATCTCAGCGTTCGACTTCATCCTGGACAACCAGATACCCGACAAGGGCCGCATCCTGACCGCGATGAGCGTGTTCTTCTTCGCCTACACGCGCGCGCCCAACCATCTCGCGGGTCCACCCGACGACCCGCGCATCCCCGACGAAGTGCTGGGCCGCGCGCTCGTGGTTCGCAAGCTCGACATGATCCCCGTGGAGTGCGTCGCCCGCGGCTACCTCACCGGCTCCGGGCTGCTGGACTACCAGAAGACAGGTGAGGTCAGCGGCATCCCGCTGCCACCCGGACTCACCGAGGCCAGCAAGTTCGACACCCCGCTGTTCACGCCGGCCACCAAGGCCGAGCTCGGCGAACACGACGAGAACATCTCGTTCGCCGAGGTGATCGGCATGGTCGGCGCCGTACGCGCCAACCAGCTTCGCGATCTCACTCTGCAGACCTATTTCCGCGCCGCCGACCACGCCCTGACGAAAGGAATCATCATCGCCGACACCAAATTCGAGTTCGGCGTCGATGCACACGGCAACCTGGTGCTGGCCGACGAGGTCTTCACCCCCGACTCGTCGCGGTACTGGGCAGTCGACACCTATCGAGAGGGCGTCGTCCAGCCCAGCTTCGACAAACAGTTCGTCCGCAACTGGCTGACCAGCCCGGAATCCGGCTGGGACCGCGGTGGCGACAAGCCGCCGCCACCGCTGCCGCCGACAATCGTCGACGCCACCCGAGAACGCTATATCGAGGCCTACGAACGTATTTCGGGCCTGCGGTTCGCCGACTGGATCGGTCCCACCGCGTGACCGCGACTCCGATACCGCCCAATCCGAAACGGATCAACCACCGCCGCGCGTATCACGGCGACGTCTTCGACGACCCGTACGAGTGGCTGCGCGACAAGTCCGATCCCGCCGTGATCGAACACCTGGAAGCGGAGAACACCTACACCGAGCAGATCACCGACCATCTGGCGCCGCTGCGGCAGAAGATCTTCGACGAGATAAAGGCCCGTACCAAAGAGACGGACCTGTCGGTACCCACCCGACGTGACGACTGGTGGTACTACAGCCGCAGCATCGAGGGCAAGCAGTACGGCGTGCACTGCCGTTGCCCGATAACCGATCCCGACGACTGGACGCCGCCGAAGTTCGACGAGCATACCGAGATCCGCGGCGAACAGGTGCTGCTCGATGAGAACGTGGAGGCGCAGGACCACGACTTCTTCGCACTGGGCGCCGCCACGGTCAGCGTCGACGGTCACACGCTGGCGTATTCGGTCGACGTACGCGGCGACGAGCGATACACCCTGCGGTTCAAGGATTTACGGACCGGTCAGCTGTACGACGACGAGATCGTCGGCATCGGAGCCGGCGCGACCTGGGCGGCCGACAACCGGACCGTCTACTACACGACGGTCGACGATGCGTGGCGACCCGACACCGTGTGGCGGCACCGCATCGGTGCGGGACTGCCCGCCGAAAAGGTCTATCACGAACCCGACGAGCGGTTCTGGCTCGCGGTGGGCCGCACCCGCAGCGACAAGTACGTCATCATCGCCGCGGGCAGCGCCGTGACATCGGAGATCCGCTACGCCGACGCGTACGACGCCGACGCCGATTTCGTCCCCATCTGGCCGCGGCGTGAGCTCGTCGAGTACTCCGTCGAGCACGCAGTCGTCGGCGGCGAGGATCGCTTCCTCATCCTGCACAACGACGGCGCGGAGAACTTCACGCTCGTCGAGGCGCCGGTGAGCGACCCGACGGCGGCGCGCACGCTCATCGCGCACCGCGACGATGTCCGTCTCGACGGCGTCGACGCCTTCGTCGGCCACCTGGTGGTCAGCTACCGCCGCGAGGCGTTGCCGCGGATTCAACTCTGGCCGCTGTACGCCCACGGCGAGTACGGCCGCCCCGAGGAGTTCACGTTCGAATCCGAGTTGACATCCGCGGGACTGAGCGGAAACCCGAACTGGGCCTCGCCCAAGCTGCGGATCGGCTCGACATCGTTCGTCACGCCGGTGCGCATCTACGACGTCGACCTGGCGACGGGGGAACGCACCCTGCTGCGCGAACAGCCGGTGCTCGGCGACTACCGGCCCGAGGACTACGTGGAGCGACGCGACTGGGCCGTCGCCGACGACGGCGCGCGCGTGCCGGTGTCGATCATCCACCGCGCCGGCCTGCAATACCCGGCGCCGACACTCCTGTACGGGTACGGGGCCTACGAATCATGTGAGGACCCAAGGTTTTCCATCGCGCGGTTGTCGCTGCTGGACCGCGGCATGGTGTTCGCCATCGCGCATGTGCGAGGCGGCGGCGAGCTGGGCCGCCCGTGGTACGAGCACGGCAAGCTGCTCGAGAAGATGAACACCTTCACCGACTTCATCGCCGTGGCAGCGCATCTCATCAACACCGACGTGACCCGCCCGGAGAACCTCGTCGGGCTCGGCGGCAGCGCCGGCGGCCTGCTGATCGGTGCGGTGGCCAATATGGCGCCGCAGCTGTTCGCCGGTTTCCTGGCGCAGGTGCCGTTCGTCGACGCGCTCACCACCATCCTCGACCCGTCGTTACCACTGACGGTGACCGAGTGGGACGAGTGGGGAAACCCGTTGGCCGACGAGGACGTGTACTACTACATGAAGGCCTACTCGCCGTATGAGAACGTCGGGGCCAAGGACTATCCGCCGATCCTCGCGATGACGTCGCTCAACGACACTCGCGTGCTCTATGTCGAGCCGGCGAAATGGGTTGCGGCACTGCGACACACCAAGGCCGACGCACATCCGGTGCTGTTGAAGACCGAGATGAGCGCCGGCCATGGTGGGATCAGCGGTCGCTACGAGCGCTGGAAGGAGGCGGCGTTCCAGTACGCGTGGCTACTGGATACCGCCAAGGCCAACCACGAGGGCGGCGCCTACGAAGACGATCTCCTCGACCGTCCGTAGAGGCAGCCGCGCGGTCATGGACTTCGGTGGGTTCGGCATCCGCGATGCGTAGACGTTCGCCGGGAACATCGCCAGCATCATCACGAGCAGCGAGAGCGCCGCGGCGACACGGGTGGGCGGAAACAGCAGCCCGGCCGCTCCGACCAGTTCGAGCACGCCGGTGATGGTGACGAGCAGACCGGGTGCGGGTAGCCGCGGGGGCACGATCGCGATCAGGTCCCGGCGCAGGGGGTCGACGAAGTGCGCGACCCCGGTGACCACGAACATCACGGCCAGGCCGATGGCGGCCGCGGCGGGCCAGGTGCCCACGTAGTCGACGCCGAGCCAGCCCACCACGCGGGCGACGAGCGTTCCCAGCACAAGGGCTATCAGAGGGGCCATTTCGAACTCCAATCTAGACAATGACAAGTTGCAGGTTATGCAACGATCTAGGCACTGTCAAGATTGGAGGCTATGATTCCCGTATGAGCAGCAGAGACACCTATCACCACGGCGATCTCAAGGCCGCGATCCTGGCCGAGGCCGCCGTCCTGGTGGCCGAGCGCGGCGCCGACGGGCTTTCACTACGCGAGCTGGCGCGCGCGGCAGGCGTCTCTCATGCCGCGCCTGCCCACCACTTCACCGACCGTCGCGGCCTCTTCACCGCCCTCGCGACCGAAGGATTTCGGATGCTCGCGGATGCGCTCACCGGCGCGCGGCCGGATTTCCTCGACGCGGCGCAGGCCTACGTCCGGTTCGCCATCGACCATCCCGGCCACTACGCGGTGATGTTCGACAAGTCGCTGTACGACGCCGCCGATCCCGAACTCGTCGCCGCCGAGACCGCGGCCGGTAGCGAGCTGGCGGCCGGAGTCGGAACGCTTGACGATCCACGCGCCGAGGGCGATCCGCAGGCGGCCGCGCTCGCGGCATGGTCTCTGGTACATGGCTTTTCGATGTTGTGGCTCAACAAAGCCATCGACAACGACGACGATGCGATGGAAACCGTGCACCGGGTGGCGGGGATGCTGTTCGGTACTTAGCCAGGCTACCGGTAATGTGCGGGCCATGACCGACACGCCGCTGCGCGACATTGCACTGACAACCCTCGACGGCAAGCCGACGTCGCTGGCCGAGCTCGCCGACGGCGCAGCGCTCGTCGTCAACGTCGCATCGAAATGCGGTCTGACACCGCAATACAGCGCACTGGAAAAGCTCGCGCAAGAGTATGGCGATCGAGGCCTGACGGTGATCGGCGTGCCGTGCAACCAATTCATGGGCCAGGAGCCGGGCACCGCCGAGGAGATCAAGACGTTCTGCTCCAACACCTACGGTGTCACCTTCCCGCTGCTGGCAAAGAGCGACGTCAACGGGGCGGACCGGCACCCGCTGTACACCGAACTGACGAAGAGCCCCGACGCCGAGGGCGAGGCAGGCGACATTCAATGGAACTTCGAGAAGTTCCTTCTCGCCCCCGGAGGCGAAGTGGTGAAGCGGTTCCGCCCGCGCACCGAACCGGACGCTGCCGAGGTGGTCGAGGCCATCGAGGCCGTCCTGCCCCGATAGCACAAAAGACAACTGTTGTAAGAGTGTCGTAAACCGTTGCGACACCTGGCGTTGCCACAATGCAGTGGTGGCTGGACAGCTGATCGTCTCGATCTCCGGCATCAGTGAGCAGACTCTGCCGGACGTGGAGGCGTTCTGCGCCCGCCTGCAAGAGCGGGCGGTACCGGCCTCGTTCCTCGTCGCACCCAGGCTGAAGGGCGGTTATCGGCTCGACCGCGATCCCTCGACGGTGGAGTGGCTCACCGCTCGGCGAAACCGCGGCGATGCCATCGTTCTGCACGGCTTCGACGAGGCGGCGACCAAGAAGCGGAAAGGCGAGTTCGCGACCCTGCAGGCCCATGAGGCGAACCTGCGGCTGATGGGCGCCGACCGGGTGCTCGAACACCTCGGATTGCGAACGCGGCTCTTCGCCGCACCGGGCTGGACGGTGTCGCAGGGAACCGTAAGCGCCCTGCCGCGCAATGGATTCCGGCTCCTGGTCGGACTGAGCGGAATCACCGACCTGGTGCGCAAGACGACCGAGCGGGCGCGCGTGCTCGGTATCGGCGAAGGCTTCCTGTCCGAGCCGTGGTGGTGTCGCACGCTGGTGCTTTCCGCAGAGCGCACCGCGCGTCGGGCAGGCATCGTGCGGGTCGCGGTGGCCGCCAGGCACCTGCATCGGCCGGGACCGCGGCAGGCCATGCTCGACGCCGTCGATCTGGCGCTGATGCACCAGTGTGCGCCGGCCGTCTATCAGTGGCGGCCCAATCCGGCGCTGACCGACGCGGCCTGACCAACCGCTACATTGGCGCCCATGGCAGACGCTGATGTCGTAGTGGTCGGAGCGGGGCTAGCAGGGCTGGTTGCCGCGTGTGAGCTGGTCGAACGCGGCCGTCGGGTGTTGATCGTCGACCAAGAGAACGCCGCCAACATCGGTGGGCAGGCGTTCTGGTCGTTCGGAGGCCTGTTCTTCGTCAACAGTCCCGAGCAGCGCAGGCTGGGCATTCACGACAGCCACGACCTTGCTCTGCAGGACTGGCTTGGCACCGCCGGCTTCGACCGGCCCGAGGACCACTGGCCGCGACAGTGGGCACACGCCTATGTCGACTTCGCGGTCGGTGAGAAGCGCAGTTGGCTGCGGGAGCGTGGCCTGCGTACCTTCCCGCTGGTCGGCTGGGCCGAGCGGGGCGGTTATGACGCACGGGGACATGGCAATTCGGTGCCGCGCTTCCATATCACCTGGGGGACCGGTCCCGCGATCGTCGAGGTGTTCGCCCGTCGACTACGGGAAACAGACAAGATCAGTTTCGCGCACCGGCACCGGGTCGACGAGCTGATCGTCGAGGACGGCGCCGTCGTCGGCGTCCGCGGCGCGGTGCTGGAGCCGACGGACGCGGCGCGCGGGGTGGCATCGTCGCGAAATGTTGTCGGCGACTTCGAGTTCCGCGCGCAGGCGGTGATCGTGGCCAGCGGCGGCATCGGCGGCAATCACGACCTGGTGCGACAGAACTGGCCCAAGCGGATGGGCAGGGTGCCCGACCAGTTGCTCAGCGGGGTGCCAGCCCATGTCGACGGGCGGATGATCGGAATCAGCGAGTCGGCCGGCGGCCACGTGATCAACAGCGACCGGATGTGGCACTACACCGAAGGGATCACGAACTACGACCCGATCTGGCCCGATCACGGCATCCGCATTCTTCCGGGGCCATCATCGCTGTGGCTGGACGCCACCGGGAAACGGCTGCCCGCGCCGCTGTACCCGGGCTTCGACACGCTCGGCACGCTCGAACACATTGCGCGCACCGGACATGACTACACCTGGTTCGTGCTCAACGCCCGCATCATCGCCAAGGAGTTCGCGCTGTCCGGGCAGGAGCAGAACCCCGATCTCACCGGTCGCAGCGTGCGCGACGTCCTGGCCAGAGTGCGTCCTGGCGCACCGGCACCGGTGCAGGCATTCGTCGACAAGGGCGTCGACTTTGTCAGCGCAAACACGCTGCGGGAGTTGGTTTCCGGGATGAACGCCGTGCCCGACGTGCTCCCGCTGGATTTCGCCGCCGTCGAAGAGGAGGTCACCGCGCGCGATCGCGAAGTGGCGAACCGGTTCACGAAAGACACCCAGGTGACGGCGATCCGGGCGGCCCGCGGCTACCTCGGCGACCGGTTCACCCGCGTCATCGCCCCGCACCGGCTGACCGACCCGAAAGCCGGGCCCCTGATCGCCGTCAAACTGCACATCCTCACCCGGAAGTCGCTGGGCGGCTTGGAAACAGACCTCGACTCGCGGGTGCTGCGCGACGACGGCAACGTGTTCGCCGGACTCTATGCCGCGGGCGAGGCGGCCGGGTTCGGCGGCGGCGGTGTGCACGGCTACCGCTCGCTGGAAGGCACGTTCCTCGGGGGGTGCATCTTCTCCGGCCGGGCCGCCGGTCGCGCCGCTGCGCGCGACACCGCTTAGAACGCCGTGCCGTTCTCGGCTTCGAGGACCTGGAAGTCGGTGTCGGTCATCTCCTTCAGCCGGCCGTAGTAGATGCCACGCGCGTTCGGCGTCGATGATCCCCTGGTGGATCGGCACCGCGCGCGCCGGTGCCACCGCACGCAGATAGTCAACGGCCTCAGAGATTTTCATCCACGGCGCGGCGGCCGGGGCTGCGAGCACGTCCACCGGCTCGCCCGGCGTGAACAACGCGTCACCGGGATGCATCAGCCGGGCCGCGTGGTCGCCGTCGCCGATGAGGTAGGAGATGTTGTCGATGACCGGGATATCCGGATGAATCACCGCGTGCTTGCCGCCGACACCGCGGACCGTCAACGAGCCGATGACGAACTCGTTGCCGACATGCACGGCTCGCCACGGTCCGCCGAGCTGTTCCGCGGTTTGCGGGTCGGCGTACAGCGCCGCCTGCGGGTTGGCGTCGACCAGCGCGGGCAGCCGCTCGGGGTCGGCATGGTCGGGGTGTTGGTGCGTGATCAGGATCGCCGACAGGCCGGTGATGCCCTCGAAGCCGTGCGAGAAGTTTCCGGGATCGAACAGCACGGTTTCGTCGTTCAACTCGGCGAGTAGGCAGGAATGGCCGAAATGCGTCAATTGCATGCCTATATTGTGCGCTCAGGGGTGGTAGGCGAATGCGACTGATGTTGGCGGCAGTTCTGGCGGCCTGCGGGCTGGCCGTTGCCCCGACCACGGGCGGCCCTGCGCAGGCGGCTTCCCGCGGATTGTCCGCCGAATTGTGACCGCATCCCCGATTCCGCGTGGATCGAACCGACGTCGATTCCGTTGTATTCGACCTACCACTGGCCGGGCCTGGCCGGAGTCTCCGTCACCGTGAACAATCCGCACTTCCGGTTCGAGGAGGCCTGCGCCACCCCGCCCGTCCCCGATGATCCCCGCCAGTTCTCGGTCGCGGCGCGGGCCGTCGTCCCGCAGCCCGAAGGGCAGTGGCAGCTGCAGGTACAGGTGTTGCATTGGCGCGGTGAGACGTGGCGCGGCGGCCAGCTCGCGTCGGCGGTGTTCGACAAGGCCGTCGCCTCGCTGCGCAGCTGCCAGCTGACTTCTCCGCTGACGTCGCCGTCGCTCACCACCGATACGCCCAACCGGATGGCAGCGGTCATCAGCGGGGTGCTTCCCGGTCAGCAGGTCCTGCACGAATACCTGATTCTCGACCCCAGCAACAGCTCGCTCGTCGAGATGGCGATGTGGGCGACGTCGCCGCCCAGGGTCGACTGGCCGTCGGTGCCCGACGCCGACGTCCTCGACGCCCTGGCGGCCCCGCTGTGCAGGGCTTACATCGATTCGTGCCGGTGAAGCGGTCGGACCGTAGCCGCCGGTAGAGTGAGCGCCGTGGCAAAGGTGGTTGTGCACGTGATGCCGAAGGCCGAAATCCTCGACCCGCAGGGGCAGGCAATCGTCGGCGCGCTGGGCCGCCTCGGCTACCACGGCATATCAGATGTCCGACAGGGCAAGCGGTTTGAGCTCGAAGTCGACGACAGCGTCGCCGACGAAACGGTCGCCGAGATCGCCGAATCATTGCTGGCGAACATCGTGATCGAGGACTGGTCGGTCAGCAGGGAGCCCTCGTGACCGCCCGGGTCGGCGTGATCACCTTTCCCGGCACGCTCGACGACGTCGACGCCGCACGCGCGGTCAAGCGGTCCGGCGCCGAGGCAGTGAGCCTCTGGCACGCCGACGCCGACCTCAAGGGTGTCGACGCCGTCATCGTCCCCGGTGGCTTCTCCTACGGCGACTACCTGCGATGCGGCGCTATCGCGAAGTTCGCCCCGGTGATGAGGTCGGTCATCGATGCCGCGAAGAGTGGAATGCCGGTCTTGGGTATCTGCAACGGTTTTCAAGTGCTATGCGAGGCCGGCCTGCTACCGGGTGCGCTGACCCGCAACGCCGGACTGCACTTCGTGTGCCGCGACCTCTGGCTGGAGGTCGCATCCAACACGAGCGCATGGACGTCGCGATACGAGCTGGGTGCCGACCTGTTGGTGCCGTTGAAGTCGGGCGAGGGACGCTATGTCGCGTCCGAGGATGTGCTCGACAAGCTCGAGGGTGACGGCCGCGTCGTGTTCCGCTACCGCGACAACCCCAACGGCTCGATGCGTGACATCGCGGGCATCTCGTCGACCAACGGTCGGGTGGTCGGGTTGATGCCGCACCCCGAGCACGCCACCGAGGCGCTCACCGGCCCGTCCGACGACGGGCTCGGACTGTTCTACTCCGCGCTGGACAGTGTGCTCGCGGCTTAGGCGACGGGCCGAAGGGCCAACGCGCCGCCATCGACCGGTAACACCACGCCGTTGATGTAACTCGCTGCGGGGGAGGCGATGAATGCGACCGCTCTGGCGATCTCGTCCGGCTCGCCAACCCGCCCGAGTGCTCTGGTCCGACCGAGGCCCTCGACGACCTCGGGTATCTCCGATGTGCCCTCGGTCTCGACCGGTCCCGGAGCGATGGCGTTGACGCGGATGCCCGCCCCGCCGAACTCGTCCGCCCAGATCTTGGTCAGCAGGTCGAGCGCCGCCTTGCTGGCGCCGTAGATGCCTGCTTCCGCAGATGGCGTGGTCGCAGCGACGGTGCTGATATTGACCACGTTGCCGCGCCCGCGTTCGATCATGCCGGGGACCAGCTTCTGCACCAGGATGTACGGCGCTCGCAGATTGATGTCGAAGTGCGCGTCGAAATCGGCGTCGTCGGTGTCGAACGTTGGCGCGAATTCGTACACTCCGCCGTTGTTGACCAGGATGTCCACCTCGCCGGCCTCAGCAGCGAGGCGCCGCACGTCGTTGCCGTCGGAGAGGTCTGCCGCAATGAATCGTGCCTTGCCGCCGATGTTTTCGATCTCTCGCACCGCCTTGGCGCCGCGTTCGGCGTTGCGCCCGTGAACGATGACTTCAGCGCCTTGTCGTGCGAGTTGCATGGCGATCGCGAAGCCGATGCCAGCGGTTGCACCTGTTACCAGTGCCGTGTTGCCGTCAAATTCGTTTGTCATGGACCCGCCTCCTGCGAAGGGTGAACCTCTCCTGCAGAAGGCCGATGGCGGTCTGTTTATTCCTGATGGTCGGCTAGGGCGTCAGTGCCACCGACGCCTCCGCGGTGTAGCAGAGGAACGTCAGCGTCTCCTGCAGGTACAGCTGCACGGTGTCTTGGTCATGCGACAGGTACCCGATCGAGGCGTCGGTACCCAGCTGAAGGTCGAAATCGCCGCCGCGGGTGGACAGCACGAACGCGCCGTCGATCGCGGGCGCCCAGATGATCTCGCCGTCCACCAGCCTGTTGAGGTGCTCGCGGATCGGATAGCCGTGCTCGGTGGTTTCGCTGACCTTCGTGTACACGTCGGCCGACAGCAGCACCGAGTACGGGCCGTCGACGCCTGCCAGCCGCAGCTCCGACAGCGCCTGCGCGATCACGTCGGGGATCTCCCGCGGATCGCCGGGCAGTGCGAGCGCGGGGTTGGAGCTGCAGTTGCGGATGCCCCCGATGGACGCCGCCTCGTAGCCCTCGAAGATCGCCCGGTCTTCGACGAACGCCAGCTTCTTCGCGGCCTCCTTGACCGGATCCCAGTCCGAGTCCTGCGAACCGCGTTCGACATCGTCGATGTCGTTGCGCGACAACGTGAACGGCACCCGCAGCCGGACCAGCGGCTTGCTCTCGCGTAGGTGGGCGATCACCCCGTCGCCCGGCGTGGCGACATCCAGCAGATGGCCGGTGCTCACCGCCGCGGTGACCGGTCCGCCCGGGTCGCTGACGTCGACCACCCGTCGTCCCGCGATGTGCCGCTTGAACGTGCGGGTCGCTTCCATTTCGATTTCGGCCCACGCCTCTTCGGTGATCGGTGCCAAATCGCGGTACAGGTTGTTCATCAACGGGTTCCTTTCAGGCTGCCGATGCCCAGCGATCCGTCGTGGGCGACGGGAACGACGGTTGCCGCAGGCTGACTGTCCTCGGGAGCCGAATCCGCCAGCGGCGGTGGGTCATCGAGGAAGTCGGCCGTCGGCGTGAAGAACAAGCACTCCGGTCAAGGCGGTCGAGAAGTCCAGGATTCGGTCGGTGTTTCCCGGCGGGTCACCGATGAACATGTTGTCCAGCATCCGCTCGGTGACCGCGGGGGTGCGCGAGTAGCCGATGTAGTAGGTACCGAACTCGCCCTTGCCGATCTCGCCGAACGGCATGTTCTGCCGCACGATCTTCAGCTCGTTGCCGTCGTCGTCCTCGATGACGTTGAGCGCGAGATGCGAGTTGGCCGGTTTGATCGCGTCGTCGAGTTCGATGTCGTCGAGCTTGGTGCGCCCGATCACCCGCTCCTGCTCCTCGGTCGACAGCGAGTTCCACGAGTCCATGTCGTGCACGTACTTCTGAACGTGTACATAGCAGCCGCCCGCGAAGTCAGGGTCCTCGTCGCCGATCTGGGTGGCGGACACCGCGATCGGCCCGTCCGGGTTCTCGGTGCCGTCGACGAAACCCATCAGATCCCGATTGTCGAAGAACTTGAAGCCGTGCACCTCGTCGACGATCGTGACGGCTCCGTCCATCGAGTCGACGAGCTTGCCCGCCAGCTCGAAGCACACGTCCATCGTCTCGGCCCGGATGTGGAACAGCAGATCGCCTGGCGTCGAGGGGGCGTGATGACGGCCGCCCTGGATCTCGACGAACGGATGCAGTTCGGCCGGGCGTGGTCCGGAGAACAGCCGGTCCCATGCGTCGGAGCCGATCGAGGCGATCGCCGACAGCCGCTTGGTCGGATCGCGGAAGCCGACCGAGCGCACCAGGCCGGAGATGTCCGACAGCGCATCGTGGACCGTCGCCGCCGCCGAATCCCCCTCATCGATCGTGGCCACCAGGAAGATGGCCGCCGGGGTCAACGGCGCCAGAACCGGTTGCGGGACTGCAGCGGGCACCGTTCGACCCTATCGGCAAAGCCTTGGGAGATGATGGTGAACCATGTCCCCGAGTGCGCACGGGCTGTGCGAATTCATCGACGCGTCGCCGTCGCCGTTCCACGTATGTGACACGGTGGCGCAGCGGCTGCTGGCCGCGGGCTTCACCGAGCTCGCCGAGGGTGATGCCTGGCCGGCCTCCGGCGACTTCTTCACTGTGCGTGCAGGCTCGCTGGTCGCGTGGCGGGCGCAGGAGGCACCAGATGTTCTGCCGTTCCGAGTCATCGGCGGCCACACCGACAGCCCCAACCTGCGGGTCAAGCAACATCCGGACAGGTTCGTGTCGGGTTGGCAGGTGGTCGCCTTGGCGCCCTACGGCGGGGCGTGGCTGAACTCGTGGCTGGACCGCGACCTCGGTATCAGCGGCAGGTTGTCGGTGCGCTCGGCCGACGGCGCCATCGAGGACAAGCTGATCCGCATCGACAGGCCGATCCTGCGGGTGCCGCAGCTGGCCATCCACCTGGCCGAAGACCGAAAGTCGGTGTCACTGGACCCGCAGCGGCACGTCAACGCGGTGTGGGGGGTGGGCAGCGGGCCGAGGTCGTTCCTGAAGTTCGTCGCCGAGCACGCCGAGACGGACGCGGCCGAGCTACTCGGTTTCGACCTGATGACGCACGACCTGACGCCGTCGACCGTCGCGGGTGCCGACGGCGAGCTGCTCAGCGCACCCCGACTGGACAACCAGTGCACCTGCTACGCGGGTCTCGAGGCATTCCTGGCCGCAGAGCCGACGGGCTATCTGCCGGTGCTCGCCCTGTTCGACCACGAGGAAGTGGGCTCGCAGTCGGATCACGGAGCGCAGTCCGAGCTGCTGCCGACGGTGCTGGAGCGCATCACGCTGGCTGCCGGCGGCGGCCGCGAGGAGTTTCTGCAGCGGCTGGCTGGATCGATGGTGGCGTCGGGCGACATGGCGCACGCCACCCACCCGAATTACCCCGAGCGCCACGAGCCGTTTCACCTGATCGAGGTCAACGCCGGGCCGGTGCTCAAGGTGCAGCCGAACCTGCGCTACGCCACCGACGGCCGCACGGCCGCCGCGTTCGCGCTGGCCTGCAGGCAGGCGGGCGTGCCGCTGCAACGCTACGAACACCGGGCCGACCTGCCGTGCGGGTCGACGATCGGACCGATGACCTCGGCGCGCACCGGCATCCCCACCGTGGACGTGGGCGCCGCACAGCTGGCGATGCACTCGGCGCGCGAGGTGATGGGCGCCGACGACGTGGCCGCCTACTCCGCCGCGCTTCAGGCGTTCCTGGCACCCGGCTGACCCGCTCAGATTGCTGCGGGCTCGACCTGGTCATAGCGAATGACGTTCTCGACCACCATCCCGTCGCGGGTGCGGACCCTGTCGATTCCGCGGATCGCGAACGGTCCGTCCGGTCCGGTGCCGCGCCCGACGTAGTGCAGGTAGACGAGCTGCTCGCCGGGCACGCCGCCGTCGATGGTCGCGCTGTCGACAAGTTCCAGCGCCAGATCCGGAGCGGCCGTGACGAGCTCGGCGATCTTGCCGACGTAGGCCTTCTTGCCCTGCACCGGTCGGGGGTCACCCTGCCAGAAGCCGACGATGTCATCGGCGAGGATGTCGCCGGCCCGCGACATGTCCGGAGCCGCCCAGAAGGCCTCCCACATCTCTGCGCTGAACGCCGGCCTGGCCTTGGTGTCGGTCATGGTTCCTCCTTGGGTGGGTGCGCCACGGTCGGGCGCGCTGCTGCCAGCCTGCGTCGCGTCGCGCGGCCGTTCAATTACGTGGCAGGTAATGGCGGCTGTGATCCCGCCGACTTGTCACCGGGCTGGCATAGGGTCGGCACATGGCGCTCAAGGCTGAAAACATCACGTTCGACTGCACCGACCCCGAGAAGCTCGCCGACTGGTGGGCCCGCGCGCTCGACGGGCAGGTAAACCCCGTCGCAGCACCGTTTTTCATCACCGTCACCCGATCGGAGGGACCGGGCCTGGCGTTCCAGAAGGTCGAGGATCCCACCCCCGGTAAGAACCGCGTCCACGTCGACTTCAGCACCGCCGACGTGGAGGCGGAGGTGAAGCGGCTGGTGGGTCTCGGCGCCACCGAGACCGGCAGGCACAGCTTCGGCGATTTCGCCTGGGTGGTGCTCGCCGATCCAGATGGCCACGCGTTCTGTGTGGCGCCCGCGGGCTGAACCGCCGGGCGCACGCGGCGGACCGCGCATCCGCCGGGCCGCAAACTAGACTGACCGCGTGACGTCGGAGCTCACCCACGTGGTCGACACCGTCGAGCACGCCGCAGCCACCCCCGACCAGCCGCAACCGTTTCGGGAGCTCGGCCTCAAGGACGACGAGTACCAGCGCATCCGCGAGATTCTGGGCCGGCGCCCGACCGGCGCCGAGCTGGCGATGTATTCGGTGATGTGGAGCGAGCACTGCTCGTACAAATCGTCGAAGGTGCACCTGCGCTACTTCGGGGAGACCACCACCGAGAAGATGCGCTCGGCGATGCTGGCGGGCATCGGTGAGAACGCGGGCGTCGTCGACATCGGCGACGGTTGGGCGGCCACCTTCAAGGTCGAGTCGCACAACCACCCGTCGTATGTCGAGCCGTACCAGGGCGCGGCGACCGGGGTCGGCGGCATCGTCCGCGACATCATGGCGATGGGTGCGCGCCCCGTCGCGGTAATGGACCAGCTGCGGTTCGGAGCCGCGGATGCTCCCGATACCCGCCGTGTCGTCGATGGCGTGGTCCGCGGCGTCGGCGGCTACGGAAATTCCCTGGGACTGCCCAACATTGGCGGTGAAACCGTCTTCGACGCCTGCTATGCAGGTAACCCACTGGTTAATGCCTTGTGCGTCGGCGTGCTGCGCAAGGAGGACCTGCACCTGGCGTTCGCCTCCGGCGAGGGCAACAAGATCATCCTGTTCGGGGCGCGCACCGGCCTGGACGGTATCGGCGGAGTCTCGGTGCTGGCGTCGGAGACCTTCGGCGGCGACGAGGACGGCGCCGGCCGGAAGAAGCTGCCGTCGGTACAGGTCGGCGACCCGTTCATGGAGAAGGTGCTCATCGAGTGCTGCCTCGAGCTGTACGCGGCAGGCCTGGTGATCGGCATCCAGGATCTCGGTGGAGCCGGGTTGTCCTGCGCGACATCGGAACTCGCGTCGGCGGGCGACGGCGGCATGGCGGTCGAGCTGGACAAGGTACCGCTGCGGGCCTCCAACATGACACCGGCGGAGATCCTGTCCAGCGAGTCGCAAGAACGGATGTGCGCTGTCGTCGCCCCAGAGAACGTCGAGGCGTTCATGGCGGTGTGCCGCAAGTGGGAGGTGCTCGCCACCGTCATCGGCGAGGTCACCGAGGACGACCGGCTGACGGTCACCTGGCACGGCGAAACGGTCGTCGACGTGCCGCCCCGCACGGTGGCACACGAGGGCCCGGTGTACGAGCGCCCCATGGAGCGCCCGGATACGCAGGACGCGCTCAACGCAGACACGTCGGACAAGCTGCCGCGGCCGCAGACCGGTGACGAGCTGCGCGCGACATTGCTTGCGATGGTTGGCAGTCCGCACCTGTGCAGCCGGGCGTTCATCACCGAGCAGTACGACCGCTATGTCCGCGGCAACACGGTGCTGGCCGAGAACGCCGACGGCGGGGTGCTGCGCGTCGACGAGTCCACCGGGCGTGGCATCGCGATATCCACCGACGCGTCGGGGCGCTACACCCAGCTCGACCCGTATGTCGGTGCGCAGCTGGCGCTGGCTGAGGCGTACCGCAATGTGGCGGTCACCGGCGCCACGCCGATCGCGGTCACCAACTGCCTGAACTTCGGCTCGCCCGAGGACCCCGGCGTGATGTGGCAATTCTCCGAGGCCGTCCGCGGTTTGGCGGATGGCTGTGTCGCCCTTGGCATTCCGGTCACCGGCGGCAACGTCAGCTTTTACAACCAGACAGGGACGACAGCGATTCTGCCGACCCCTGTCGTCGGCGTCCTCGGGGTTCTGGACGACGTCGGCCGGCGCATTCCCACCGGGCTGGGCACCGAGCCCGGCGAGACCCTGATGTTGCTCGGTGACACGCGCGACGAGTTCGATGGCTCGATCTGGGCGCAGGTCACCGGCGACCACCTGGGCGGCCGCCCGCCCGAGGTCGATCTCGGCCGCGAGCAACTTACCGCCGAGGTGCTCAGCGCGGCGTCCCGCGACGGGCTGGTGTCGGCCGCGCACGACCTGTCCGAAGGCGGCCTGATCCAGGCCGTTGTCGAGGCAGCCCTGACAGGTGAAACCGGTTGCCGCATCCTGATTCCCGAAGGCTGGCAAGAAGGTACAGCTGCCTTTACATTTCTCTTCTCCGAATCCGCGGGCCGCGTGCTGGTGGCCGTCCCACGCACCGAGGAGAGCAGATTCCGGTCGATGTGCGAGGCCCGCGGTGTGCCGCTGACCCGCATCGGCGTGGTGGACCAGGGGAGTGACGCCGTCGAGGTGCAGGGTCAGTTCACGGTGTCACTGGACGAACTGCGGCGCACGTCGGAGGGCGTGCTGCCCGGGTTGTTCGGGTGAGCGTCCCGACCGACGACATCACCGGCGAACCGGTCGCCGCAACCCACGAGCGCAAGCAACGCCATCCGCTGCTGGTGTGGGCGTGGAGCCTGGTGCGCCTCGACTTCGTCGGGATCGCGTTCGGCGCGCTGTTCTTCTGTCTGTCGCTGACGCCATCCCTGCTTCCTCGCGACTGGCTTTTCCAGGGCCTGATCGGTGGGCTCAATGCGGCCATCGGCTATGGGATCGGCGTGTTCACCGGGAGGATGGTGCGCCGCTTCGTGTTGCGACGCAGGCGTTGGTGGCCGCCCCCGAAACGAGTGCTCTACTGGCTGCAAGGCTGCAACGATCACGTTGTCGACAACCGCGAGCCTGCTGATGCTGATTCCATCGGCGGCCTGGCAGCGCCGCGTGTCCGCGGAGATGGGCATGGAGGGCCCCGGCACCGTCGGCTACCTGCGCACCCTGATCATCGCCATGCTCGTCACGGGCCTATGTGTCTGCGCGGCGCGCGCGCTCATCGACCTCATCAAGACGATGGCCCGGTTCTTCATTCGCCGCTGGCACCTCCACGACGAGGTGGCACTGTTCATCGGCACCGCGATCGTCGTTGTGCTGGCGATTACCCTCATCAACGGCGTCATGATCCGCGGTTTCCTGGTCGGCGCCAACCGTGTGTTCCAGCCGCAGAACACCACCACCAGGGCGGGCATCACCCAGCCGATGAACCCCGAACGATCCGGCAGCCCAACATCTTTCGCGTCCTGGGACACGTTGGGGTTTCAGGGTCGCAACTTCGTCGCCACCGGACCGCATGCCGTCGAGCTCACCCGCCTCAACCACGCACCCGCCAAAGAACCCATTCGCGTGTACGCCGGGCTGCAGACCGCCGACACCGATCAGGAGCGGATGAACATTCTTGTCCGCGAACTTGATCGCACCGGCGCATTCGACCGCAAGGTGCTGGTCATCATCCCGACCACCGGCACCGGGTGGATCAATCCGGTCGCCGCGCGCGCGCTGGAGTTGATGTACAACGGCGACACCGCGCTGGTGGGATCGCAGTATTCCTATCTGCCGAGCTGGATTTCGTTCCTGGGCGACCGCGACAAGTCGATGGAATCAGGCCGGCTGATGATCAACGCGATCCACGACCGGTGGGTCCAACTGCCGCCCGACCACCGACCCAAGCTGATGCTCTACGGCGAGAGCCTCGGGTCGATGGCCGGGCAGGGCGCATTCAGCTGGCTGCCCGACATCGCGCGGATGGGCTTCTCGTCGGTGCTCTGGGTCGGTCCGCCCGACGCCAGCCCGCTGTGGCGGGGGCTCACCGCCCGGCGCGACCCAGGAACACCCGAGGTCGAGCCGCGCTACGACAACGGCCGCACCGTCCGGTTCTCACAGGCCACCGACACCGCGGAGATCGTCCGCGACACGGAGTCGCCGTGGGAGGGCACGCGGGTGCTGTTCCTGCAGCACCCGTCGGATCCCATCGTCTGGTGGTCGGAGGACCTGTTGTTCACCCGACCGGACTGGCTGAAGGAACCACCGGGTCGCGACCGCACGCCTGCGATGCGGTGGTATCCCATCGTCACGTTCTGGCAGGTGGCCGCCGACATGACCAATGCGGCGTCGGTGCCCGGCGGACACGGCCACAACTACGGCGACTACGTGCTCGACGGCTGGGCCGCCGTCGCCCCGCCCGACGGCTGGACCGCCGAGACTCCGAACGCATCCGGCGGGCGCTGGAGAAGACCGAGGCCGATCGACGGGCCCGAGTATTAGTGCGCCGCCAAGCCAGATTCAACGAATCCGGGCGCTGGCACTTGCGGCGGCTCTGATCGGCTGGAATGGGCTGGTCGCGCCCGCGGGTACCGTCGCGTGTACATCCGCTGACCCATGCGGTTCTCGGTGCCGTCCTCGTCGCGGCGACCGGCGCACCGCTTGGCCTGCGGCCGCCGCCGCTGTGGTCGGGGCTGCGGCTCGGGCTGGCGGTGGCCGCGCCGGTGGTGTTCGGTGTCGCGGCGTCCACGGCCCTTGCGCTCTGTGCGGACGGCGATGGCCGAACGCGATCTGCCTGCCCCACAGGCGCGTTGGCTGCTGGTTCGCATCCCCGTCGGCACGGTGTGGTCGGAGGAAGCCGCATTCCGCGCCGCGCTGGGCATCGTCGCCGGCGACGCATTCGGACCGACGGCGGCCGGCTGCTGCAGTCGCTGGCCTTCGGGCTGTCGCACATCGCCGACGCCCGCAGCACCGGTGAGCCGGTGGTCGGCACTGTGCTGGTCACCGGAATGCGCGGGCTGGCTCTTCGCGCTGGCTACGGGAACGCTCCGGCAGCCTTGCCGCGCCGATGCTTGCGCACCTCGCGATCAATGAGGCCGGTGCGGTCGCGGCTCTGGCCGTGCAAACCCGCGGTGCCGTCACGGGTTGATGGTCGGCTCCCCGATCTGCCTGCCCCAGACGTAGTCGGTCAGAAGCGGCGATGCGAACTCGAATGGTTGTACGGAGCGATGCTCAACCCGGTGTCCATCACCAGATACGGGAACGGATACAGGTCCTTGGTCACCTTCTGCCAACAGCCGGGACGACCCTCCGGGCCGCCCTTGGCGTTCACCCGTGGCAGGTTGTCCGGGTAGATGAACGGGTTTACCCGGCAGAAGGAGGGTTCCGTACGACCTGAGCGCGTAGCCGTTGTCGCCGCCCAGCACCTTGGCCAGTCTTGGCCCCACCTCGGCGTAGTTGCGGATGGTGCAGAAAATCATGGCCCGGTAGTCGTCGAGCAGCTTCGTCGTGGGCAGTAGGTCCTCGGCGCCGCGCACCAGATAGGTGCCGCCGCGTTCGAAGCTGTCGGCGGCCGTGTTGCTGAAGCCGATGGCGGCCATCAGCGCGGCGTCGATGTTTCCTTGCTGGTCATTGAGTGTGCGAGCGGTGGTCACAGCGTTCTCGAGCCCGTCCCACAGATCTTCGGAGGCATTCCCGTACACGTCGGCGAGGTCGGCCACCCCCGCCGTGTCGGCGCGGATCTGCGACATCCGCGGGTTCAGGTCGTCGAAGATCCGGTTCGCGTCGGTCAGCGAGTTTCCGAACCGCTCGCCGAGCCCGGACACCGCCTGGGCCGTCGCGGTCAACGTGGCGTTCAGCTTGATCGGATCGACGTGCTCCGCAATCGCCATGACCGTTTCGAACAGGGTGTTGAACTCCGTCGTCACGGACGACGCATCGATCACGTCAGCGCTCGAAATCCGCTGCGGTGTCGGGTCTTTCGGTGAGCTGAAGGAGATGTACTTGTTGCCGAACACGGTCGTCGCCCTGACATCGGCGATGACGTTGGCCGGAATGTAGCTGAGGTAGCGGTTCTTGACGTTCAGCGTCAGCTTCGCCTTGTCGTCGCCGCCGACGTTGACGTAATCGACGGCGGCCACTTTGCCGATCTCCACGCCGTTGTAGGTCACCTTCGCGCCGGGATCGACCACGAGGCCCGCGCGCGGGGACATCACCGTCAGCTGAGTTCCCTTCGACAGATCGCCGCGGAACGCCAACTAGATGAAGCTCGCCGCGATCGCCAGGAGCACGAGAAAGACCGCCCCAGCAGCCTTGTAGGGCGGATGATGGCGGTCGACAAACACCTTGAGACACTAAGGTATGCCCGGTCGTCGCACCGTCGATCCGACGAAGACGCGCGCCGCCGTCGTCGCGGTCGCCGAATGGCTGCGCGACGAGAACCGGCCTGCGCCTGAGCGATCCGCGCTCGCCGAGGCGGTTCGGCTGACGGCCCGCACGCTCGCCGCGACGGCGCCGGGCGCGAGCGTCGAGGTCCGCGTGCCGCCGTTCGTTGCGGTGCAATGTATTTCGGGTCCGAGACACACGCGCGGCAACCCGCCCAACGTCGTCGAAACCGACCCGCGGACCTGGCTGCTGCTCGCCACCGGCCTTCGAGCTGTTGCGGATGTGGCGGCCACCGGCGCGTTGCAGCTGTCGGGTGCCCGTGCGGGCGAGATTGCGGACCTGCTGCCGGTGGTCCGGCTCACATGAATCCGGGGATTGCGACACGGGTCGCGAACGTTGTTTCACCGGAGCAACACCCTCGTCCGATTCCGTGATTAACGAGTGATGACCGTAGACTGAACACGTCACCCACCGCCCCCTGGGAGCAGCCCTATCGTGACCGGCGAGCAGACCGACTCCAGATGCTCTTCGCGCAAGCGGCCCCTCAGACGAACCAAGAGAAGAATGCGGCGTATTCGGCGTATGGGCGCCCGGCGAAGAGGTCGCCAAGCTCACCTATTACGGCCTGTACGCCCTTCAGCACCGCGGCCAGGAAGCCGCTGGTATCGCGGTAGCCGACGGCTCGCAGGTGCTGGTCTTCAAGGATCTCGGGCTGGTCAGCCAGGTATTCGACGAGCAGACACTCGGCGCCATGGAGGGCCACGTCGCGATCGGGCACTGCCGCTACTCCACCACCGGCTCGACCACGTGGGAAAACGCCCAGCCTGTGTTCCGCAACACGGCCGCAGGCACCGGTGTCGCGCTGGGGCACAACGGCAACCTCGTCAACGCCACCGAGCTGGCTGGCCCGTGCCCGCGACGCGGGCCTGATCAACACCCGCGGCGGCGCCGCGGCCACCACCGACTCCGACATTCTCGGCGCCCTGCTGGCCCACGGCGCCGCGGACTCGACCCTGGAGCAGGCCGCCCTCGAGCTGCTGCCCACCGTGCGCGGTGCGTTCTGCCTGACGTTCATGGACGAGAACACCCTCTACGCGGCCCGCGACCCCTACGGCGTGCGGCCGCTGTCGCTCGGGCGTCTCGACCGCGGCTGGGTGGTCGCCTCCGAGACCGCCGCGCTGGACATCGTCGGCGCCTCCTTCGTTCGCGACATCGAGCCCGGTGAGCTGCTGGCCATCGACGCCGACGGAGTGCGCTCCAGCCGGTTCGCCCCGCCCTCGCCGAAGGGGTGTGTGTTCGAGTACGTGTACCTGGCGCGGCCCGACAGCACGATCGCCGGCCGGTCGGTGCACAAGACGCGCGTCGACATCGGGCGCAGGCTGGCCAGGGAGCGGCCGGTCGACGCCGACCTGGTGATCGGCGTTCCGGAGTCCGGTATCCCCGCCGCGGTCGGCTACGCGCAGGAGTCGGGCATTCCGTACGGGCAGGGCCTGACGAAGAACGCCTACGTCGGACGCACGTTCATCCAGCCGTCGCAGACCATCCGTCAGCTGGGTATCCGGCTAAAGCTCAATCCGCTCAAAGAGGTGATCCGCGGCAAGCGGCTCATCGTCGTCGACGACTCGATCGTCCGCGGCAACACGCAGCGCGCCCTCGTCCGGATGCTGCGCGAGGCCGGCGCGATCGAGGTGCACGTGCGAATCGCGTCGCCGCCGGTGAAGTGGCCGTGCTTCTACGGCATCGACTTCGCCACCCCGGCCGAGCTGATCGCCAACGCGGTGGAGAACGAAGAGGAGATGCTCGAAGCGGTCCGGCACGGGATCGGCGCCGACACTCTGGGTTATATCTCCCAGCAGGGCATGGTCGCGGCCACCGAGCAGCCCGCCTCTCGATTGTGCACCGCCTGCTTCGACGGCAAGTACCCGATCGAGCTGCCCAGTGAGACGGCGCTTGGGCAAGAACGTCATCGAGCACATGCTCGCGACCGCCGCCCGCACCGGCGTGCCGTTGCAGGCCGACAACGACAACGTCTCTGCGCTGCGCCGTCCCTGAAACCTACTGCAGCGCTGTCGAACTGAACCTCACCAAGTGGCGCCTTCCGTCGCCGGCGGTGCCGTCCAGCCGCAGCGCTTGAGTCACCGACGCGCGGTAGCCGGTCAACCCGCCCTCGGGCGGCGCGATGACGCTGTCGATGTCGTGGTCGAGCATCACGGCATCGCACTCCAGGGACTCCACCAGCGGGCGCGCCAGCCCCGACGGGATCGGTGTCACCAGACCCACCCACCAACTGGCGATCGTGGGAGTCAGAAACGGCAGCACCACGATGAGCCGACGCCGTAGGCCGGCGACGTCGGCATAGACCTGCATCGCCTCGCCGTACTCCATCACGTCGGGACCACCGACATCCCACGTCCGCGATACGGCACGTCGGCGACCGCGGCTCGGGCCAGGTAGTGCAGGATGTCGCCGATCGAGACGGGCTGGATCTTGTTATGCACCCACTTCGGTGTCGTCATTGCTGGAAGGCGGTCGGTGAGGTGGCGGATCATCTCGAACGACGCCGACCCCGACCCGATCACGATCCCCGCCTGCAGCACCACGGTCTCGATGCCGGAGTCGATGAGGATTTCGCCGACTTCGGTGCGTGACGCAAGATGTCGCGACAGTTCCCCGTCCTTTGGATGAAGGCCGCTGAGGTACACCAGCCGCCGCACCCCGGCCCGTCGCGCCGCCTCGACCACGTTGCGTGCCGACTGCGCCTCCTCGGCGACGAAGTCTTTCGACGTGCCCATCGAGTGCACCAGGTAGTAGACGACTTGGGCGCCGTCGAACGCATCCGTCAGCGAGCCGGGTTCGGTCAGATCGCCGCGAACCACCTCCACGTCATCGCGCCACGGTGCACGTCGGCGAGTTTGTCGGGATTGCGCGCCATCGCCCGCACCCGCAGGCCGTCGTCCAGCAGTCGCGGCACCAACTGACCACCGATGTAGCCCGTCGCGCCCGTCACCAGACAACGAATCTCCTCGGCCGACACAAAACCTCCCTCGTCGACGTTCCTCATCAGTTATTCGGAGCCGGCAGACGTGCGGATGGCCGTTTCCCGCGTCAGGCAAACCCGCAACCCGGATCGGGCGCGTCGTCGGACAGCGTCGCCCCGGCGGGATCGACATAAAGGATCTGCAGGACCAGCGGATCAGGGCCGACGTTGCGGCCGATGTGCACGTAGCCGGGCCCGCCCTTCTCGCTGATGCTCTGGCCGGCCACATACATCCCATCCATCGAGCAGTCCGCCCGGTAGTGCATCAGCACGCCCTCTTTGACCACGCCGAACAGCTCACCGTCATGCGAATGCCAGCCGGTGCTGCCGCCCGGCGCGATGGTGATCTCGCGGAAGATGTAGTCCTTGCCGTCCGGCGGAGTGCCGTCGGTCATCTGCCAGATGATGGTGCCGTCGGTTTCCCTCGGCGGGGTGGCGGCAGCCGTGCCGGGCGGCGCCAAAGATACGGCCACGCTTACCGCGACAGCCAGCACAATCAAGCGAACTCCGGTCATGTTCGGTCACGCTGTCACACGGACTCCGGTCGTGCTCGGAGTCGGCCAGAAAACGCACACCGCCCGGCGCATACCGTGCGGTCGCCAAGCCCGGTAGATTTGGTCGCGATGACCGATCGCGCCGCACAACACGGCATCTCCTATGCATCGGCCGGGGTGGACATCGAAGCTGGTGACCGCGCCGTCGAACTTTTCAAACCGCTGGCGAGCAAGGCAACCAGGCCCGAGGTGCGTGGCGGTATCGGCGGTTTCGCGGGGCTCTTCGCGCTGCGCGGCGGCTACCGCGAGCCGGTACTGGCCTCGTCGACCGACGGGGTCGGCACCAAACTCGCCGTGGCCCAGGCGATGGACAAGCACGACACCGTCGGCCTCGACCTCGTCGCCATGGTCGTCGACGACCTGGTGGTGTGCGGCGCCGAGCCGCTGTTCCTACAGGACTACATCGCCGTCGGCCGCACGGTGCCCGAGCGGGTCAGCGAACTGGTCTCCGGCATCGCCAACGGCTGCGTGATCGCCGGCTGCGCGTTGCTGGGCGGCGAGACCGCCGAACATCCCGGGCTGATGGCGCCCGACCACTACGACATCTCCGCCACCGGGGTGGGCGTCGTCGAGGCCGACGACGTGCTCGGGCCCGACCGGGTCAAGCCCGGCGACGTGATCATCGGGATGGCCTCCACCGGCCTGCACTCCAACGGCTACTCGCTGGCGCGCAAGGTGCTGCTGGAGATCGACCGGATGAACCTGGCCGGCCACGTCGAGGAGTTCGGCCGCACGCTCGGCGAAGAACTGCTGGAGCCGACCCGCATCTACGCCAAGGACTGCCTGGCGCTGGCCGCCGAAACCCAGGTGCGCACGTTCTGCCACGTCACCGGCGGTGGGCTGGCCGGCAACCTGGAACGCGTCATCCCGGCCGGGCTGATCGCCGAGCTGGATCGCGGCACCTGGACGCCCGCGCCGGTGTTCGGCATGATCGCCCAGCGCGGCCGGATCGACCGCGCCGAGATGGAGAAGACGTTCAACATGGGCATCGGCATGGTCGCCGTCGTCGCGCCGGAGGACACCGACCGTGCGCTGGCGATCCTTACCGCCCGGCATCTGAACTGCTGGATCGTGGGTATCGTCAACGAAGGGCAGCAAGGACGGCCCACGCGCCCACCTCGTGGGTCAGCACCCACGCTTCTAGAGAGAACAGGGCGAGAGAATCTCGACTAGCGTCGCCAGTCGTCCTCGTCGACCCACTGGCCGTCGCCGCTGCCGTTGAGATCGTCGTCAGGTTCGTGAACCGTCCGACCCGGCCAGCTCGTGCTGAAGCCGCTCGAAATCGGTCTGCGGTGAGCTGTATTTGAGCTCACGAGCAACCTTGGTCTGCTTTGCCTTAGCCCGGCCGCGGCCCATGGGGGGACCCCCTCGCGCAATAACGGAGCGGCCCAACTAGCAGGCGGCTCCGATCTGTGTGTCTTTATTGTCCTGCCAACACTTTACCGTGCCCGGCTGCGGTGTGCTGGCAGGCCCTGCGCCAGCGCATCGCCTCACCGCGCTCCGCCCCGCAGCGCTCGACCGCCAACCGGCCCGCGCCGGTGACGCCCGCGGCAGGCAGCGAATCGGCGTCGATCACGGCAGGCACCTCCACCTCGCCGCCGGTGGTCAGCGCGGTGTCGGCGGGCAGCCCGCGCTTGAGCAGCGCCAGGCCGATGGGGCCGAGGTCGACGTGGTCGACGACGGTGCCGAGCCGCCCCACGGCGCGCCCTCCCGCGAGCACCGGATCGCCGGTCGACGGTCGGTCTGTGGACCCGTCCAGATGCAGCAGAACCAGCATTCGAGGCGGTTTGCCCAGGTTATGGACCCGCGCGACGGTTTCCTGCCCGCGGTAGCAGCCCTTGTCCAGGTGCACCGCGCTGCCGATCCAGCCCACCTCATGAGGGATCGTCCGCTCGTCGGTGTCGACCCCGAGCCGTGGTCGCAGCGCCGCCACCCGATGCGCCTCGTAAGCCCATATCCCGGCCCGCCGCACGCCCGCGGCGGTCACTCGGTCCAGCCAGCCGGGCGCGTCTGCCCGTGGCACGACGAGGTCCAGCTCGATGTCCGGCGAGCCGATCCGGCGCACGAAGCCGCCGTCGGCAAGCGGGACCGCCGTGTCTTCAGCCGGTAGCGAACCAAGGCCGAGGGCGTGCAGCACCGCCTCGTCGGCGAGTCGCGGGCCCAACAGTGACAGCACTGCCAGATCGGCCGGCTCGACCGTGACGTCGGACCAGAAGACCATCTTGCTGCAAATAGGCCAGCAGCGGCTCGTCGCGCCACGATTCGGTGTCGAGGTAGGTGACGTCGCCGAGCTCGGTCTGGATCCAGTGATCTTCGACACGGCCCTGGCCGTCGAGGCTCAGATTCTGCGTGACGGCGCCGTCGGGCAGCTCGCTGACATGCTGAGTGGAGATGTTGTGCAGCCAGCTCTTCCGGTCGCCGCCCGTCAGGGTGATTACCGCCCGTGCGAGCGGTCCACCACCACGGCCTCATCCATCGCGGCGCGCTGCTCGCCGAGCGGGTCGCCGTAGTGCCAGACGGCACCGGCGTCGGGGCCCGCGTCGGGGGCGGGAACTGCTGACATAGCTCCAACTGTACGGCGCTACGCTTTTTGGCCATGGCGGGCGAACCCGGGGTTGTGGTCACGCTCGACGGGCAGTTACAGGATCCGCACAAGCCACTGCTGCACGCCGACGACCTGGCTGCCGTGCGCGGCGACGGCATCTTCGAGTCGCTGCTCGTGCGCGACGGGCGGCCCTGCCTGCTCGAGGCTCACCTGGCGCGGCTGAAGCAGTCGGCGCGGCTGATGGATCTGCCAGCACCCGACCTTCCGCACTGGCGGGCGGCGGTGGCCACCGCAGTGTCGAGCTGGACGGACCAGGGCGGCCACGAGGGCGTGCTCCGGCTGATCTACAGCAGGGGACGCGAAAGCGGTTCGCCTCCGACCGCGTTCGCGATGATCGGGGCGGTGGCGGCACGGGTGGCCGCGGCCCGCGCGGACGGCGTGGCGGCGGTGACACTTGCCCGCGGCCTGCCTGCCGAAGGTGCGGCCGATATGCCGTGGCTGCTGGCAGGCGCCAAGACGCTGTCCTACGCGGTGAACATGGCGGCACTACGTCATGCCGAACGCCTCGGCGCCGGCGACGTGATCTTCGTCAGCTCCGAGGGCTACCTGCTCGAGGGGCCACGGTCGACGGTGGTCATCGCCACCGAAATCGACGGCCGCCTCGGCCTGCTCACGCCACCGCCGTGGTATCCGATCCTGCGCGGCACCACGCAGCAGGCCCTGTTCGAGGTGGCGCGCAACAAGGGCTACGACTGCGACTACCGGGCACTGCGCCCAGCTGATCTCTTTGCCGCGCAAGGTGTTTGGCTGGTATCGAGCATCACGCTGGCGGCGCGGGTGCACACCCTCGACGGCAAGCCGCTGCTGCGGTCGCCGATGACCGCCGAGCTGAGCGAGCTCGTCGACGCCGCCATCGTCTGTGATCGCTAGCGGCTGAAACAGCCCAAAACCGGTTGTCGCTGCGCTGTTCCGCGAGTACGGTCGCTCGTACACAGGGAAGGAGGTGGTCCGACAAATTGATTGACTTATGGACATGTGAGGTGGCTGCGAGCTAGCAGCGCCGGGGAGTCACCTGCGCGCGCTGGCGAATTCCCCGCAGTCACCCGGCCCCCGAGCCCCTCGGTTTTGTCCAACCAAGGACAGCGGCTCGGGGGCCGACCCATATCCGGGGCCGGACCACCGCCGCGACAAACGCTGAACGTCACTTCTGTCACTGCCCGGGCAAGCGGACCTCGCTACAAGGGTGATATCGCATGCGATGTCACCCTTTCTCGACATAATCGCCCGAGATCTTGTGACCAGTGTGGTTGGTGGGGGTGCTGGCGGGCCGCGCGTGCCGTTCAACGCCGCGCTGGGGTCGGGGTGAGCCCGTATTTCGACGTCACGCAGGCCGTCGTCACGGTCAAATCCTCGCCCGCGGCGCGGGTCCACAACGTCGACGGACTCAAGCCGCTGCGTCTGGGCGTCCAGGTCGGCACGACCAGCTACACCGCGGCCACATCGGTGGACGGTGCGAACCCCGTCACCGTCGACAACACCAACGGCGACGCGAAGCTCGCGCTGAGCTCTGGGCAGATCGACGCGTCGGTCGCCGACCTGCCGACCGCGTTCGCGGTGGCGAATGAGCTGCACGACGGCCTCATGGTGGGCCAGTTACCCACTGCGCCAGGCGAGGTCGAACAATTCGGAATAGTCCTCGACAAGGCAAGCCCTTTGACCCGCTGTGTGTCGTCGGCCGTCGACGCGATCCGCGATGACGGCACATTGGTCGCGCTGCAGAGCAAGTGGCTCAAGGAGGCGGGAAAGGCGCCCGTTCGGGGCTAGCCCGCGTCCGGCCCCGGCGCCAACGACGCGCATGCCTGCTCCGCCTTGTGCCAGGTGGCCTCATCGGTGCCGGGCGGCGGTCCGGCGACCGGCCCCGGAGGGTCCGAAACACCGTGTTCCTGAAGGCATTTCGCGTAAGGCACCGTGTCCGCTCGGTGCTGTCGTCGATGTCTGCTCCTGCGGTGCGTTGTTCGACGAACATCCCGCGATGATCACCGCCGCGGCGAGGACCGTGGCCAACCGAAGCCTTCGCATCAGCCGACGAACCTCGACAGTCGGGCCGACAGATGCGGCACCAGTCCGCCGTCGGCGTCGACGCGCTCCTCGACGTAGGCCAAATCGCCTCCCTCAACAATCCCGTACAGCCGCTTCGCGCCACCCACGAGCATCCCCGACTTGCTCCGCGCCAGTGCGTCGGTGGCGAGTTCCCATGACGACTGGGTGAGCGGCCGGCCGTAGAACAGCTCGACATAGCCGGCGGAATTGGCCAGCAGCAGCTCGATCGCCTGGGATTCGGACGGATCATTCGGGTCGTTGACGAACCGCCAGAAGCCGGACTCTCGCAGGCCCCGCTCCTCGTAGTCGCCGGACTCGGTGAGCCGCCAGGATCGCGACTCCCAGATCAGGTAGTCGCCGCCGTCATGGGACACCACGATCTGCTGGCCGAAGCGATAGTCGCTGCCTGTGGCTCGGCCCTCACCCTCGCCGCGCCACACGCCAACGAGCGGCAGCAGCGCGAGCAGGGCTTGGTTCAGGTCTTCGCCTTCGCGCAGATTCGCGGTGTCGGTCGGCGCCGGGAGATCGGAGAACACCGGGATGTTGCGCGCGGCCGTCTTCTTGGCCCGTTCGGCCGCAGCGGCGACCGCCCGGTCGCCCGAACCGCCGGCGACGGGGCCTTCCTCAGAAGTCACGATTCGTCGGTGATGAGCCGATAGAGCGCGTACAGCGCGAACCAGGTGATGACCACGACGGTCGCCACAAGCAGGAGTTCGAAGAACAACACCACGGCGATGAGTCTAGCCGCCGAGCGTCTTCGCCTCTTGCAGTGCCCTTTCCAAATGTTGGGCACCCCGCGGCGGCCGTCATGCGACCGCAAAACGCGATAGGTCAGGCGACCTTGACGTCGACCTCGTGGATGCCTGCGCCGGACGGTGCCACGCTGGCGTCGCCGTTGCCTGCTGGGGACAGCGCGCGCAGCGTCCACGTGCCGGGGGCCGCGAAGAACCGGAAGTCACCGGTGGCAGACGCGACGACCTCGGCGGTGAACTCGTCAGACGCGTCAAGCAGGCGCACGAACGCACCGCCGACGGACTGACCGGCACCGTCGAGGACGCGACCGGTGATCACCGTTTCCTTCTCCAGGTCAACGCCTGCCGGCAGCGTCTGGCCTTGCTTCGGTGCAGAGCACATATCAACTTCCCAACTCAATCGGGGCACCCACAAGGGAGCCGTATTCCGTCCAACTGCCGTCGTAGTTCTTGACGTTCTCGTGACCGAGGATCTCCTGCAGCACGAACCAGGTGTGCGACGAGCGCTCACCGATGCGGCAGTATGCGATGGTCTCCTTTTGGCCGTCCAGCCCTGCCTCGGCGTACAACGTGGCCAGGTCGTCGTCGGACTTGAACGTCCCGTCCTCGTTGGCCGCCTTGCTCCACGGAACGTTGATGGCGCTGGGGATATGCCCTGGCCGCTGGCTCTGCTCCTGCGGCAGATGCGCGGGGGCCAGAATCTTGCCCGAGAACTCGTCGGGTGAGCGCACGTCGACCAGGTTCTTGGCGCCGATCGCGGCGATGACCTCGTCGCGGAACGCGCGGATCGAGTTGTCCGGCTGCTTGGCGGTGTAGCTGGTCGCAGCCCGGTTCACCGCGTCGGTGGACAGCGGCCGACCGTCGAGCTCCCACTTCTTGCGCCCGCCGTCGAGCAGCTTGACGTCGTCGTGGCCGTAGAGCTTGAAGTACCAGTACGCGTAGGCGGCGAACCAGTTGTTGTTGCCGCCGTAGAGGATCACGGTGTCGTCGTTGCCGATGCCGCGGTCGGACAGCAGCTTCGAGAACTGCTGGGCGTCAACGAAATCGCGCTTGACGGGGTCCTGCAGGTCGGTCTTCCAGTCCAGCTTGACCGCACCGGCGATATGCCCGCCGTCGTAGGCGGAGACGTCCTCGTCAACTTCGACGAAGACGGTGTTCGGCGCATCGAGATTGCTCTCGGCCCAGTCAGTTGAGACCAGGACGTCGGAGCGAGCCATGGAGGAGATCCTTTCGGTTGCTTGATATTCGAGGTTTTACGCGGGGGTGGGCCGGCGGCGCAGTCGCGCCACCAACGGGTAGAGCTGGCAGCCAAGGCAGATCGCGAAGGCGGCGTTGAGGAAAGCGGCCACCAAGGCGAAAGCGGTGGCGACGAGACCCAGCGCGGCGACGCCGGTGGCGAACCCGACGACGCCGACGATGGCGAACACGAACCCGACCAGCTGGGCGAACTTCAGCGGTGGCACCGGCTCGCGTTCGGTGACCGGTGCAAGCCTCGGGGCGATGAGTTTCGCGAAGACCAGGCCGTACGGATGCTTACGCGGCCCTGCGAATGCGCCGATCGCGAAGACGACGGCCTGCAGGCCGAGGATGACCGCAGCGGCGACCAGGCTGAAGCTGGAGACGATCAGCGTGATGACCAGAACCGCGGTGGTCACCCACGCCGCGAATCGTGGTCCCCGAACGTCGACCTGGTCGATCGGGCGTTTGGTGTAGGTATCCGATGCCATGGAAGTCACACTCCTGTTGCGTTGGTAGGGCTGGATGCGAGCTGGCCACAACTGGGCCGCTCCGAGCGAGCGCGCTATATCGCGCGGCTGCGCTCAGCAGCTACAACAACAACAACAACCCGCGACGCGGCACAGATCGACTGCGCGGCGCTTGGTGAGAATCACCACAAGGCGGGCGGACACGCCCGACAGCTTACCCAATGACATGGTGTTCAAGCCAACAGCGCGTCCAGCGCCGACCGCAGGTCAGCGGCGGTGGGCACGCCGGTGGTGCGGTATCGCTGGCGGCCGTCGGCGTCGAAGATGAACGTCGTCGGCAGCGACAGCACCGAAAGTCGCCGGGCTGCGGCCGGATTGGCGTCCATATCGATCTCGACGTGGGCCACTTCGGGCAGGTCGCCGCACACCTGATTGACCACCCGCCGCACCCCGGCACACGGTCCGCACCACACCGCGCTGAAGTGCACAACCGTCGGGCCCGTCCGCGATAAGCCCAGATCGGAGGTGTCGAGCGGCTCCGCGTCGGCGGTCGCGGTGGTCTCTTTGAGCAGCCCGGCCCGCAGCGCGATCAGTCTGTTGATCACGTAGGCCACCCCCAGCGCCGCGATGAGCACGGCGATGACCACGACAAGTGAAGGGCTCATGACTGAGTGAACTCATCCAGGCTGACGGTTACTCCCTCGGCGATGCCCTCGATGATGACGTCGGATCCGCGCGCTCCCTCGCTGGTCGGCGCGATGCCGAAGGGCAGTTTCTGCCCGGGCAGCATGGTGCTGAACGCGTCCAGCACGGCCTGCTTCTTGTTCTCGGGCACCTGCTGGTCGGCGGTGCCCGCGCCGGTGAGCACCCCTGTCGCGGTCAGCACAAGGGTGGTTCGGTCCGGCCCCGCGACGGAAAGGTCGACAGCGACGCTGACCTTCTTGTCGAAGTCGGCGGCCTTGGGAGTGCCCGTGAAGACCAGGCCTTTGTTGCTGGAGATGCCCGATTCGGTGGTGCCGCCGGTGGGGTTGTTGGTTTCCTTGGGCGGCGCCTCCACCAGCAGGTCGGGGATGCCCATGAAGCGGCCGACGTGAGTGGAGTCGACGATGATCCGGCTCTCGACCTTGCGCGCTGGCAGAGCGGCCCTGGCGTCGATCAGCCAGGAGTCTTTGGGAAGGTCGACGTCGTAGAGGGTGGCCTCGTAGGAGACCCTCCCGACCACGGAGTGACCAACGCCATTCGCCCGGATCTCGATCTGCCCGTAGTGCCGGTCCCTCGCCTGCGAGATGAACGGGAAACCGATGATGCCGACCCATGGATCGAAGGTGAGCTGTGCTTCGCTGCGTACCGCCCTGGCCAGGCGGTATTCGGCGTAGATCGCGGCGCCGAAGTCGACGCCGACCGCCGCAACCACCAGCACGGCTACGGCCGATATCAGCCCGATCAACAGCTTGCGCACCCGCATATTCTCGCCCACCGATTCCACCCCACCCCGCTCGGCGCGGCTAATCAGCATGTGTCGGGTTATCGTTAGTGCACCGGTAACGCCCAGATGTCGGTTACGAATCTGGGAGGTATCCACAGACAGCGATGTCCGTCAATATCTGCCCGGCGCGCTGGAGGGCCCGTTGGATCTACTGCTATTAACCGCTGACCCGCATCCGGAGTCGGTACTGCCCTCGTTGTCGCTGCTCGCCCACAACGTGCGAAACGCGCCTACCGAAGTGTCCTCGTTGCTGGAGGCAGGCAGCGCCGACGTCGCGATCGTCGACGCGCGGACAGATCTTGCGGCTGCGCGCGGCCTGTGCCGGCTGCTCGGCACCACCGGCACATCGGTTCCGGTGGTGGCCGTGGTTAACGAGGGCGGTTTGGTCGCGGTCAACGTCGAGTGGGGGCTCGACGAAATACTGTTGCCGACCACCGGACCCGCCGAGATCGACGCCCGCCTGCGGTTGCTGGTCGGCCGTCGCGGTGGGACGGCGAACCAGGAGAACGCAGGCAAGGTCAGCCTCGGTGAGCTCGTCATCGACGAGGGCACCTACACCGCCCGGCTGCGGGGACGGCCGCTGGACCTGACCTACAAGGAATTCGAGCTGCTGAAATATCTGGCCCAGCACGCGGGCCGGGTGTTCACCCGGGCGCAGCTGCTGCAGGAGGTGTGGGGCTACGACTTCTTCGGCGGCACGCGCACGGTCGACGTACACGTCCGGCGGTTGCGCGCCAAGCTCGGCACCGAATACGAGTCGTTGATCGGTACCGTGCGCAACGTCGGGTACAAGGCGGTGCGGCCGGCCCGTGGGCGCGCACAGGGACCGGATATGCCGGACGACGTGGACGACTCGGGCGCCTACGACGCCGTCAGCCTGCCCGAAGAACTGGCTGACCCCCTGCGCAGTCAGTGACTGATCCCGAAATCCGTTGGCAGACCGGACTTTCCGAGGATGACCAGCGCCGGATCCTGCAGTTGATCGCCGTCGCGACAAGTGCAGACGGTATTGCGCCCGTCGGCGACCAGGTGTTGCGCGAGCTTTCACACGACCGCACCCGCCATCTGCTGGCGCTGGAGGGCCATCACGACTACAGGACCGCCGTCGGCTATCTCGATCTCGCCCCTGCCGTCGGAGAGGCTCCGCCGATGGCTGAGCTCGTCGTGCATCCCGAGCGGCGAAGGCGCGGTGTCGGTTCGTCGATGATCCGCACGGCGTTGGTGGAAGGGGGTGGGGGCACCCGGATCTGGGCGCACGGCAACCTGGAGGCCGCGCGGGCGACGGCGAAGGCTGTCGGTCTCGTGCCCGTCCGTGAGCTCCTGCAGATGCGTCGCGCGTTAACAGAACTGCCGCCGGTGAGGATTCCCCCTGGGGTGCGGATCGAGACCTACCGCGGTCCGGAGGACGACGCCGAGCTGCTGCGGGTCAACAACGCCGCGTTCGCATGGCACCCCGAGCAGGGCGGCTGGGCTGCGGCCGACATCGCCGAGCGCCGCGGCGAGCAATGGTTCGACGCCGACGGGTTGTTCATGGCGTTCGACGAACATACCGGCGGGCTGCTCGGGTTCCACTGGACCAAGGTGCATGACGCCGGTCTGGGCGAGGTGTACGTCGTCGGCGTCGACCCGGCCGCGCAGGGCCGCGGAGTCGGGGCGACGCTCACTCTCGTCGGGCTGCACTACCTCGCCGAGCGTCTTTCAGGAAACTCCCGGCCAGCGGTGATCCTTTACGTCGAGGCAGATAACTCAGCGGCGGTGAACACCTATCAACGGCTGGGTTTCGAGGTGTCCAACAGCGATGTCGCGTACGGCACCAAGCAGGCGCGCTAGCTGGAAATTAGCCGAACCTGTTCACCGTTCGTTCACCTTCCATCAGTCGGACGTCCACCGCAGCCGCATACGTTGCCGTGGAGTCGGAAGCCGTCAACGAAAGTGGGAATAAGTGAAGCTCAACAGCATTGGCAAGGCGTTCGGTACGACCCTCTCCGCGACGGCTCTCGTCGCGCTGACGCTGTCCGGTTGCGGCAGCGACAACAACGCCGGAACCAGCTCGTCGACCTCCGGTGCGTCGGGTACCTCGTCTGCATCCGCCGACTGTGGCGGCAAGAACTCGCTCACCGCCGAGGGTTCGACGGCTCAGCAGAACGCGATCGCCGAGTTCAACAAGGTGTGGGGGCAGGTCTGCTCGGGCAAGTCGCTGGCATACAACCCGACAGGTTCCGGAGCGGGCGTCGACCAGTTCATCGCCAAGCAGGTCGACTTCGCCGGCTCCGACTCGGCGCTGAAGGACGATCAGGTCGCCGAAGGCTGCCGACCGCTGCGGCGGCAACCCGGCGTGGAACCTTCCGCTGGTGTTCGGCCCTGTTGCGATGGCCTTCAACGTCGAGGGCGCCGACAAGCTCGTCGTCAACGGTGACGTGCTCGCCAAGATCTTCCAGGGCGAGATCAAGAAGTGGAACGACCCGGCCATCGCCGCGCTGAACTCCGGCGCGACCCTGCCCGACGCCGACATCAAGCCGATCTACCGGTCGGATTCCTCTGGCACCACCGACAACTTCCAGAAGTACCTGGGCGCCGCCGCGCCGGCGGCGTGGACCAAGGGTGCAGGCAAGGAGTTCCAGGGCGGCGCTGGTGAAGGTGCGCAGAAGTCGTCCGGTGTCGTACAGGCCATCCAGGCCACCCCGGGTGCGATCGGCTACGTGGAGAAGGGTTTCGCGCAGCAGGCCGGCCTGAAGTTGGCCCAGATCGACAGCGGCGCCGGGGCCGTCGAGCTGACCGACGAGTCGACCCAGAAGGCCGTCGACAGCGCCAAGTTCAAGGCCGAAGGCATGGACCTGACGCTCGACCTGAACGCGCTGTACGCGAGCAAGGATGCCGGTGTCTACCCGCTGATGCTGGCGACCTACGAGATCGTCTG
Organism: uncultured Actinomycetota bacterium; assembly: GCA_963817825.1. Classification (GTDB taxonomy): domain Bacteria; phylum Actinomycetota; class Actinomycetes; order Mycobacteriales; family Mycobacteriaceae; genus Mycobacterium. Next base: position 319,001 of record CAWFQG010000023.1, on the reverse strand, counting down.
CTCGAAGGGCAACGACGCCGACACCGCAGCGGCGGTGAAGTCCTTCCTGAACGTCGCGGCTAACCAGGGCCAGGCCAACCTGTCCGCGGCTGGCTATGTTCCGCTGCCCGATGCCTTCAAGGAGCGACTGCTGAAGTCCGTCGACGCAATTGCCTAGTTACCTGGCGCGACAGCGCGAATGCGGTGAGGATGGGTGCTTGACCGATGACCGATAGGCTCGATGTGACGGAATCTGGCGGGCTGCCCAATCCAGCAGCGGCGGGGTCGGGTGAAGTTATCGCTTCACCCTTCCCCGAGCCGGCACCCATTTCCACCGATCCCTCGCGAGGGTCCAAGGTTCGAATCGGCGACCGGATCTTCCGCGCCCTCGCGGAGGGGTCCGGCGTCCTCATCGTCGTCCTCATCGCGGCGATCGGGGCGTTCCTGCTCTGGCGCGCCGTGCCGGCGTTGGCGCGCAACCAGGAGAACTTCTTCCTCTACGGCGGCAACTGGGTCACCACCGACACGTCGGCGATGCACTTCGGCATCCTCGACCTGCTGCAGGTCACCGTGTTCGTGTCGGTGTTCGCGCTCGTGCTGGCGATGCCGGTGGCGTTGGGGATCGCGATCTTTTTGACGCAGTACGCGCCTCGTCGGGTGTCTGGACCGCTGGCGTACATGGTCGACCTGTTGGCCGCCGTGCCGTCGATCATCTACGGCGTCTGGGGTCTTTATGTCCTGGCCCCGGTGCTGAAGCCGTTCGCCATGTGGCTGAATCAGAACCTGAGTTGGCTGTTCCTGTTCGAGACCGGCAACGCCTCGGTCGCAGGCGGTGGAACGATATTCACCGCCGGGATCGTGCTCGCGGTGATGATCCTGCCGATCATCACCGCGGTCACCCGCGAGGTGTTCATCCAGACGCCGCGCGGTCAGATCGAAGCGGCCCTTGCGCTCGGTGCCACCCGCTGGGAGGTCGTCAAGACCACGGTGCTCCCGTTCGGCTTGTCCGGCTACATCAGCGGCGCGATGCTGGGCCTTGGCCGCGCGCTCGGTGAGACCATCGCACTGCTGATCATCCTGCGCGGCACACAGCACGCGTTCGGCTGGTCGCTGTTCGACGCGGGCTACACGTTCGCGAGCAAGATCGCCGCTGCGGCCTCGGAGTTCAACGACCAGTACAAGGCGGGCGCCTACATCGCAGCAGGCCTGGTGCTGTTCATCCTGACGTTCATCGTGAACTCGCTGGCGCGGGCAGCTGTCGCCGGAAGGAGCAAGTCATGACGGCCACACTGGACCAGCCGGTCAAGGCGCCGACGTTCCAGAAGCTGAGCTTGCGCCGCAAGATCTCCGACAAGGCCGCAACGGTTTTGGTGACGCTGTCCGTCGTGATTGCCATGGTGCCGCTGGTGTGGGTGCTCTACACCGTCCTGGTGAAGGGTCTCGGCGCCGTCACGTCGAGCCAGTGGTGGTTCAACTCGCAGGCCGGCATGACGGCGTTCCAGGCGGGCGGTGGCGCGTACCACGCGATCATCGGAACCCTGCTGCAAGGCCTGGTGTGCGCGGTCATCTCGATTCCGATCGGCGTGTTCGTCGGCATCTACCTTGTCGAGTACGGCGGCGGGACAAGGCTGGGCAAGATCACCACCTTCATGGTGGACATCCTGACCGGTGTGCCGTCCATCGTCGCCGCGCTCTTCATCTACGCCCTGTGGGTCGCCACGCTCGGTTTCCAGCGGTCCGGCTTCGCGGTATCGCTGGCGTTGGTGCTGCTGATGATCCCGGTGATCGTGCGCTCCACCGAGGAGATGTTGCGGATCGTTCCGATGGATTTGCGCGAAGCGAGTTACGCACTCGGCGTGCCGAAGTGGAAAACCATTTCGGCCATTGTGATTCCGACGGCGCTGTCGGGCATCGTGACCGGAATCCTGCTCGCCCTCGCCCGTGTCATGGGCGAGACGGCGCCGCTGCTGATCCTGGTCGGCTACGCGCAAGCGATCAATTTCGACATGTTCAGCGGGTTCATGGGGTCGCTACCGGGCATGATGTACGACCAGACCTCGGCAGGCGCAGGTGCCAATCCGGTTCCGACGGACCGGCTTTGGGGCGCCGCCTTAACCCTGATCGTGCTGATCGCGTTGCTCAACATCGGGGCGCGCTTCATCGCCAAGTTCTTCGCCCCCAAGAAGATTTAGGAGTCAACTGAGATGGCCAAGCGTGTCGACCTCAAAGACGTCAACATCTACTACGGCTCGTTCCACGCCGTCGCGGACGTGTCGATGTCGGTGCCGCCGCGCAGCGTGACGGCCTTCATCGGGCCGTCCGGCTGCGGCAAGTCAACCGTGCTGCGCACCCTGAACCGCATGCACGAGGTCATCCCCGGCGCCCACGTGGAGGGCTCGGTGCTGCTCGACGGAGAGGACGTCTACGGCGCAGGGGTCGACCCGGTCGGTGTCCGCAAGACCATCGGCATGGTTTTTCAGCGGCCAAACCCGTTCCCCACCATGTCGATTCGCGACAATGTGGTGGCGGGACTGAAGCTGCAGGGCGTGCGCAGCAAGAAGACGCTCGACGAGGTCGCCGAGAAGTCGCTCAAGGGCGCGAACCTGTGGATCGAGGTCAAGGACCGGCTCGACAAGCCCGGCGGCGGGCTGTCCGGTGGACAGCAGCAGCGGCTGTGCATCGCCCGGGCGATCGCGGTGCAGCCCGACGTGTTGCTGATGGACGAGCCCTGCTCGGCGCTTGACCCGATCTCGACGCTGGCGATCGAGGATCTGATCGCCGAGCTCAAGCTGGACTACACGATCGTGATCGTCACGCACAACATGCAGCAGGCCGCGCGCGTGAGCGACCAGACCGCGTTCTTCAACCTCGAAGCGACGGGAAAGCCCGGCAATCTCATCGAGATCGACGACACCGAGAAGATCTTCTCCAACCCGCACGAGAAGGCCACCGAGGACTACATCTCGGGGCGTTTCGGTTAACGCACGGCGTCAACCGAAACTACAGCTAAGGAGTCAGAACCACTCGGGTGCCCGACGGCTCGGCCGTCGTCCAGGCCTGTCCGACCTCGGTCAGTGGCCGCACCACCGTGCGCAGGTGCAGCTCGCCCGACGCCACCATGTCGAACAGCTGCGGAAGGGCCTCGGTTCGCACGCGCGCCATGACCTCGGGCGGGACGCTTCCAATTCCGACGCCCGAGATGACGATGCCGTTGCCGCGCAGGACACCTGCGGGCAGCGTGATCGTCGGGCCGGCCATCGAACCGATCTGGATGAATCGGGTCGCGTGGAAGTGTGCCGCGGGATGGCTGGAGCTCAGCGCGGCGAGCACCCGTTCTGCCGGCTGTCCCCACAGGTAGTCCAGGACAGCGTCGAACGGCCGCTCGGCGTGCATGGCGGCGACCCGGGCCTCGAACTCATCACCGCCGAGAACGATAGTGTCGTCGGCGCCGACGGTGTTCAACCAGTCCAGCCGCGCGAGGTCGCGTCCGACCGCGACCACGCGTCCCGCCTCGAATACCGTCTTGGCCAGCTGGACGGCCATCGATCCCGTCACCCCGGTCGCGCCGAGGACCAGGACGTGATCGCCAGGCTTCGTCGCCGCGCCGTGTTCGAGGGACGTCCACGCCGAGATGCCCGGGTTCGGGATCGCGGCGGCGACGACGGAATCCACTGCGGCAGGCAACTCGACGACCCCGTGCGGGCTGATCAGCGTTCTCTCGGCCAGCATTCCGTACGGTGATAGCGCACCCGTGTAGACGCGGCGCCCGTCGTCCAGCCGGGCCACGCCGTCGACGCCGGGCACTGCCGGCAGTTGAATCTCCTTGCTGGCGTAGTGCTTTCCCGAGATCAGCCCGCGGGTGAGGTTGGTGAGCGCGGACGCCTCGACGGCCGCGACGACGGCTCCGTCGCGTGGCTGCGGATCGGGGAAGTCGGTGTAGCGCGGGGTCTCGCCCCATTCGGCGACGACTGCTGCCTTCATGACGGGGCTCCTTTCGTTTCACCAGAAATGGTTTCTTTAGAAACTATATACCTTCGGTTCGGCGCGTGGCAAGATAGTTTCCGTGAAAACCAAGTCGGCGCTCATTTCGGATATCACCGACCTGGTCGGTGCCGTCGGCGACAAGTTCGAACCCGACGAGGACCGCGATGCCGAGCGTGACTTCATGGCGCAACGGTGCCCGCGACGGCTCCAAGCCTCGGTGCGATCTCTGCCGACGTTGTCTATGCACTTACTAGCAGGCATCGCCGACGGGCCCGTGAGCGTGGTCGGGCTCGCGGCGCGGTCGGGACAGCTGAAGGGCACCGTGTCCAAGCACGTGCAGCGACTCGTCGAGGCCGGCCTGGTGGTGCGCTCGCCAATCCCGGGCAACCGCAAGGAGATCGAGCTGACGTTGACGGCGGACGGTGAGCTCGTCACGGAGGCCCACCGGCTGCTGCACGACGAGATGACGCAGGGGCTGTGCGACTTCCTGCAGCGGTACTCCAATACGGAGCTGGAGGTGCTGGTCAAGGTGCTGCGGGACCTGATGGCGGCACAGAAGATCGGTGTCCGCATCACCGCGGGGGAATAGCTGGACCGCAGATCGGGTCGTAGCTTTCATGAGCAAGGCAGTGCGATTCGATCAGTACGGAGACATCGACGTGCTCGAGATTAGAGACGTCGAGCGTCCCAATGCTGGACCAGGCGAGGTTCTCGTCGAGGTCAAGGCCGCGGGTATCAACCCCGGCGAGGCGATGATCCGCAAGGGCGCCTTGCACGAGCAATGGCCTGCGACCTTCCCGTCCGGGGAGGGCAGCGACCTCGCGGGCGTGGTCGCCGAGGTGGGCGATGGCGTCGACGGCTTCACCGTCGGTGACGAGGTGATCGGCTTCACCGATCAGCGAGCCAGCCATGCGGAGTTCGTCGTGGTGCCCGCCGAGAACCTGACCCCCAAACCGGCGGGTGTGCCGTGGGACGCGGCGGGTTCGCTGTATGTCGCAGGCAGCACCGCCTACGCTGCCGTGCGGTCTGTCGGGCTGACCCCGGGCGACGTGGTGGTCGTGGCGGGAGCGGCCGGAGGCGTCGGATCGATCGCGGTTCAGCTGGCCCGGCGCGACGGTGCCGCGGTGATCGGCATCGCCGGACCGGACAACGACGAGTGGCTCGCCGCGCACGGCGTCATCCCGGTCAACTACGGCGATGGCCTCGCCGACCGCATTCGGGCCGCCGCCCCGGACGGCCGAATCGACGCGTTCCTCGACTTCTTCGGCGGCGGCTACGTCCAGCTCGCGGTGAAAGAGCTGAACGTCGATCCGCGCCGTGTCGACACGGTCATCGACTTCTCCGCCGTGGAACGCTTCGGCGTGCAGGCGGCGGGCAGCGCCGACGCTTCGAATGCGGCGGTGCTGGCCGAACTGGCCGGGCTCATCGCCGCGGGGGAGCTGGAAGTTCCCATCGCACAAGTGTTTCCGCTCGACGAAGTCAAGCGGGCCTACCGCACGCTCGAAGAGCGGCACACGAGGGGCAAGCTGGTCCTGCGGCCGTAACGGCTGGCGGGCTCAGCGCGGCGCTGGGAGTTCCTCTTCGTCGGGGAACCTGCCGGTCGCCTGGAAGATCACTCGGCGGGCCACCTCGACGGCGTGGTCGGCGAACCGCTCGTAGAACCGGCTCAGCAGCGTCACGTCGACCGCGGCGGTCACGCCGTGCTTCCATTCCTTGTCCATCAGCACGGTGAAGAGGTGCCGATGCAGGTCGTCCATCGCATCGTCTTCCTCGCTGATTCGCCCGGCCTTCTCGGGGTCGCGGGTCAAGAGGACTTCCTGTGCGCTGTTGCCCAGCTCGACCGCCACCCGGCCCATCTCGGCGAAGTAGCCGTTGACCTCTTCGGGCAGGGCGTGCTGGGGATGACGACGCCGGGCGATTTTGGCGACGTGCAAGGCCAGAGCGCCCATCCGGTCGACGTCGGCGACGATCTGAATCGAGCTGACGATGGCGCGCAGATCTCCGGCCACCGGCGCCTGCAGCGCAAGCAGCACGAACGCGTCCTCCTCGGCGCGCGCGCTCATCGCGGCGATTTGCTCGTGGTCGGTGATCACCTGTTCGGCCAGCACCAGATCGGCCTGTAGCAGGGCTTGGGTCGCGCGCTCCATGGCTACACCAGCCAGCCCGCACATTTCGCCGAGCTGGTTGGTTAGCGCGTCTAGCTGCTCGTGGTACGCGGTTCGCATATGACCAGCCTACGGGCTAATCCGGTGAATCGTCACGAGGTGCTCGGTGAACGAAAGGTGAATGCCACCTGCCCAGACAAGACCGTCTCGCGGATGTCGTTGGGGCTATTCGCAGGTGGTGTCGGCGGCGTTGGTGACGGACAGATCCTCGGGCAGCTGCGTCGGGGTGCTCGCGCCGCCGTGCAGCACGTGGACCCGAACCGACGAGCCGCTCGGCTGTGGGGGGTTCACCGCCGAGAAGTCAGGCCCGAGCACCACCTGCACTGTTTTGCCTTTGCCGATGACGCGCTCGATGGTCGGCTGGGTGAATGCCGATGCCACGGTGGCGGCGGCCTCCTCGTTGCCCGGCGAGAAGAACACCGTCGTCGAGTCCACCGAGCCCGGATAGTCGTCGGGAGTCTGAACGTTGAAGCCGTGTTGCTGAAGTTCGCTGGCCGCGCTGGCGCCCAGCTCGTCGTGGCCCGTCGAATTCGACACCTGGACGGTCACTGACGACGGGTCGGTGGTGACGGCGTCGACCACCTCGCCGATCTCCGTGGTGGCCTCGGGCTTGGGCGCTTCGCTCGTCGGCGACTCCGGGGTCTGGTTCGTCATCGACTCCGGTGTGCCCGGCACAGGAGTGTTGTCGGCGTTCTTCTCCTCGGGCAGCGGGTCGTCGTTGATGATCGCGTCGAAGATCGCCCTGTTGTCTTCCTCGCGCAGGTGCTCGTTGCCCCACTCGTCCATGTAGCCCGTGGTCGGGACGGTCAGGAAGGTGATGCGGCCCGCGGCGACGTTCTGCAGCGACTGGCCGAGCTCCACGAGGTCCTTGGTGTTGATGTTGTCGACGGAGCTGTCGTTGATGAACTGGTCGACGACGTCGTTGAGCTTGGTGAGGGAGAAGAAGACCTCTTTGGAGATCAGCGAGCGCAACAACGACGACAGGAACAGCTGCTGGCGCTTGATGCGGCCGTAGTCGCCGTTGGTTTCTGTGGTCACCTGCCGGGCGCGCACGTACTGCAACGCGGTGTGCCCGTCGATCATCTGGCGGCCGGCGTTGGGCAGTACCGTGCCGAGCTCGTAATCCTCCAGCGGGGTCGTGCTGCACACCTCCACGCCGCCGAGTGCGTCGACCATCTTGGAGAAGCCGGAGAAGTCGACTGCCATGAACCGGTTGATGGACAGGCCTGACAGCTTCTGGATGACCTTGACCAGACACTTGGGGCCGCCGAAGGAGTAGGCGGAGTTCAGCTTGGTCTCGGTGTAAACCTGGTCGGGGCCGTAGGTGTCGGTCTGTTCGTCGTAGAGCGGACCGTATTCGCCGGTCTCGGGATTCCACGCCTCGCACTGCATCGGTTCGATGTTGAGGTCGCGCGGAAACGACACTGCCACAACGCGTTGGCGGTTGGCGGGGATGTTGACGAGCATGATCGTGTCGGAGCGCGCGCCGCCGGCGTCCGCAGTGTCGCCGGCGCCCATATCGGCGTTCTGGCCGTAGCGGCTGTCCACGCCGACGATGAGGAAGTTCTCGTCGCCGTACTGTGCGTTGGGGTCGATGATGTCGCGCGAGTTCGGGTCCAGCGCCGAGATCCGGTTGAGCATGTTGTTCTTCGTGGACTGCCATTGCCACGCCCCGCCGGTCATCGCCAGTGCCAGTACGGCGAAGAGCGCAGCCAGGGAGCGTCCCGCCAAAATGACCCTGCGCTTTGCCTTGGGTTTCTTCAGCGGCGCCACCGGCTCTTCGAGAGGGTCGCCGATCCGTTCCGGTGCGACGCGCTCAGCGCGTGCCCGCCGCAACGCCGCCAGGTCGGGCACCTCGTCGGCGTAGGACACCACGGGGATGACTTCGGTGTCCGGGTCGGAGGCGTCTGCGATGCGCGGCTGCGGGGGGCGAATCGGCAGGGGCTGTCTCGGTCGCCCGGGGGGCGACGGGGCGGGCCGGCGCATCGCGGGAGGTTCAGGTGTGGGTTCGGGCTCGGGCTCGGGTGCCGCGTGCCGGCTCGGCAGATCCGGATTCGAGCCGGTGACCTTCGCGATGAGGTCGGCCACCGTGATGCCGTCGGTGTGGTTGCCGGTCTCCGCGGGAGTGTCGGTGGCCTCGGCATCGCCGACTGGTTGGCGCTCCCAGGGCGCGGCGGCTCGCGGCGGCCGCGGATTTCGGGTAAGCCACTGGTTAGCGCCGTTCAGATCGGACGCACGAGGGCGGCCAGGAGTGGCGTTATCGCCGTCACTCATGTCCCTGGTGTCCTCCGACCTTGCGAGCAGCATGCGCTTCGGTGCGCTGAAATCGCTGCGTTGCCGCCGTTGGCTTCGGCGGCAATATCCGTGGCCCCGCGACTGGGGCCAATATCGACGGACTCATATCGTACTTAGAGATCCTGTGAGACGTAATGTCGAGATGGTCTCGGTTCACCCACCGGAGTGCATCAGGTCAGCGCCGGTGGGCACGGTGCAGTCATCTGGGTCTGCCAGCCAGCCCTCGGGAAGCGCCACCGATGCCGGTGAACCCTGGCGCCCGCGGGGGCCGGTAGCGGCTGCGGGAAAAGGCACGTCGGAGTCCAGCTTGCCGAGCAGGTCGTCGAGTTCGCCCAGCGTCTTGACCAGCGCCAACGCCCGGCGAAGCTCCGCTCCGGCGGGGAATCCGTGCAGGTACCAGGCGACGTGCTTGCGGATGTCGCGCATGGCCTTGTCCTCGCCGAAGTGAAGGATGAGCAGCTCGCCATGCCTGCGAATGATCTGCGCGACCTCCCCTAACGTCGGCGGCATCGCGCTCTGCCGCCCGGTGAAGGCGTCCGACAGCTCCGCGAACAGCCATGGCCGGCCCAGGCAGCCGCGGCCGATGACGACGCCGTCGCATCCGGTTGCGGCCATCATCGCGGCCGCGTCATCGGCGTCGAAGATATCGCCGTTGCCGAGCACCGGAATGTCCGTGACGTGGTCCTTTAGTCGGGCGATCTGCTCCCAGTCGGCGGTTCCGGAGTAACGCTGCGCCGCCGTGCGGGCGTGCAGCGCGACGGCTGCGGCGCCCTCGTCGGCCGCTATGCGGCCTGCGTCCAGATGGGTGTGGTGGGCGTCGTCGATCCCGATCCGGAACTTCACCGTGACAGGGACATTCGAACCTTCTGCCGCCCGCACCGCGGCGGCCACGATCTGTCCGAACAACCTGCGCTTGAAGGGCAACGCGGCGCCACCGCCCCTGCGGGTTACCTTGGGCACCGGGCAGCCGAAGTTCATGTCGATGTGGTCGGCCAAGCCCTCGTCGACGATCATCTTCGCCGCGGCATAGGTGTTGTCGGGATCGACCGCATACAGCTGTAGTGACCGCGGAGACTCGTCTGGCCCGAACGTCGTCATGTGCATGGTGACCGGATGCCGCTCCACGAGCGCGCGGGCCGTCACCATTTCACACACGTACAGCCCGCTGACCGTGCCGGACCGGGCGAGTTCAAGTTCGCGGCAGAGGGTGCGGAATGCGACGTTTGTCACCCCGGCCATCGGCGCCAGCACAACCGGGCTGGCCAGTGCGATGGGCCCTATCCGCAACCCTGCGCGGGTGTCGGTTAGGAGCCCGATGACGCGAGAACCTTTTCGCCGGTGAGCTTTTCGGACCTCTTGGCCACGCGTTCCAGGCGCTTCTGCTTGGCGATCTCGAATTTGTCGCACGCCTCGGTGAGCTCCTCGATGAGCAGCCCCAGGTCGTCTCGCATGGCCGCGGCCTCGCCGGTGAAGTCATCGCGCTCGAAGATGCGCCATTTCTTCATGACCGGCATGACCACGTCCTCGAGGTGGATGCGCGGGTCGTAGACGCCGCCGACGGCGATGATCACGGCCTTGCGCCGGAACTCCGGAACGGTGAAGCCGGGCATCTTGAAGTTGCGCAGCACGCGGTGCAGTGACTTCATCGCCTGGTTCGGTGCGAGCTCCAGGCCCGCCTCAGTGACGTCCCGATAAAAGATCATGTGCAGGTTCTCGTCACCCGACACCCGCTGCAGCAGCTGGTCGGCGATCGGTTCGTTGCATGCCTTGCCGGTGTTGCGGTGCGAGACGCGGGTGGCCAGCTCCTGGAACGTCACGTAGACGACGGAATCAAACAGGCTCTCGGCGAACAGGTCGCCCTGCTGGTTCTGGCCCGGGCTGAAGCCGCGGGTCACCTGCTCGATGCGGACCGTCTCGAGCGCAACGGGGTCGACGGCGCGGGTGACGACGAGGTAGTCGCGCAGCGCGATGCCGTGCCGGTTCTCCTCGGCAGTCCAGCGGTTGACCCACTGGCCCCACGCGCCGTCCATCCCGAAGTTCATCGCGATCTCGCGGTGGTACGACGGCAGGTTGTCCTCGGTCAGCAGGTTCTGCACCATCGCGACCTGGGCCACCTCGGACAGCTGTGACTGCCCCGGCTCCCAATCCTGGCCACCCAGCGCGTAATAGTTCTTGCCGTCCGACCACGGGATGTAGTCGTGCGGATTCCAGTCCTTGCGCATCGACAGGTGCCTATTGAGGTTCCTCTCGACCACGGGCTCTAGCTCTTGCAAGAGCTGCAGGTCGGTCAGGTCCTTCGACATGGCCCCTCCATTTATCTGTACCTGTTGGTTGCACTCAATATATCTGTGTACCCCGGTGACATCAAGTTTGCACGGGGAGTGTCACAGAGCAGAAAGTCACGGTTCCGCGGCGCGAATTCTGCCGGATTATTCGTCCGCCGGACCCGGCGATACTGCTCGCGGGTCGGGCCGGTCGACGGTATGGTGCGTCCAGGCAGTTCAAGGCAAAACGAACCGCTCTGAACTCCTGGCAACCGTAGACCATAGACATAGGTGGGCATGTGAAGAAGATCATCATTTCGGCCAGCACCGTCGGCATCGCAGCAGTTGCGGGCGCGCTGGGGCTGTTCGGCGCAGGCATCGCCTCCGCTGCCCCCGACGTGGTGGGAATGACCTACGGCGACGCGGTTTCGAAGATCGAGGACGGCGGCGGCACCGCGAAGATCTCGGTGACCGTCGGCGACCGCCAGGACTCGATGGGTGACTGCCTGGTCACCAGCGCCAGTGATGCGCCCTTCGTGCACGACGACGGGGGTTCGTTCACGCACGTCGACGGTGAGGTCCTGTTGGCCCTGAACTGCAACCGCGGTGCCGCGACGGCCACCACGCCTGGCGCGTCGATGGGCAGCCCGGAGGGCCGGGCGTTCCAGGCCAAGGCCGAGGAGCAGGCGGCAGCGCAGCAGAATCAGCAAGACGAGCTGGCGCAGGCCGGCGCGACGCCAGCTGATGCGGCGCCCCAAGTCCCGACGGGTTAGTAGCTCGAAACCCTGCTCAACAGCATGTCGACGCAGTAGTCGATGAACTGCTCGCGGGTGGCCGCGAGGCGGCCGTTCAGATAAGCAGTGAACAACGCCGTCAACGCACCGATCAGGCCAGTGGCGGCCATGGCCTGCACGGCCGGTTCGGTTATGCGGGTCAGCTTGTGCTGCAGCAGTTCGATGAAGCTCGGCATCCAGTCGGCACCCGACCGGGTCAGCACAGGTTCGACCGCCGGCGCCAGCAGCAGCACCCGGCCCCGCGTCGGGTCGTCGACCATCAGCGCGACGAACCGTTCTACCGCGTCGCGTGCGTCGGTGGACGACGTCAGGGTGGACATGGCGCGGGCGCAGACGTCGTCGTAGACCGCGCGAACGAATTCGTCTCGGTCCGAGAAGCTTTCGTAGAAGTAGCGCTCTGTGAGCCCAGCCGCCCTGCACACCGCGCGCACGGTCAGGGCAGGCCCGCTCTCACTGCCCAGTAGGTCGACGCCCGCGGCGATCAGTTCGTCACGGCGCAGCGCCTGACGATCCTCGAGGGGAACGCCCGACCACCGGCCCCGTCGTTGACCCGCAGCCACATCACTCCTAGAATCAAGGTGACAACGCACGTAGTCAGAATCCCATCTGACGCCGATCGGAAGCACACCAGTGACTCAAGATACTTCTGAGGCATGCCCGGTGACCAGCGGGACTACACCTCTCGCGGCTGGCTGCCCAGTGACATCGGGCGGGTACGACGCCCCGCCAGAGCCGCTCGGGCCCGACTCGCTGACCTGGAAGTACTTCGGCCAGTGGACCGGCATGTTGCAGGGCACATGGGCCGGCTCGATGCAGAACATGCATCCGCAGCTCGGCGCGGCCGTCAAGGATCACTCGATCTTCTTCATGGAGCGGATGCCGCGGCTGTACCGGTCGGTGTATCCGATCGGCGGCGTGGTGTTCGACGGCGACCGCGCCCCGAAGACCGGCGCCGAGGTCCGTGACTATCACGTCGGCATCAAAGGCGTCGACGAGCAGGGGCGCCGGTACAGCGCGCTGAACCCCGACGTCTTCTACTGGGCCCACGCGACATTCTTCAAGTCCGTCCTGTTGGCCGCCGAGCGTTTCAGGGGCGGGCTGACCGAGGATCAGAGACGCCAGCTGTTCGACGAACACGTCGCCTGGTATCGGATGTACGGAATGAGTATGCGCCCGGTGCCCAAGTCCTGGGAGGAATTCCAGGAGTACTGGGATCACATGTGCCACAACGTCTTAGAGAACAACTGGGCTGCGCGTGAAGTGCTCGATCTGTCCACCATGACCAAGCATCCGTCGCTGGCGTGGATTCCGGATCGGCTGTGGCGGCTGAACTTGCAGGTGATGGAGCGCTTCTTACTGTTTGTCACCGTCGGCCTCTACGACCCCCCGGTTCGTGAGCTGATGGGCTACACGTGGTCGTCCCGCCAGGAGTGGCTGCACCGTCGCTTCGGTAACCTCGTGCACCTCATCACCAAGCTGACGCCCAAGCGCATGATGATGCACCCACGCAAGCGCACCGCATACGACCGCGCGAGAGGCCGGATCCCCTCAGACGCGCCGTTGTTGGAAACGCCGGCGCGCAACCTGCCACCGGTCGGGCACCGCGACGACGGAAAGCATTACTGCCCTAACGTCTGAGCGGTGTAGCCGGTCCACACTCCGCCATCGAAATAGCGCAACTGGCAACGGTTTTGCGGGTCTGGAAACCATCCCGGCTGCACTGGCGGATAGCGACCGAACACGCCGCGCGGATCGCCGCACAGATTCAGCCGATGCTCGTACTCGGCACGGGCGCGCAGGCCGGCATCGCGGAGAGCGTTGGCCCGTCTGCGCCGTCGGATGACGATGGCCGTCCAGGCGACGCCCGCCGCGGCGACGAGGACATACGATCCGGTCCACAGCAGCCAGATCGTGAGGGCGGCCGCCCCGGCGGCCACCATCGGGTGGCGCTGCCAGAACGGCTGGCGAATTCGCTGGTAGAGCACGCCGTGATGGTACCCACCGGCGAGTCTGGCCGTAATTAGCGCTAGCGTTGAACCATGCAGGCGCCAGAAATACTTGGCGGGCGGTATGAGTTGCGGGGGATTCTGGGCCGCGGCGGGATGGCCGAAGTTCGCGACGGCTGGGACATCCGGCTGCGCCGGGCTGTCGCTGTCAAGCTGCTGCATCCCGCGTTCAGCGCGGACCCCGCCAACCGTCGGCGCTTCGAGACGGAGGCGCACGCGGCCGCAGCGTTGAACCACCCGCACATCGTTGCCGTGCACGACAGCGGCGAGGACGCTGGTACGCCGTTCATCGTGATGGAACGGCTGTCGGGGCGGACCTTGGCCGACGAGCTGATGCGCGGCCCACTGCCGCAGGCCCAGGTGCGCTCGATCCTGAACGACGTACTGTCGGCGCTCACCGTTGCGCATGCCGCCGGCATCCTGCATCGGGATATCAAGCCCGCCAATATCTTGTACACCGCTGCCGGCGATGTGAAGGTCGCAGACTTCGGCATCGCGAAGAGCGCCGACGTGGCGCACACCATGACCGGTCAGATCGTCGGCACGATGGCCTATCTCAGTGCGGACCGGTTGGCCGGAAGGCCGGCGACCGTCGCCGACGACCTGTATGCGGTCGGCGTCGTCGGCTACGAGGCGTTGTCCGGGCGCAAGCCGTTCCCGCAAGAGGGCCTGCCCGCCCTGGCGCGCGCGATCGCGGAAGACCAGCCGCCGCCCTTAACCTTGGTGCGCCCCGATGTCGAGCCGCAACTGGCCGCGACGGCCGAACGGGCGATGGCGCGCGAACCGCAATGGCGATTCCCGAGCGCCGACGCGATGCGCAGCGCGTTATTCGTTGCACAGCAGCCGATTTCGGTGCGGCCACCGACACGCGTGCTGGCTACACCGCTGCCGCCGCCTACCATGGCCGTCGCCGCGCCTGCCTCGCCCAGCCGAACCCGCCGACTTCTCTTCCTCGCCGCAGTGCTCGCGGCCATCGCGCTGGCCGCCGTTCTGGTGGTGTTCGAGTCGGGTTCGCAGCCGTCGGTGCCCGGACGCGCCAGCACCAGTACTTCCGCGCCGACCTCGACGCCCACGGTGGTGCCACCACCGCAGACGACCTCGTCTCCTGTGCCGGTCGATCAACAGCCACCGGGCAAGAAGAAGGGCAATGGCAAAGGCCACGGTAACGGGCAAGGCGACGAGTGAGCTCAGATCTGGTTGTCGATCTTCGCCATTGGGCTCGTCGACTCAGCTAGATTCCGGATCGGACAGTCCGCTCTGATGAAGGAGCGCACCATGATGGCTCGGGATTCCGTGCTGGTGACCGGCGCGTACGGGTTGGTCGGCAGACCCACGGTGGAGCGACTCGTCGCCGACGGGTTCAACGTCGTCGCCACGGCGCACCACACGGTGAAACCGGCGCTGCCGGCCGCGGTCGACGTGCGTTCTGTCGACCTGACGAAGCCGGATCAGATCGGGGCGCTGGTCGCCGAGGTGTCGCCGTCGGCGATCGTCCATCTGGCGGCGGTGATCCCTCCGATGTGTTACGCCAATCGCGCACTCGCCCGCGCGGTGAACGTCGACGCCACCGCCACGCTGGTGCGCGCTGCGTCTTCGCTGCCGACTCCACCTCGGTTCGTGCACGCGTCGAGTGTTGCCGTGCACGGCAGCCGGAACCCCTACCGGTCTTCTGATCTGCTCGCCGCAGACAGTCCGCTGGCGGCGACAGACCTCTACAGCTGCCACAAGATCCTTGCCGAAAACATCGTGCGCACCTCGAATTTGGAATGGTCGATCCTTCGGCTCGGTGGCGTCCTCACCCTCGAACCGTTTGTCGACTACGGAGATTTGGACTCCTTCTATTTCGGTGCACTGTTGCCCGAAGACAACCGCGACCACACCGTCGACTCGCGCGATGTCGCTGCGGCCTTCTCGGCGGCGATCACCACCGACGTGGTCCGTGAGGTTTTCATGATCGCCGGTGACGATTCCCACAAGCGGCTCCAAGGCGAAGTGGGGCTTTCCAACTACGAGGCGGTCGGACTCGGCGCTGTGGCGTTTGCCGGTCGCCCAGGTAATCCGGACAGCGACGAGGACTGGTTTCCCTTTGACTGGATGGACACCGCTCGCGCACAGCAAGTGCTGTCCTTTCAGCGGCACTCCAGTTCGGACACGAACGCCGAGATCCGCGCCCGAATGGGCTGGAGGTCACGTCCGCTCCGCGCCGCGGCGCCGCTGATGGCTGGGCTGATGCGACGCAAGGCGCCGTATTACAAGCAGCCCGGTGAATACGCCGACCCGTGGGGCCGGATTCGGCACCGGTTTGGCGATCCCGCGCCCGACGTCGCCAGCTGGGCACAATCCCCGGACATGTAAGTCGGTGACGTGCTGGCAAGGTGCCGGTGCCGCTAGGGCAGCGGCGGGGCCTGTCCCCAGTACTCGTTCATGGGTTGTGCGTACTTGTCGTTGTTCGTGAGGGGGGAAGTCCCAGGGATTCCTCGATGGTGCGCAACAGGCTGTAGTGATTGGCGTAGTCATCGACGACGAATGCGCCACGGCCGCACATTGCTGCGCGGTGCGCTCCAGTTGGCGGTCATGGCGAACGTGCTCGGCCCGAACCCTGGAGGGACGTGTCGCCGATCGTGCCGAATCACCGCCGAAGGGTGCGACGGCGCTCACGGGCGCAGAGTTACGCGAACTGCTGTCGCAAATCGCCGACAACGACTACTGCGTCGAGAATGACCTCGTCGACCCCATCACCATCTTCGTAGCCACCGGCTAGGATTGCCGCACATTTCTCGGGCGATCACCTCTGTCCAATCCGGGGGTGTCGTGCTGGCGCGGGCGATTCGACCGCTAGCGGTCTCGACGGGGGGTTTCTTTTGCTACGGGGCATCGACGTCTTGCCACACCTCGTAGGCGGTGGGCCACTGGCCCACGGTCATACGGAGTCGGAAGATGGATACGAGGTTTCTCAGCAGAAGGCACATCTATTATCTCCCCGCCTGAAGCAGCACCTTGGCGATGCTCATGATGAACAACAGCCCTAACAGGCTGTAAGTGGCAATTGTTTCAAGCATGGACCGGCTTTCCTTTCTAGCTGTTTCCGCACATGTTACTGGCGGGTATTCACAGAAGTCAATCGGATGCACCGGTACGGGGGTGCAGCTGGAGCGGTACCGGGCCGGGACGCCGGGGTCCACTCTCTTCCCCGCTCCCGCGCCTATCCTGTTCCAGCATCGGCAACCACTCGCCATGAGCGACGTCGGCCTTAGCCTGAAGTAGGTGTCGGTTCCAGCGCACCCATCGCGGCATCCATCGCCGCCGTCAGGTTGTCGAAGCCATCGGGGAGCATGTGGCTGTAGACGTTCATCGTCGTCATGGCGCTCTTGTGGCCGAGAAGCTTCTGCGCCGTGGTCACCGGCTGGCCCGACGCCAGCGCCAACGACCCCGCCGTGTGCCGTAGTGTCTTGGGTGTGACGTTCTGGAGTCCCGCTGTCACACAAGCCTTTTCGAAGCACCACGCAAACCAGTCCAGCGGCATCCAGCCACCGTCAGCGCCGGGGAACACGAGGTCTTCGGGGGCCTTGCCCTGCACCTGTTCAGCCAGCGCCGCAGCCACGCGACGGGGCACCGAGACCACGCGCACCTGATGAGGCCGCGACACCTTCACCCGCGGCCCCTGGACGTCGACATCGACCACCCGCAAGGCCGCACACTCCCCGTAGCGCATGCCCGTATAGGCCAGCGTGAGCACCTGTGTGCCCAGCGTTCCAGCGGCCTTGGCAAGCGCACGCAACCTGCTCGTGAGTTAGCGCCGTGTCCTTCGCTGACGTCTTGCGGGGCAGTTGGACATGATCGGCAGGGTTGGCCGCGAGGTACTTGCTGGCCCCTCGACTGTGCCCCCACTAGGACTCGAACCTAGGACCTGCGGATTACCAGCCGACCAATCTTGTTGCGCGGTGTCGAGGCTCAATTAGTCAGTCGTGCAACATGATTCGGCGTCTCGGGAATCCCGCCGGGGCTTGTCGGTTCTTGACGTATCGCGGTCATTGGCGATGAATAATCGATGACCGCGATACGGATGCGCGCAGCGTTGGCGCGAGCCCGTGGGGATGTTGCTTATCGACATCTCTCACGACGCTACCGCGCAATGGCGCTAGCGCATCTTGACCTTAAGGGCTTCGAGGAGCAGTCGAGCGTTGCCGCAGCCGTCAAAAATAGCCGCGGCAACCTGGCCCTTCCGGACCACCTGATCCGCCGGTTTGGCCGCATATTGGCCGTATAGATTCAGCCTCAGGGCTGGGAGCTTCTGGCGGCAACGCGGGGAAGATACGAGGAGCGTCGTTTGATCCTTGAGTCGTGCACAAGGGTTCGGGTTCGTGCGGTTAAGCCGCGCTGCTTAACCTGGGGGGTGGTCAGGCAGACCGGGACAGACAGGCGTGGACGGGTAGGGGATGTCGGGAGAGACCCAGTCGCGCCACTGCTGGCGGCTCACATTGGTCGTGAGTTTGGCACACAGATCGGCTGAGCTCGCTTCGGCGGGCCACAGCTGAATGGACCTATCGGCGCTCGCGGAGGCAATGCGGTGTCCGTCGGGGCTGAACGCCACTCCGAAAATCGTGTTCTGCTGACCGGTCAGCGGCTGGCCGATCTGCCCTCCGCTGTCGACGTCCCACAGTCGCACGGTGTTATCGCCGCTGCCGGAGGCTATATGGCGCCCGTCAGGGCTGAAGACCACGCTGTACACCGAGGCCTGGTGGCCGGTCAGGGGTTGACCGATCGGCTGACCGGTGTCGGCGTCCCACAACCGGACCGTGCCGTCGTCGCTGCCGGAGGCAATGCGGTGCCCATCGGGACTGAACACCACACTGATCACCGCGGCGGTGTGTCCGGTCAGAGGGTTACCGATCGGCAGACGGGTATCTGTGTTCCATAAGCGGATCGTGCCGTTTTGGCCGGCGGAGACGAGTCGGTGCCCGTCTGGGCTGAAGGCGACACCGACGACTCCTGCCTGGTCGGCGAACAGAGGATCGCCGATCGGCAGGCCGGAGTCGGCGTCCCACAACCGGATCGTGTCGTCCGCGCTGGCGGAGGCGATGCGCTGACCATCGGGACTGAACGCGACCCACCACACCTTGCCCTGGTGGCCGGTCAGGGGCGCTCCGATCGGCTGGCCAATGTCGGCGTTCCACAATCGGACGTCGTGATCGTCGCTACCGGAGGCGAGGCGGCGCCCGTCGGGGCTAAACGCCACACTCTCCACCTTGTCCTGGTGGCCGGTCAGGGGCGCTCCGATCGGCTGGCCGGTCCCGGCGTCCCACAGTCGGATCGTCTTGTCGGCGCTGCCGGAGGCCAGGCGGTGCCCGTCGGGACTGAAGGCCACGCTGTCCACCTTGTCTTGGTGGCCGGTCAGGTTGGTGGTGTCGGCGTCCCATAATCGGATGGTCTTGTCGCTGCTGCCGGAGACGATGCGGTGCCCGTCGGGGCTGAAGGCCACGCTGTTTACCGGTTGCTGGTGACCGCTCAGAGGCACTCCGATGGGCTGGCCGGTGTCGGCGTTCCACAGCCGGATGGTGTTGTCGGCGCTGCCGGAGGCGAGGCGGTGCCCATCGGGGCTAAACGCCACGCTGTACACCGTGTTCTGGTGGCCGGTCAGGGGCGCTCCGATCGTCTGACCGGTGTCGGCGTCCCACAACTGGATGTGTCTCGTAATTGCTGGTGGCGGCGATGCGGTGCCCGTCAGGGCTGAACGCCACCGCATACACCCCGCCCTCGCGGCTGACCATCGGCTGGCCGATCGGCTGGCCGGTGTCGGCGTCCCACAACCGGACGTTCTCGTCGCTGCCGGAGACGAGGCGGTGCCCGTCCGGGCTGAATGCCACGCTATACACCGAGCCTTCGCGGCCGGCCATCGGTTGGCCGATGGGCTGGCCCGTGTCGGCATTCCACAGCCGGACCTCGTAGTCGGCGCTCCCGGAGGCGAGGCGGTGCCCGTCGGGGCTGAACGCCACGCTGCACACCGTGTTCTGGTGGCCGGTCAGGGGCTGGCCGATGGGTTCGCCGGTGTCGGCGTTCCACAGCCGGACCGCGCCGTCGGCGCCGCCGGAGGCGATGCGGTGCCCGTCGGGGCTGAACGCCACACTCTGCACCGCCTTCTGGTGGCCGATCAGCGGTGAACCGATGGGTTCGCCGGTGTCGGCATTCCACAGCCGGACCGCGCCGTCGGCGCCGCCGGAGGCGATGCGGTGCCCATCGGGGCTGAACGCGACGCCGTACACAGTGGATTGGGTTTCGATGATCTTTTGTGTGGTGGCCTTTTTGACGACGGCGTCGAATAGCGTGCCATCAGGGTTGGTGTCGGCCGCGTCAGCGATGCGGCGGGCGGCAAGTATCTCTGGAATGCGCGCGCGTCACCGCCCGACCGGGTGCCAACGATCATGGCTGATCCGTCGGCAATCGAGCCGGCTCACCGTGGCCTCTCGGAGGCTGTTGTAGCGCTTCATTGCGTGCCTTCCGGGCTTGGCCCGTCTCGTAGAGGGCCACCGTCGCGCCCACAACGGCAATGACTGCGACGAGAGTTGTGGCGGCGAGAACGGCCCGTAGGATCCGGGAGCGTTTGCGCAGGGTGGCGGCGTGGGCTTCGGCGGTGTGCTGGCGCTCTTGGGCGTTGCGGAGTTCGGCTTGGCGGTGCTGCTTCTTCGGTTGACCAGGCGCTGGTTCTCGCGCTGCCGCGAGGCGGCGAGGTAGTCGTGGGTGCCGGCGAGTCGCTGGCGGAACCCGGGCGGCGGCCAGGGTTTCGGCGTCGGACAGTCGGGTGCCTTCCAGCAGCCACGCGGGGTCGTTGATCGCTTGTCGCCCACGCGGCGGCGTTGCGTTCCAGGTTGTCGGCGGCCTTAAGATTCTCCCGCTGTTCGCGCAGCCAGCCGGCCAGCTCATCCCATTGGCGCAGCAGGCTTTCCAGCGCGACCTCGACGACGCACCTCGTCCATCGCGTTCGTCTTTGACCATCAGCCGTTTGGCGACGAAGGCGTCGATCAGCGGTCGGCTGTCCTCGGGCAGGTCGCTCCAGCGGGCCACCCGGCGCATGGGTTGGTCGTTGTCGGGGTTGATGGTGGCCAGCCACGGGATGAACGCCGCCCGCAGCAACTCCGAGCTGCGGCTGGCCCGCTGATCGGGGTCGGTGGCCAGCATCTCGTCGATCTCGGTGTGCACGATGTGCTGCAGGCCACCCATCGTCTCGTAGTGGGCCAGGGTGAGCCGCCGTCGGTGGCGTACTCGAAGAGCCGGGCCAGCGTCAAGGCCAGCAGCGGCAGCGTGTCGGCACCCTCGGTGCAGTCCTCGAGCAGCCGGTTGACCAGCTCGGGTTCCACCTGCAGGGGCTGGCCGCCCTGGGTGGCGCGGGCGGCGGGGCCGGTGATGACTTCCTTGAACTGGGTGGCCGGCATCGGTTTGAGATCATCGAACAACACCGTGGCCGACCCCGCTCGAGCTGCGGAGCGGTTCTGCATCGCCTGTAGCGGTCGGTGCGGATGGTGACCGCCACAATCAACCCCACCCGGCCTGGGCCGCCATCGCCCTGGCCGTCCGCGCCGTCTGCTTGGGCTGGCGCGGCGCGCTGGGTGAGCTCGGCGATCAGCTGCAGAAACGCCGGCGCTTCGCTGCCGGCGTCGGCGCTGACGAGTTCCTCGGCCTGATCGAGCGGCAGCACCAGCGTCGGTGAGCGGCACCTCGTTGGGCCGATCCAGCAGCCGGGCGCTGGCGACGCGCTGGGCCTCGCGCAGCAGCGTCCCGACCCGGGCCGCATCGCCCAGGCAGGCCTTTTTGATCTCCCCCAGGCTGGGTGTGGGCAACTCCAGGCGGGTGCGGGCGGCGTAAATCGCCTGCGCTAGACCGGTCTCACCGGTGATCACGTTGCGCTGGGGTCGCACGATGTCGAGGATCAAAAAGTTGCGGTCATCGCGGCGCAGCCGCGGCAACAACCCGGCCCGCAGAAACGACGACTTGCCCGTCCCCGACGGGCCCAACACCACAAACAGTGCTCGCCAGCCCGGATTTGCGCATCCCGCGCAAATCGTCCAAACCCCCGCAGGATTTGGGCGTCGCGCGCCGAAGAACACCGCGGCGTCGGGCTCCTCGAGCGGCTCCCATCCCCGATACGGGGCCCGCTCGGGGTCCTGTGGGTGGGGGCCACACAAACGACTCCGCCGCAATCCCGGCCCCGATGATCCCCTCCCGCAACCGAGACAGGCCCTCCGAGCGGAACCTGACCGGCGCACCGCCGTCACCGATATCGATCTCGGTGGCCGGACCCTCGCCGTACAAATCGACGCGTTGCCATTCCCGGGTCGGGTCGTCACCGGCCAACGGCGCGATCGCGGCGCAGAACACCCGTTTGTTCAAATAGTCCGCGAACTGATACTCGACCTTGCACCAGGTCGACGTCCTCCCAATTCGGCGACAACATGCAGATCACCGCTTCACAGCGGCTTCCCGCCTGCCGCAGGGCGTCCTTCCACCTGTTGCCGGCTTGAATGCCATCGCGCGAGTGCAAGTCGAGGAAGATTTCGTTGGCCAACGGCGGATTCTGCTCAATCAGCCACTGCCGCAACGCGATCGCTTGGCGATTATCGAGGCTGGAATGGCTCAAAAAGATACGCGACACGCGGTCACCTCAGCGTTGTTGATTGCCGTCGAAGTTTGACGGGGATACCGGTCGGCGGTATCGGCGGGAGAACTGCTCCGCGGGAACCGGCCATTGTTCGCCCTGGTCGCCCCGCACCACCCGGTCGCCGTTCACCGCGGTGGTGGGCCCTTCGGGGGTGTCGATGATTTCCCCGTGGCGGGCCGGTCTCGCAAGCACCAGTCCGACTCGGCGCCAACGGTTTTCGGCCATATGCTCGTACGTCGCGCGGAAAACGGCGTCGCGCACCGACCAGGTGTCCCCGTCGCAGTCCTGCACCGCCCAGTCACCCGCGTTGGCCCGCATGGTCTGCCCCGAACGCGAGGTCCACGTCCAGGCCTTGGGGTGTTGTTCGGCGGTCACCGTGCCGGCGCGGCGGAACTGCTCCCACACCGGACGCGATCGATACCCGAGTTCACGAAGCTCCGAGAGCGTCGCGGCTGAGCTGCTCATCGCGGCCTCGAGCAGCTCAGGATTCGCTTCGACGGCGGCCCAGTCGACGAGCTTGTCGTGGATCTTGCGTTCGTCGTCGCGGGTGGGCCCGTACCGCCAGCCCGCCTCGCGGTAATAGCGGCACCAGTCTTCGTGTTCGGCCCGGGCCATCCCCAACGCGGCGTCGCGATCAAACCCCATCAGCGCAAGCTGCTCCAACGGCGCCAGCCCCCGCAGTCCCGACAACGACCCCGCGGCAGGGGCGCTGCCCCAAGTGTTCCAGGTATGGCCGGCGATCTGCTCGACCATCCACAGGGCGTTGCGCACCTGACGCCGATTCGATTCCCGATAAAACTCGTCAAGTTGGGCCCACGGCAATGTCGCGTCGGAGTAATGCCCAACTTTGGCGGCATAACGGTCGTGGATGAGCATCGCCGCCCGCTCCCAGGCGTCCTGCGCCTGACCCGCAGGCAAATCCATCGCGAGGCGATAGGTGCGCAACTCGCCCACGATCGGCAACCGGTCTTCGGTCACCCGAGCGTTCGGGTCCCATGCGTAGACCGGCATGGCGGGGAAGCGCGCAGCTAGCCGCGTCCCTATCGTGGCATCGACGACGGCTCCCCCCGCCGGGTCGGCGTCGACGAAAATCACGGCATTCGCACCGACGGCGCCGTCACCGGTGATCAGTGGCATCAAAATCCGCACCGACGGCGCTTCGGGTACCGCCTCGATCGGCTGGTCGGATGCCAGCCCACGCAGCTGCTGCTGCTGAAACTCGTGATCGTGCAGGTATTCCTCGGAATTCTGGGCCACCAACGTCAGCGAGGGCAGCGTGGGTTCGTGGGGGGCGGTGTAGTAATCGCGCTCAAGTCTGCGCTGCGCCATGTCGGCGCACAGCGCCAGCGTCAGATGCGATGTGCCGCACACGATGATCCGTTTGACCGTCTTCGCCGCGATGATCTTGTCGAGCAGCCGGCGAGCGGTCACCTCGTATTTTCCGACCGCATCGGCGGCCCATCGGGTGTCCGATCCGCCGAACTGCTGTGCCCGCCAGGCCTCGGCCTGCCATGGGTCGTCGATGCGCACGATGAGCGGCAGACGCTGCTTCTTGCCGACCGTAGACAGCCTGCCGCTGATCACCCGCAGGCGCGCCAGATTGGTGGATGGGTCGGGCGACAGCAGATACAGCCTGTCCAGATGGCGCCACAGCCGTAATGACCCGAGCGTTTCGGGCCGGTTGTAGTCGATCGCAACGACGCGCGCACCCTGGATGCGGGCCTCGTGTACGCACGGCCGGTCCGGGCTGGCCGTGATCAAGACCAAGGTGCTGCGTCTGCGCAGCGTTCGGGCGACCGCGCCGAGCATCGACTGTGCGTCATCGTCGATACCCACCACTGCAGTAACGGATTTGGCGAGGCTGGCTTGAATCCGATCCGTCTGCGACCGGAACAACGCGACCGCGATGCCCGCAACGCTGAGAAATATCGCACCCAGCGCCGACAGACGTGCCACGTCCAGCGCGACCGGGGTCGCCGCCGGACAGACTTGGCCGCCCATGGTCTGCTCGCCGACACCGCCCTTGACCAGGGCGGCGGTCCAGATCAGCGGCGTGAAAAAGGCCGGATGCGTCTCGCCATAACAAGCCCAGTACGCGCTGAAACCCAACACAACGCTTGTCGCGCTCAGGCCCACGATCACCGCGATAGGAACACCGCGCGCCGCGCCGCCACCGCGCGCCCGGAAGCTCCACACGCACACCAGCGTCAGCAGCCCCACGACGATCGCGATCGTCGGCCACGAGCCCGCCCCGCCGAACCACCTCAGCCACACC
This sequence comes from uncultured Actinomycetota bacterium, assembly GCA_963817825.1. GTDB lineage: Bacteria > Actinomycetota > Actinomycetes > Mycobacteriales > Mycobacteriaceae > Mycobacterium. The sequence goes on along the minus strand of CAWFQG010000023.1, from coordinate 294,589 downwards.
GGCAACCCATCCGCCACCTTGGGCGAAAGCGCCAGCACCGCAAGGTAAGCGACCAGCAGCAACGTGATCGCCGACAAAACCATCCGCGCCGTGCGGGAAACCCTGACCGCACCACACATCGAACGGCCCTCCATCCGCAGGCGCGGGGGTATGCCTGGGGAAATGATTGCACCAACCGTGGAACACGGATGGCAAACAACGCAACTGCCAACGAAAGGGGCCCGCCTATTCGCGAGACTGAGGCGGTTCGGGGTGGGCCGCCAACGGCTGATCCAAGTTCCGCGTTGGATTCGATTGCTTGGTGGATGACACAGTTCACGATCGCTGAACCTTCGATTAGCTGGTGGCGGCAGGTCGAACCCGCCGACGCAACAGAATCCCCGCCGCCGCCAGGCGACGGCACAGACAGACACCGCCACATCATCCACAGACAGAGTTCAGAGACCCATTTTGGTTCGCGAACCCGCAGGCCCCAATGTCGACCACGGATTGGCAACCAACTGCGCCTCCTGGCCAGGACGGCAAGCTAGAGATCGATCCCATGGCCGATCGACCGATTCACGCCAACATCGCGCCCGCGAGCCTCGCGCATCGAAGTAGCGAACGTGTCTGCCGCGGCGCGCCAACGTTCATAGTCGTTTCTGCGGTTGCGAACGCCCGCCGCCCGCTGCTGGTTGGCGCCGCGGACTCGCGAAGGTAGCGACTGATGTGCGGCTGCCGTCCATATACATGCGCCGCGGGAAGGTCCATTTAGACATAGCGGCCATCTTGGATCAGGCCATAAGCGATGAATAAACGATGAGTGCAGTCATCGATCTGTGCCCTGTGCCCCCACTAGGACTCGAACCTAGGACCTGCGGATTAACAGCCGACCAATCCCAAGGCCTAACGTTCATGCTTAATTATGTTGTGGTGCAGCATTATTCGGTGGGTTTGATTTCCCGTCGGACTTTGATGATTCTTGATGAGTCCTGGTCATTGGCGATGAATAACCGATGACCAGCGGTGGTTGGGATTTGACGGCAGATCGCAGGGCTATCAAGCGGTTGGACGACCAGAGCCTCCGAAAGGATGCTCACAGATTGTGAACGCGACTGGCTGGACGCACTCTCGTTGGCCGCCCCATTCAGGACGGTCTGTATCGGTGCAGCTCGTTCACGGCTTAGCGCTCACCGGTTGTGGCGGCATTGTCGTCACCGCGCCTGGGCCGCTCCCGTGCGGCACGACGTGCCGCATTGCCATTAAGCCCGCTGGCGACTCGCACGGGATGAGCATTCCAAGGCGGGAAGTTCTCATACCGGATGTGCTCCGTTGTCAGGACTGAGGCGACGTTCCGTCCTCGGGGAGTCGCTCCGTCCGCCCTAGTGGTTGCCGTCGCCATCTTGTGGGTCCGTCCCGACCGTGGAAGGGAGGGTTGCGCCCCAGTAGTGCCGCACCGAAGCCGCGCGAAATTGCAGTAGTCCATTACTGGGCTCACCGAAGCCGACGCAAGCAACGATTTCCATCACGGAATTAGACGCCCGACGTGTCGGCCGTGGTTCCGCCATGACATCGATGGAGGCACCACGATGGGTAGCGCAAAATATATCGATCGGGTCGAGAAACTGGCGGTAGCACGGGGAGCCCTCATAGGCTTACCAGTGCGGCTGCACGTCTCCAGTCTTCTCACCGCCGATCGGAACGTGGCGGTGGCGCAGGCCGTCTCGGCGCCGGAAACAGGGCGCACACGGGTTCGACGCAAGGTTGCCAAGCGCCTCACCGGTTCGCGTCCTCGGGCAGCACCGGCCAAACGGCTCAGCACTTGGACGATGACACGCGAGGCCCTCACCGTCGGGTTCAACGACGGCGACGGTTTCCTGGACCGGACACGAGGCAGCGATATCACCCGATTTTGTTGCGCTGGTAGGCGTTTCGTATCCATCAGCCATCCTGACTATGTGGATCACGTGTTGCACGAGGCCCGGCTCAAGTACGTCAAGTCGAACGAATATGAGCCCATCCGAGCCGCCGCGGGCATTAATTTGGTCACCGACGAGGGCGACTCCTGGGCCACCCACCGCGGCGTCTTGAACCCGACCTTCGCGCGGCGTCACCTCAACGGACTCGTCGACCTGATGATCGACCCGATCACAGACGTCACCGACGCGCTGCGAACGGGCACCCAGTTCGACATGCACCAAACGATGGTCGAGACGACCCTGCGGGTCGTCTCCAATTCCCTGTTCAGTCAGGACTTCGGGCCGTTGGTGCAAACCATGGACGACCTGGCGACACGGGGGCTCGCGGCATGCTGAGCGGCTGGAGCGACTCGGGTTATGGGGCCTCATGCCGCGTGCGGTCTACGACACGCTGCACTGGTTAGCCTTCTCGGGCGTGCGCCTGCCGCCACCGTTGCGTGACATGCAGAACATCACTCTGACGCTCGACCGCGCGGTCAACGCCGTGATCGATGAGCGACGGGCGCACCCGAACGACTCCGCCGACCTGCTCAACCTGTTGTTGCGCGCCGACGGCGGAACGTGGCCACGCCAGCGGATCCGCGACGAGGCCCTGACATTCATGCTCGCCGGTCACGAAACCACCGCAAACGCCACGTCCTGGTTCTGGTATCTGATGGCTCTGCACACCGAGGCTCGCGACCGGATGCTCGCCGAAATCGACGACGTACTCGGCATGCGCCGCCCGGGCGTCGACGACCTGGGCAGGCTGCCGTGGACGACCGCATGCCTGCAGGAATCGCAGCGCTACTTCCCCGCGGTGTGGGGAATCATCGCGCGGCGCGCCATCGAGGACGACGTTATCGGCGGGCACCACATTCGTCGCGGCACCACGGTTTTCATCCAGGTCAACCACATTCACCACGACCCGCGCTGGTGGCCCAACCCGGAAACCTTCGATCCCGCCAGGTTCTTGCAGGGCGCCAAGGATCGTCCCCGCTCGGCATATCTGCCGTTCGGCGGCGGTCGACGCAGCTGCATCGGGCAGAGCTTCGCGCTGATGGAGATGGCTCTGATCGCGGCAATCATGAGCCAGCGCTTCACGTTTGACCTTGCGTCCGGTCCTCCTGCCGAAATCAAAGCGATGATAACGCGGCGGCCCAAAAATGGAGTGCACCTGATCGCGAGCAGCCGCTCATGAGCCGTACCCCGCGAGTACAGACCGGCACCGCACTGAGCTTTCCCATCGTGGACGCCAAGGATGTCCGCCAGTCGGAGGTGACCGATTTGGCCTTGGATGTTCTACCGCCGGGCCCCCGACTGCCGGTCTCGGTTCAGACGGCCACTTGGGTAGCCCGCCCTTGGGAGTTCATGGAGCGCTGCGCGGCTCGCTACGGCGACACGTTCACGATGAGGCTCGCCGGTGAGCCCCCGTGGGTGATGGTTTCCCATCCGGACGCGGTCAAAGAGGTCTTCACTGGGCCACCCGAACTGCTGCACGCCGGGGAAGGAAATCGCATCCTGCTGCCGGTGGTGGGCGTCAACTCAGTGCTGCTGCTCGACGATGAGGCACACCGGGAGCAGCGCCGACTTCTCATGCCACCGTTCCGCGGCAACCACCTGGCGTCCTACACCGACACGATGACCGCGGTCGCCCAAGCGGAGATCGCCCGCTGGCCACGCGGGAAGCCGATGCGTCTGCACCCGCGGATGCAGGCCTTGACGCTGGAGGTCATCCTGCGCGCAGTGTTCGGGCTCTGCGAAGGGGAGCGGCTTGACCAGCTGCGGGCAGAACTGGTGCGGACGTTGACGATACTTTCGGGTAAGGCGCGCCAGGCGCTGTTGGTCATCGGACCACGGCGCGCGGGAGCCGCGTCGACGCACAAGCTTCTGAGTAAAGTCGACCGCTTGCTCTACGCCGAGATCGATCAGCGACGCCGAGTCGACCGCCTCGAAGACCGCGGCGACGTGCTATCCATTTTGCTGCAGGCCCGGCACGAAGACGACCGGCCGCTGAGCGATGTCGAGACCCGAGATGAACTGATAACCCTGTTGGTCGCCGGGCACGAAACCACGGCGACAGCGCTCGCCTGGGCCGTCGAGCGGCTTGCCCGCCATCCCGACTACCAGGCCCGGTTAGCCGACGAAATCCATGCCGGCGAACACCAGTTCTGCGACGCTGTGGTGAAGGAGACGCTGCGGCTTCGGCCGGTGGTCTCACGGGTCGCCCGGCGACTCAAAGCGCCCATGGAGATCGGCGGCGTCCAGCTGCCGGCCGGTGTGACGGTAGTGCCGTCGATCTACCTGATGCATCGGCGGCCCGATATTTACCCCGACCCGAAGCGATTCCGGCCGGAACGTTTTCTTGAACAGCGAGCCGGGACTTACACCTGGATTCCCTTCGGCGGTGGCATCCGCCGTTGTCTTGGTGCGGCCTTCGCCGAATACGAGATGCGCGTCGTGCTCGGCACGTTGTTCGGCGGCTGCACGGTGCAGCCCACCAAACGGCGACCCGAGCCAGTACGACGCCGGGGGGTCATCCACACACCCGGACGCGGCGCCACCGTGGTGCTGGGATAGGACGGCAACAGATTTTGCGCGTCTCAGCAGGCGGAAGCTCAAGACGACATCTAAGTACTGCCGCGCCGAGGTCCGGCGAAATTGCAGTGGTGCACCACTGTGCTCGTCGCACCGCATGCGAGCCACGATTCCATTGCGGACATTTCCCAAATCGAGGTGAGGTGCTGCCATGGCCAATGATCAAGTCACGCCGGTGGAGCTGCCCAACTTCGACGCGAAGCCGTTGATAAATGAGCAATTCAAAAAGTGGGTTGAACAATGCCGAGCAGAGCTCGAAAAGGAGCGCTCTATCGGCGAACTCGCCCCGAGAGTTGCTCGAATGCTGGCCTCCGGAACCGTGCTGTGTCTTCCGCCCCAAGAACGCCTACGACGACGGCGACACCATTGTGGTTGACGTCGTGCGACACCGGAGGTGTCCAACCACGAACGCACAGGTGCGAAGAGCATCTGTAGCGATGCGGCCGCTGAATCGTCATGGCGACCATAGCTTTTCGACGGCGCGTTCTGCGTTGGTAGGGAGCAGGAGTTATGAAGTCAGATCTTGAAGTGATGACATGGGCACTGATCGGACTTGTCGTCCTCGGCGTGCTGTTGTTCTGGCCGGCGGGCACGTTCAACTATTGGCAGGCATGGGTTTTCATCGCGGTGTTCATGCTCGCAACGATTGTCCCGACCATGTATTTGGGTCGGACCGACCCGGCGGCCCTGCAGCGACGCATGCATGCCGGTCCCCTCGCAGAAACCAGAGCCGTTCAGAAGATCATCATCGTCGGCGCGTTTCTGGGACTCTTCACCATGCTGGCTCTGAGCGCCTTCGACCATCGTTTTGGTTGGTCGCCAGTGCCGGCAGCGGTCTGCGTATTCGGCGATGTCTTGGTAGTGGCCGGACTACTTATCGGCATGCTGGTGGTCACGCAGAATAGTTACGCGGCAGCCACCGTCACGGTGGAGGCGGAGCAGAAATTGGTCTCCGGCGGTCTCTACAAACTCGTGCGGCACCCGATGTATGCCGGCAGCCTGATCTTAATGTTGGGCATACCGTTGGCGCTCGGCTCCTACTGGGGGCTGCTCCTCATCATCCCGGGCCTGCTGGTGTTGGTGTCTCGCATCCTCGATGAGGAAACGCTGCTCAGCCAAGAATTGGCCGGGTACCGCGAATACAAGCAGCGCGTGCACTTTCGGTTGGTGCCCCACGTGTGGTAGAGCCAAGCCGACACGCTTAAGGCATTCGCGATGGCCGAAGTCCGGTACCTCCCCGGAGCGGCCGTGGCGGCGTCCCGGCACTCTTCGGTACGCATCAGAAAGCCGGTCGGAAGCCATAGCAACAGTCCTCTGATCTGCGTGTGTCTGTTGCCAGGGCCGGGATCGAACTGGCGACCTTCCGCTTTTCAGACGGAGTTGTGGCTTGAATCGAGGTTCTCCTGCTGGTCAGGATGGGTAAAAGCGCTCTAATTGGACGGCCTGGAGCGCCTGCACTGGCGGCTTGGCCCCATTTTGGCCCCATGACTCCCTTCGTCGACTTGGTTTAGCGCGACGCATCCAGACGAACCCGTGTCCTGAAATAGACGACATATGAGGTTCTCGAAATTCGTTCTCAGAACTTGGGCGCAGCGTTGGGCGTATATCAGGATGCGTTGAGCGCACTCGACATTGAAGCTATGTAATCGATATGGGCATCGACGGAATCCAGCCCGAAGCCCATCGTCGCGATGGCGACATGCGTACCACCCGCAGCACGCCAAGATTCGATCTCCGCCGTGATGTTGTCGACGCCTTCGCTCAGCGCTACGTACTCTCCACCAAAGTTTTCGTCAGACCTGCCGAGTTTGGTTATGCGCCCACGCAACGACTTCCAGGCATCCACAGCCCCCGCGACCCCCCCGGCACCAAAGAATATAAAGCCGTCCGCCAGGCGGGCCGCGCGGTCGAACGCCTTCTCGCCAGAACCTCCGAGCCAGATCGGGATGGACCGCGATGGCTTCGGTAGCAGTGCGGCGCGGTCCACTCGGTCGAAGCGCCCCGTGAAGTCAACGACGGGTTCGGTGAACAGTCGCCGGAGTAGTTCAATCTGCTCTTCCTCGCGTGCGCCGCGAGTGCGGAAGTCCTGTCCGAGGGCGTCGTACTCGACGTGGTTCCACCCGACGCCTACACCGAGGCGGAGGCGACTGCCGGACAGCAAATCGACATCGGCGGCCTGCCGTGCGACCAACGCCGTCTGGCGCTGTGGAAGAACGAGCACACCGGTAGCAAAACTGATCCGCTCGGTGATTCCTGCGAGGTAGCCGAACATGACGAACGGGTCGTGGAAGGGATCGCGTTCGGTGTACGGGCCAGGAAGTTGTGGTGTTCGGTCGACATGTTCTGCACCGAGCACATGGTCGTAGGCGAGTAGATAGTCAAACCCTAAGTCCTCGACTGCTTTCCCGATTCGACGAACAGCAGTGGGGTCTCCGCCGAGTTCGGTCTGCGGGTAGACGACGCCGATCTGCATGGGGTTCAGTCTCCTTCACGAGTTGTACTCGAACATCGTTTCGACGGACGGGTTACTGGGGGCGTCGGTTCACTCGACCAGCGCCATGTTCCGGGCGTCCATCCGTTCGCGGTACACGGTGAGGGCGGCGGATTCGGTGCTGATCTGTTGCACCTCGGCAGCGGTCAGGTCGACATCGAGAGCGCCGAGGTTTTCGTTGAGATGATCGATGTTGCGGGTGCCAGGGATGGGAACGATGAAGGGGCGTTGGGCCAGCAGCCACGCCAAGGCGATCTGGGCGGGGGTGGCATTCTTCGTCTCGGCGACGCGGGTGAGAAGGTCAACGAACGGCTGGTTCGCAACCAGGTTCTCCGGGCTGGGCGAGGGAAGCCGGAGCGCACATCGGTCTTGGAGTCGAATCGGGTGCGGGGGTCAATCTTGCCGGTCAGGTAGCCCTCCCCGAGTGGACCCCACGGAACGAAACCGATGCCCAACTCTTGGCAGGTGTCGAGGACACCGTTGTGTTCAGGGTCGCGTTCCCATAGCGAGTATTCGGTCTGTACCGCAGCCACGGGTAGCACAGCGTGGGCACGGCGGATCGTCTGCGCGCCGGCTCGGAGAGTCCGAAGTGCAGTACCTTACCCTCGTCGACCAGTTCTTTGACGGCACCGGCGACGTCTTCGATCGGGACGTTCGGGTCGACCCGATGCTGGTAGTAGAGGTCAATGCGGTCGGTCCGTAGGCGCGTGAGTGACTCCTCGACCACCTTCTTGATGTGCTCGGTGGTTCTGATCTCCGTTGAAGACGCTCGATGACCGCTTGTAACGCGAGTGCGTGCCGGGACACGTCTTCCGAAATTGTTGGACCAGGGCGATCCACCATCTCGGAGGGGAATCGCCCGGCGAGGGTGCGTCAGTCGAGCCATAAGGTCCCACGCCTTCGCCTGCTGATCGCCTAAGTAAGTGCGACTCAGTCGGGACCCGCGTCTTCGGCGTATTCGGGTTTGGATAGCTTTTCCGCGAGCTGGTCAAGCTCGGCCTGTAGTTTCTGCCTCTCGTCGGCTTCAGCACCCTTAACGTCACGGTCGGCTTGACGCCGGGGACGCACCACCTTTTCAACGTACTCGTTAGCGTTGTCAATCGCGGAGTCGATTTTTCCGAGCACGTCCTCAACTTCGGCAGGACGTGCGACGGCCTCAATCTTGTCTGGGTGGGTTTCCGTTCCGATTATGGTGACTTCATGCCCTCGAGCCGTCTGCAGGAAGCAGTCCGTCCAGGCAAGGGGGGGTAGCGGCAAGATTTGAAGCCGAATAATGGCTTCCTGCAGTGTTTCGCCTACTTCAAGTTCCAGCTTACCGACTCTGGATATTCTCCATTTCTCTGACATCGCTAGTCCTGTCTGTGATTTCTTGTTGTGGATGGGTCTAGTTGGTCGATTTAGCCTGCACCCGCACGACCGGAAGGGATCTATCCGCGTACCCGTGCGGGCCCGTTGAGCAAGCGGCCGTACCCAGCCCGCTCGTCGTGGCCGATCTGACGGAACTCATCGGCGAGGAATTGAGCGTGCCGCACTCGTCGGCGAAATCGACAGCTCAGTCTCAATTCTTTGCATTCTCTCGAGAGTCCTCGGGGTGCCCGCCCGAGGCTGAATCGCCAGACTCACTTACATTTTGGTGTATCTCGCCATGGCGAAGCTGTAGAGGCCGTAGGTGATGATTCCCAGGCCTGCTGCGATCAGGAGCGCTGCTCCGTAGGGTTGGGCCCCGAGGGTTTTGAGGGCTCCGTCGAGTCCGGTGGCTTTGTTCGGCTCCGAATGACTCGCCGCGACGATGACCAGCACCCCGGCACCGGCGATAGCCAGGCCTTTGGCGATGTAGCCCACCATCCCGAGTCGTCGTACCAGGTCGCTGGAGCGGCCTTTGAGATCGTCGAGAAAGTTGCGGCTGGCTCCCTTGTAGATGTGATATCCGCCTACCGCGACGATGATGACGCCGACAGCGATGAGTGCGATCGTGCCGGCGCCGGTCTGCATCAGGCGTGCGCTCATCCCGGCATTCTGCTGCCCGGTGGACTTCCCGGCGCCTCGGGCGAATCCAAACGTGGAGTAGGCGAGCGCGAAATAGACCACCGCCAGCGCAAAGGCCTTCGCCCGATCCACGACTTCCGACGCTGCGCCCTGAGATTTCGGGTCGGTCGAACGACCGAGGGCGGTTTCGACGAGCCGCCACAGCGCCATCGTCAGGAACGCGACTACGGCGACCCAGAGCGCGACAATGCCGCCCGGTTTGGCTGCCACCGCCGCTAGCGCCCCGGACTGGTCAGCATTGCCGCCGCCGCTGCCCAGTGCGATCCGAATGGCGAGGTAGCCGATGGTGAGGTGCAGCAGGCCGCTGACGACATACCCAGCGCGGGCGAATCGTTCGAAGACGCTGTTTTGGGCAATCTGCGTCGCGGTGGCGGACGAGGCGTGGTCAGACATTGTCCACTCTCCTAACCACCGTCAGCACAGGCATCGTTTGTGTTGCGCCGCACGGTCGATCGGCGAAGACCGTGCAGCCCAACTCGGGGCGTCAGTGGGTTCGCGACGTTACCCGGCCCTGTGCATCGATGGTGGGCCCTGCTTGCCGCCGGAGGTTGCTCGAGGTGTCTGCTGGGTTTCGGAGCCTTGGCGCGGTTTGTCGTCGGGGGTTTGCGAGTCCGGATCGATCTTGTCGGCGCGCTCGAACTCCTGGTTCACCTCGTCGCGGGCGGTGGCCGCGTCATTGCGACGTACTTGCGCCTGATGTTGTAGGCCCGCCGCGTGGGCTGTTTTGGCGTCGGCCTCAGCTTGGGCGACGCGGGCCTTGGCGGCAGTCTCATCGGCGAACGCCTCACGTTGCCCCACCTTGTGGGACTCATCGGTGGCTTTATCGCGGATATCCCCGGCCTCGACGCGACGGTGTTCGGTGCGCTTTTTGCGCGCCACCCACGCGATTGCTGCGATGGCCAGAATTGCCGCGACCGCGATCACGACGATCAAAACGATAGTGCTGGTAGTCATGTCGACTCCTTGAATTGGTTAAGCAGGTCGATGGTTCGAATCGGTTTGAATTGAGCTGTGGGCGTTATGGATTGGGTTGGGGCACGTTGCAGTCCGTCACGTTGGGATTGACGCCCAGAGGGTTCAGTGGTCCGGCGATCACGGGGGCGGTGATCATGTACGCCGAGTCGTGTAGCCGGGTGTCACGTGCGGCCGGTTAGTAGTAGTGGCGGCGGCCACCAACAGCGTGTCCCATCCGTCCCATCAGCATCATCAGCAGGCCGACGACCAGGAGGATGACCCCGATGACCAGGCAAATATGGGCGTAGGCGAAGGTAGGGACGAGGGCAGGCAGCAGGAGCCCGAGGACGATAAGGATGATTCCGAAAACGATCATGATGATTACCTAGGTTTCGATGTTCGATGGGGGTTGGCAGGGATGAGACCTGTCCGCGGCCGGTGTGAGCGTTGTCGGGCGCGCGGTGGGGTCAGTGTTTGAAGGCGTCGTTGACCTTGTCTCCTGCCTGTTTGGTGTTGCCCTTGAACTGATCGACGCGTCCCTCGGTGCGCAGACGCGTATTGCCGGTGGCGCGGCCGAAGTACTTCTTGGCGGCGCCCTTGGCGGCTTGGGCCTTGTGGGCGATCTTCTTACCGATGCTCATTGCGGGTTCCTTCGTTTTCGGTGATGACAGGCCGCGACTGCGGACTGACAGAATCGACAGGGGGGTCGGTGCCTACCGGCGTCCGGCAGCATGCGCGGTGCCCGTCGGTTGTCGACCGCGCGACCAGCGACCGAGCAGGGGGATCCTGTTGCGGGGGGTCGGCGCCGGCTGCGGGTTCACGGTTGAGCCCGTGGTTGTGCCGTCCTGCTGGTGTTCGAGCCGTTGGTCGCGCTCCTGGTTCAGAAATGCCGTTTCGCGCTGGGACCTTGTTAGTTCGTGTCGGGCGTCGCGGCCGCGGCCCGCGGTGCGCCGGGCACCGGCCAGCAGAACGCTCAGTCCCAGCATCGCCACCGCGCCGACCACGATTCCGGAGAGGAACAAGGTGCCGGTCGACCCGGTGACGTGATAGCCGAATAGGGAGAAGTTTTCGGTCAACGGGTGAGCGGGCCCCGCATTGGTCAGCACGCCGGTGAACCCGACGATCACGGCGACGAGAAGAACAACTAATCCAACGATGACAATCATGTCGACGCCTCTGATCTGGTGCTAGATCTTTATTACACGCCCCAGTAGGCCTAGTGTCAACACTGTTATTACAGTGTTGACCTACATCGTTGAACGTTCTGATGTTGACCTGTCGATTGCTGAGCGCTTCGATGACGAGGCAGAAAGGAAGTGCTGCGGCAATGACGAGACAGCCGACCGGGCCCGGCGCGGGCGCTGATGACGGCGACCCGTCTGTCGCGGCCGCCCGCCGAGACAACGGTCAGCTCACCCGGTCGATGATCCTGCAGACTGCGCTGAGCATCGTCGACCGCGACGGTGTGGACGGATTGTCCATGCGCCGCCTCAGCGTCGCACTGGGCCGGGATCCGGTGATGCTCTACCGGCACGTCGCGAGCAAGGCCGCAGTGCTCGACGGCGTCGCCGAGATCGTCCTCGCGCAGCTATCGGTGGACAACACAGACCCGGACTGGGCCGGCCAACTGCGCACCGTCGCACGCGCCTTCCGCCAACTGGCCCTGGCTCACCCGAACGTAGTACCGCTACTGGTCACTCGACCGTTGGCCACCCCACTCGGGCAGCGGCCACCGGGAATGCTGCGCCCACTAGAAGACGTCCTCGCACTGCTCACATCCGCCGGGTTCGCCGGCGACGACGCCCTACACATCTACCGGATGCTGTTCGGTTTCTTGTACGGCCACATCCTCAACGAGTTGCAGGAGGTCATTGAGCGACCCGATGAAACCGACCACGTACTCCGGCTCGGTCTTCACCGGCTCGCGATCACCGAATTCCCCCTCCTACGTGCGCTGGCACCCGCGTTAGCCTCCTACGACGGCGCCGCCGAACTCGACCGCGGCCTCGATCTGCTGCTCCCCGGCCTGACCGCAACCCTCACCCACCCCGACGGATCACCCCGAAGCGTCTGAGACGACGCAAACCAAGCCAATCGAAGGAAATGCATCGTGGGCGCAGGAGACAAGGCCAGCAACAAGATCGATGATCTAGGCGGCAAGGCCAAAGAGGCTCTGGGCAAGGTGGCTGGAGATAAAGACACCGAGAACAAGGGCAAGGTCGACCAGGCGAAATCCAGCCTTAAGGATGCCGGCGAGAAGATCAAGGACGCGTTCAAGAACTAGGCGCCAATCTGCTCCTACTCGGCCCGTCATCCTGCTTGGTGGCGGGGCGAACTCCGCGCTATATCCGAGCGCCCTTGTGAGGTGGCGGGACGTGCGCTCAAACTGGTCGGCGACGGTCGACTGCGGCGAGGTTGCGTCGAACGTCTGTTGATTAAGGCGATGAGGGTTCCAAGCCCTCGCGTTAAATAGCCAGCGCCCGCCTCATCGCCGCCATCAACTAGCGGGTCATGGGCACCTCTCTACGCCGGCTTGGCCCGTTCGCTGGTGGGTGGTGGCGGTCGGTGCACACTTGGATGCAGCCGATGACTCCGACTAGATCCGTTCACCGGCCGCGCACGCATTTGGGCTGGACCTATCAGCGAGACGTCGGACCGTGACGCTCGGGTACAACTACCATGTCGCAGATTGACTGGGCTCCCGCAAACGAGCCCGACAACATCCGCCTTATTGAGGACTTCGCCCCACTAGAGCAGGCATTGACCGGCGGCACCCCGCAGCGGGTCGGCGGGTACCGCTTCTACTTCAACGACGAACGCTGGGAGTGGTCGCCCGAGGTGGAACAGATCCACGGCTACCAACCCGGAACAGTCACCCCGACAACCCGCCTGGTGCTGTCTCACAAGCACCCCGACGATTACGAACACGTCGCGGCGACTCTCGACGACATCCGCCGAACCCACAAGCCGTTCAGCACCCGCCACCGCATCATCAGCGTCCAGGGCGCCACCCGCGACGTCGTCGTCATCGGGGAACGCCTCCACGACAACACCGGTGAAGTAACCGGCACGCAAGGCTTCTACATCGACGTCACGCCCACAGGGGAAGCACGTGAAGCAAGCATCAGCCAAGCCGTCGCCGAAATCGCCGACAACCGCGCCGTGATCGAACAGGCGAAGGGCGCCTTGATGTACGTCTATCGAGTCGACGCCGGCGCCGCCTTCGACGTGCTGAAGTGGCGCTCCCAAGAAACGAACGTCAAACTGCGCGCCCTCGCCGAGCAGCTGCTGGCAGACATCCGAACACTGAAGCACGACGACTCTGCGTCGTATCGCGCAGGATTCGACCGGCTACTGCTCACCACCCATCAGCGCGTACGAGCCAAAGCAGCGAGGAGACACTGTTAGGCACTCTCCGGCCACTCGGCCCGCCACCCCCAACCCCCCACCGTGGCGGGCGGAGTCACGTCTGGCCGTCTTCGGCGAGGCCGCGTAGCGGTGCGGATCTCCCCACCGGTCGCGGGTCGCGGCTAAAGGTCTTCGTTGACCTGATCGCCAATGCCGAGTTTGGCTACACGCTTGGATAGTGGCGTGGCGTCCCGGCTGTACAGCAACACGCCTTCACACGATCTTTATGAGGGGTTGACCCCCGCTCGGGCGGGCACGCGATGCGGCCCTTCTCAGTGGAGCTGCCGGGAATCGAACCCCATGGCCCCGCTGCGCGACTGGCTAGATGTCGATCCCGTGTGTCGAGACCGGTAAGCGCACCAGGTCTTTTTCTCCGGTGTGCGGATTGTGCACCCGGGTGTAACCGGCATGCGCGGCCAGATACTCCATCGCCTCAGATAGTGCGGTGGTGTGCGCGTCGGCGATCGCCTTGGCCACCACATCATCCGTTCGAAGGGCCCGAACGAGCGAGACGCTCTTGGGTGCGCAGAACGTCAGATCGAACCCATGCACACCGCGCTCACCGAATGCGCGCCCGTGTGAACCGTTGAAAGTAACTCCCTCGTCGAGCCAGCGGGCCACCACCGCTGCGTCGGCGCCCCCGCCCGCGCGCTGGGCATCGGTGAGGCCGACCAGGGTGGCCGTCGTGTGGGTGTCGCCGGCCAACAGCCAGACGGGGGTGCGGGTTTCGCGCTCGGAGTAGTACTCCCCCAGTCCGCCTCCCGCCCGGGCGAGATCCTTCGCAGCGTCCTCGGCGGCCTGGGCGGTGTCGATGTAGTAGTTGATCGACCACCGCTTGCGCTTCGAGATCGTCAACATCGTGCACCTACCGGCGATGGCGGTGGCCACCAGCAGGTGGCCATGGGGTTGTAGCACTTGCTGTGCCACAACCATTCTCGCACCCTCGTGCAAATGTGCCGTGCAGAAAAATCTGTGGGGGAGTAGGTCGATGGTTGGTTGAAATGATAATGGAAACTGTGGCTTTAGGAGAGGCTGGGGATCGGGAATGTTGATGGAGGAGTGGGCGAGAGTTGATGAGCAAGAACGGGATTGGTGATGAAGGGGTGAGGGGTGCGCGGAGCCGGATTGTTGGCTGGGCCACCGGGTCTCGGCATCAAGAATTTTTGGTACGGCGACACGATTCGGCGGCCCTACATTGGAGTTATCCGAGCTGGGTCGGATCGACAGAAGGAAGTGATCGCCATGGACGACATCGCCGACGACAGATGGATAAGTCGCCAGGACCTCGCCGACCGTTATGGCCTACCCGTGAAGACACCGGCCGAGTGGGCCTCGAAGGGAACCGGTCCGCGCTACGCAAAGTTCGGGCGGCACGTGCGATATCGGATGAGCGACGTAATCGATTGGGAACGGACGCAGTTGACCGAGGACAACCGCTCATCTGCGTAATGTCCAAGCCGATTCGGTCCATCGAACCGAGCGTAGCGTCCCGAAATGGCGGGTAGGCTCCCGCTGCGGATCGGGCAGCACGGCAAGATCACCCGCATCCACCTTGGCGGCGGGGTCTGGTTGGCCCGATGCCGTTTCCGTGACTCGGACGGCGTGACACGGATAGTTGAGCGGCGCGGTCCCACGAAGGACAAACGAGGTGCGCTTGCAGAACAGGTGTTGGTCGAGGCGCTGCAGGTGCGGCGCGCACCCGGCGCGGCCGGCGAGATCACTCTGGACACAAGAATTGCGCTACTTGTGCGACTGCACCTTGCGCGCCTGGACGAGGACGACAAATCTCCGGCGACGATGACGACGTACCGCAGCGCCGACCGTAAGCTGACGAAGTTCATCGGTGGTCTGCGAGTGGGTGAGGCCACACCGGCGCGGCTCGACGCGGCGATCCGGTCGATGCGCACCGCACACGGTGTAAACATGGCGCGCCACGGCCGCACATTGCTGCGCGGTGCGCTCCAGTTGGCAGTCATGGCGAACGTGCTCGGCTCGAACCCTGTGAGGGACGTGTCGCCGATCGTGCCGAAATCACCGCCGAAGGGCGCGACGGCGCTCACAGGCGCAGAGTTGCGCGAACTGATGTCGCAAATCGCCGACAACGACTACTGCGTCGACAACGACCTTGTCGACCCCATCACCATCTTCGTGGCGACAGGCCTGCGCAGGTCCGAACTGCTGGCGTTGCGGTGGACTGACTACGACGCGAAGGCTGGCACGCTCGCAGTGACCGGCAAGCTGGTCAGAATCGCGGGGGAGGGACTCCAGCGGTTCGACACAGGCAAGTCCGTATCGTCCAGGCGGACGGTCGCGTTGCCCGAGTTCGCGATCGCAACCTTGAAGAGCCGCCGGCGGACTCCGTTCTGGGGCGCGCAAAAGATGCTTTTTCCATCGGCAGCCGGAACCTGGCGTGACCCCTGACAACTTCAACAAGCAGTGGCGCAAGGTGCGGGAGGAGCTCGGCGTTCCCGAAGTGACGTCGCACTCGTTCCGCAAGTCCGTGGCCGACCTGATTGACGACGGCGGCTTGTCGGCTCGTGTCGGCGCCGATCAGCTCGGCCACGCGAAAGTGTCGATGACACAGGACAAATACATGTCTCGCGGACGCGGCCATAAACAATGAATACTTGATTCGGCTCTGGCCGGATTTGTGGCTCCACCTGCACTAACCGTGTTGGTGTGCGCTGGGCTTAGCAGGGTTGGTTCGGTCCTGCTGCGGACTGGCTGCGGACTGCTAGCTGGCGCGTTGGCGAGCAGGTCCGATACACGGATGGCCCATCGTGGTCCGATTACCCGAACGCTGTCCGCACGGCACAGATTGTGATCCTGGGGGTCGCGGGTTCAAGTCTCGTCAGCCACCCCGCAGGTGCGAGGGCATTTTCGCTCTCCCACCTTTTGCGTTCACGAGAGCCCTTGCACCCTTATTGCAACCTTCACTATGTGGCCTTTCGACTTTTACCCGCACCCGGCGTCCCAACAACCGCCCACCCCCAACAACGGCCCGGAGGATTGATCTCAGGGCCGTTTCTCGTGTCAGCGTGCGCCACCGCCCGCGTCGGGCAGCATCGCGCGGTTGATGTCGCGGGCCGTTGTTGATGTGCTGACCGCCGTTGATCTGGATTAGCGGGCCTCCGACACCACAACCTTCAGCGACTTCGTTTGGCTAGACGTGGTCTACCCTCGTTTCGGGCGGCGACCAGTAAGTGCAGTCCTGGTCAGGAACTGGACGAAGCAAGCTGCCAATGGCGGCGCCCCGCGGTACCCATCACGACTGATACCGCCAGCAGCGCACCAACAATGATCAACTCCACGCTTCCGTTGTGTTGATCTGGGTCCCAGCCCGTCAGGGCTTCGATCCAGTCATGCCAGAAGATGGTCACGACTCCGAGGATTCCGGCGCCGACTGCGACGGCTACCTCCAGCCGCGCACGTAGCTTCATTCGACTCAACGTGGTTCCCTTTCAATCAGCGTTTCTGTTCTGGGCGGCATCTGAACGGAACATCGGCGCGCTCCCACCACGCCCCAGGGGCAACAACTCAGGCGGAAACGAATGTCACGATCTAGCGTGGGATTGGAGACAACGGCAGAACAGGACACATTCAGGCCACGTCACGAGCTGGCTTCAGGTTCTAGTAGCAGGTCTCCGTGTCTGATCTCAAGCCAACCGAAGACCGGGTATGGCTGCCCGTCCCCGTTGTCGACGACGATGCCTTGACCGGCAGGAATGTGGTCGATGGCAACGAATGGTGTCATGTGCGCCTGGTCCAAGACATTCACATCGGGAACATCGTAGGTATCGGTGTCGATTCCATGCGCCAGCGCATGCTCCGCGTTCACTGCGCCAAGAAAAGCGGTGAAGGGTTCTATCCACTGCTCGTAGGTGATCAGATCGCCGTCGCCTCCGAGCTGATCCTTCGTTTTGGTGACGGTCTGGCGTGTCGGCAGCGCGGGAGGCGAATAGCCCGCACTGTTGAGTGTCACGATGAGGTTGACACCGTCGTCGGCGCCGACCACCTGCACACCCACGCCGCTGCGACAGGTGAACTGAAATCGGACTTGGATAGGGCCCGGCGGAGGCCCCACCCCCCCAGGTCCGAAGTGTTGTGGGGTTGGGGGTCGCACCCTCACGCAGAAACCATGTACACCTTGGAAGGGTTTCTCGGCGATCTTGGGGTGCGCCTCGATCGTCCATGACAGCGGGACCGGTACCTCGAGGAAAGTGTTTTTCACCTTGTCGATCTCGTTATTGAAGTGCTCGAGGAACGGTCCGTCGTTCGGCTGGTCGTCCTTGTAGATAGTGGTCGTGTCGGTGGTGTACACCTGCTTGACCAGGTAGGGCCGTGAGGTCAGCATGATGCGGGTCACATCGCCGGTTGCCGTGGTCCGGGTTCCGCCAATCGCCATGAGCAGGGGCGGATGAACCTCGGCGCGATAGCTCGTCCCGCCGGCCGGCGCCGGCCACTCCGCCTGCTGAAAATCGCTGGCCGACACAGAATGGCCGGTATCCACGATCCAGCGCCCGAGCACGGCGATCCGGTCACCAACGCGTATGAAGCCGTTGTTCGGGTTGAAGGCACTCGGGACGCACCCGCCGTCGGCCTCGACTGCCAGTAGGCGACCTTTCACCTTGAAGTCCGGCTGGACGCCGAGGTCCGGCACCGGAATCTTGTTGTTGACTGCGTCGGCCAGTGCTTGCTTGCCATCGGCGCCGTCGGGGACCGCATTGCCCGCTGCCATCAGCCCGACGTACGGCGGATCAAGCCCGACCATGCATTCCCAATCATTTCCGAATGGATGACTGAACGGAAGGTCGTTTCCTGATATTTCGGGTTGCAGGAGCCAGCCGCTAAATACCACGGAGTCCTCGTCATAGTCCTCGCCCGGCGCCGTCACCTGGGTCCACTCATAGGCGCAGATAGGGAACTGATCGTGTTGTTGAAGGTAAACCGGCAGATCTAGCCACGATATTATGCCGTCGAAAGAGCTGCGGTTCTGCGTGACAATGTCGTTCGCCCAGTCACCGCTCGAGGCGGGAGGCGCCGGATTGGTCACGGGCCCGCCGGTGGCGAGCGCGATCGCCTGCAGACTCTGCAGCGGCGTGCATGCCGGTGGTGCGGCACTGTGGACGAGAAAATCGACCGTAACCGACGGACTGCCGTATAGGTCAAAGTTAGCCGTCACCACAAGTTGCTGCAATGACGGGGACTGTGGAACTGGGACCATTGCGGAGAATTGTCTCGTTAGAAACGGAGGGTGACCCTGGTGTAGTGGGAGCCCCACGGTGGCCCGCACCGGTGCCCCGCCGACAACGGACACCGTCACCGTCTCGACTGTGCTCGGTTCGGCTCCCCCAACCCCAGTGACAGTTCCCGTTACGTGCAGCGGCTGCCCCGGGTAGTTGAAAACCAGGCCAGGCCCGGGCTGACCAACTGTGACCGAATTGTGGGGCAATGTAGCGACCTCTCCCGAGTATTCAATGGCGTTCGTGCGGTGCAGAGGGGATCGAGCATGACTGCCGAGCTACTGGCCGACGCGGAAGGTGACGATAAATGGTTCGGTTATCCCGCACATTTAGGATGCTCGCACCGTGAACGGAACAGTTCGCTCTACCCCCAGCTCAAGCACGTGAATTAGGGTTCTCCGTTTTAGCCCCGATGTCAACCAGTCAAAGGTCGCTGATTTGCGAACTGCCGACTCGATATCACAGCTGATACGCAGGATTCTGACAGGCGATTACGGAGTTGGCGCACGCGCGCGGGGCCTAAATATATCTGATTGAACTTGGCTGCTGTTTCGGACCGACGAAGATTGCTACGTTCTAGTCCCGCCAAAACAGTGTCGATATTTGTCGGCGATTGAGGGTGTCGTGGTTGCGGTTCAGATCGGGGGCCGGCGAATAGAAAAAGGGAACCCCGACCCCTGTCGTTTTGTGCAACCCGCAAACCCCGGTGGGGTCACACGTCCCGGCTTGTGAATCGGGGGAGTTTTGGACGGGAACGAGAGAACGCGAGCGCTTCTAGGGTCACCCCTCCCGTCCCACTCTGTCCAGTGGCGACTGCTAGGACCGAATACCACCGGAACGTCTGTTACCGCCGTTGTAAGCGCTTGAACTGCAACCGAAGTGCGCCCCACTTTTCAGCGGGTCCGATATTCGGAGCGGCCTACTGGGTGAGCGGCAAGCGGCTTAGGCGTCGCCTCTTGGGTGATTGATCGGATCACCCGAAGTCTTTGTTTTAGCCGGGTAGCTTCTCTGCTGACCGTGCGAGGTGTGTCAGCATCCACCATGACCTTGTAGCATTTTGTAACCGCAGGTGGCTCTCGTCCCCGCCAAATAGTGCCCATCCGAATGCGGCATGGGCCATGGCGCGAGCGGCGGTGGTTTCCTCGCGTTTGTGGTCCCCGGGTTTAACTAGGCTCAGAAACGCATCGGCGGCGATTAGCAGCGCATTGGTATCGACCGATTCCGGTGACGTGGTTGCGTCGCAGACGAGGCCGCCTAGCCAGTGGACGGGGGATTCCCTCGAAAGTCATTTTCTCTCGTCTCTATTGATCCGGAGGCCTAAAATGGCCATCGTCGGGAGCATCGCGGTAATCCGTGCTTCATAAATCGGCCAATCGGGTCAAGTGCAATTAGATGGCGACACGTCGGACATTCCGCGCGGTCGGGCTTAGGGACTTTAGGCTGTTCTGGGCGAGGTAGTGCCGGATCACCGATGCCCGGTTGTCGATAGAGGCGCTCCCGTGGCCATCAATTCATCAATAAAGGTGTCCACCGCGGCGCCGCCTCGGTCGGGCTTGGGGTCAACCAACGGGACAGCCTTCGCGAGCCGTATGAGGTCGGTACGCGCTTGATTCAGCGGAGTCAACGCAGGGTTGCGCACAAGGTCGCGCTCTGTCTGTCCCTGGACTACAACGCCATGGCTATCAACCTCGGCCTTGCACCGTTCGTAGAGCTCAAGCGTCTCGCAGTAGGTGGCCAACAGGTCATGGTCGGCCCACTATCAGCGCCCCTCGGAGTGGATGCGCTGGGCGTGGCGGTCCCAGGTCTTGCGCGCTGCAATCGACAGCGGGCGGGGCGGGACAAAGTCCACCGGATTTACTCTCCAGTTCTGAAAATCGGCACGTCAGCCCGACAAGAATTTGTTCGCGAGCGCTCTTGGCGCACACGTCGATCTAACGAGCGGTCTAGGGGCGAATCACGCCAGGGATGGTTTGTACCCCCTGGATGTCGCGGGTTCGAGTCCCGTCACTCACCCCGATTCGTCAAGCGGCCCAGGCAGGTTGCGTGCTGATGAGACTGGTCAGACCAGCGCGGTAGGCGTCCAAGCTGTGGCGGTGGGTCTGGTCGATGGAACCACCCGAATCGACGGCGACCTGCATGCCCACATGCTCGTAGGGCAGGCCGGGCAACGCCAGCGGCAGGTGCGGGACGATATCGAAGAGGTTGACCACCCGGAAGCAGCTGTCGATCAACAGGTTGAACGGCACCACGAAGTCGTGCAGTCCGGGGCGAGGGCCACCGAAGGTCGTTAGTTTCGGTTCCGGGACAACCGATATGTTCTTGGCGATGTCCGGCGCGGCGAGCACTGCGAGGGCTGCGCCCAGGCTGTGTCCGGTGACAATCAGTTGGTCGCAGCCCGCGCAGGCGGCCGGGAGATTCGCCGCCAGATTGGCCCGCATCGTCTCGTAGAGTCCCATCCACCCCATGTGGACGTCTCCGAAATCGGGTACCGGCCGATAGCCTGTCGTGTCGACATCGAGGTTCTGCAGCCACTCTGTCTGCGTTTGGGTACCGCGGATTGCGACGAATGCTGTTTTGGTCGCAGTGTTCTTGCCGACCAAGCCGAACACCGTGGTGATGCCGGCGACCGATTGAACGAATGAGCGGGCGTTTTCCGAAAGATCTGAAATCAAGTCGAGCAGCGTCGGGTCTGCTTCGAGCAGGGCGGTCTTTTGATAGCCACCCGGCAGGGTCGGGTCTACATCGGGATTGTGGAAGACCTGATAGGCGGCCTGCACCAGGGGAAGGACTGTGTCACGGGCGAATTGCGGGTCGAAACTCATACCACACGGTCTACTCTTTTCCCTGCTGCGCCACAGCGTCACTGCCAATACCCACTACGACGAGGCGCGAACGTCCGCTTCCGTCTGTTCGACCTCTTCGTCCCGAACGGCACCACCAGCGGGTTTGGCGATGATGACGGCGCTGGAAACGTTTGAAGTGCCACGTCATCCGGTTGATCCCGTTGGCGACGTATGAGCGCGAACGACGCTATTGCGGACTGACTGCGGACCGAAGTCGCGTCGGCCCAGGATCGCGATGCCCACCACCACTCCTGCGCATAGTCGACCTGTTTTGGTCTTATCGGCCTTAGCTCTTGGCCTTCGCTCGGCTTAGTCCCCTTAGCCGTCTCCCCTTAGCCATCGTTCCGGCGGTGTTCGGAAAACGCTACGGAGAGAGAGCGGGCGCTGGCCGTGCGAGGCGCGGCGCTTCAACAGATGCTCGATGCCGTTCTCCCGGCAGATACGGTCGAACAGCACCTCCACCGGCGGATGGCTGAAGCGTCCGGTGAACACCTTGCCGTTGTCGGTGAAGGATCTGCTCGGGCACCCCATAGAGCTGCAGAGCTCGGCGCAGCCCCTCACAGACCGGGTGCGTGCGTTCGCGGGCCATCAACTTCGCCGACACACACATCCGGGAGTGATCGTCGATGCCGGTCAGCGCCTTGGCGCAGCCGCCGTCGGCGAGCGCGAACCCGCCGACGACGTCCATCTGCCACAGCTCCATCGGACGGCCCCGTTCCCAGCGTTTCCACTTGCGTGACCGCCGATCCCGGTCGCTGGAATCAATCATTTCGGCCCGCAGCAATGCCCGATAGGCAGCCGATGCCGACGGCGGCGCCACGACGCCGCGCTTGGCCAACTCGCGCACCAGCCGTCGCGGCTCCCAATACCGGTGACTGCGGCGCAGCTCCAACAACAGCGCCTCTACCTCGGCCGGCATTTGATGCGGACACCGCACCGGTCGGTGCGACCGGTCGTTGAGACCGTCGAGGCCTTCGGCCTCATACCGCGCCAGCCAGGCATGCATCGTCTGGCGCGACACCCCGACCTTCTCGGCGGCCTGCGTCACCGCCAGCCCGTCGCCAATGACCGTCATCACGGCCAAATACCTCTGCTCAGCCACGCTCAACTCCTTCATGGAAAGAGCGTCAAGGATCAGCCGGAACCGCTGTAAAGAATCAGCCGAAACACTGTCAACGATCAGCCGGAACCGAAATGTCAACCATCAGCCGAGGTAGCACACAATTTCAGTGCCCCCACTAGGACTCGAACCTAGGACCTGCGGATTAAAAGTCCGTAGCTCTACCAACTGAGCTATAGGGGCGCGATGGATCAGGATAGCGCCTCGGGGAAGGCTGTTCGTTTGAGCATTGGGGTGCCGGTACCCTAAGCTATCGAGGCTCCCAGCGTCATGGCGTTGCGAGTGCCTCGGAGAGATTCGGCTCTGGCCCCCTTCGTCTAGCGGCCTAGGACGCCGCCCTTTCAAGGCGGTAGCGCGGGTTCGAATCCCGTAGGGGGTACCCGCTTCGCGGCAACGCGAAGGAGAATGTGTAGCGAGGCCCTGTGGCGCAGTTGGTTAGCGCGCCGCCCTGTCACGGCGGAGGTCGCGGGTTCGAGTCCCGTCAGGGTCGCCACGGCGGCGAGGCACAGCGGTGCCGTCGGGCCAGGTAGCTCAGTTGGTATGAGCGTCCGCCTGAAAAGCGGAAGGTCGCCGGTTCGATCCCGGCCCTGGCCACCAAGCATCACTGCAGTTCAGCGCCGTTTTAGGTAAAGAATCACGCCCAGCTTCAGACCCGTAGGGCGAGGCTTATAGGGCCAAAATAGGGCCAAACTTTCGGGCTACTCAGACGGACGGTCGTCGAGCGCATCGAGCGCCGACGCGACAACATCGAGTTCGTCGTCGTAAAGGTCTGCATATACGTGGGCGGTCACCGTGATCGACGCATGTCCCATTGTCTTTTGCAGCAGCCGGAGGTCCGCGCCTGCTCGGCGTGCGAGCGAGGCGTAGGTGTGTCGCAGGTCGTGCACCCGCATCTTGGGTCGGCCGATCTCGACGATGGCGGCGCGCCATCCGGTTGAGCGCTTCCAGTTCTCTAGCCCGAGCAAAGCGCCGGCGGGTGACGTAATCGCCGGAGCGCCTTGAGGCCGGCCCGGCACCCGGTCGGTGAGGATCGGGACGAGTCGCTGCGGAATGGGTATTGAACGGCGCCCCGCGGCGCTCTTCGGGTTCCCCTCGAGCAGTTTGCCGCCCACCTGCGTGATCGAACGGCGCACTCTGATCCTTCGCGTCTTCAGGTCGATGTCCTCAACTCTCAGTCCGACGAGCTCACCGAAACGCATCCCTGTATACGCGAGCAGCAAGACCACGTCGCCCTGGCTACCGCACTCGATGGCCAGGGCCGCCACCTCGGACGTCGTGAGGTAGGTATGCGATGCCTGGCGAAGCGGAGGAAACTTCGTTCGAGCCGCAGGGTTTCGCGATAACAGTTTTCCTTCGTCGATCGCGTAGTCGAGCGTCATCTTCAACACTGAGTGCACCCACCGCACCGTGCGAGGCCCCAATCCCGACGCCGACATCTCGTTGACCCAGCCCTGAATCGATTGATGGTCGATCGCCGAAACATGCCAACTGCCAAATCGCGGATCGATTCGCAAGCGCCAGTTGTCTTCGTAGCCGCGACGTACCTTCGGGCTGAGATCGGGACGCGACGCCAGCCACGACCGGTACACGCTCGCCAGTGTGACTCGGCCGGCCCGAGGATCAACCACGTCGCCCGAAGCGGTCCTCGTCACGATCGAGGCTTCGAACACCCGTGCTTCGCGTTCGGACTTGAATGTCTTGCGGCGCTTGGTGCGGTCCGGCAGCCGCCATTCGACGTCGAAACGCGGCCCGTCGGTGGTATCACGCCGTTTGATCGCCATTAGGTCTCTCGGTCAGTGGTTCGCGCCTGTGCACGTCTGCGCATTGTCTCGGCGACGGCCGACATGTGGTTGGCCGGTGGTGTCGCTTGTGGATAACTTCGGTGTCTATCCCAAGAGCCCGGCTGGCTCGGGAGTTCAGATGCGGGCGGATTCGATCCACTGCTCGACGTCACGACGTGTCCAACGGCGATGGCGGTTGCTCAGTCGGATGTGGTGAGGACCTGGCGCGTCAATCCCACGCTCCCGCTTGGCTGCCCAGTCGTGCAGTGTCGAAATTGGGACGCCGGTCATGTCGTGGACTTGTTCGGCGGTGAGCATCTCGCGTCCGGTGTCTTGAGAAATCGTCATGTTGGCTCGCAATGGTGTTGGAGGGATCGACGGCTATCGGTTGTCCACGAACCGAGTGGACGTATCGCAACTGTAAGCAGCTATCCACATGCCCTTGTGCGCAATTTTGCCCGTGCTACCGATGGTCGGTGCCCGTCGAATTCTGGAGCGAAAGTGGCCCATTGGATTCGCTGAGAAACGTTGAGCACGAATCGTGTTCGCCGATTCCAACTCGTCCAACTAGACCAGTCAGCGTGTGACATCGGGATGAGGTTCGGCCGCCCAGATCGTTCACTCCTCGCATTATCAACCGATCCTCGTCCCCTACCTCATCGTTCAATATCCCCCTCATCCAAGACCCAACCAATCAGCCCAGATCTCCTCCACCCCTTACTCTTACGGATATCCGCGCCTCTCACGCCAAACCCAAAGAAGCGGTCGGCACATTTGCACAGGGGTGCGAGAATGGTTGTGGCCCAGGAGTTGCCACAACACGCCTGCGGCGCGGCAGGTGGGTAAGATCTGTGTTGACGATCGCCAAGCTCAAGCGGTGGTCGATCAACTACTACATCGACACCGCCCGGGCCGCCGAGCACGCTGCGCGTGATCTGGCGCGGGCGGGCGGCGGGTTGGGGGAGTACTACTCCGAGCGCGAAACTCGAACGCCGGTGTGGCTGTTGGCCGGCGACGACACCCGTACCGTCGCGGCGTTGGTCGGTCTGACCGACGCCCAGCGCGCGGGGGCAGAGGCCGACCCGCGGGTGGTGTCCCGCTGGCTCGACGACGGCGTCGCTCCTAACGGTGCATGTGGGCGTGCGTTTGGTGAGCGCGGTGTGCACGGGTTCGATCTGACGTTCTGCGCGCCCAAGAGCGTCTCGTTGGTTCGGGCACTGCGCACCGATGAGGTGATGGCTAAAGCGATCGCCGACGCACACCACCGCGCTGTCGGAGGCGATGGAGTACCTCGCCGCGCATGCTGGCTACACCCGGGTGCACAACCCTCGCACCGGGGAGAAAGACCTTGTGCGCTTGCCGGGTTTGGCGGCGATCGCCTATCAGCACGAGACGTCGCGGTGCGGGGACCCCCATCTGCATACCCATGTCGTCGTCCCGAATCGGCAGGCTCGCGCCGACGGCGTGATGGTCTCGGTTGACGGCACGTCGCTGTATCACGAGGCTCGCGCTGCCGGGGTGATCTATCAGGCAACGTTGCGCCATGAACTGCACCAGTCGATGGGGTTGGAGTGGGCGCCGGTAGATCCGTGGACCGGGATGGCGGAGCTGGGCGGTGTGGACCGCGAGACGATCACCGCGTGGTCGCGGCGCTCCACCCAGCTGCGGGAGTGGGCGGCCCATAACTTGAAGGTCGCCGACGGACCCGTGTCGGCGACCCAGCTGGCGATCGCGCAGAAAGCCACCGCATCGACTCGTTGGCACGTGCTGACGCCCAAGTTTTGCAGCGATCTTCGAGAAACTGAGAACGTTAGTTTCGCGACAATTGGTCGCTGGTGAGTTTTGATGGCGTGTTCAGACAAGGCCGGTCGTCATCACCGAACAGCCAGTCGTCGAGCAGGCGGTAACGGGTTCGGCGAACATCGCCTTGCGGCTGATCCCACCTACTGTCCTTATGGTGAGTCGTACGACGGTAAGAACTTCCAGCAAACAGCGCAGACGAGCCGGCAACCGACGGCCTCAAGGCGGACGTTGTCACGGCCGTGTCACAACTAGGCGCGAAGGTGCAGAGGTGCCGGGGAACGGCTTGAGACGAATTCCCCTGGTCACATGGTTTCGAGAGTCATTGCAAGACAGCCAAATTCGGCCCATGTCCGACTGGGGGTCAAGTCGTCGCAGTCAAATCCTGTCAGCCCGACCGAGAAAACCAGTTCGGAACGATCCGAATTGCCTCTTCTGTGTGAGAAACGGCGCTGGATAGCGACGACATTGAGGCGCTTGGCAAGCCGAGCTCGTCAGCCGGGCCAGCGACGGCGTGACCGGCGGCCGGCTTCTTAGCCACTGCTCTCACTCAGTCGACACGCCGGCTCGACCCCGGCGCGGCAACTTCCGTTGTGCTCTGCGCTCAATCAGTCGGATGGATGGGCGTCGAACCAGTCGAGCAACCGATCCGCAACTGCATCGGGTTGTTCCTCGGGCAGCCAGTGGGAAGCGCCACGCATGATCTCAAAGCGATACTCGCCGCTGGCGTAGTCGCCGGATTTGTGCGCCGCCTTGCTTTGCAGATACTTATCGCCGTCGCTCCACACGTACATTGTCGGCGTCGTCACCTTGCCGACGCGGCCCGAAAATGGAGCCCCTCGATACCAGTTGACTGCGCCGGTGAAAGTGGCCGGCTCAGCGAGTGCGCGAGCATCACGGTCAGCCGCGGCAGCGCTCTGTCCGCCCCGCTGCAATATCTTCGACACCCGGCGGGCGTTTCGGCTGCTACCCGCGAACAGCCGCTCCGGAATCAGGGGCAGCTGGAAGAGATATACCTGCCAGGCCAAGCCTTGTCGGCTAGTGACCATCGATCGCAAGAGTGCGCCGGGGTGGGGCGATGAGAGCGACGACAGGGTCGCCAGCCGGTCGGGGTATCGGGCGGCGAAACTCCATGCCACAAATCCGCCCCAGTCGTGTCCGACAAGATGCACCCGGTCTGCACCGCTTGCGTCGATCAGTGCGACGACATCGTCGACGAGCTCGGGCAGTCGATAGTCTCGCCGACGGCTTGGCCGGGCGCCGGGTGAGTAGCCGCGCTGGTTGGGAGCCAGGCAGCGGTAGCCCATCGCAGCGAGACCGGGAACGACCGCGTCCCACACGGTATTCAGCTGAGGAAAGCCGTGCAACAACACGACAACGGGTCCGTCAGCTGGTCCAGAATCGCGGACGTCGAAAACCAAATCACGGCGCCGAAATTGGTCCACCGGCTCAGCGAACCGCGGTCGGCGTGACCACGTCGCCGGCGACTCCGGCACGGCTGACGGTCGGTTCTGCGACTCGGCCCTTCTGCCTCCGAGTTTCAATGCCGTGAACGATGGTGACGGCAACCGGCACGACCAGTGGGGACAGCACGACAAGGATGATCGCGGCGATCACGAACATTGTTGGCGCTCACTTTCTCCGCGAAGCGGGAAGGTTCGGGGTGGACGACTCGGCGTCGATTCACCGCAAAAGTTATCGGGTATTCACGCGCGCATCTCCGTCGTGAAGCGACCAACATTCGTCGTACCTTTGTGTCTCGTCGACAAATTCGTCAGTCGGGCGGCCGTCCGCACCAAGAGCGAGCTCGGAGTGCCTGCCCTGGTTGATCGCTACTTGTCAGTTGGGGTGGAGAGCAGCGCGGCGTCGCCGAACCACTGACAGACCAACAGTGCGAGTTCAATGTCGAGCCGATCGTCGCCGATCGCGCGACCGCGGCGTTCGACCGCGCGCTGGACGCGGTATTTGACGGAATTGGAGTGCAGGTGGAGCTCATCGGCAGCGGCCTTGTAGCTCGCGCCGTTGCGCAGGAACACCCGCAACGTTTCTCTCATCCGAGCGTCGTTCTCGGTGTGCGACGCTAGCGGTCCAAGCACCTTTCGCACCCATAGCCGCGCTTCCTCGAGCTGGCCGGCGAGCAATGTGGCCGCCGCGAGACCGGGATCGTCGATTGCAGTGACTGACGGGGCACCTGCTCCGGATGCGAGCACTACGTCGCGTACGCATTGAGCCTCTATGTGCGACCGTCGGAATCCTTCGACGCCGGGCTGAGGCGAGCCGAGCGCCAACGAGGGCGGATTCTGGTGTTTGGCGGCGAACCGCCGAATATCGGTGATCGCCTTGGGAACCGCGGCCTCATGCAGCGGAACCCATCCCCATCCGCTCACTCGATCAGCGGCGACAAACAGCGAACTCTCCTGCGTCTCTAACGATTCGGTGAGTTCACGAAAGAATTTCTCGAGGCGGACGAGTTCGTCTCCTTGCGGGGTCTCCTCCGGCAGCCACAACACAAGTCCGAGATGAATTCTGCGCATCGGATAGGAGATCGCGGAGGTGATCGCGTCGAGGTCGACGTCGATGAGGGCTCCGAGCACCTCGCGAACCCGCAGTGCCCGCACGCTGTTGCGGTGTTCGAGCCACCTCTCCCGCTCGCATTCGTATTCGGTGACCACTTCTTGCGAGATCCAGTCGACATATCGGAATGTCACCGCGGTGATCCGCTCGAACACCGCGAGGCTCATCCGCGGATCCAGCTCGGCGTCATTTATCTCGTCGCGGGCGAACTTCAACACCATCTCGTGACCGAGGCGGTAGGCGCGTACCAGTGGGTGCATCGGCACACCCTGTTGGGCCATTCGGCGGGCGTACTCCAACGCCGTTGTCGGCGGTTCGATCCTGTCGATCGGAATCTCGTACCGAAGGGCGTGGAAGACCGTGTCGACGTTGCCCTCGACGCTGGCGACCATTAATTCGACCAACCCCGGATCGCCCACCAGCTCTGGGGTGTCTCCGATCAGTCGCTTTTGGATCGCCCGCGTTATCTCGTCCAGTCGATCGCTCAGACTGGCCACGATCGCAGCCGCTTTCTCGCTGATCTCTGCGTCGCCGTAGCGGGCCGTGACGGCCATCGCTCGACCCTAGATCTTGGTTTCCGGCTGGGCGAACGTTTTCTTGGCTTTCCTTGTCTCCTGGCGACGACGACCGCCCGCGGCTTCTCGCTTCGCGACGATGTGGTCACCCCTGTCTGGCTCTTATGGTTACCGCATCAACTCGAAGACATACAGGTCAGGACCTCGCATGAACCTATCGGCACTCCCAGATCTCCGAGCCGCAGAAGCCCCCGACGCTCCCGCGGTGGCAGACGACGACACCAACCTGAACAACGCCCAGTTCGCGGACGCCGTGCTGCGAGCCAGCGGGGCGCTGCGTGGGCGCGGTGTCGCGGCCGGCGACGTGGTGGCGATCAAACTGCCCAACCGGACCGACTTCGTCGTGGCGATGTTCGCCGCGTGGCGTCTGGGTGCCGCGGTCACACCGATCAGCCCGACTCTGGTGCCGGCCGAGGCCGCCTATCAAATCGCGGACGCCGCCGCCAAGGTCGTAATCGTCGAAGCGCCTCTGGAGATCGACGGCAAGGTCGACGTGCTTTCGGTCGACGAGCTGTCCGCCGGGCATGCCCCGGCGGTCGTCGAACCCGCGGAGCACCGCGACGACGCGCTCGCCCTACTGATCTACACCAGCGGTACCACCGGCAGGCCGAAGGGCGTCATGCTCGACCACGCCAACTTGAATGCCATGTGCCGCATGGTCATCGACGCGTTCAAGATGACGGCTGACGACCATAGCCTGCTCATCCTGCCGCTGTTTCACGTCAACGGGATTGTGGCTGGCACGTTGTCTCCGCTGGTCGCGGGCGGCCGCGCGACCATCGCTGGCAGGTTTAGCCCGAAAACGTTTTTCGGCCAGCTCGAGAAATGCGGCGCTACATACTTCTCCGCGGTTCCGACCATCTACACCATGCTCTCGGACCTGCCCGCCGAGGTGCGCCCAGACACGTCCTCGGTCAGATTCGCCGTCTGCGGCGCCGCCCCGGCGAGCGTCGAGTTGCTTACCAAGTTCGAGACGCGCTATGGGATCCCGCTGATCGAGGGCTACGGATTGTCCGAGGGCACGTGCGCCAGTACCGGCAACCCGCTCGATGGCGAACGCAAACCCGGTACCGTCGGGCTTCCGTTGCCAGGGCAGTCAATTCGGATTGTCGGCCCAGACAACGTGGACGTTCCGCGCGGTGAGACCGGTGAGGTCCTGATTCAGGGACCCAACGTGATGCGCGGGTATCTGAACCGTCCGGAGGAGACCGCCAAGACCCTCGTCGACGGCTGGCTGCACACCGGAGACGTCGGGCGCCTCGACGAGGACGGCTACCTCGTGCTGGTCGATCGCGCCAAGGACATGATCATTCGGGGTGGCGAGAACATCTACCCCAAGGAGGTCGAGACCGTCGTCTACCAGCTTCCCGAGATCGCCGAGGCCGCCGTGGTCGGTCGCGCCCACCCAGTCTACGGCGAAGAGCCGGTGCTCTTCGTATCGCTGAACTCCGGGGTCAGCATCTCCACGGAGCGCATCGATGAGCACGTCGGCGAACTGCTGTCGAAATACAAGCGCCCGGCCGAGATCACGATTCTCGACGACCTCCCCAAGAACCCAGTCGGCAAGATCGACAAACCCAAACTGCGGACGTTGATCGCCGAAAACCGCTGATCCACACCTACCGACGACGACTAAACCTAGCCTCAAATCACTGACAAGGAGCCGATCATGGGATTCGCCACACCGAACCTTCCAAAGGTTGAACATGAAGCCTTTTTAGCGAGTCCGTTCCTGGAACGCGTGAAGATCCTCGCGCAGAACTGGGTCGAAAACGGGTACGGCGTGCCACGGATGGTGCACGTCATCTACATCGTCAAGCTCGTGCTCTTCTACGCGCTGGGCGGCATCGTGGTGGCCACCGTCACTTCTGACCTGCCGGCGTTCTGGCATGTTTCGGAGTGGTGGAACCAGCCGATCGTCTACCAGAAGGTCATCCTGTGGACGGTGCTGCTGGAAACCATCGGCCTCGCCGGGTCGTGGGGCCCGCTGGCCGGCAAGACCAAGCCGATGATGGGAGGCATCCTTTATTGGGCGCGGCCCGGGACGATCAGGCTGCGGCCCTGGCGGCGGGTCCCCTTCACTTCCGGTAGCCGACGGACATGGTTTGACGTCGCGCTTTACCTGGCCCTTATCGTCAGCGTGATCGTGACGCTGGTGTTGCCGGGCGTGCACAGCGATTCACTGTCCGCGGCGTTGCCGGACAACACATCGGGTCTGGTGAACCCCGCGCTGCTGATCGTCCCGATGGTGCTGCTGGTATTGATCGGGCTGCGGGACAAGACCATCTTCCTGGCAGCGCGCGGAGAGCAGTACCTGCCCGCGATGTTCTTCTTCACCGTGCTGCCGTTCGTCGACATGATCATCGCGCTCAAGCTTCTGATCGTCGTGGTGTGGGTAGCGGCCGGCGTCTCGAAATTCGGCCCGCACTTCACCCATGTGATCCCACCGATGGTGAGCAACAGCCCGACCCTTCCGTTCAAATGGCTCAAGCGGGCCCATTACCGCAACTTCCCGAACGACCTGCGTCCGTCGCATCTCGCCACCTTCATGGCGCACGTGCCGGGCACCGTCGTGGAAATCGTTGCCCCGCTTACCCTTTTGCTGTCTCCGTGGCCGTGGTTGACGGTGATCGCGGTGGCGATCATGGTCGCGTTCCATCTGTTCATCATTTCGACGTTCCCGATGGCGGTGCCGTTGGAATGGAATGTGCTGTTCGCGTACGCGACGATCTTCCTGTTCCTCGGGTTCCCGAATTGGGACGGCTACGGTGTCGCCGACATGTCGTCGCCCTGGTTGACCGTCGTCCTCGTCGCCGGCCTGGTGTTCTTCCCGGTGCTTGGCAACCTTCGCCCAGACCTGGTGTCCTTCCTGCCGGCGATGCGCCAATACGCGGGCAACTGGGCATCGGCGACGTGGGCGTTTGCGCCGGGCGCCGAGGAGAAGCTGAATAGGGTGACGCGTTCTGCCGGAAACCAGGTCGACCAGTTGGTCGCATACGGTTACGAACCGCTGCAGGCCGAGCTCTTCACGCAGCAAGCGGTCGGATGGCGGTCGATGCATAGCCAAGCCCGAGGCCTGTTCTCGGTGCTCGTGAAGAACCTCCCGGATATCGACACGCGGGCCGTCCGTGAGGCTGAGGTGGTCTGCAACTCGCTGATCGGCTTCAACTTCGGCGACGGCCATCTGCACAACGAGGACCTGATCGCAGCAGTGCAGGAACAGGCTCAGTTCGCGCCAGGAGAACTCGTGGTCGTGTGGGTCGAGTCCCAGGCCATCGCCACTAGCAAGGTCCAGCACTACAAGGTCATCGATGCGGCACTCGGCGTGATCGAGCGCGGCAGCTGGAAGGTGGCCGACGCGGTGGCCGAACAGCCGTGGCTGCCCAACGGCCCGATCCCGCTGCAGGTGACGTGGACGCGTCCGGCAGCTGACCCGCGGTTCGGGGCGGTGGCGTGACAACTGCGCTTGTCGTTGGCAGCGGGCCCAACGGGCTCGCTGCCGCCGTCGCCCTCGCGAAAGAGGGTGTGCAGGTGACGGTTCTGGAAGCGGCCGACCAGATCGGCGGCGGCGCTCGCTCGAGCGAGGCGATTGTGCCGGGCCTGTTGCACGACCACTGCTCGGCGTTTCACCCGATGGCCGTCGGGTCCACCTTCCTGAACAGCCTCGGTTTGGAGCGATACGGCCTGCAGTGGCGATGGCCCGAAATCGATTGCGCGCATCCACTCGACAGCGGCGACGCCGGAGTGCTGCGGCGCTCGCTCGATGACACCGCCGGCGGCCTCGGCAGCGACGGTCCCCGGTGGCGGTCGATCTTCGGAAGGCCGTCAGCGAATTTCGATGTGCTCTCCGAGGACATCATGGGACCGTTGCTTCGGTTGCCCAGCCATCCTCTGGCGCTGGCTCGGTTCGGTGCCCCAACGATGCTTCCCGCTTCGACGTTCGCCAGGATTTTCCGGACAGAACAAGCGCGCGCATTGTTCGGTGGCGTTGCCGCACATACGTTTAGGCCGCTGCACTACCCGATGAC
This sequence comes from uncultured Actinomycetota bacterium, assembly GCA_963817825.1. Classification (GTDB taxonomy): domain Bacteria; phylum Actinomycetota; class Actinomycetes; order Mycobacteriales; family Mycobacteriaceae; genus Mycobacterium. The sequence goes on along the minus strand of CAWFQG010000023.1, from coordinate 261,191 downwards.
GTCGGCGATAGGCCTCGGCATCATCACCGCCGGACACCGTCACGGCTGGCCCGTCGCGGCAGGGGGTTCGCAATCGATCACCGATGCCTTGGCGGCGATGCTCGGCGATCTCGGCGGCAAGATCGAGACCGGTGTGCGGATCGACACGGCGTCGCAGTTGCCGCCCACCGATGTGACGATGTTCGACCTTGCGCCCGGCGCTATCGCCGACATCCTCGGCGATCGCTTGCCGGCCCGAGTTTCCCGCGGCTTCAGAAGGTTTCGGTATGGACCCGGCGCGTTCAAGGTCGACTTCGCTGTCGACGGTGGCGTGCCCTGGACCAATCGCGAAGCGCACGCAGCCGGCACCGTGCACCTCGGCGGCGATTTCGCCGAAATCGCTGCCACCGAACGCGACATCCACGCCGGCCGGATGCCGGACCGACCATTCGTCCTCGTCGGCCAGCAGTACCTGGCGGATCCGGAGCGCTCCGTTGGGGACACGCACCCGGTGTGGACGTATGCCCATGTCCCGCACGGCTATACCGGTGACGCCACCGAGGCGATCGTCGCGCAGATCGAGCGGTTCGCGCCGGGTTTCCGGGACCGGATCGTCGGGCAGACCGTCCGCTCCACAACGCAGATGGCGCTATACAACCCCAACTACGTCGGCGGGGACATCGTCACCGGAGCCAAAGACATCCGACAGCTGGTGTTCGGCCCACGCACGACACTCAACCCGTACCGGCTCGGAATACCCGGAATGTTCATCTGCTCGGCGGCCACCCCGCCGGGACCCGGCGCACACGGGATGTGCGGAGCCAACGCCGCGGCCGACGCGCTGAGGCATCTCCAACGTCGAGGCTAGCGAAGTCCTTGTCCCTTGGGGACGACAAGCACTCGACACTTTGGCGGCACAGACCGAAGACGCACACGATAGCGCTCCGTAGCGTGGACATCAGAATCAACAACGATATCGAGGAATCAGAACAATGGCGACGAAAACCTCTCTCCTGCAATCATTCACGCCGACCGATCTCTACGGGCCGCCGGACGCTTGTCACCGGCAGCGGCCGCGGTATCGGGTTGGCGATTGCACGCCGATTGACCGCCGGCGGGGCGCGCGTCGCCATCGCCGACGTCGACCTCGACGGCGCGCGCGCTGCAGCCGAGGAGATCGGCAACAGCGCCATCGCGGTGCGGTGCGATGTACGGTCCACCACCGATGTGGACGCCGCCGTGGCCGCCGCGGTCGCAGAGTTCGGTGGCCTCGACGGCTTCGTCAACAACGCAGGCATCGAGATCGCCAAGCCGATCATCGAGCTGTCCGAGGACGAGTTCACGAACCTGTTCGACATCAACGTCACTGGGACCTTTCGGTGCACCAAAGCGGCGATACCAGCCATCGCGGCAGCCGGCGGCGGTGCCATCGTCAACCTCGGGTCGATCGCCGGCACTGCCGGTGGGCCCCTGCTGAGCGCCTACTCCGGCTCGAAGGGTGCGGTCATCCGCTTCACCGAGTCGGCCGCGATAGAGCTACGGAGCCTGGGCATCCGCGTCAACGCAGTGTGCCCCGGCATCATCGCCACCGAGATGGGCGATCGTCTGGTTGCTCCCATCGAAGGGATCTCCCCGATTAGCTTCGATGAGCTGATCACGCTCAAGCAGGGCCGGCTGGGAACGCCCGAGGAGGTCGCCGAAATGGTCGCCTTCCTGCTCTCAAACGACGCGCAGTTCGTGACTGGTGCGCACTACATGGTCGACGGCGGACTCACCGCGGGCCTGCTTTAAGGAGGAATGGACATGTCATTACAAGTTGAATCGATGTCAGCCGGGCGAACCGCTTCACGGGAGCTCGAAGGAAAGGTTGCGGTGGTTACCGGAGGTGCTCGCGGCATCGGACGGGCAATCGCCGAAGCGCTTGCCGCCCAGGGGTCGACAGTTGTCGTCTCTGACCTAACGCCGGATGTCGCAGCAGCCACAGCCGCTGAGATCGACGGCGCAGATGCGGTCGCATGCGACGTGAGCGACGAGGGCCAGGTCGCCGAGCTGTTCGCTGGTGTCTTCTCGCGACACGGCCGCGTCGACATCGCCGTGGCCAACGCCGGTATCAGCGGTGTGGGCCCGATCGTCGAGCTGTCCTATGCGGACTGGCGCAAGATGATGGCGGTCAACCTCGACGGCGTGTTCCTGACGGTCAAACACGCCGCACGCGCGATGATGGGCGCGGGCAACGGCGGCTCAATCATCACGATGGCGTCGGTGACTGGCCTGGCCGGGACCCCCTTAACCGGGCACTACGCCGCGGCCAAAGCCGGCGTCATCAATCTGACCAAGACCGCGGCGCTCGAATTGCGTCCCGCCTCCGTTCGCGTCAACGCGATCTGCCCGGGATTCGCCGACACCGAATTGGTGAGCTCACAGAAGGGCAAATACGAAGAGGCCCTGGGATTGCCAAGCTTCGACGCGCTGATCGAGCAGGCCCAGGGTGGCTATGTCACGCTCGACGACATCGCCCGACTTACTCTGTTCCTGGCGTCGGAGAGATCGCGCTTCTGCACGGGCGGTGCATACGTAGTCGACGGGGGCTTGACAGCGTCGCTGCTGTGACAAGGCCGTACTCTGGGGCCGGCGAAGGCTATTGTCGCGCCATCGCAAGGTTGAACCGCTCCTCGGGTGTGATCAGGTGGTCGTGGCTGTCCTCGCCGATATCGAGTTGCACCCATTCGATCTCACCCGTGAAGCGGTTGCCGCTCGGTCCGTAGTCCGGCGAGGCAGGTGAGCCGGTGTCGGAGCCGACATCGCAGGCCTCGTCGGCGGAGTAGCCCATCGGCTGCGTTTGCTCGACGCGGCCCGTGCCGACCGCTTTGCCGTCGTAGTACAGCGTCACGTCGCCGCCCTTGGCCAGCCCGCCGCCGTCGTACTTGAACTCCATCCGCACCTGGTGCTTGCCCGTGGGAATCGACTTCGTCGGCGCTGGTGATGTAGTGCTCGATGCCGAAGAAGTTGAAGCAGTACTTGAGCTTGCCCTCGTGCGCGTACAGCGACCAGCCGCCGGCGCTGCCGCCTTGGGTGACGATCACGCCATTGGCACCTGATTCGGGCACCACGACGTTGGCCGTCACGGAGTAGGACTTGTTCTTCAGCGTCAGCACGCAGTTCTCGCTGACCCGCATGTCGGTCGAACAGCAGCTGGGTGTTGCCGCGGATCAGCTGCGGCCGCCCTGCGATATCGGCGTTGATGCGTTCGAAGCCGCGGTCATCGAGCGGGACGACGTTGTACTTGACGGCCTCGATCAGCCAGAGCCGTTGCAGCTCGGCTAGTTTCGCAGGATTCTCCTCGGCCAGATCGTGCGCCTGCGTCCAGTCGTCGGGACCGTACAGTTCCCAGACGTCGTCGTCGAACGGCGGCGGAGTGTCGGCCTTCCACGGTGTGCGGTGCTTGGTCACCGCGGTCCAGCCCTCGTGGTAGATACCGCGATTGCCCATCATCTCGAAGTACTGAACGACGTGCGTCTCGGGGGCTGCGCCGTCGCGCAGCGTGGGCAGCATGCTGACACCCTCGAGCGGCGCTTGCGCGATGCCGTTGACCGCGGTCGGCGCGGGCAGTCCCAGCGACCTCCAGGATGGTCGGGGCGACGTCGATGACATGGTGGAACTGATTGCGGATTTCGCCCTTGCCCGTCACGCCGTTCGGCCAGTGCACGATCGTGCCGTTGCGGGTGCCACCCCAGTGCGAGGCCACCTGCTTGGTCCACTGGTAGGGCGCGCACAGCGCGTGCGCCCAACCGACCGCGTAGTGGTTGTAGGCATCGGGGGTGCCGAAGTCGTCGATCTTGGACAGCAGGAACTCGGTGGTCTCGATGCCCGGCATGCCGTTGAGCGTGGTCATCTCGTTGAAGCAGCCGTTGAGCGTGCCTTCGGCCGAGGCGCCGTTGTCGCCGATGATGTAGTAGATCAGCGTGTCGTCGAGGACTCCGAGGTCGTCGATCGCGTCGACGAGCCGTCCGACTTCGTGGTCGGTCTGCTCGAGGAAGCCTGCGTAGATCTCCATCTGTCGGGCGAGCACCGGCTTGAGTTCGTCTGGCATGTCGTCCCAAGCCGGGATCTCGTCGTGTCGCTTGGTGAGTTCCGCGTTCTTGGGCACCACGCCCAGCTTCTTCTGCTGCTTGATGATCTTCTCTCGCAGCACATCCCAGCCGTCGTCGAACTTGCCCTTGTACTTGTCCGACCACTCCTTGGGCACCTGGTGCGGCGCGTGGGTGGCGCCGGGGGCGAAGTACATGAAGAACGGCTTGTCCGGCATCAGCGCCTTCTGCTGGCGCACCCACGTGATGGCACGGTCGGCGAGATCCTCGGTCAGCGTGTAGCCCTCCTCGGGCGACTTCGGCGGCTCGACCGCGGTGGTGCCCTCGTACAGGCCCGGGTAGTACTGGTTGGCCTCCCCGCCGACGAACCCGTAGAAGTATTCGAAGCCCGATCCGGTGGGCCACTGGTGGAACGGGCCGGCCGGGGAGACCTCCCACACCGGTACCTCGTGGCATTTGCCGAACTGTGCCGTCGAATAGCCGTTGAGCTTCAACGTCTCGGCGATCGGCGCCTTCTCCTTGGGCCGGATGCTGCTGTTGCCCGGCGCCGAGGTGGCCATCTCGGTGATCGCGCCCATCCCAACCGAATGGTGGTTGCGTCCGGTCAGCATCGCCTGGCGGGTGGGCGAGCACAACGCGGTGGTGTGGAAGCGGTTGAGCTTGAGCCCGTTTGCCGCCAGCCGCTCGGCGACCGGCGTGTTGCACGGACCGCCGAAGGCCGACGAGGCGCCGAAGCCCACGTCGTCGATCAACACGATCAGCACGTTGGGCGCTCCCGTCGGGCGGCGTAGCGTGCTTGATCGGCGGATACTTCGGTGTTCGGGATCCTTCGCGTCGTAGGTGGTGAGGCCGACGTGCTTGGGGTCGGGGATCGGCAGATGGTCCCGCGCCAGGTGGCGGTTGTGCCGGGCCCGCGGCCGGGTGCAGCGGCCTTCGGCGCGCGCCGGCGTCTTGGCACTTGACTTCCTTGCGGGTGTCCTCTTGGCGGTGTTTTCGGCCTTCGATGTTTCTTGCCATGCCGTCCCCTTGAAGCTGTCACCAGTCGACTTTACTGCCGCGCCATGGCGACGCGCGCCTGGGCCTCCTTCACCTCGGCCTCGTCGTGGTCGGGCTGCCGCCGAGACATCAACGTCACCGTTCGATATCGTGCCGGTGAACGCGAACGGCGAGGCTGTACATCTGCGATACCGGCGAGCCCGGATTGCGCCCGACCGCCACCCCGCTGCCGAGGCCCAGCGCCAGCGGTACCGTCACCTCGAACTCAGCGCTGCCGACGAGTTCGGTCGTCGACGAACAGCTTCGCCACACCTGGAGTGCCCTTGCCGGCCGCGCAGATCCGGCGGCCCGGTCGGGTCGAACTCGATACGCACAGTGCGTGCCTGCCCTCGGGCAGCGGAACCTCCGACGACACGCTGAACTCCTCGGCGCCGACGTAGTTGTGCACGTAATGCAGCTTGCCGTCCTGCACGAAGAAGGTGTAGCCGCCGACATTGCTGCCGTGACAGACGAGGACCCCTTCGTCGCCGGCCTTGAGCTCGACGTCCGCCCTGATAGCGTGCGCACGGTTGAGCACCTTGGCGGCGACGTTCTCCGGCACCGTCTGGGTGCCCGGGTAGTAGACGTAGCGGTCGCGTTCCTCGGCGATCTGCGGGCGCTCGTCGGCGAACCGCATCTGGCCGCGGCTGTCAAGCGGAAACACCTTGTACTTGCCCGCCTCGGTGTACCACAACGCGATCATCTCGATCAGCTTCGCGCGTTCGGTCTCGGCGAGGTCGTTGGTCTCGGCCGGGTCGACGTCGACGTGGTAGAGCTCCCAGCCGGTCGCGTCGAGTTCGCGCAGCTTGTCCTCGGTCAGCTCGAGCTGCCCGAAACTGACACCGGCCTCGGCGAACGACGTTCCGGGGAAAGGACATACCGCGCGCCACCCGTCGTGATACAGCGACCGATGGGCGAACATCTCGAAATACTGGGTGTGGTGTTTGGTGGGCGCGTCCGCGTCGTTGAAGGTGTGCGCCAGGCTGACCCCCTCGATCGGTGACTGCGACACCCCGCGCAGCTCTGTCGGCGCCTCGATACCCAGCGACTCGAGCACGGTGGGCACCATGTCGATCGCATGGGCGTACTGGTGGCGGATCTCGCCCTTGGCCGTGATGCCCGCGGGCCAGTGCACCAGGAATCCGTCCGACACCCCGCCGCGGTAGGTCTCGCGCTTCCACCGCCGGAACGGCGTGTTGCCCGCGAACGTCCAGCCCCACGGGTAGTGGTTGAAGTACTTGGGTCCGCCGAGCTCGTCGAGCGCGGCGAGGTTCTGCGGCCAGATCGTCGGGCACATTGTTGAAGAACTTGTTCTCGTTGACCGACCCGTGCGGTCCGCCTTCGGCGCTGGCGCCGTTGTCGGAGATCACCATGACGAGCGTGTTGTCGAGTTGGCCGATGCTGTCCAGGAAGTCCAGCAGCCGGCCGATCTGGTGATCGGTGTGCTCGAAGAACCCGGCGAACACCTCCATCATCCGCGCGTACAGCTTGCGCTCGTCGGCGGACAGCTCGTCCCACTGCTGCACATCGGGATCGTGCCGGGACAGCTCCGCGTCCGCAGCGACGATGCCCAGCTCCTTCTGACGCGCGAACACCTTCTCGCGGTAGGCATCCCAGCCGTCGTCGAACTTGCCCTTGTACTTGTCGGCCCACTCCTTGGGCACCTGATGCGGGGCATGGTTGGCGCCGGTCGCGTAATACAGGAAGAACGGTTTGTCCGGCGCGACCTGCTTGAGATCGGCGATGAAACCGATCGCCCTGTCGGTGAGGTCGACGGTGAGGTGATAGCCCTCCTCCGGCGTCTTGGGCGGCTCCACCTGATGGTTGTCGAAGACCAGGTCCGGGTAGTACTGGTGGGTGTCACCGCCGAGAAAGCCGTAATACCGCTCGAAGCCGCGTCCCAGCGGCCAGCGGTCATACGGTCCGGCAGCGCTGACCTGCTCGGCAGGCGTCAGGTGCCACTTGCCCGACGCAGTACGTCGCGTATCCGTGCGGCAGCAGCATCTCGGACAGAAAGCCGTTCTCGAACGGGATCGCACCATTCGCGCCGGGAAAGCCCTCCGAGCCCTCGGTGATGCAGGACATCCCGTTGGAGTGATGGTTGCGCCCGGTCAGCATGCACGACCGCGACGGCGAGCACAGCGCCGTCGTGTGCATGTTCGTGTAGAGCAGACCGCCGCCGGCCAACCGGTCGAGGTTGGGAGTGTTGATCGGCGAGCCGTAGCAGCCGAACTGCCCGTAGCCGGTGTCGTCGAGCACGATGTAGAGCACGTTCGGCGCGCCGGGCTTCGACCGCACCGGAGCCGGCCATGCGGGCTCGGACTCACCGAACGTGCGGCCCATCCGACCCGGAAAAGTGGTGCCTGGTTTGTACTCTTTCAAGCTCATTTCAGCCCTCGCTGCTAAAGGATCGTGCGGCGGATGCGTCCGAGGCTTACGCTGCCCTAACCGGCCGCGGGGCACTTCGAAACGCCTAAATACGGTGATCTGCCAACGCGGAACAGCTCCGTCGGTGCCCCTTGCGCCGTCTAGACGCGTCGGCGAGACGATCGGGTGCGAGCTATGGAGACAGGGCGTTGGATGGAAGTCTTCTGCGGCGCGGGACCCAAATCCTGGCTGCGTGGTCAACCGCTACGCAAGTGTCGTCGTCTACGTCAAGCAGTGACTTCGGCGTTGCGTCGTGTAGGTTCGAATCCCCTTAGCTCCACACAGAGAAACGACAGCTAAATCGATATTTAAGCTTTAACTGACGAGGAATCGGCACCGCTGAATGCTTGCTACTGCATCTGGTCGAGCATGACGGAGAACGCAGCCTTCAAGCGCAGCGCCTTCTTGACCTCATCCGCCGTCACGTATGGGTACTCGCCGTACTCCAAGAAGCTGGGGAAGTGGTGCTCGCGCACGAACTTCACGAATGAGTCCGGGTTCTCCTTCCAATCCTCCGGAAAACCTTCGAGATTGGTGAACACCGTATTTATGCCGCTCTGGCCGAACAACTGCACGGCGTCCTCGGTGTACTTGTCGAAGTCGGTGTCGAAGATGCCCTGGTACTGAAAGGTCAAGCCATCGCCGACATCGAAGAGCACCCAGCGCAGGTAGTGCAGGCGTAGTGGAGCGAGGAACTCCGGCGTTTCGGTGATCGCTGCTTGGATGGTCTTGCCGTGTTCGCGGATCGCGTCCTCGCGACCCTCCTTCACCTTCGCGATGATCGAGAAGCCATAGCACGCCGGGGTCCGGGGAAAGACCGGTCCGTACCGGCCTCGCTCGAACTCGAAATATCCCTCTTTTGGGATCGCTAGCGCCGCTGGCTTGGTCCAGTCGTGATCGGTCGCGGACATGTTGGCTCCTCTGCTTGACGACGCTGATGGGGCGGACAGTACGCGTGATTTCTGGCGATTTCGTTCGATGGTGAACGATGCGAACCAGGTTTTGCCGGGCCAAACGAGCCTGCCTCCGAACCATCTAGGACGAGCCGTCGGCGTTCGCGGTGACTTCGCCACGGACTATTGAGACCCTCATGTCTCGTCGAGACTGACTGAAGTGGTGTCGATTAGGGGGAGCGTGCAGCTACATGTGGTCACGAGCGAATTGCCCGGCGCGGTTACTCGGCAATTCATACTGTCTTGACACCTATGAAACGGAGGTCAACATGACCGGCCAGCCTGAACAGTACGAGCTTGAGGTCTTCGATTCCAATTCGATGGACTGGCTGGAGATGCCGATCGAACAGATTGGCAGGAGTCTGCCGCTCAAGCTTTTCACGGCGGACCCCGACACTGGAATGTCTTGCGCGCTGATGCGTTACGACGCCGGGTTCATCAATCCGTGGCACACCCACCAGTGTGCGCACGGCATGTTCGTGTTAAGCGGCACCCTGCGGACCCATGAGGGGGATTTCGGCCCGGGGAGTTTTGTCTGGTTCCCCGAGGGGATGACGATGTACCACGGTGCGACCGAGGACAGTGACTGTCTCATGCTGTTCATCACGAATAAGCCGTTCAATATTCGCTACTCATTCGAGAACGAACCGAGCGGAAGCGAGGCCGAGCGACTGGGCAGGGAGAAGGCATGCCTCTGCTCGATGGCTTCCGTAACCTGACGCAGTCCGGATCTGGCTCAATTCCGGGTGAGGACGAACGCCTCTATTTTGCGTTCGCCAGCCCGCGCTTTGTACTTCCTCCAGCCGGGGTAGATCTCGACGCCTTTTGCCCAGATTTCGTCGCGCTCGCCGGGTGTGGCGGGTCGGGCGGTGGCATGCCAGGTATCGCCCTCGATGGATACCGTGGCCTCTGGGTTGGCCTTGAGATTGTGGTACCAGGCCGGGTGCTTTGCGCCGCCCCAGTTGGACGCGATGATGGCCAGGCCGTCGGGGTGCGGGATTCCGTACACCGCGACGGTGCGGGGTTGGCCCGACTTGGCGCCGGTTGTGGTGAGGAGGACCGCAGGTACGCCGGTGACGATCCCCGTGAAGTTGCGCCTGCCGTCGGTGAGCTTGCTGACGAGTTGGTCGAGGTGGGTTGCCGTCGGGCGGAGAAGCGCCGCTCCCACCTTCGTGGCCGCGAGGGTGCGCATCGTCCGCTGGAACGCGTTGGCATCGTCGAAGGACCGGCCTGCCATGTGTCATTCTTACCGCAACTGAACACACCCAGGCACGTATTCGTAGCTCGCGGCGACGCCATGACGGGCCGTCTCATTGCTAGTTAACGGCGCAAGATGAGACACGTGGTTGTGAGACGAACTTCTGAAACATCGCGACGTGCGGAGTCACGCGCCCTTCTGTCAACGGCGGCCGAAAATTGACCCCTTTACGACGGGCGGGTTCTAAAGGGGTCAGTTTTCAGACGACGCCGACACCCTTCATGGGGTTCGACGAGTGTCGCAGATGTGGTCCTATTCGAGACATATGCTGCCGACCGTCGTCGAGGACTTACGCCACCGCACCCTAAAAATAATCGAGGGTGGGGTGTTCACCGCGGTGTCCTTCGTCAGTTGACGTGCTTGTCGAACCACTCGATGGAAGCCCATAACCTAAAGGTCGATCCACTGGTTTTGACAGTTCTCGCGCTTGTCGTCGCAGCTGTCGGATGGAATCCATGGGGCCAAAATGGGCCAAACCTGTGGGCCAGGTGTTCCAAGCCGCCCAGTTCAACGTCTCTCAGGCGGCATCACCAGCTGAAACACATTGCTGTCAGCCAGAACTCCGCCTGAAAAGCGGAAGGTCGCCGGTTCGATCCCGGCCCTGGCCACCACGTATCATTGCAGTTCAGGCACCCAATCACCGCTTTAGATTCTCGCAATCGGCTCCGCGGAGGTCGATTTCATCCGGCCAATATCCGGCCAACCGATTTACGGAAGGTCTCCGCGTGCATCGTGGAGGGCATCGAGGGCCGAGGCGATGTCGTCGAGTTCGTCGTCGTACAGATCCGCGTAGACATGCGCGGTCACGGTGATCGACGCGTGGCCCATCGTCTTTTGCAAGAGCCGCAGATCTGCACCGGCGCGGCGCGCCAAGGAAGCGTAGGTATGGCGGAGATCGTGCACGCGCAGAGTGGGTCGGCCGATCTCGACGATCGCGTTGCGCCACCGCGTGGAGCGTTTCCAGTTCTCGAGTCCAAGAAGCGAGCCGTTCGGAGACGTGACCGCGGGTTCGCCGGGAAACCGGCCGGAGATTCTCTCGGAGAGGATCGGCATCACGCGCTCCGTCTGCGAGCGAGCATCGCTTCGAGATGCAGCTCCATAAATTCAATACCCAGCAACCCAATTAGCATCGATCAGTGAAATTGGCACTGGGACAACGAAATACATCAAAATCATGCCGAAGACACTGAACCAAAAAGACTGGCTCACCGTCAGGCTGGTCTACTACGGCGCTGACTGCACCTATTTGCTCCATCCCGCATCAGTTTGAGCCGTTTGAGGGGCACTCGACGACAACGTAGACGGTGCCCAGCTGTGCGGGCTTCAGCGGCTGGCCCGAAGAATTATCGCCGCGGAGGCCGTTCACGTCGTTAACTGTGCACTCGGACAACGGGACATCCCGTGGGCCGTCTTGGACTTCGACTTGCACCGCGTAGCCCTGGTCCCGCAGTTCGCTGACGGCGTCGGCGGCGTCCCGACCTCCCGTGGGGGCGGCCGCCGCCGGTCCTGCGAATCCCAGAGCGGCAACGGTGGCGATTCCGAAGGTTGCGGCGGCAATTGCGAGGTAACGCTTCATGATGAGAACTCCTTCAAAGTGGGTTGGGTCTCATTAGCTTCTCGCCCGTGGCCTGCGATTTCGACGACGCTGGCACCCACTTGCATCACCTGTTAACCGGCGTGCACCTCTACCGGTTATCCCTACTTGGGGTCAGCGCTCGTTGAGCATGACCTGCTCGCAGGCGTTCCGTCGCGGGGACGTCATTGCGCACCAGGATCCCGTTCGAAGCTCCCTCACCGACCCGCCCAGATGGCACCTCGGCGGCGTTATGCTCGACTGATCGCTTCGAGGTGTCATTGCATGGGTGTGCAATCGCAAGGTATCGAGTATCGGGGCCGAGGTGGCTGATGGCCGAATGCAAACCCCCCGGCCGGTGTGATCTAACGCCGACTATCGCCGCGGAGCTGGCCGCGGCGGGGCTCGACGGCGCCGCTGAGGTCGGTGCTGGCGGCTTCGGAGCGGTCTACCGTTGCCAGCAGCGTTCATTGGAGCGCGTCGTCGCGGTGAAGGTCCTCAGCACGGACCTCGATTCCGACAACATCGAGCGGTTCCTGCGCGAGCAGCGTGCGATGGGCAAACTCTGCGGGCATCCGAACATCGTCAATATTTTTGACGTCGGCACCACGACGTCGGGCCGGCCGTTCATCGTCATGCAATACCACCCGCGTGACTCCCTGCGTGCACGCATCCACGCCGATGGCCCACTCACGTGGGCCGAGACACTGCACATCGGAGTGAAGATTGCCGGAGCCGTCGAGACAGCGCATCGGCTGGGCACGCTTCATCGTGACATCAAACCGGCCAACATTCTGCTCACCGAGTACGGCGAGCCACAGTTGGCCGACTTTGGCATCGCGCGGATTTCCGGCGGCTTCGAAACCGGCACCGGCATCATCACCGGATCCCCGGCGTTCACGGCACCTGAGGTCCTGTTGGGCCACAGCCCGAGTCCTGCTTCCGACTTGTACAGCTTGGGCGCGACCCTGTTTTGCGCCCTCACCGGTCACGCCGCTTTCGAACGCCGCGCCGGTGAGCAGGTCGTGGCCCAGTTCCTGAGGCTCGCCGCCGGGCCCACCAGCGACGCGGGACCTGGTTCAAATACCCGAGGATGTCAGCGCCGCAATCGAACACGCAATGGCGAGCAATCCCGACGATCGGCCGGCAACCGCGGCTGACCTTGGGAACATGTTGCGACACATCCAAAGTCGCCACGGTCTGGCCGTCGACGACATGGATGTTCCGCCCGGGGTTCACGGTGGCGCCGCGCGCAGTGCCAGCCCAGCGCAGACTGCGACAGCCCCCCCGAGCCGGGTGCGTGTCGTGCTGGCGGAGGACGATCTCTTGCTGCGCGAGGGTCTGGCCAGTCTATTGGAACGCTCTGGCTTCGACGTGGTCGGGCAGGCCGGCGACGGCGTACAACTCCTCGCCATTGTTCGCGAAACGACGCCCGATTTGGTCGTGACCGATATTCGAATGCCGCCTGCCAACTTCACCGAAGGGCTCGATGCGGCCCGAGTTATTCGCGAGGAGTTGCCGCACGTTGCCGTCGTCGTGCTCTCGGCCCACGTCGATATCGAGCATGCAATGGAGCTGCTGGCTGGCGGCCACAGCATTGGGTATTTGCTCAAGAGTCGGGTGACCGACGTCGCGGATTTCATCGACACGTTGCAGCGCGTCGCCAAGGGCGCGTCGGTCGTGGACCCCGCACTGGTGCAGGAGTTGGTGTCCGCGCGACGGCACGACGACCCGCTAGCGGTCCTCACTGCGCGCGAACAGGAGGTGCTGGCCCTGATGGCCGAGGGTCGGTCGAATGCCGGTATCGGCCACCGTCTTTGGATCACCGAAGGCACGATCGAAAAGCACGTGCGCAGCATCCTGACGAAGCTCAACTTGCCCGAGACCGGCGACGACCATCGCCGGGTCCTCGCGGTGATCACCTTCTTGGAGGCGCATTGATACGTGCGGTAACTGCAATGGCATTGGCTCTGCAAGCTGGGAGTGCCGGGAACCGTGAGAGATGACCATGCACCCAGAGTCGGTCAAACCGCAAGGGAAGAAACGTATTTAGTGGGTCCAGTAAGACTGCGCGCACTGCGAATGCAGGTTGCGACTAGACCGGTGCGCAGCCGCGCCGTCTGATGTGTTATTGCAGCTGCCGTTCAAGTTCCTCTCTTTTGAAGAACCGCGCAGTCTCCAGTGCTGACGGCGATCCTGCGCGCGGATCGGCATCGGCTCGCAGGAGCAGGTCGATGATCGTGGTGTCGTTCTTGAAGACGGCGCCTGCCAAAGGAGTTTGTCCTCGTTTGTTGTGTCGATCAACGTCAGCGCCGCGCGCGATCAGCGCCGCGACCGCCGCCTCGTGTCCGTGGTAGGCCGCCAGCATCACCAGGGTGTCCCCGTTGGTGTTGGTGAGGTTCACCGGTACGCCCGCGTCGATGTATACGGCCAACATTGCGGCGTCGCCGCGGCGAGCCCCATCGAATAAGCGTGACGCGAGGTCCAAGACTTCGGGTTCGATGGTAGGTCGTGGGTCGTCAATCACGTTGTCTGTCACATCAACTCCACTCTGGTTAGCGTCGGGGGAGCGCCGGGCCTTCCCGTCCCTGGGCGCGGGGCGGGAAGGCGCGGCCGACTGGGTCGCGGTCGGCTGCTAAAGCGCGCCGAAGGCCTCACATGCCTTTCGCACGCCTTCGCCGTAGGCGGGGTCGGCCTGGGTGCAGTTCGCGATGTGCGTCTCGACGGTCTCACGTCGAGCGCCCTTGATGGCGCGCGCAGTGTTGTCGAAGAGCCGCTGCTGCTCGTCTCCGGTCATCAGCCGGAACAAGTCACCGGGCTGCTCGAAATAGTTGTCGTCGTCCTCGCGGAAATCGAAGTGATCCGCGGTGGACCCGATCGACACAGCGGGATCGGCGTAGGCGGGCTGCTCGGCCCAGCGGCCGAAGTTGTTCGGCTCGACACCCGCGACGCCACCCTGGTTGCCGTCGACGCGCATGGCCCCGTCGCGGTGATAGGTGTTCACCACCTTCGCAGCACGCGGGTAATTGACCGGGATCTGGTGGTGGTTGACACCTACCCGGTAGCGAGCTGCGTCTCCGTAGGAGAACAACCGTCCCTGCAGCATCTTGTCCGGGCTGAACGAGATCCCCGGGACGAGGTTGGACGGAGTGAACGCTGCCTGCTCGACATCGGCGAAGTAGTTGTCCGGGTTGCGGTTGAGCTCGTATTCGCCAACCTCGATCAACGGGTAGTCCTTCTGACTCCACACCTTGGTTAGGTCGAAGGGGTGGAAACGGTAAGTGGCGGCGTCTGCTTCGGGCATTAGCTGGATGTACACGGTCCACTTCGGGTAGTCGCCGCGTTCGATGGCCTCGAACAGATCGCGGCCGTGGGACTCGCGGTCGCGACCAATCAGTTCGGTGGCTTCGGCGTCGGTGAGACACTCGATGCCCTGCTGGGTGCGGAAGTGGAACTTGACCCAATGGCGTTCGCCGGCGGCGTTGATCAGGCTGTAGGCGTGTGAGCCGTAGCCGTGCATGTGCCGGAAGGACTTCGGGATGCCGCGGTCGCTCATGGTGATCGTCACCTGGTGCAGCGATTCGGGCAGGTTGGTCCAAAAGCCCCAGTTGTTCTCGGGGTCGCGCAGATTGGTGCGCGGGTCGCGCTTGACGGCGCGGTTCAGGTCGGGGAACTTCAGCGGGTCGCGGTGAAAGAACACCGGCGTGTTGTTGCCGACCACATCCCAGTTGCCTTCGGTGGTGTAGAAGCGCAGCGCGTATCCGCGGATGTCGCGCTCGGCGTCGGCGGCGCCGCGTTCGCCTGCCACCGTTGAGAACCGGGCGAACATTTCGCAGGTGTTGCCGACCTTGTTGAAGATCGCCGCCTTCGTGTACTGGCTGATGTCGTGGGTCACCCGAAACGTGCCGAAGGCACCCGAACCCTTGGCGTGCATACGCCGCTCGGGGATCACTTCGCGGGCGAAGTGGGCCAGCTTCTCAATCAGCCACAAGTCCTGCAAGAGCAGCGGGCCGCGCGGACCGGCGCTCATGCTGTTCTGATTGTCCACAACGGGCGCTCCCGCCGCGGTGGTCAACGGCTTGGTGTTCTCTTCGAATGGCATTTCTTCTCCTAGGTGGTGGGTGAGGCTTAACGTCAGGTCTGATTGGACTGATTCCAATATCGTGGGGGGTGAGGCATCGCCGTAGCCCGGCGAGGGACACGTAGTCCACAGATTCGGACACTCGGTGCGCTGTGCGGCCGCCGATGCGGGTTTTCACCCGTAGGAAGCCTCCGCTTCGTTGATCTCAAATATCTCCTTGCGGAGAGCATTTCGCTCGGGCCAGCTGTTGTTGCGGTGTCGTCGCTGATGGCACCTAATTGGGCGAGCGGCTAGCTGGAATTCTGATCGCCGCCCAAATGGCTTGCGCCACTTGCTATATTGCGGTGTTCTGATCCGACGAACGCCCGAAGACCCTCGCCGTCACCATGCCGGATGATTCGTTTTGCTTTGTGCCACAGGCGCCAATCGCGCGTAGGGCGGGACTCTAACGGTCCGGCCCTTCGCGAACCGTCGCCGTCAGCGGTGGTGGAAGAGCAGAGCGCTCGAATCCCCGCCGAAGGGCACCTGTGCCTGGGCGGCCTCTTGCGACGCAGCTCCGGGACTAGCGCTGATCTGCGCGTTGCCTGGGGTCTGCTGAACGGTGACATCAGCCAAGGCAACCGGAGCAAGTCCAATTGTCAGCGCAGTGGCGGCGACGGCCAGTGTTGGGACATAACGCAGTTTCATTTTCTTCTCCTCTGGTTGGGTGCGATCCGCCAAGGCATCCGAGGATGGGCGGGTCGCGACGCGGCCGACTGTCGGCCTCGTTGCTTCAGAACGGAACGTCCACTTGGCCGTTCGTGGTGTTCGCCTCGTCGTGGTTCCACTCGTGGAAACCGAGGATGTAGGGCGCGTGGGGATCGGTGCCGGCGCCGGGGATGTGCGCGAGAACGATCGCGGCAACCGCCAACAGGGTGCGGCATGCTTGGTCAACGTTTTCATCGTGTCCTCCTGTTTGGGCGTTCGCCCGTTTTGGACTGATTCAATGATCGCGCTGTGGCAAACGGATGTCGCCACCGCTGACACCCAGATGAGCCCCCCGTTACCTGGAAACTCAGGGGCGAGTGCTGCGGCATACCCTCTTGGGGGCAAACGTGCAGCGGCTTTTGCAGCTAGCAGGTAGAACAGATACCCACTGGTAGCCGCTTGCAACTGCTGCCAGCAATGAAGACATTCGGCCTACCGCGCAGAAAACTTAGTTCCTGACGCAACATCGTCCGATGGACGTGACGTCGCGCTTGGCAGTTCACTGACGACCGCGCTCGGCTCATGCCGGCGACGCATGTCGAAGGGTAAGCGCGCATCACCTCGTGAGCCGCTTGGCCGACGCGGGAGAGGGAGTAGATGATGACAACAGATACCGCAAGACCCGAAGGGTCACGGTGGGGCAAGCGTAACGACGTAGTCGTCCGTTCGGAGGCGCCGTTTAATGCCGAGCCTCCGCCGTCGGTGTTGGCCAGCCATGAGGTCACGCCGGTGGACGCGTTCTATGCCCGCAATCACGGTCTCTTCCCGGACATCGCCGCCGCGCAGTGGCAGCTGACGGTGGAAGGATTGGTCGACACTCCACTGACGCTGACATTCGGCCAATTGACCACCTTATTCGATCAGCACAGCGTGGTGGCGACCTTGGCATGTGCGGGCAACCGGCGCGCGGAGTTGTTGCGGGTGCGTCCGATTCCGGGCAAAGACCCCTGGGAACACGGGGCGATCTCGACCGCCAAGTGGTGCGGAGTGCGGCTGGCCGACGTGCTGGCCGCGGCCGGCGTGCATCGCCACGACGGGCTGCATGTGGAGTTCCTGGCTCCCGACGTGGCCGAGGAGGCCCGGCCGGTGCAGTCCTACGGCAGCTCGATCCCGCTGGACAAGGCGATGTCTGAGGAGGTGCTGCTGGCCTGGCAGATGAACGGCCAGCCGCTGCCGCGGGTACACGGCGGCCCGGTGCGGGTGGTGGTTCCCGGCTACATCGGGGCCCGTAGTGTTAAATGGGTAACCAGCGTGGTCGTGCGAAACAGTCCGTCGCACAACTACTTCCAGGCCCTCGATTACCGCATCCTGCCGCCCGAGACTGACCCCGACACCGTCGCAGAGGGCGAAGGCATCTCACTGTCCACCCTGCCGCTCAACTGCGACATTCTCACGCCTACCGACGGCGACCACATCGCGGCCGGTGCCCTGACGGTCCGCGGCTGGGCGATGGCCGGTGACGGCCAGGGCATCGGACGCGTCGACGTGTCCCTCGACGGTGGTCATACCTGGCGCCAAGCCGAACTGCACCCTGCCCGCAGCAAGTGGGCATGGTCGCCGTGGTCGCTCACCGTCGATGTAGCGCCCGGACCGTTGAATATCACCGCACGCGCCTGGGACGACAAGGGAATGACCCAGCCCGAATCACCTGCGTCCCTGTGGAATCCCCGCGGTTACGGCAACAACGCCTACGCCCGCGTTCAACTGCACGCGACGTGAGGTGCGGCCCGCCGGCCTGAACCTGTTTAGCCTGGAGACAGAACGAAATGGCCGACGTGCAGGGAGTCAATCATGCGAATCAACACTCGATACATGGCGCCGTTCCTAGGGGCCGCGGCTGCCGCCATCGCCATCAGCGCCGCACCAATTGTGTTGTTGGCGTTGAGTTGTGACGTCTGCTAACTGCTGTGACCAACGCCGCGGGCGCGATCCCGGAAGGTCGCAGGTGTTTCTCCTGTGTGGCGGCGGAAGAACTTGCCGAATGCGGCGGGATCGGGCATGCCTATGCGCGCTGCGATCGCTGTGCCGGTGAGATCGGTGTGCACCAGCAACCGCTTGGCCTCCAACAGGACCCGTTCGGCGATGACGCGCTTTGCCCCGTAGCCGGTGGCGAGATGCGATGCTCGGGTGAGGGTTCGCACGCTGTAGCCCAGTTGGCGCGCGTAATCCTCGACGCGGTGCGTACGGGCGAATCCCTCTTCGACCGCCCCTCGGAACGCCTCGAACGCCGCATCGCCCGGCTCGCTCGATCGGTGGCCGTGGTTGTCGATCCGGAGGAGAAGAATCGACAGCAAGGGACCCGCAGGGCCAATGCGCCGGTGGTGTTGAGACGGACGGACGCAGCTATGCGAGTCGTGCGAGGGGATAGGGGACCGGTTCGGAGAGCGCGGCTGCGTGCACGGGGGCACTGACGGGGGTTGCTTGGGCGTCAGAATGGTATCGGCGGTAGGCGAGGCCATGGCCTGATTGTCGCGGGGAGCCTCCGACAAACCAGAGCGCCGAGAAGGAGCGACCACCGTGCCAGGACATCACGGCGTCAACCGCTGGGAGCTGCGTACGTGCGCCCGCCGTGGCCACATGACCTACGCCCCCGACGACGAGGCGCTCGCACATCGACTGAGCGGACTGACCGGCCTCGGCGAAGTGTGGCGCTGTCTGCGTTGCGGCGAATTCACCCTCGGCGCACCGCACGGCCGCGGACCGGCTGACGACGCTCCAATGGTGCTGCGCGGCAAGGCGCTGCGTCAGGCCATCATCGTCCGCGCACTGGCGGTGGAACGCTGGGTGCGGGCCGTGCTCATCGGCCTCGCGGCGTGGGCGGTGTGGAAGTTCCGTGGCGCCCAGGGATCCATCCAAGCCGCTCTGGACCGGGACCTGCCTCTGTTGCGCGCCAGTGGGTTCAAGGTCGATCAGATGACCGCCGTGCATGAATTGGAAAAGGCACTGGCAACCAAACCGTCAACGCTGACCCTGCTGGTGCTGATCTTGTCGGCCTACGCGGTTCTCGAACTCGTCGAAGGCATCGGGCTGTGGCTGCTGAAGAGATGGGGCGAATACTTCGCTGTGGTAGCGACTGCCATTTTCCTGCCATTGGAGATTCACGATCTGATTAAAGGCGTCACGCTCACCCGGACAGTGACGTTCGCGATCAACGTGGCCGCCGTGGTGTATCTGCTGGTGTCCAAACGACTCTTCGGCCTGCGCGGCGGTCGCAAAGCCTACGACGCGGAACGGCGCGGCGAGCAGCTCCTCGACATCGAACGCGCCGCGACCACGACCTGACCGCGCCACCACAGCCCGGCCGAGAGCGGCCCGGCGAATGTTCGAGTCGGAGGGAACTAAACCCGTGCAGTGAGGCGTCCAACTCTTATATCGGCCCGCCACCCAATCGCCCCGGTGGCGGGCCGAGCTAGACCTGAGTTGATGACAGCAGTCCGTGCTACCTGGACGCGGCCCGACGATGCTTCTAGTGTCCTGAGTCATTAATTCGGGTGCAGTAGTTGGCGATGCTGGCCAGGATTTGGTCTGGTCGCCGAGAACCTTGCGTAGGTGGGCGATCGCGGTGCTGATCTCGGGGAACGGCGGCGGGCCTGGGCCGAGTACTACGCCCGCCAAGCCTCGCCGCGCTGGCACACCTTCGTTGCCCACCCGGACGGGACGGTGGAGGAGTGGTGATCGCGCGCTAACTCAGCGCAGTGCGGCTACGCCAGGGACGGCGATTGGGAGTTCTATGAGCCAGAGTTATCGACGATCTGCGCGATTTCAACGTACTCGATCGTCGGTGCGACGCCGTAAAGATCGGTCACCCGCTGGCGAAGCTCGTCGGAGAAGAACTCGAGCGCCGCCTCTTTCGAATCCCAGACGTAGAAGTTGTTCGCCCGTCGGGCGGACTCGTCCAGTGTGAAGAACTTGAAGCGAAGGCCTGGCATGCCTTCGAACGTCGCCCGAGCATTGTCGGCAACGCCGATCACTCGCGCGCGGTCGAACGAATCCTCGTACTGGAACCTGACGTTGACACCAATCACGGCTCCTCCTGTGGCCTGTCCGCGCGGCGGGACGCGACGGACCGATGTGATCTTTCGCCGTCCGGTGGCCACGGTCAAGCTCGACCGGCAGGACAGCGAGCGACCGAGATACTCAAGGCCGTAGACCCCCTAGAATGCGAACCCCTGCAACCGACCGGCCCGGCTGACCAAGAGCCGGAAACCAGCCGGGCCTTCAGCTGGGGTGTTCGAGTGTTGTTCGGGCTTGGTCGATTTGGTCGTAGGCGCAAGCGCTAGGAGGAACAATGAAGTACGCCATGACCTGGACGACGCGTTCTGGGGGCTCCGGCAAGGACAACGAAGAGAGCACCCGCCGGGGTTTGGAACTGTTCTCAAAATGGCAGCCACCCGCTGGCACGACGTTCCACCAATTCGTCGCCCGACTGGACGCAGAAGGCGGCTTCGCGATCGTCGAGACCGACAACCCATCTGAGCTGCTCACCGAAACAATGAAGTTCGCTCCCTACAACGTGTTCCAGATCTACCCGGTCGTCGATATGGACCAATGGGCTCCGGCGGCGCAAGAAGGTATTGACTTCAGAGCATCAGTCGGCTGAACCGCGCTACACCCATCCGCCGGGATTCCACGCGGTCACGCCCCGCATGGTCGTCAGCGACGCTGTGGCTGCCGTTGAGTTCCTGCGCGTCGTCTTCGGCGCCGTCGGCGAGTTGCATGCTGGTCGGCCGGGCTGAGGTGCGCATCGGTGCTGTCAGCCAGAACTCCGCCTGAACAGCGGAAGGTCGCCGGTTCGATCCCAGCCCTGGCCACCAAGATTCATGTAGTCCAATCACTATTTCGCTGCTGCCTCCCGCGCCGGCTCCCGGAATCTGACGTGCACAAGCACGTCCACGTATTGGGGGGTGTGAAACGTTCTGTGCTGGCATCAAGAGAACCAGGTTGTTGAGGTAGCGTTTTCGAAGGTTCTCGATAGCCGACCGCAGGGACTCTCGCATCTGCGGCGTCATGCAAAGTCCGACGGCAGAGCAAAGGAGCGGGATGGTGAATCTCAGTCTGTGGGCTTATCTGACGATACTCACTGCTGTGCTGGGAGTTGTATTCGCCGTTTGTGCATTTGTGTTCGTAAAGCGGTTGGAGGATAGAACACCGGCTCCGATAAGCGAAGAAGTGGGGGCCCACAAATCGGTTTTGCGTAAATTGCGCAAAGGCGAATCAATGTCGAAAGATGAGTTCGACTATGCGGCGGAAATAGTTTCTGATGCTCGATCATTACTTGCGTACTCGATACCCGCTGCCATCTTCACGATCGGCGCCTTCTATGTGTTCGGCTGCCTCGAACTGTTACATGGAGCCAAGCCCTCCGTGCGCACATTCATCGGGGGGATCCCCATGTTGACGTCCACAAACCTAGCCATTCAGCTATTCAGGGTCGCACGGTTGAACGGGCGTCTGCAGAAAGTTTCTTTGACGGAGCCCACGGAATCTGGTGTGCTCGCCCACAATCCGAGCGAGTGATTCCTGGGCCAACATCGACAAGGCCAATTAGCGAGATTGAGTGCGTGGCGGTGGATCGGAGGTCACCGCAGGGTCCTCGTCTTCCCACAGGAGCAGTTGACGAACCGCCTGGCGTGATCCGTAGGGCTGAAGCATTTGGCTGGCGGGGCGGGGGCGCACTCGTAGCGGCCACCAGAACCAGCGCCCGAGCAGCACGGCGATGGACGGTGTCATGAACGACCGCACGATCAGCGTGTCGAACAGCAGACCGAGCGCGATGGTTGTCCCTATCTGACCGAGAATCCGCAAATCGGCGAACACGAAGGAGGCCATGGTGGCAGCGAACACCAGGCCGGCCGCTGTCACTACCGCGCCGGAGCCGGCCATCGAGCGGATGATGCCGGTTTTCAGACCGGCGCCGATCTCCTCCTTGAACCGGGAGATCAGCAGCAGGTTGTAGTCCGACCCCACAGCCAATAGCAGGATGACGGCCAGCGCCAGCACGATCCAGTACAACTCAACACCGAAGATGTCCTGCCAGATCAGCACGGCAAGCCCGAAAGACGCGCCCAACGACAGTGCCACCGTGCCCACGATTACGAACGCGGCCACCAAACTTCTGGTGATGAACATCATGATGAGCAGAATCAGGCTCAGCGCGGCGATTCCGGCAATCATCAGGTCGTATTTGGCGCCGTCTTGGATGTCCTTGTAGGTCGCCGCGGTGCCGGCCAGGTAGAGGTTGGACCCGGCCAGCGGTGTGCCTTTGAGGGCTTCCTCGGCTGAGCTCTTGATCGCGTCGATATGTGAAATGCCTTCGGGGGTAGCGGGATCGCCGTCATGGGTGATGATCATCCGAGCGGCTTTGCCGTCCGGGGAGAGAAATAGTTTCAGGCCCCTCTGGAATTCGGCGTTGGTGAAGACTTCTGGGGGCAGGTAGAAGGAGTCGTCGTTTTTGGCGGCGTCGAAGGCTTGTCCCAAAGCGGTCGCGTTTTGCAGTGCCGCAGAGGTCTGGTCGTTGATCCCCGACGTGGTGGCGTAGTTGGTCAGGGTCAGGTCCCGATTGGTCTCCTGGGAGGCGATTTGGGGTGGCAGCAGCGCCACTAATTTCGGCTGGAGCGCGTTCAATTTGTCCAAACTGCTTGTGATACGCCCGAACTGGTCAGTCAGCGCGTCGATACCGTCGAGTGCGTCGAAGACGGATCGCAGCGCCGCGCAGATCGGAATGTCGAAGCAGTGCGGCTCCCAGTAGAAGTAGTTGCGCAGCGGCCTGAGGAAGTCGTCGAAATTGGCGATCTCGTCGCGCAGCGTGGTGACCGTCTCGACGGTTGCGTGAAACGCCTCGGTCTGTTCGGAGGTCGCGGCGGCCGACTGCTGTTGCAGGACATACTGCTGTTGCAGAATGCCGATCGTCTTACTGATCTCATCGGCCTGCTTCAACAAGTCAGCGCCCCGGTCTTGTTGGAATTTCAGGTTCTCGATCTGGCCGCTGCTTTGCGCGCTGATCTGGAACGGGATCGAGCTGTGGTCCAGTGGCGTTCCCAAGGGCCTGGTGATGGACTGCACTTGAGCGATTCCCGTGGTGTGGAAGATCGCTTTGGCCACCCGTTCCAGGATGATCATGTCGGCCGGAGTACGCAGATCGTGATTGGCCTCGATCATCAGCAATTCGGGGTTCAGCCGGGCCTGCGAAAAGTGCCGCTCCGCGGCCGCGTAGCCGATATTGGCCGGGGCGCTGGCAGGCATGTAGTGGCGGGCGTCATAACTCGTTTTGTAGCCCGGCAGGGCGAGCAGGCCGATCAGCGCCACCGCAATCGTCGCCACCAGGATGGGTCCAGGCCAGCGCACGATGGCCGTGCCGACGCGCCGCCAGCCCCTGGTGCGCATCGTGCGCTTGGGGTCGAACAGCCCGAAATGTCGGCCGACGGTCAGCATCGCCGGCGCCAAGGTCAGTGCGGCCACCAGCGCGACAAAGACGCCAATTGCAGCGGGAATGCCCAGGCTCTGAAAATACGGGAGCCGGGTAAAGGTCAGACAAAACACCGCGCCGGCAATCGTCAGGCCCGAGCCCAAGATAATGTGCGCGGTCCCCCGGTACATCGTGTAAAAGGCTGATTCCCGATCTTGCCCAGTGAGGCGTGCTTCGTGGTAGCGGCCGAGGATAAAGATCGCATAGTCCGTGCCTGCGGCGATGACCAGTAACGTCAGCAGATTGGTCGAATACGTCGAAAGCTTGATGATCCCGTAGTTCGCTAGAACGGCGACGACTCCGCGCGCCGCGGTCAATTCAATCATCACCGTGAAGAGGACGAGAATCACGGTGACAGAACGGTAGTTGATAAACAGCATTATCAAGATCACCCCGATAGTGATCAGGGTGACCTTTAAGGTACCTTTGCTGCCCACCTCGAACTGATCGGTGACCAGCGGCGCGGCGCCGGTGACATAGGCCTTGACCCCAGGCGGCGGCGGCGTGTGGTCCACAATGTCGCGCACAGAATCGACGGACTGATTGGATAACGACTCGCCCTGATTACCGGCGAGATACACCTGCACCAGCGCCGCCTTGCCGTCGGCGCTCTGCGAGCCCGCCGCCGTCAGCGGATCCCCCCAGAAATCCTGAATGTGCTCCACATGCTTGGTGTCCTGGGAGAGCTTTCGAATCAAGCCGTCGTAGTAGTGGTGCGCGTCGGCACCGAGCGGCTGATCGCCCTCAAGGACGATCATCGCAGCGCTGTCGGAATCGAACTCGTGAAACACCTTGCCGATGCGTTTACTGGCCTGCAGCGACGGCGCATCCTGGGGGCTCAGCGACACGTTGTGTTGTTTTGCTACGTTCTCCAATTGCGGCACGAAAACATTCGTAACCGCCGCCAGGGCCAGCCAGAACACCGCGATCGGCACCGAAAATTGCCGGATCATCTGCGCAAACGAACCGCGTGGTTCGTGATGGTTGCTCATCCGGACTTGTCCAGACAGTAGGTGTAGGCGTTCGTCGTGGTGACCGTTCTCTCGTCTTTGACGACGTCGTCGATGACGATCCGGCAGCCGATTGATCCGCTATTACCTTGCGCCATAACGTTGACGAAGACCGCAGGGTCGGTGGTGGTCTTGTCGTAGGACCAGGGCAGCGTCGCGTTGTCGACTCGTTGCGGCTGAGCTTCGACATCCAGATAGCTGATCGTCGCGACGGTGCCCGGGGGCCCGAACACCTCGAGGACCACATGTTTGGGGTTGAACGGAACGATCTCGTTGGATAGACCGCCAGCGGTGGAGGTGGTGTGGTGTGACCCGAAGATGCCGTGCAGCCGGTACACAGCGAAACCAGCGACCGCGACGACCGCTACTGCAACCAGCACCATCCACCGTCGTCTGACCAGGCGGCCAATCGAAATCCGATGCACCCGTTAGCCTTTTCGATGAACGGTGACACGATCGCTCGGGCGAGATCAACCTTCCTGCGGTGAGCTGGCTTGACTGCAAAACAGTACGGTACCGGACCGCCAGCCCACCCCCAATTGGGCGCCTGCCCGACATCGTGACCACGGGACGTCCGCACTGCCCCGCAGGCGGCAAGATACAAACGGTCAGATCCCGGTCGGCCCGCCACCCCAAGGGAGTGGATGGGCCTACCGGGCGGAAGAACGGCTCGGGCTGGCTACCACGTCACCGTTTGGTTCACGCTTCCGAGCGGTTCGGTCTGCTTGCCGCTGCTGTCGTTGCACGGGATCGTGATCTTGTACTTGGTGCCGGTTTTGACACCATCAAAGGATTCGGTGTGACTCCCGTTGGCGGGCACGTCGAAAGTTCTCGTCGTGTCCGAGGGCAACAGGGGATTCAGCGAGACCGCCTCGTAGTTGCAGGTTGCGGGCAGCGGGGAGGAGTTCTTAAGAGTCACGTTGAAGACGGATGCCTGCCCGTCGAAGGACGGAGTGATGGCATTGGTAAACACTTGGGGCGCGGTGTCCGCCGGCCTCTGCTGGTCCTGCTGCTGTGGCGGCGCATCGAGGCACGTCATCGGTTTGTTAGATGTGAACGATCCCGGGCCGCCAGTCGAGTAGCTGACGGTTCCACCGGCGCTACCGTCATTATTCACAGTGCCGACGAACGTAATGGTGGCTCCGCCTGTGAAGTTGGGGGGACCGCCGTCGCCCTTCCACGTGAAGTTCAACCCGCTGCCGTTGATAGAGCCGTTGAGATAGCCGCTCCCTTTCGTCCCATTGGGCCCGGTCCAGGAGGCGGCGGCCTGGGTCAGGGTTTTCCCGCCGGCCTGGAAAAGCAAGCTTTGTCCAATATCGTTCGTGAAGCCGTTGCCCCCGTTCGGGAATCCCCACTGGGTGCACGGCGGAGCCGCCTGCGCGGGTACCGGGGCCGTGATGAGTATGCCCGCCGCAGCTATCGCCGCGGCAGCGGCGAGTGCGGGGAATTTGTTCCGTTTGACTGGCTCAAGGGTGGGCAGACTTGTCATCGGAGTTCCTTTTCCTGAAGCTTATGGGCCTGTGGATCCCCCCACCCCACAGCTGGCGGGCTGCCTCAATATCAGCAGTCTGACAAGCTTCTAACAATAAAATCGCAGATTGAGCAAATTGAATGGACAGCAATCTTGGGTGAATAGCCGAATTTTATCGAGGCTGTGCAAATTACTGATAATTTCTATACAAATTGCTGTGCATACGCCGTGAAGCAGAGAGACGGGCCGACCGAGATTCAAAACGAACCTCACAATCGAGCCGTCAGGACCTTCGGGCCGGGTCTGGGCCGTACCTTTGGCCAGCCCAGACCAGCGATCGCAACGCTCAGCGACATCAGCGCCCCAGCGGCGAGCGCGTCAGCAGGCGGGAAGTGTTCATTCCGCTAGGTGCACAGCGACCTTCGCACCTACCGATTCCAAGAAAACACGGAAGGTGCGCCGGAGAACCTTTAGGCCCTGTTGGCCGCCCCCAGCGCAGGACCGATCGTGGCGTTCTCCGACGGGTCGTGGGCCACCCACAGCGGGCCGCCGAGGGGGTCCCACATTGCCTCTGCGCTCGCGCCGCCACCGACGAGCATCAACGAGACATTCTGCGCCGCATCGGGATCCGACGGGGCCGGGCAGCCGCTGTAGGAGCCGACTGCCTTGGAAAGACCCGGCGCCTGAACCGCGTAATCGATCGCGGTGCCGCCGGTGCTCGCCAAGCCACCGACCGCGTTCTTGCCGTTGGTCTTCAGCTCCTTGTTGATCAGCGGCGGCAGTTCCTTCGTCATGTAAGTCTGGTACTGCTTGCCGGCGTCACCGACCCAGTCGGTGTACCAGCTGAACGAGCCGCCCGGCGGCGAGACGACGTTGACGTTCTTGTCGGCGAAAAACCCTTGGATGTCGGTGATCCCGAACCAGCTCTTGGTGCCGGGCGCCATATCAACGCCTGGGTCGAGGTTGTCGCCGCCGTCGATGCCGGGCAGTAGTCTCCCAGCGGTCGTTGACCGGCTCGATCGCGGTGATAGATGCGCCGCCCCCGGGTGGGGGATCTGCAACAGCGATCGGTGGGGCCACAACGGATATCGAGGCGATGAGCAACAGGGTCAGCAAGCGAATGGTGTTCTTCCGAATGGAATTCCGCAAGGCAGTCACCGGGCGATATGGAGTGACGGTAAGCACAGGGCAACCAGACTCGCGCGTCGAAAAAACCACAACGGCGGAGCGCCCCGAAACGAAACCAACCGCGCCTAATTTCTGCTTGAATATTTGGCCCAGTAGCGCTGGCCGCCGCTGGGCACCTGCCCGAAAGCGGCCTTCACCGCAGGCGCCAACAGCCTGAACGGCAGCGCGAGTGCACCTTTCGGCTCTATCGCCAACGTCCACGTGAACAACGTTTCGGCTCCGTCGGGTTCGACGATGTAGTCCTCGGCGAAGCGCCTGAAGAGGGGCAGTGTCGACTCGTAGGCCGCGAACGAGTGGCGACTTCCTTCGTCCCAGCGGAAGAAGCGTTCGCGCATGGTTGGGCCGCCGGCGGCGACGACTTCACGGGTGGTGCCGACGCCGAAGGGGCGCGGCGAGGTCCAGTTGACCGCCTTGGTCGCCGGACCCCACGCCGCGATCGACGCATCCGAGGTGAGTTGCTCCCAGACCTTCGCGGGCGAGGCGGCGAAGCGCGTCTGGTAGACGAAGACGTGCGGAGCCGATTCGAAAAAAGCGGCGTCTGCGGGTTCGAGCGGATGCCAACGTGTCACAGCCGATCAGCTTGCCCCATCGGCGCGCATCACGCGCTTGATACGCCGAACCTTCGCTAATGACGCTCGTTCCGCGCGCGCGGCGAGCGCCTGCGGGGCTGCCCGTCGAATCGGGATCGGTTTTCGCGGTCGATGCGTCGGGCGCCTGCGCCTGAGTCGTCGAACAGCCGGGCGATGTGGGTGGGAATGTTCGGCATGAGCGGCCTTTCGGTGAGTGGTGTCCAGGCGTAGGAGGGAGCCGACGCCCTGAGACATGCGAACACGTTCGCGAACCGATGTTGAAGATCCGTTGAAGCGCCGTTGACTCTGTGCGTGGCGGTCAGGCCTGAGCGGCATGTTCAACGGCGCCGGAGCTGGCGCTCTGGGCATTGCCGACCACGCTATCGAGAAAGGCCAGCGGGACAGTTTTCCATGCAGGCAGCCACCGGCAGCCGTGCAGGTCGTCGCGGAGCTCCTTCAGTAGCGCCACAACTTGTGGCCCGCCGTCAAGCAGGTAGCGGACCATGCCGCGCTCGGCGCATTGTGCGGCGATGCTTGCCAGTGTCTGCTTGGCTTCGTCGGTTCGGTTCGCAGCGCTCAGGGCGGCCACCAGGAGTCGGTTGGCCTGCAGCAGCGCGCGCGGGCGCCGCTGATGTTCGAGTCGTTCAACCCAGGCTTGTGCATGTTGACAGGCGCTATCCGGCTGATTGGCAAGCAGACGACGAATCTCGGTCTCGTCGCGGAGCTGCGCGGTAATCTCGCCCAGCCCGCCGTCCGGTAGAGCGACCTGGTGATCGAGCCGCCCCTGGCGTTCGTCGACCGGCAGCTCGAGCCGCATCCGCTCGTTTTCGATGTGAGCGCGGAGCCGTGGGAGACCGAGCCGTGTCGCGACCCGTGCACCGTCGTCCAGGCGGACAGACGCGGCGTTGCGGTCGCCGCGCACTGCCTTGATGCGCGCACCGATGACGTACCGGGCGATCATCATCTCCACCACACCGCCTTCGGCCACCAGCTGGTAGCTCTCGTCGACGAGCCGATCGGCCTTGTCCAGTTCGCCGCGCTCGTACAACAGCTCCGCGAGCAGCACGCAGGCCAAACGCGTGGGATGAGAGTGGGTATCACCCGATAGTTCGGTAACCCGCAGCGCCTCGCGGAAGCATCGCTCGGCTTCTGCGACGTCGAGCTCCTCGTTCGCCGCGATGCCGACAAGGCAATGCCCATATGCCATCGTGAAGGGGCCGCTGCTTTTCTGGTGGTAGGGGTGTGCCCAATCCTGTTGTGTGCGTACGGCGTCGAAATTGAACCGATAGATTTCGAGCAACGATGCAACGTCTGCGGCGGCGGCCACCACCCATGGCCGCACGGAATCCGGGTTGGATAGGCATTCGGCCACCAGCTCGCCCACGCCCGCAGTGCGGTCCGCATGGCATTCGACGACCGCCCGGATGACATCGGCCTCTATCCGCGTGGCCCGGAGTTCGGACGAACTGAGCGCGCGCTTTTGCACGGCGGATTCGAATGCATCCATCGCGGCACGTGTGGCGGCCGGCCGCTGCAGCAACACATTGGCCCACACCATGGTGAGCTGTAGGCGCGGGCTGAGCTCGACGATGTTGGGTGGCAGTTTTGAAACCAGCGCCAGCAGTGTCGACATCTGCGAGTGCTCGACCAGCTGAGCGGCGAGCATCTCGACCAGTTCGATTGCGCGTTCCTCTTCCTCCGCCGCCAGCGCGTGGTCGACGGCCTCGCGAAGCAGGTTGTGCTCGGCGAACCAGCGGGATGCGGTCGCGTGGAGCTGCGCGATGCGGAGGGGTTGGTCCCTGGCGAGCCTGCGCTGCAGGAACTGGGCGAACAGATGGTGGTAGCGAAACCACTCCCGTTCCTCGTCGAGCCGACGCAAGAACAGATCTCGCTCCTCGACCTCCTCCAGCAGCGCCTGTCCGTTGCCTACGCCCGCCAATGCGCACGCGAGATCGCCGTTGATTCGCTCGGTGAGCGAAGTGGCCATCAGGAAATCAAGCATCTCGGCATCGAGCATGCCGAGCACGTTCTCGGCCAGGTACTCGCCGATTGCGTGGTGACGGCCGGACATTCGGCTGATCATCGCGGCAGGATCGGCGCAATCACGCAGGGACAGCGACGCCAGCTGCAGCGCCGCGACCCAGCCGTCGGTTGTCTGCTCCAGGTGGGCCACATCGGCGTTGTCCAACGTCAAACCGCCCACGTCCACGAGAAGAGAGCGCGATTCGGACATGTCGAAACGCAAAGCAGCGCCGTCGATTTCGACCAACTCGTCGCGGACTCGCAACCGGCCCGTCGGCAATCCGGCTCGTGTGCGACTGGTTACCACGACCTGTAGCTGATGGCTGGCGTGGTCCAGCAGGTAGGCCAGCGCCTCGATCGTCACGGCGTTACTGATTCGGTGCCAGTCATCGATTATTACGACGAAACGAGTGCCGCCCCCATCGATCTCGTTGATGAGCGACGTCAGAACGTAGTGTCCTGCCTCGTCGCCGCGGGCTTCCAGCGCCTGCCGAAGGCCCTCCGCCAACGTGGGCCGAGCGCTGCGAACCGCATCGATCAGGTGCGCAAGAAACCATACGACGTTGTTGTCGTCGCTATCGATAGTCAGCCATGCGACGGTGACGCCCTCTTCGAGAAGGATCTCGCGCCATTGCGCTGCCAGTGTGGTCTTACCGAAGCCCGCGGGCCCGTGGATCACGATCAAGCGCCGAAGAGAACCGTCCCGCAACAAGCCAGTCAGGCGCGTGCGGACCACGAGCGATCGGGCGGAGGTCGGTGGGTGGTACTTGGTCAGCGCGCCGCGCGGCACGCTTGGTATCGGTGCATCGTTGACCTCTTTTTGGGCGAGCAGAAGCGCCGGATCGTGGCGGAGGATAGCGGTCTCCAGATCACGCAGATCCGGACTCGGGTCTACACCGAGCTCGTCGGCGAGGCGGCGCCGTACCGACGAGCTCACCGCCAGGGCATCCGCCTGCCGGCCCGATCGATACAGCGCCAGCATGAGCTGGCCGTGCAGCCGTTCCCGAAACGGATGCGCGACAACCAATCGCTCCAGCTCGGCGATCACCGGATGGTGCTTGCCCAATGCAAGGTCGGCATCGATACGGTGGTCCAGCGCGGTCAGCCGAAGCTCGTCAAGCCGCGCCGCGTCGGCATCTGCGAATTCCGGCGGCCCCAAGTCGTCGAGCACCGGGCCTCTCCACAAACTCAGCCGCCTCTGCGAGGAGTCGCGCGGCGCGTTCCATGTCGCCGAGCCCCAATGCCTCCCGGCCTGACTCCAGCAGACGCTCGAAATGCGTCGCATCAACTTGGTCGGGAGCGACGAACAGGCCATACCCCGCCTGCCGGGTCATCAGGGCATCGTCCGCGCCGATGCCGGCCAACCGGCGTCGGAGATGCGAAACATGGCTACGCAATGTGACGTCTGCGCTTGTTGGCGGCTCGCCTCGCCACAGCGCGTCGGCGATGCGGTCCGCCGGAACGCACCGATTCAAGTTGATCAACAGCAGCGCAAGCAATTCCCGCTGCTTGCGCCCACCAAGCTCAAGCCGCTGCCCGCCTTCGACTCCGGCGGCCAGCGGACCCAGGATGCCAAACCACGGTTTCCCGGTTACGGCGCCTACGCCGAGTTCCACGAGATCAGCGTATTCGTGCAGGCACCACCGCGGGATTGCTTCGGCCAGGCACGGCCCACCTTCAAACTGGCGGCTATTGCGCACATGTACAAGGGGGTTGTCGTCGGCGGTACGGTCGCGTACCGTTACCGGTACCTGCGAGTACCAGCACACAGAGGGGTGACATGGGCGAGGCGACGACGGACCCGGTACGGATGCCGCCAGGGCCGCGGATTCCGAAGGCCGTCATGGGCATCGCATTCCTCACCGCGCGGCATCGTGCCGTCTCCGCGATCGGCAAGCGATACGGCAGCGCGTTCACAGTGAACCTGCCAATATTCGGCGACACCGCCGTGGTCAGCGACCCGTCGTTGATCAAGGATCTGTTCACCACAAGCAGCGACCTCGTCGGCCGCGCATCCAACCTCGGCACAGTGCTCGGTCCGGGTTCGACATTCAGCCTCAACGGCGACGAGCACCGCGCGCGTCGCAGGCTGCTCGTGCCACCGTTTCACGGCAAGCGGATGGTCGGCTACGAAGCGATCGTCGAAGAAGAGGTGATGCGCGAGATCGAGAGCTGGCCAGAGGGCCGGGAGTTCGAAACTCTACAGCCGATGATGCGCATCACCCTCAACGCCATCCTTCGTACCGTGTTCGGCGCTCAGGGCAGCGCGTTCGATGAACTGCGCCAACTGTTTCCACCGATGATCCCGCTCGCCTCGCGAATGGCGGTGATGCCTGCGGCCTTTCGGCGCGATCTCGGCCCGTGGAGCCCCTGGGGGCGGGTCCAGCGGCATCGCAGGCGGTACAACGAGATCGTCGCGGAGCTCATCTCAGAGGCGCGCGCCGACCCAGCGTTCGAGGAACGCAGCGACGTGCTCGCCCTCATGCTGCAGGCGCGCTACGAAGACGGCTCACCGATCAGCGACGATCACATCGCCGACGAGCTGCTCACACTGCTCGCCGCGGGTCACGAGACCACGGCGACGACGCTGGCGTGGTCCATCGAGCGGCTACGGAGGCACCCGCGGTTGTTGTCCCGGCTCACCGCCGAGGTCGATGCGGGCGGGTCTGAGCTGCTTCAGGCCACGATCTGGGAAGTCCAGCGCGTCCGTCCTGTGGTGGAGGCGACCATCAGGGTCGCACGTGAGCGAATCCGGCTGGGCGAGTGGGTCATTCCTGAGGGTAATGCCGTCATAGCCAGCATCACGATGTCGCACGCATCCGAACGGAACTTCGCGGACCCGAAGTCGTTCAACCCAGACCGCTTCCTCGCCGGCAACCCGGACACCCACACCTGGATCCCGTACGGGGGAGGCATCCGCCGCTGTATCGGCGCTGCATTCGCCAACATGGAGATGAACGTCACGCTTCGGACGTTGCTGCGTGAATTCGAATTCGGCACAACGTATGCCGCCGGCGAGCCTATCCACTCCCGCGGTGTGGCCACTGCACCAGGACACGGCGGCCGTGCCGTTGTCTATCGACGAAAGGTGGGATCGAGATCAACCACTCTCAACAGTTCCGAGCAGGTTTCGGCGTGACTTCCCGAAGCCGAGCGCGAGTGAGGATCGCAGCGCAGCGAGGACCGGAGCGAGCGGGAGGCGAGGCATGACAGAAGAACAACACGTCGTAGACGTCGGCCGCGGCATCCAATTGTGCTACGAGCAGATCGGCGACCCCAACGATCCGCCGATCGTGCTCATCGGCGGCTTGGGACAGCAACTGCACGGCTCGTGGCCGACCGACTTCGTCACCGCGCTGGCCGGACGCGGCTATCGCGTTGCCCGCTTCGACAACCGCGACGTCGGGCGGTCCACCCATATGAAATATCCGGCGCCCAAGCCACTCTCGATCCTGCGCGGTGGCAACCATCCACTGCAGTACCATCTCGGCGACATGGCGCGTGACACCATCGGACTGCTCGACGTGCTCGGCTACCGGGACGTTCACCTGGCCGGCATCTCGATGGGCGGCATGATCGCGCAGACCGTGGCGGCTCACTATCCCGGCCGCGTGCGCACGCTGACGTCGATAATGTCCACAACGGGTGCACCCCGAATCGGACGACCGGCGCCTTCGACGTGGTTGCTTTTGGCGACGTCCAAGCCTCCGCGCACTTGCTCCGAGGCTATGGAGCGCGACATGGCCATCTTCCGCCACATCGGCTCGCACGGCTTCCCGTTCGACGAGCAGCGCGTTTGCGAGAGGGCCGCCATCGGTTGGGACCGCGATCCGACCAGCGCAGGCACCCCGCGGCAGCTCGCAGCCATCTTCCGCTCGGGCGACCGCACCGCCGAACTCCGTCACATCGATGTGCCGACGTTGGTGATCCACGGTGACCGCGACCGGATGGTCCACCCCACCGGGGGCATCGCCACCGCACGCGCCATCCGCGGGGCACGGCTGGAAACGATCCGCGGGATGGGCCACGACCTGCCGGCCGGCGCATGGGAGCGGCTCGTCGAGCTGATCTCCGGCCATGTCGCCACAGCACCGGCCAGCAACTCTGAACTGGAGGAGCAACGATGAGCAAGTCACAACGCCGCAAAATCAGCGGCCGCACGGTCGTCATCTCGGGAGCGGCGTCGGGCATCGGGCGCGCCCTGGCACAACGACTCTCGAACCACAGCTGCCCGGTGGCCATCACCGACATCGACGAGCGTGGGCTGAAGGAAACCGAGGCTAGTCTGCACGGGCCGACGCTGATCCGGGTCCTCGACGTTCGCGACGCCGATGCTCAGCGCGACTTCGCAGACGAGGTCCGGGACTGGGCACCGGCGCCCCTGGGTGCGGTGTTCAACAACGCGGGTGTCGCCCTCGCTTCAAGCGTGCTCGACGCCGATCCGACCGACGACAACTGGTTGTGGGACATCAATTTCCACGGCGTCGTCAACGGAACCCGGGCGTTTTTGCCTATCCTGGTGGAGCAGAACGACGGCGCGATCGTCAATACCTCGAGCGTGTACGGACTCGCAGGCATGCCTAACCAAAGTGCCTACTGCTCCGCGAAATTCGCGGTCCGCGGCTTCACCGATTCGTTGCGGCAAGAGCTGCGCGGAACCGGGGTCAGGGCGATCAACGTGCATCCGGGCGGAATCAACACCAACATCGTGCGCAACGGCCGAGTTCGCAACGACCCCGAGGGCCGAGGCCGTAGCCACGAGCAGATGGTCCAGGAGTTCGCCGCGCTCACCATGACCGAACCCGACAAGGCCGCCGAGATCATCCACCGCGGTGTCGAGCAGGGCAAGGCGCGCATCCTCGTCGGGCCCGATGCGTATGTCATTGATGCCTTGACACGGCTGGCGCCCACCCACTATTACGACCTGCTCGGCAGAATCATGTCCGGCCTCAGAAAGCGCGGGCAACAGCCGGCCGTGTCGGCGGTGTGACCCGAGATGCGTGCAGTCGTGATCACCAAGCACGGTGACATCTCGGTCCTGCAGGTCCAGGAGCGGCCCGACCCGCCGCCGCCGTCGGCCGGCCAGGTACGGATCGCGGTCCGTGCTGCCGGGGTGAATTTCGCCGATCATCTTGCGCGCGTTGGCCTCTACCCGGATGCGCCGAAGCCACCTTGCGTCGTCGGGTACGAGGTGTCGGGCACCATCGAGGCCGTCGGTGACGGCGTCGACCCCGCGCGCGTCGGTGAACGGGTCTTCGGCGGAACTCGGTTCGGCGGCTATGCCGAAATCGTCAACGTGGCAGCGTCCGATGCGGTGCCCCTCCCGGACTCGCTGAGCTTCGAGCAGGGCGCGGCGATTCCGGTCAACTATTCGACCGCCTGGGCGGCGCTGCACGGATACGGTTCGCTCCGCACCGGTGAGCGCGTGCTGATTCACGCGGCCGCCGGCGGCGTCGGCATCGCGGCGATCCAGCTGGCCAAGGCCGCCGGGGCGGAGATACACGGCACGGCGTCGCCGGGCAAGCACGCGCGGCTCACCGAGTTCGGCGTCGACCGCGCCATCGACTACCGCAAGGACGGCTGGTGGAAGGGGCTGCCGCCGTACGACATCGTGCTCGACGCGCTCGGCGGGAAGTCGCTGAAGCGCTCCTACGATCTGCTCCGGCCGGGCGGGCGGGTCGTCGCGTACGGCTTCTCTGCCATGCAGCAGGGCGACAAGCGGTCGCTGCGCACCGCGATACCTCAGCTGCTGCCCATGTTGCGCGGCTTCAATCTGCTCAATCAGCTCTCAGACTCGAAGGCCGTCATCGGGTTGAACATGCTCAGGCTGTGGGATGACCGCGGCACCTTGGAGCCGTGGATTGGTCCGCTCACCGACGCACTGGCCGACGGCGTCGCCGTGCCCATCGTGCACGAAGCCGTCCCGTTCGCGAAAGCCGGTGAAGCGCATCGCATTCTGGCCGACCGGGAGAACGTCGGCAAAGTGGTGCTGGTGCCCTAGGCGGTGACCTTGGCCCGCTCGAACAGTTTCATGTCGTGTGCAGGCGCAATGCAGAGGTCCGGCTCTGCCTGGTGGTAGAGCTCTGACAGGCGAGCGTGGTTGTCCCACATCTTCTTTCGGTCGAAGGCAACCGCGGTTTCCATGGCCCACAGGGTGCGCGGCACATGGGTGCCGTCCAGCGAGCCATAGTGGTAGAAGGCGTCTCCGCAATGCAGCACCCAACGATGGCCCGCGTCGACCGCGACGCAGGCGTGACCACGAGTGTGGCCGGGCAGCGAGACAAGCACGATGCCGGGGGCGATCTCGTCGAGCTCCTTCGCCGCCGAAAACCCCCGCCACGATTCTCCGGCGGGGCTGTGTTCGACGACGTCGCGGTCTTTCACCCAGTGCTGGCGGCCATACCTGACCCGTTCCGCGCGGGTGGGCGAGCCGAACGCAGCGACCGCTTCCGCTGAGGTGACGTGGATTCGTGCCTGCGGAAAATCCGCTGCGCCGCCTACGTGGTCGGTGTCGAG
Source organism: uncultured Actinomycetota bacterium (assembly GCA_963817825.1). Classification (GTDB taxonomy): domain Bacteria; phylum Actinomycetota; class Actinomycetes; order Mycobacteriales; family Mycobacteriaceae; genus Mycobacterium. The sequence goes on along the minus strand of CAWFQG010000023.1, from coordinate 224,809 downwards.
GTGAGTGAGAACGATGTGGCGGACGTCCTCGCGCCGGAAGCCGAGCCGGTCAAGCTGATGTGCCGGCGCCTCGGTGGACTCGAACACAGGCCGGGTGACGAACCGGATCGGCCCCACCCGCTCTTTCGGATCGGCGCAGTCGTCGATTCCGAATCCGGCATCGACGAGGACCAGACCGTTGTCGGTCTCCACAAGCAGCACATGACACACGCACTCCGGACCGCGGACCGGGAACATGGTGCCGCAGTTGAGATGGTGAACCTTCACTGCTCGCCCACCCGCGCCAGAAGTTCGCCGCGGCCGATCTGTGTCACCAGGCTCGCCGAGTCGAAGTAGACCCGCTCATTGACGATGCGGTCACCCTCGAAGAAGAACACCGCGATGATCGGCACCCGAAACGCCTTGCCCGTCGGCGCAAGGCCGTAGAACTCACCGAGATTGGTTCCCAACAGGTCGAATTCGACGATTACCGTGTCGTCGGTGACGTGGTATCGGACGTTGTCGTGACGCTGGTCCGGGAACGCGGTCCTCGTGGTCCGGTAGTAACCCATCACCTCGTCGTCGCCGTCGAAGACCTGGCCCGTCGGCATGATCTCGTAGCGCGGGTGCCCATTGAATGTGGCCAGGGTGCGGTCGAACTCCTTGGTCACCTCGGTGTCCATGTGTTCCCGGATGACCTCGAGGCGGCGCTGCCGCAGATCGTCGTCGAGCATCCCCCAACTCTAAGCCGACCGTGCCGGGCGTCAGGCCACCGATTCGGCGGGCGACGCCGCGAGCTTGTGGCGTCGCTGCCGCTCAATAGTTGCCAGATACATGGCCGTGCCGAACGTCGAACTCGTGAACAGGAACAACCCGAAGTAGAGCCATGCGTTCTTGAACCCGCGCCTGCGGCCGTCGACGACAACCCACACCGCCAGGAGCACGCTCATGATCGTGTAGTCGACGACCTGCGAACTGGACGCGGGATTCGCGTAGCCCATCGTGATGAACTCCGCCCACGTGGGCTGGCCCCAGAACGGGTTCTCGGCGTACTGCTGCACGTACTGGATGTTGAAGTACCAGCTGATCGGCAACGACAGAATGCCCAGGAACCACAAGAAGATCTCCATCGTCGATAGCTGCGGGCCGCTCGCCACGCGCTTGAAGACGGCTCGATTCGACTTGACGATGAATGCGATGACCGCGATGCCGAGGATCGCGTGCACGATGAGGGCAACCATTTTTGGAGTCTCTCGGCCGAATTGAGTTTTGTCAATATTGACATAACCTTCGTAAGGTAATTTACGCACATGGTCCGACCTGCCCAGACGGCGCGCAGCGAGCGCACGCGCGAAGCGCTGCGACAAGCGGCGGTTGTCCGGTTCCTCGCTCAGGGCGTCGAAGACACCTCAGCCGAACAGATCGCCGCCGACGCAGGCGTGTCGCTGCGGACCTTCTATCGCCACTTCGCGTCCAAGCACGATCTGCTGTTCGCCGACTACGACGTCGGGCTGCACTGGTTTCGCTCTGCGCTGGCGGCGCGCTCGCCCGGAGAGTCGATCATCGAGTCGGTGCAGTCGGCGATTCTGGCCAGACCGTACGACGACTGGGCCGTTGCGGAGATCCCGTCGCTGCGCGCCCAGGAACTCGACCCCGGCCGCATCGTGCGACACATCCGTCAGGTCGAAACCGACTTCGCCGAGGCCATCGAGGAACATCTCATCGGAGACAACCCGCCGAAGCCCGGGACAGACGCGCGGATGCGGATCACCGTCACCGCGCGGTGCATCGCGGCCGCGGTGTTCGGGGCGATGGAGGTCTGGATGCTCGGCGACGACCGCTCGCTGCCTGAGTTGACGCGGTTGACGCGGGAGGCGCTGCAGACCCTGAGCCAGGGAATCGGCGACACCGCTTGATACCAAAGTTTCGTCATTATTGACAAAACTTGGCACCCGTGTCAGCCTCAGCCGATGGCTGACTTTGACGCGATCGTCGTCGGCGCGGGCCACAACGGGCTGACCGCTGCCGCATTGCTCCAGAAGGCCGGGCTGCGCACGCTCTGCCTCGACTTCAAGCTCTACGCCGGCGGGATGGCCTCCACCGTCGAGCTTTTCGACGGCTACAAGTTCGAGATCGCGGGCTCGGTCCAGATTCCGACGGCCGCGACCGTCAGCCGCGAGCTCGGGCTCGACATGCTGCCGACCGTCGATCTTGACGTGATGTCGGTGTCGCTGCGGGGCGTCGGCGACGAACCGCTGATCTACTACACCGACCCGATGAAGTTGTTGACGCACATCAACGAGGTGCACGGCGCCGAGGCCGTCAACGGCATGGCGGGGTTGATGGCCTGGTGCCAGGCGCCGACGCGGGCCCTGGGGCGGTTCGACGCCGGCCAGCCACCGAAGTCTCTCGACGAGATGTATGCCTGTGCGACAAACGAATTCGAGCGGTCGACGATCACCGACCTGTTGTTTGCATCGGTCACCGATGTGATCGACCGCTATCTTCCCGACAAGGAGAAGAACGGCGCGCTGCGAGGAATGCTGTCGCTCCTGGCGGTGAACACCACCTACCGTGGCCCTGCGACCCCTGGCACGGCCGCGGCGTTGGCCTATGGATTCGCCGTCCCGGACGAAAATGCGCTGCTCGTGAAGAAGCTGCAAGGCGGAATCGGTGCGCTCACATCGCATCTGCAGGAGCTGTTCACGTCCAATGGCGGCGAGCTGCGGTTGCGAAGCAAGGTCGACGAGATCCTGGTGACCGACGGGCGCGTCGCCGGGGTTCGGCTCGAGGACGGCTCGACCATCTCGGCGCCGATCGTCGTCTCGGGCGTCGCACCGGATCTCACGGTCAACGGCATGCTCGACCCGAACGCGTTGCCCGCCGAGGTACGGGAACGCTTCTCCCGCGTCGACCACCGCGGCAGCTATCTGCAGATGCATTTCGCGCTCGACGGCGTACCTGAGTTCGCGGCGCCCTACGAGTTGCTCAACGCTCCGGAGATGCAGTCCAACATCGGTATTTTCAGCACTCCGGAGGAGCTGCAGCAGCAGTGGGAGGACTGCAGGCGTGGCATCGTTCCTGCCGACCCTTCGATCGCGCTGCAGATTCCGTCCGTCAACGACCGGGGGCTGGCACCGCCGGGCAAGCACGCGGCGTCCGCGTTCTCGCTGTGGTTCCCGGTAGAAGACACGCAGTCAAGCTACGGCGAGATGAAGGTCGAGATGGGCCAGCGGGTGATCGACAAGATCACCAGGCTGGCACCGAATTTCGAGGACATCATCATTCGGCACACCACCTTCACCCCCAAGCACATGGGCACGATGTTCGGAGCGCCCGGCGGCGACTACTGCCACGGGCTGATCCATCCGGACCAGATGGGCCCCAACCGGCCAGGCCCGAAAGGCTATGTCGACCAACCGATCCCGGTCGAAGGGCTCTATCTGGGCAGCGCGGGCTGCCACGGGGGTCCCGGGATCACGTTTGTCCCCGGTTACAACGCCGCCAAGCAGGCTCTCGCCGACCGCGCCTGATTGAGGTCAGGCGCCCGCTGCGCGTTCCAGCTCCTTGAGGGAGTCCTCGAGGTGCCCGAGCATGCGCTGCAGGTGGGGCACACTGGTGCGGCACCCGACCAGCCCGAAATCCAGGTTGTCGGCGTTGTTGGCGAGCGTGATGTTGACGGCCTGGCCGTCGAGTGCGATCGACAACGGGTAGTTGCCGTCGAGGCGGGCACCCTTCCAGTACATCGGCTCGCGTGCGCCCGGCACATTGGAGATGACGATGTTGAATGGTGGTGGTGCCGCCGAGGCGAAGCCCGGCAGCGCACCCAGACCCAGCGGAGCGAGCATCGTCGCCGAGAGAGCGAGCGCCTGCGCCCGCGGCAGCTGCGAGAACACCTTCTTGTTCTTGCGCATCGAGGTGCTGATCGCCTCGAGGCGTTTCGCCGGATCGTCGATGTCCGTAGCGAGGTTGCACAGCAGTATCCCGGTCATGTTGCCGCCCGTATCGGCCTCGGCCTCGGTGCGCAGACTCACCGGAACCATCGCGATCAACGGGGCGTCCGGCAGCGCGTTTCGCTCGGCGAGGTAAGCGCGCAGCGCCCCCGCGCACATCGCCAGCACCACATCATTGACCGTGACGCCCGCTGCTGCCTTGATCTTGCGGATGCGTTCCAGTGGCCAAGACTGTGCGGCCACCCGGCGGGCTCCGCCGATCGGCACATTGAACATGGTTTTCGGCGCTCCGAATGGCAGGGTCAGCTGCTGTTCGAGCAGCGCGGCTCGCGCCAGCGACAGCGTCGACGGAGCGAGCGCCGCGACCGAGCCCACGGTTCGGCCGATCCTCTGAAGCACCGACGACTCATCCGGTGTGGAAGGCCGATGTTTCGGCGGCAGGTTCCACGGCACCCGGACCTCGGTGTCAGTGGGATCGGTCGACAGGGTGCGCTGGGTGAGCTTCAGCGCCGACACCCCGTCGATCAGGGCATGGTGGAACTTGACGTACACCGCGAACCGACCGTCGCTGAGTCCTTCGATCAGGTGGGCCTCCCACAGCGGCCGGTGCCGATCGAGCAGGGTGCCGTGTAGGCGCGACGTCAGCTCGAGCAGGTCACGGACGCGGCCCGGTGCAGGAAGCGCCGAGCGGCGCAGGTGATAGTCGAGATCGACGTCATCATCGAAGGTCCACCCGATATTTGCGATCCCGCCCAGCAGTGTGGCGGGGTGCTTGCGAAACGTCGGCTGGAAGTCCTGTTGCGCGACCATCGCCTGATGTATCTCGCGAAGGAAGTCGGGCCCCGATATTCCGTCCGGTGGCTCGAACAGTTCGAGACCGCCGACGTGCATGGGGTGCTCGCGGGATTCGACTAGCAGGAACATCGCATCCGGCGGCGAAATGAGCTTCATCGCACTCCTTCTAAGCGGTTGCTCTCTTTCTATGCCCCATTGCCCTCTTCCACGAACGTTTCGCCGGATGGTGGTGCGGGAACGAGTTATTGCGTGTGATCCCCGGTGTCGGCCGGGCCGCTAGGCGTGGCCCCACCCTCATCGGACCAGTCGGCGCCGTCGTCCGCGCCTTTGGCCGGATCGCTTTGCACGTCGTCGTCGGCGTCCTGCGGTCCGACGCTCGAGTCGGCGGTCTCAGGCTTCTGCTTGTTCACCGACACGGACTACCCGGTGAAGGGGTCGTTCATTCAGACGGCGCGGTTACGCAGCTGCTCAGCCCAGTCCTGCGGCACCCTGCCTCGCGGGCCCGGAACGGTCTCGTCCTTGGGCCGGCAGTCAGGAGGCGCGAGCGCGGGGCCGTCGTAGTACTCGTTGGTCTGGAAGTTCCAGAACCAGTCCTCGCCGGGTTCGAACGAGCGAATGATCGGGTGCCCGGTGTCCCGCCAATGAGCCGAGGCGTGACGCGCCAATGAGTCGTCGCAGCAGCCGATGTGGCCACACGCCGCGCACCTCCGCAAATGCACCCACCAACCGCCCGCCGCGTCGCATTCAACGCAGCCGGTCCCGCTCGGCGGAACTGCGGGATCGACGTCAGCGCTCATGCTGGCGAGCCTACCGTCACCGACTGTTGCGATTGTTGCGGCGAATTGAGAGCAATCGCCGCAACAAACGACACAGATGCGCGGGCGACGAGTATCGCCCGGAGGCGATTGACAACACTAATAATCAGCAATATTCGATCAGACTGAGCGAAACTGGCCCCTGATTGACAACCTGCATATTCGGTTATTGACGTGGGCATTTTGGCAGGAGCTCAAATTGACGGCTAACAGCACCAACCCTAACGTCCCCGCAGTGACGGCGACTGCCTGGTCGAAACCTGCCTTCGCTATGGGCGATTTCGTCGTGCTCGCCGGTGAAACCTTCGCCGCGATGTTCCGCCGTCCCTTCGCCTTACGCGAACTGATCGATCAGATCTGGTTTGTGGCCAGGGTGTCGATCGTTCCGACGCTCGTGCTGTCGATCCCCTACACCGTGCTCATCGTTTTCACCTTGAACATCGTGCTCATCGAGGTTGGCGCCGGTGATCTATCCGGCGCAGGCGCAGCGCTGGCATCGGTCACGCAAGTCGGTCCTGTGGTGACCGCGATCGTCGTGTCCGGTGCGGGCGCGACCGCAATGTGTGCAGACCTCGGCGCCAGGACCATCCGCGAGGAGATCGACGCGATGAAGGTGATCGGCGTCAATCCCGTGCAGGCGCTGGTCGTGCCGCGGGTGATAGCGGCGACGTTCGTGGCGCTGTTGCTCTATTCGGTCGTCGCCGTCGTCGGTCTGGCCGGGAGCTACTTCTTCGTCGTGTTCGTCCAGAACGTCACACCGGGCGCATTCATCGCAGGCATGACCCTGCTGACAGGGTTACCGCAGGTGATCGTCTCCCTGGTGAAGGCACTGCTGTTCGGGCTTTCGGCCGGTTTGATCGCCTGCTACAAGGGTCTGAACGTCGGTGCCGGCCCGACGGCAGTGGGCAACGCCGTCAACGAAACCGTCGTCTTCGCCTTCATGGCGCTGTTCCTCATCAACATTCTGGCGACCGCATTCGGCGTCAAGGTGGCACCGTGACCGCAGAGGTAGACGGCCCATCACGGGTAAGTCAGGCGGCGGAAAAGGCAGTCGACCGCACCCGCAGGCTGGGTGAGCAGACGGCCTTCTACGGCCAAGCTCTTTGGCATACCGCCGACGCCATCCGGCGCTATCCGACCATGGTGCTCCGCCAGATCGCAGGCATGGGGATGGGAACCGGCGCGCTGGCAGTCATCGGCGGCACGGTGGTCATCGTCGGATTCCTCACGCTGTCCACGGGTGCGCTGATCGCCGTGCAGGGCTATAACACCCTGTCGAATGTGGGCATCGAAGCCCTCACCGGCTTTCTGGGAGCGTTCCTCAACGTCCGGTTCATCGCACCTGCGACCGCGGGTGTGGCGCTGGCCGCGACCATCGGCGCTGGAGCCACCGCACAGATCGGTGCCATGCGCATCAACGAGGAGATCGATGCACTCGAGGTGATGGGCATCAGAGTGATCACCTACCTCGCCTCCACTCGCGTCGTGGCGGGGGTGGTGGCGGTCATCCCGATCTACACAATTGCCGTGCTGATGTCGTTCCTGGCAACCCGGTTCGGCACGACGATCATCTACGGGCAGTCGCGTGGCGTCTACGACCACTACTTCGATACCTTTCTGCACCCGACGGATCTCTTGTGGTCCTTCATCGAAGCGCTGGCGATAGCGGCGGCCGTGATGACGATCCACACCTATTACGGCTACACCGCGACCGGCGGTCCGGCCGGCGTCGGCGAAGCGGTCGGCCGCGCTGTGCGCACATCAATCACCGCGGGCGTCTTCATCCTGTTGACCATCACACTGTCCGTATATGGACAGTCCGGCAACTTCCACCTCTCGGGATGACGCGGCCGATGACCAACTCAGCGCGACGCGGAAAGATCGATCCCATCTGGTGGGCACCGGTGCTGCTCGTTGTCGTCGTCGCCATCAGCACGCTCACTGCGATGTTGTTCTCCGGCACGTTGCGTAGCTTCGAACCTCTGACCCTGGTGTCCGACAGGTCGGGTCTGGTCATGGAGGACGGCGCCAAGGTGAAGTTGCGCGGCGTCCAGGTAGGCGAAGTCACCTCCATCAACGCCGAGGCCGGGGCGGGAGGTGACCTGTCGAAGCTGACCCTCAAGATCTACCCGGAACCCTTCAAGTACCTGCCGAGCAATCTCGAAGCGGAGATCAAGTCCAGCACCGCCTTCGGCGCAAAGTACGTCGACCTGATCGTGCCTGCGGACGCCAGCCCCGAGCCGCTCAAGCCCGGGTCGGTGGTGCACTCCCGCAACGTGACCGTCGAGGTCAACACGGTGTTCCAGAGCCTGGAAGGAGTGGTGCAGTCCATCGACCCTGCGAAGCTCAACTCGATCTTGTCGGCGGTGGCCGAATCAGTACGCGGCAAGGGCGATGTGATCGGTCAGGCGATCACCGCCTCGAACAACGTGCTGCTTGCCGTCAACCCGCGGATGCCGATCGTTCAGCAGGACTGGCAGCTGTTCGGCCAGACCACGAAGGCGTATTCGGATGCGGCGCAGAACATTGTGTCGATACTGGATTCCTTCTCGACGACCAGCACGACCATCACCAATAACGCGCACGCGCTCGACGCGCTCCTGTTGTCTGCGGTCGGCTTCTCCAACGCGGGTATCAACACGATCGGCGGGACCGAGACCAACCTCGTGCGCACGATGAACATTCTCGATCCGACGACCGCGTTGCTGATGAAGTACTCGCCCACCTACACCTGCTTGTTCCAGGGCGCCCAGTGGTTTCTGGAGCACGGTGGCCGAGATGCCATCGGCGGCAACGGAAAATCCGTGATCATGGACGCCGCACTACTGGCCGGCGACGATCCGTACCGCTATCCGGACAACCTGCCGATCGTCAACGCGACCGGAGGTCCAGGGGGCAAACCGAGTTGCGGCTCACTGCCCGACCCCCTGGCGAACTTTCCGGTGAAGTACCTCGTCACCGACACCGGGTTCGGCACCGGCCTTGATGTGCGGCCCAATCCGGGCATCGGATTCCCCGGCATCGCCAACTTCTTCCCGGTCACCAAGGCCAACCCGGAACCGCCCAGGATTCGGTACCCCGGCGGCCCGGCGCCCGGCCCGTTGCCGCCCTACCTGGGCGCGCCTCCCTATGGGGCGCCCGAGTACGGCCCGGACGGGACGCCTCTCTATCCGCCGCCGCCGGGCGCGCCACCACCGGGGTCCGAACCGCCGCCATCACCGCCAAGCGAGGGACAACCATGAGGGGTGTGAGCGGCCGCGCGCTGGCGCGGGTGGGGCTGTTCACGGCGGTGTGCCTTATCTTCACCTTCATTCTCGTGACGGTGTTCGGGCAGTTCCGATTCGACGACACCAACACCTACAACGCGGTGTTCACGAACGTGTCGGGCCTCAAGGGCGGAAACTTCGTCCGCATCGCCGGTGTAGAGGTCGGCAAGGTCAGAAACATGACCCTGCACAAGGACGGCACCGTCACGGTTGAGTTCGCCATCGACAGAAGCCTGACGCTGACCGAAGGCACCAAGGCGGCAGTGCGTTACGAGAATCTGATCGGCGATCGCTATCTGTCACTGGAGGACGGCCCCGGCTCGGTACGCAAACTGCAACCTGGACAGACCATTCCGCTCGCGCGGACGTCTCCTGCCCTGGACATCGATGCACTTGTCGGCGGTTTCCGGCCGCTGTTTCGGGCCCTGGATCCAGACCAGGTCAATGCGTTATCCGGCGAATTGCTGAAGGTCTTCCAGGGGCAAGGCGGCACCGTCGCGTCCGTCCTGACTCAAACATCGGCGCTGACAAACACATTGGCGGGACGCGATGAGCTCATCGGCGAAGTCATCAAGAACCTGAACACTGTGCTGGGCACCTTCGCCAAGCGCGACGACCAGTTCGCCGAGGGCCTGGACAAACTCTCCGACCTCGTTGCCGGCCTGTCGGACCGCAGGAGCGACATCGCGACCGGGACGGCGTACATCAATGCCGCGGCGGCGTCGATCACCGACCTGCTGACCGAAGCGCGGCAACCCATCAAGGAGTTCGTGAACCAGACCGACCGGGTCTCCGGCCAGATCATGGCCGACCACGACTACGTCGACGAGCTGGTGAAGACACTTCCCGACGCGTACCAGGTTCTTGCCCGCAATGGTCTCTACGGCGACTACTTCGGCTTCTATCTCTGCGATGCGATTCTCAAGGTCAACGGCAAGGGCGGCCAGCCGGTGTACGTCAAGCTCGTTGGTCAAGACACGGGACGGTGCACACCGAAATGACGCGACCTGGTCTCGACCGACTCAAGCTGAAGCGGCCCACCATCAAACCGCTCGCCGAGCGCAACAGGTTCGCCGTCGGCCTGGTCGGCATCGCAGTGCTCGTCGCCGTGGTTGTCGGGGCCTTCTCTTACGACAAGATTCCGTTAATCAAGGGCACGTCCGACTATTCCGCCTACTTCGCCGAGGCAGGCGGCATCAAGCCCGGCAGCGACGTGCGGGTTTCGGGTCTTTCGGTGGGCAGAGTGTCCGATGTCAGTCTGGACGGCACGAAGGTGTTGGTGGACTTCACTGTTCGCGACGGAGTGGAACTCGGTGACCGTACCGAGGCGGCGATCAAGGCCGAGACGGTGCTTGGCACCAAGATGCTCGAACTGACACCGCGCGGTGACGGGGAGCTCATCGGCACTATTCCGCTCGAGCGGACCAAATCGCCCTACGACCTGCCGGACGCGTTGGGCGACCTGACCACGACCATCAGCGGTCTCGACACCACGCAGTTGTCCTCGTCGCTAGCCACATTGGCGGACACGTTCAAGGACACACCGCCCGAACTGAGGATCGCTCTCGACGGGGTGGCCCGGTTCTCCGACACCCTCAACAACCGAGATGCTCAGTTGCGCAACCTCTTGTCCGATGCCAACAAGGTCACTTCGGTGCTGAGTAAGCGCAGCGACCAAATCGCCAAGTTGGTCGTCAACGCGGACGCCGTGCTGTCAGAAATTCTTTCGCAACGTGATTCGGTCAACGCGCTGATGAACAACCTCACCGCGGTTTCTCATCAGCTTTCGGGGCTGGTGGACGACAACCGAACGCAACTCAAGCCCGCCCTGGACAAACTCAACGGTGTGCTGGGGATCCTGGACAACCGGAAGAAGGAGCTGCAGCGCACGCTGTATCTCCTTCGGCGCTATGCGATGTCGTTCGGCGAGGTGCTGGGCGCCGGGCCGTTCTTCAAGGCGTCGGTGGTGAACCTCGCTCCTGGGCAGTTCTCCCAGCCCTTCATCGACGCAGCGTTTTCCGACCTCGGTCTTGACCCCAACACGATGCTGCCGTCGCAACTCGTCGACCCGGGCGTCGGTCAGCCCGGCACGCCGGCGCTGCCGGTGCCCTTCCCGCGCACGGGGCAGGGCGGGGAGCCCAATTTGAACCTGCCGGATGCGATCACGGGCAACCGCGGCGATCAGGGGTGCGGTCCGCCCGGCTTGCCGCTGGCCGGCCCTACGGGCTGCTACCCGTACCGGGAACCGTTACCTGCGCCGCCGCCCGGCGGGCCACCGCCGGGACCGCCGGCGGTGGGGCCCGCGCCGGGTGAGCTGCCGGCGCCGACCATTCCGCCGCCGAATCCTGCGGCTTCCGAAGGGGGTCCGCCGTCCAATCCTGCGGATGCCGAAGGGGGGCAGCGGTGAACAAGCGAATTCTCCGGATCGCCACGGCCGCAAGCCTGGTCACCATCCTCGCTGTCGCCATTACGGTGGTGGCGGCTCCGTGGTGGAAGAAGGTCACAGGGGAGTTCTACTCGGCGTATTTCGCCAACGCCAACGGTCTCTACACCGGTGACGAGGTCCGCATTCTCGGTGTCGCCGTCGGAACAGTGGAAGAAATCGAACCGCAACCGGCCCGCACCAAGGTCACCTTCTCGGTCGACCGCAAGTACCCGATACCAGCCGACGCCAAGGCTGCGATCCTGTCGCCGTCGCTGGTCACCGCTCGCGCTATCCAGCTCGTACCGGCGTACTCCGGCGGCCCGAAACTCGTTGCGGGTGCCACCATTCCGCAGGATCGCACCGCGGTGCCCATCGAGTGGGACGACTTCCGACAGCAGCTGGAGAAGCTCACCGAGTCCCTGCAGCCGACGACACCCGGTGGACCGAGTGGGGTGGGCGAGTTCATCAACACCGCGGCCGACAACCTGCGAGGGAACGGTGACACCGCACGTGACACGGTGATCAAGCTCTCGCAGGCGGTTTCGGCGCTCGGCGACCACAGCACCGACATCTTCAGCACGGTCCGCAATCTCCAGCTGCTCGTAACTGCGCTGTCGTCGAGCAGCGACCTACTCGCCGAATTCAACACGAACCTGGCCGATGTGACGACGTTGTTGTCCAATTCGCCCGACGAAATCGCCAACGCGACTAAGGGTCTCGACGGCGCGGTGAACGACCTGCGTGGCTTCGTCGCCGAGAATCGGGAAGGGCTCGGCGTCACCGTCGACCATCTCAACGCGATCACCACCGCACTGAACGACAGCCGGGGCGACGTCAAGCAGGTGCTGCACATCACGCCGACGGTGTTCCAGAACTTCATGAACATCTATCAGCCCGCGCAGAGCGCCGTGACGGGCATCTTGGCTCCGGTCAACTTCGCCAACACCGTGCAATTCATCTGCAGCGCAATTCAAGCCGCGTCGCGTCGGGGCTTCGAGCAATCGTCGAAGTTGTGTGTCCAATACCTGGCGCCGATCATCAAGAACCGTCAGTACAACTTCCCGCCATTGGGTGTCAACCCGTTCGTGGGCGCCTCCGCGCGGCCCAACGAGATCACCTACAGCGAAGACCGGCTGAACCCGCATCTGCCGCCACCGACAGATGCGTCGGCTCCGTTGGACGCGCCTGCCGAAGCGCTGCCCGCGGAAGCGCCATTGCTCGGTGGCCCGCCACCGGAAGCGACGCCCACCGATCCCTATCAAGGACTGCAGGGCATGATGGTGCCACCAGGAGGGACGCCGTGAGGCGACTGGTGGCCGCGGCGTTGGCCGTCGCGTGCCTGTCGGCGATCCCCGGTTGCGAATGGCGGGGCCTCAACTCGCTGACCCTGCCGGGAACCGAGGGAAGCGGCGACCGTTCGTACACCATCCAAGCGCAGCTGCCGGATGTCGTGACGATCCAGCAGAACACCCGGGTGCGGGTCGCCGACGTCAACGTCGGCAACGTCACCAAGATCGAGGTGCAGGACTGGCACGCCCTGGTGACCATGCGCATCAACGGCGACGTCCATCTACCGGCCAACAGCACCGCCAAAGTCGGGACGACCAGCCTGCTGGGCGGCATGCACATCGAACTGGCGCCGCCGACCGACGAGCCGCCACAAGGAGAGCTCAAGAACGGCTCGGTGATTCCTCTGGCCGCAGCCGGCACCTATCCGACCACCGAGCAGACGTTGGCGTCGGTGTCGATTCTGCTCAACGGTGGCGGGCTGGGTCAGCTGCAGGAGATCAACCAGGCGTTCGCGAAGGCGATGGAGGGCCGAGAGGCCGACCTGCGCAGCCTGCTGACCCAGCTGGATACGTTCATTGCACAGCTCAACAATCAGACCGACGACATCATCACGGCCACAGAGAATCTCAACTCGTTGGTCGGGCAGGTCGCGGCGAATGACCAGACCGTCGACAAGGCGCTGACCAGCATCCCGCAGGCGCTGGCCGTGCTGGCCGATTCGCGCAAGAAGATCGCCGACGCCATCGACGCGCTCGGCAAATTCAGCGCCATCGCCACCGACACCGTCAACCAGACCAAGGAATCGTTCGTGGACAACCTGCGCAACCTGGCGCCGGTACTGAGGGAACTGGCGAACGCCGGGCCCGCACTGACCAAGGGTTTGGACTTCCTGTCGACATATCCATGGGTCAAGAGCACGGTCCCCAATTGGTTCCGTGGCGACTTCGCCAATATCACCCTCGTCATCGATCTCACCCTGAGCAGGTTGGACGCCGGGTTGTTCACCGGCACGAGATGGGAAGGAAACCTCACCGAACTCGAGATGCAGTGGGGGCGCACGATCGGCCAGATGCCGAGCCCGTATACCGTGAACAACCCGCTGATCGCGCCCTACCGCTGGGGAGCGTACTGACATGGTGCGCTTGCCCCGCTCGGTGTGGATCCAGCTCGCGATCCTGGCGATGGTCACGATAATCGCCGTCGGCGTGATGGCATTCGGCTTCGTGAACGTGCCGGCACTGCTCGGGATAGGTCGCTACACCGTGACACTCGAGCTGCCCCAATCCGGAGGGCTGTATCCGTCGTCCGTGGTGACCTATCGCGGATCCGAGATCGGTAGGGTCTCGTCCATCGACGTCACCCGTGACGGCGTCCGTGCGGTCCTGAAGCTCCAGTCGTCGACCAAGGTCCCGTCCGACGTAACGGCTGCGGTCCACAGCCGTTCGGCCGTCGGCGAACAGTTCGTCGAACTGTCCCCCCTGGGCGGAAGCGACGACAGGTCGCAACCGTTGCGCGAAGGCGATGTCATCCCCGTCGGCAGGACGCAGATCCCGCCCGACATCGGTGGTCTGCTGGACGCCACCAACAGGGCGCTGCAGGCGATCCCGCAAGATAACCTGCGCAGCGTCGTCGACGAAGCGGACAAGGCCGTCGCTGGGTTGGGCCCGGAGCTGTCGCGCATCGTCGATGGATCGACGTCGTTGGCCATCGAGGCAGGCAAGAATCAGCACTCGATCACGCAGTTGATCGATCAGTCGCCGCCGGTACTGAATTCCCAAGTGCAGACGGCAGATTCGATCGCTGCCTGGGCGGCGCACACAGCGTCCATCACCGATCAGCTTAAGGCGCAGGACACGGCATTCGCGGACCTGATCAATGTCGGCGGCCCCGCGCTCAACGAAGGCACCGCGCTGTTCAACCGCGTCGCCCCGGCCTTGCCGGTGCTGCTGGCCAACCTCGTGAGCCTGGGTCAGATCGCGGTGACCTACCGCTCCGACATCGAACAGCTACTGGTCCTGTTCCCGCAAGGTACGGCCGTCATGTCGGCGATCGTCGCCGCGAACGCCAATACGAAGCAGGACTACAAGGGCGTCTACCTCGACTTCAATCTGAACCTCAATCTGCCGCCACCCTGCAACACCGGATTCCTGCCGGTGCGGCAACAACGGTCGCCGTCCGATGTCGACTATCCCGAACGGCCCGCCGGTGAGTTGTACTGCCGCGTTCCGCAAGACTCGTCACTCAATGTCCGCGGTGTGCGGAACATTCCATGCGAGAACAACCCCGCCAAGCGGGCGCCGACAGTCGAGATGTGCGAAAGCAACGAGGAGTACGTGCCGCTGAACGACGGCTTCAATTGGAAGGGCGATCCAAACGCGACCCTATCCGGTCAGGGCGTGCCGCAGTATGCGCCAGGCCAGGATCCTCGCCTGCCGCCGCCGGCGGGCTCGGGTGCCGCCATCCTGCCAGGTGCAGCGCCCCCACCGGATGCTGCGCCGCCAGCCAGTGCGCCTCCAGTCGCTTTCGCTCCCTACGATCCGGCAACCGGCGAGTACATCGGACCCGACGGCGAGCGCCACACGCAGGCGGACCTCGGACACCCGCAAAACAAGACGTGGCAGTCAATGCTGGTCCCGCCGACGCCCTAGTGGTCTATGGTCGCGCCATGGCGATCAGTGATTCCCGCGAAGTGGTCATCGAGGCAACCCCCGAGGAGATCCTCGACGTCATTGCGGACGTGCAATCGGCGCCCGATTGGTCGTCGCAGCATCAGGGCGCCGAGATTTTGGACACCGACGACAAGGGCAGGCCGGGACGGGTCAAGCTGAAGTTGAAGACCATGGGCATCTCCGACGAGCAGGTCGTGCAGTACTCCTGGACGGACAACACCGCGGGCTGGACCTTGGTGAGCTCGAGCCAGCTCAAGAAGCAGGACGCCAAGTACACGCTGACGCCCGACGGCGACAAGACGAAGGTGAAGTTCGAGATCACCGTCGACCCGTCGGTCCCGATCCCCGGTTTCGTACTGAAACGGGCGATGAAGGGCGGGCTCGAGTCGGCCACCGACGGGCTGCGCAAGCACGTGATGAAGCTGAAGAAGGGCGCCAAATAACTGTTCGCGGCATCGCGCTAATCCCCGCGTGGCGCTGTCCGGGCTCTTAGGCTCCCTTAGGTGTTCTTATCGTGGCCGTTAGTTGGCCGCTCAGAGGAGATGCGAACCGTCGAGGCCGCCATCTCGGCTTCGGATGCCGCAGGCATCCTCGTTCGCGGACCGGCGGGTGTGGGGAAGAGTCGCACCGCCCGTGAAGCTCTATCGGTTGCCGCATCGCAGGGTTGCGACACCCGTTGGACCGTTGGCACATCTTCCGCGCAGGCAATTCCGCTCGGTGCTTTCACTGCGTGGGCGCCGTCGGGCGTCACCGATACCGTTCAGCTGCTGCGCGGGGTGATCGAGTCGCTGACTGCCGCATCTTCGGCAGCGACGGTGGTGTTGGGCGTCGATGACGTGCACCTGCTCGACGATCTGTCGACGTTCGTCGTGCACCAGATCGTGCAGCGGCGCGCGGCGAAGGTGATACTCACCGTGCGAGACGGTGCGCCGATTCCCGCTGCGACGCAGGAGCTATGGACGGCAGATCAGTTCGTCCGACTCGACCTTCACCAACTGTCGCTCGAACAAACCGCCGCGCTGCTGTCGGCGACCTTGGACGGGCCGGTGGATTCGGATGCCAGTCAGCGGCTGTGGAAGCTGACCGGCGGCAATCTTCTGTATCTGCGGAACATCGTCGAGCAGGAGGTCGCCGACGGTCGGATTGTGCAACAGCAGGGACTCTGGCGGTGGATTGGCGATCCGATCGTGCCGCCCGGCCTGGTCGAGCTGATCGAATCGCGCATTGGTGCCCTGCCCACGCCGGTCAGTGATGTGGTCGACGTGCTGGCCGTCGGGGAGCCGCTCGAGCTCGCGACCCTGACGCGGATCACCGATGCGGCCGCGGTCGAGGAGGCCGAAACCCGTGGCCTCATTACGCTGGAGCCCGCCGGCCGCGGCATCGAGGTGCGGGTGGCGCATCCGCTCTATGGACAGGTACTCCTCGGGCGCGCGGCACGTACCCGGCTACGACGGCTGCGCGGTCTGGTCGCCACCGAACTCGCTGCATCCAGCGACCGCGACGACATAGAAGTCATCGTGCGGCGTGCGACGTTGAGTCTGGACTCCGACCTCCAACCCGACGCCGACCTGTTGGTCAGGGCAGCGCACGGCGCCGTCTGGCTGGCAGACCTGCCCCTTGCGGATCGACTCGCGAAAGCTGCAAACAACGCGGGAGCGGGGCCGGAGCCCAACCTCGTCCGAGCGCACGCGTTGTCGTGGCTTGGACGCGGCAAAGAGGCGGAGGCTGTACTCGCCGACATCCAAACAAGCGAGTTGACCGACCAGGACCAGGCCAGGTTCGCCTTCCACCGGTCGAGCAATATGCTCTGGGCTCTAAGTGACCCCGCGCGGGCCAAAGAACTCATCGATGAGGCGTCGAGTGTCACGCCCGCCAACGCTCGCACCTTCATCGACGCCTTCCTCACGGTGTACTGGTTCGCAATGGACGAGCCGGAGGCGGCGATTGAGGCTTCGAAAAACCTTGCATTGGAAGACATTCCCGTCGTCGGCGCCGAGATTGCCTGGACGCTCTCCCAGATATCAGCGGATGCGGGACACACCACAGAAGCCGTGAATGCCGCGGAAGCGGGTTACGCCGTCGCCACTCGATCGCTCGATGCTCCCCAGATGAGGTTCAACATCGCCGACGCACACGTCAGTGCGCTTCTGTTGGCCGGCCGGGTTGCGGACGCACTTGATGTGGCCGAGCGCGTACGGCAGCAGGCGGAGGATCTCCCTGGGGCAGCCCAATTGCTTGGCGCCGCTGTGGTTGGACGGACCGCGCTCGGTGCCGGCGATCTGCACAACGCATGTCTGCTGTTGGGCCAGGCTGCAGACGGGTTGTCTGCCTCGCATGCAGTCGGGTGGGGGTACCGCTACCGCGTCGCCCAGGTCACTGCACTCGCCATGCGTGGTTCAAGCGACGAGGCCGCGGCTGTACTCACAGGGCTCGACAGAGTGGAACGCGCATTCCGGTCAATGGACTTCGAGAGGGGCTTGGCGAGGGCGTGGGTTGCCGCGAGCCAGGGCGCAGCCAGCGAGGCGGTCACCATATTGATGTCGGCGGCCGAGAATGCCAACGCTAAGGGGCGATTCGCGGAAGAAGTGGTGTGTCTGCAGACCGCCACCCAATTCGGTGAGCGCAAATGCGCCCCCCGGCTGCACGAGCTTGAATCGATGGTCGAGGGCCCACGTGTTGGCCTGGCAGCGCGGTTCGCGGACGCACTACGCGATGGGGATGCCGCTGAATTGGTTGCTGTATCAGAGGAGTTCGAGCTGATGGGCGATCTCGTTGCCGCCATAGACTCGGCTGCACATGCTGCCCTGGCATATCGTCACCAGGACAAGCGGGGGTCGGCGTTGGGATCCTCGACACGCGCCGACGGTCTGGCGGAGAAATGCGGTGCACGTACGCCGGCGCTTCGACAGGCCACCGAGGCCTTGCCGCTGACCGACCGCGAAGCGGAGATTGTGATGCTGATCGGCGAAGGACTGTCCAATCGTGCGGTTGCCGAGCGACTGAGTCTCTCTGTGCGCACCGTCGAAAGTCATATCTATCGGGCCATGTCGAAAACCGGAATGACCAGCCGCGACGAACTCGCTACCCTGCTGCCCCGCCTCAGGCCGGGCCGCGACCAGGACTAAGTAGTACCTCTCTAATACCAGCCGGGATTGCAGTGGTCCGCTACTGCGCCCAGCGCACCGCACGCGAACGACGATTGATCCCGTGTTTGATATCGCTGCCATCAGCAGCTACCTCGGCAGCCGCGATGGCTGGCATGCAGATCGTGAAGAGCCAAGGACGCGGGTACTTCAGCTCGAGGGGGTCAACAAGAAGTACCTGAGGGGCGACGAGCGGGTGGACGTGCTTGTCGACTTCAATTTCACCTTGAGCGCAGGCGAATTCGTGGTCGTGACCGGACCATCGGGGGCCGGCAAATCGACCCTCCTGCATATCGCCGGCGGGCTGGACGCGCCGGACGCGGGCACTGTGACGGTCGCCGGCCAGGACGTGCGAGCGATGAGCGCAGGCGCGCGTGCCGCGTTTCGTCGGCGCAACCTCGGATTCGTATTCCAGTTCTTCAACTTGGTGCCCATGCTGACCGCGGTCGAGAACGTGTCATTGCCGCTGGTGCTCGACGGTATGTCGGCCCGGTCGGCGGACGCACGCGCCGAGGAGCTGCTGCAACGGGTCGGGCTCGGCGACCGGACCCGGCACCGTCCTGCCGAACTGTCCGGTGGACAGATGCAGCGGGTCGCGGTGGCCCGTGCACTGGTGGCCCGGCCGTCGATCATCCTCGCCGACGAGCCGACCGGAAACCTGGACAGCCGTTCGTCGACCGACATCTTGGATCTCCTGCGCTCGTTATCCGACGAAGACGGCGACGGCGGTCGTCCTGGTGACGCACGACCAAGTCGCGGCGAGCTACGGCTCGCGCCAGCTGCACCTCGTTGACGGGCGTGCGTACTCCGCGCCCATCGCGAGCCGGTGATGCATCGCCTGCGCGCCGGATGGCTGTCGTTCCGGCGGATCCATCTCGCTGCGTTGATCGCCGACTGGCGCCGAACGCTTCTCAGCGTCATCGGCGTCGCGCTGGGGGTGACCGTGGTGCTCGGGACGTTGATTCTCAAATCCGAGCTCGCCCGCCCGTTCGACTCATTCGGCCCGTCGCTCACCCACGCCGCCGACAGTGCGGTCGTCGTCGAGGTCACCCCGAATGTCAGCGGCCGGTTGCCGATCGAGACGGTCGACCGTCTGCGCACCGACGTGACAGGAGCGGAGGCGGTCATCCCGATCGTCGCCGGCTTGACGCCGGTGGACGTCGCCGGTGGAACCCACGGGTTCTTTCTGCTCGGCGGGTCGTGTCAGATCGAACTGCTGGTCGGCCCGTTCAACTGCGAACAGCGCGCGCGCGACGAGAAGCCCGCGGACGGCCCCGGCGTGCCGCTGGAGATCCCGGCGATCATCGCCCAGCGGCATGCGCTCCAGCTCGGCGATGAGTTGCGCATCCCAGGCCTGCCGCCGGGTTCGGCGCACCTGGGTTGGACGTTCCCCGAATTCGACCGCGTCGAGGGCATCAACGACGGCTACGTGCTGCTGGCGCCCTCCACGGACATCGCCGCGGGCATGCTCTCCTCGCCCGGTTACGCCACTGCCGCCTTCGTCCTACCGAAACCGGGCGCCGAGATCACGGCCGACGTCGACGCCGTCATCGCAGGCGTCGCAACGGCGGGCCCGCCCCGGCCACACCAGCCCGCCATCTTGGAGAGTGGCAGTACAGAGCCTCAACCTGGTCGCGGTGGCCGGCGTCCTGATCGGTCTCCTCATCGCGGCGAACACCATCCTGCTGGCCGTCGAGGACCGGCGAGCAGTGATGGGGACCATCGGCGCGATAGGCGCCAAACCTGTCGGGTTGATTGGTGGGATGCTCGGCGAGGGCGCTGTGGTGGGTGTTCTCGGGGGACTGTTGGGAGTGCCCGGTGGGTTTCTGCTCGGGACGTATCTGGTGAACCGGTTCGGGCAATCGATGCTGGCCGGCTCCGGCGGCACCATCGCTGCACACTTCACACCGAGCTTGATCGTGATCGGGGCGGTCGCGGGGATCGTCTCCGGAGTCCTGGCGATGGTCGGGCCTGCCGTCAGGCTGGCCCGCGAGGGGCCGTTGGCGTCGATGGCGAGCGCAGGTGGAGTGCAGCGCGCGAGGAAGATCCCGATGTGGCCGCTCGTCGCCGGGGCGGTGATGCTCGCGACCGCGGTCGTCATATTGAAGATCTTCGAGCGCGGGTCGCTGCCGCTAATGATCGGGATCTACGGACTGACGGTGGCGATGTTCGGAATCGCGTCGGTGACGGTGTGGATCGCCCCGCGCGGTGCCGGGTTGCTTGTCGGGTTGCTGACCGTCGCACGTCCCGACGTCGGGCGTCTGCTGCGCGCCGATGTGCAGCGCTATGCGCTGATGTTCGGGCTATCCGCCGCGATTCTCGCGGCTGAAACCAGCTTGGCCATCGGCTCGCAGAGCCTGCAGCTGCTCGGCGCCGAGCAGGTCGCAGCGCAGAAGGCTGACCGACTGCCTGCCGCCTTGCTGATCGCCGGCCAGTCAGTACTTGATCAGCGCGACGGCAACCTCGCCGACTCCACGTTCAAGCTCATTACCGACGCGGCAGACGGGCAGAACGTGTCTTCGCGCTGGCGGTCGACGATCTCGTCAGGGACGTTGTCGCGCCTCGTCATTGGCGTTACACCGGGTGATTGGTACAGCCAGGCGCTGTATCAGCCGACCGGTGACCACGACACGTTGTGGCAGGGATTGCGGGAAGGGGAGATCGGCCTGAGCCAGGTTGCCGCCAGCCGGCTCGGAGTCGCCGCGGGGGAAACGGTCGAGCTGCCCACCGTCGAGGGGCCGAAGCGGTACCGCGTGGCCGGGATCTTTCATCCACAGATGATCAACGACACCGCGGTCGGCGACATCGTCCTGGTATCGGAGAGATTGGCGCGCTCCGATTGGGCGGCCGTTCGCGACCAGGTCGCGGTGGACTATCCCTCCGCCGCCGATGCGACCGCCCACCGTAACGACTTCCTCGACCTCGGGGCTGGACTGACGGTGTACGACAACGGACAGTGGCGCTCCGAGGCGACGGCTGGAATCACTCGCTTCTTGGAGCCGTTCACGATCGCCGGGTATGTGGTGATGGCCGCCGCAGGCCTTAGCGTGCTGAACGTTTTCGTGCTGGGACTTGTGCAACGCAAGCGGGAGCGAGCCGTGCTGCGCGCGATCGGCGCTACACCGCGGCAGGAACAGGCCGTCGTGATCGCGCACGCCGGGCTGATTGCATTAATGGTCGCCCTTCTCGGTGGGCTTGGTGGTGTGGGTCTGACTTATCTGTGGACGCTCGGCTCACCCGTGTATTACGGCATCAAGATCGACTGGGGTGTGCTGGCTCTGCCACTGCGAACGGGAGTGGCCGCCGTGACCGTGCTCGTCATGGCTGCGGCCGTGTATCCCGTGATCCATGCCCGACGGCTGGAAACGGTCGAGGTCCTGCGAGCCAGCTGACGCGTCTGAACGCACCTAGGTAGTCCTGCACCGAAATTCAGCGAGATTGCAGTGGGGCACTACTGCGCTCGTCATGTCGCACGGGAGTGACGATCAGCAGAACACAGTGAAAGGAACCGATCAACCCGTCACAACGCCGAAGGAAGAGGGCGCGGAGTGTTCGAATTATCTGCAGATAGCCAGTCGGTACCGCGTCACGTGACGGTGTTCCCAATCCTCTTGGCCCGCATTTTGGTGCCGCATGCCGCGATCGGTGAAGTTCGAGGGGTGGTCCGCTCGCGGCATGCGGCAACCGCACCCAAATCCGCCACCGGCCACGAACGCCATGCCCGCCGTCGCAGGAGAAGGCGAACATGTTAAACCGGCTTTCACGACTGGCCGTGACCCGGCCGAAGGCGGTTCTCGCCGCGACCTTGGTGCTCATGGTTGCCGCAGTTGCGTACGGGTCAGGGATCAGCGACCGGTTGTCAGGCGGCGGCTTCTACAGCGTTTCTTCTGAATCGCAGCGCGCCGCTGCCCTTCTAGAGCAGCGTTTCCACGTCGGCAAACCGAATCTTTTGGTGCTCGCGACCGACACCGGCGGCGGGTCTGTCGACGATCCCGACGCGATTGCCGCCGGCCAGGCGCTTACTCAAGAACTTGCTGCCACGACGGGAATCACCTCGGTCGCCTCGTACTGGGGACCAGGGACCTCCCAATTGCTCCGTAGCGATGACGGGACGAAGGCGCTGGTCGTGGCGCATATCGAAGGCGATGAACGCGAGTTTGCGGCGGCGGCCAGACGTCTCATCGCTACCTATCGCGACACCGAGCGCGGTCCGTTGAAGCTCGAACTCGGCGGTGAGGCGGTCAGCTACGACGACGTGACCGATCAGCTCAACCACGACCTGGGCATCAGTGAAGCGATCGCGATGCCGGTGATCCTGGTGCTGATGACACTGGTGTTCGGCAGTCTCGTTGCGGCCGGGTTACCGCTTGCAATCGGCGCGCTGTCGATTGTGGGTTCGCTGGGACTTCTCGCATTGTTGTCGGATGTCACCCCGGTGTCGAACTATGCGCTTAACGTGACGACGATTCTCGGTCTGGCGCTCGCGATCGACTACAGCCTGTTGGTGCTGACCAGGTTTCGGGAGGCGAGAACGCAGGGTCAAACCCTCGATGATGCGATCATCGAGTCGGTTCGAACCGCCGGCCGCACGGTCGTATTCTCTGCCATCACGGTCGCGCTGTCGGTGCTGGCGCTGCTTGCCTTCCCCATGATGTTCCTGCGTTCGATCGCCTATGCGTGTGTCGGTGTGATACTGCTCGCGGCGGTATGCGCGGTGGTTGTGCTGCCCGCTTTGTTGCGAATCCTCGGCCCGCGAGTCGACTCGCTCAACGTTGGCCGGGCGATTTTGCGGCTGATGGGGCGTCGCCCGCCGGCCGAAGTGCCGGCCAAGGAAAACGGGTTCTGGTTCCGCAGTTCACGGCTGGTCATGCGTAGGCCGGTAGCGATGGGGGGCGCGGTTCTCATCGTGGCCCTTGTGCTTGCGGCACCTTTCAGTGCCATCCGCTTGAACTTTCCGGATGACCGGTCGCTCCCAACTACGATCGAAAGCCGAAGTGTCGGCGACGTCGTCCGCTCCGAATTCCCGGCACAAGCGACCGCCGCGATGGATGTGATCCTCGATGCTTCCGCGGGCGCGGATCAGCTCGACGCATACGCCGCGAGCGTTGTCACAGTTGCCACACGTCGTAGCCGTCAAGGTGGGAACCGCGAACTACGTCGAGGGGCAACGCACCGGCGACATGCCGGTGCCCGACGCCAACGGTTCCTATCTAACGGTTCTCCCAGACGTCGATCCATACAGCGACGCGGCGCACCTGCTGCTCGATCAGGTGCGCGAAACCCCATCTCCAGGTGCCGCGCATGTCGGCGGACTCACTGCAGAGAACTTCGATACCAAAGATTCTTTGTTAGAACGAGTTCCGTTGGCTGCCGCACTGATGGTAGTGGCGATGTTCGGCGTACTGTTCGCGTTTACCGGAAGCGTGGTATTGCCGATAAAGGCACTGCTACTCAATGTGGTCAGCCTGTCCGCGACTCTCGGCGCGATGGTGTTCGTCTTCCAGGAGGGTCACCTCAAGTGGCTGGTTGGAGACTTCACTGTCACAGGGACACTGGCTACACCGACGCCGATCCTCATCATCTGTCTGGCGTTTGGATTGTCCATGGACTACGAGGTGTTTCTGTTATCGCGAATCACTGAGGAGTATCGCGCGCACGGCAACACCAACCTCGCGGTGATGTCCGGGCTGCAACGCGTCGGCCCCGTCGTCACAGCGGCGGCATTGATCATGTCAATCATGTTCATCGCGATGGCGACCTCCCAGGTGTCGTTCATCAAGTCGCTCGGCGTCGGGTTGACGCTCGCGATCTTGTTCGACGCCACTCTCATTCGTGCAATTCTCATGCCTGCTGCGATGCGGTTGATGGGCCGAGCGAACTGGTGGGCGCCTCGTTGGCGACGGCGTCCCGCACGCGTGGTCGCGAGCGATCACATTTGTGAGAATCAATTGACGGGGCGCGGCCGCCATCGGCGGTCTCGGCGAAGCCGTCCCACCAGCCTGGCCGTGGCACAACGCGGCCGTCATCGCCAATTGACGGCGCATTGACGCCGAACGTCACGGCGCACAGGGGAACTATGGACCTGAAAGAGGAGCACATCAACGTATTGCGATCGGTCTTCGACACGTTCGCGCCGGGTGATGGAACCATTCCGAAAGCCAGTCAGGTTGGAACCGCAGAGCGTTTCGCCGAGTGGTCGGCAGCCAATCTCGATGCGGCACAACGCCGGGAGCTCAATGCGCTACTGAACGGATTGAATTTCCCGGTCTCGGGACTGGTTTCGGACGTCGGGTCGATGTGCTTCGGTGATCTTGACCAAGTGCAGCGCGAACGGATTCTCCTGTCGTACGCGAGGTCCAGGAGCGCGTGCGAGCGGGCCGCGTACCAGTCACTGAAAACCGTTGGGCTGCTGGCCTACCTATCTGCAATCGAGTCCACACAGACCTGGGCATCGAGCGGGTACCCAACGCCGCTCGGCGGAGGACCCCCGGTGCCGCCACCGGTCGTGCCTCTTCGAATTTCGAGCGATACCACGCTCGATTGCGGCGTCGTGATCGTGGGCTCGGGGACTGGAGCAGGCACCGCGGCAGCTGTGCTGGCATCTTCGGGCATTGACGTGATAGTGCTCGAAGCCGCCGATGTCGGCTTGCATGAATCCCCCCTCGACACCTGGGGGGCGGCGGCCAACCGGTTCGGTCCACTTCACGGGGCGAATCTCGACAGTGTCGCACTGATGAAAAACTCATGCCGTGGCGGCGGACATGCCGTCAATTACACCGGGGCGTTCCGCACATCGGATTCTGTACGTGCCGAGTGGGCCAAACTCGGTGCGCACCAATTCGCGGATGGCGAATATGGCCGAGCACTGGACGCTGTCTGCCAAAAGCTTGGGGCCACGACCGAGCCGGGACCGACCCCTCCACAGGGCGATGTCATGGTCAGGGGCCTTAGCAAGCTCGGCTGGCACGTCGCGTCAATCCCGCGCAAGCTCAGAGGGTGCGATGCCGGAAGCGTATGCGGGGATTGCTCGACGGGCTGTCCACTTGTTGCCGAGCAGTCGCGCAACACGTGGCTGCATGAAGCAACGGCGAATGGGTCCCGGATTGTGGTGGGTGTCAGGGTCGACAAGATCCTCACTCGGCACGGCAAAGCTGTCGGAGTTTCGGCAACGTCGGCTGATGGCCGCGCGCTGACGGTACGAGCGGATGCGGTCGTAGTGGCGGGCGGTGCCGTGCACACATCCGCACTATTAATCCGGTCAGGGCTGGAGAATCCGAACATAGGCCGGTACCTCCGGCTGCACCCACACTGGACCGTATTCGCCGAGTACGAGGACGATCTTGGACCGTGGGACGGGACCTTGGCGTCATATTCGGCCGAACACAGCGATTTGGATGGGAACGGTTACGGCGTACGGTATGTGGGCCAGCCGCTGGCGCCGTGGATGCTCGCCTATGGACCCTGGACGGGCGCTCGCGCGCTTTTGAGGGACCGAAACCATCGTCGCCGCACGTCTTCGATACTGGTAGTCCTTCGCGACCTGGGATCCGGTCAGGTGACAGTCGGCAAAGCGGGACAGCCGGTGATTCACTATCGGGTCGTAGGCATCGATCGCGACCACGTTCGGGCGGGTGTCATGGGCGCTGCGCAAATCGCAGAAGCTGCTGGTGCAACACGGATTTGGTCGCAGCACACGCGCAGGGTGGAATTCCGGCCTGGAGCCGAATCGATCGACGACTATTCGAGCAGGTGCGCGGAAGCGGGCTGGAAACCGGGACAGTTCACGTTCTACACAACCCATCATGTAGGAACCGCACGCATGGGCGGCTCGCCTGCAACGTCGGCTACCGATCCAGACGGAGCGACATGGGATGTGCGAAACCTGATTGTCGCCGATGGGTCATGCTTCCCGACCGCGACCGGTGACAACACCACAATCTCGACTGAGGCCGTCGCGTACATGAACGCCAAGCGGCTCGCGGCGGCACTGACATAGGGCAGGCGTTTCATTGGCCCGATGACCCGGCACTGGCTGGGCAGCAGCTCCCTTCACCTTTCAGTGGGAATATTCGAGCCCTTGAGAATGACGCCCGCCAAGAGCCTCTGCGCCGTTGCACCGGTGTCCATTTCCTGCGCTCCTGCGGACCGTGGGGTGCCGGACGATCGGTTCCCACTGCGGGATGCTTTCTATCCGGAGCACTGCGGCCGTGAGCGACATCCCCGAGCCGTTGTTCACCATGAGGACTCGGTCGCCGACGCCGATCTCACCGGTGACGATGAGGTGGGTGAGGGCAGCGGGATGATCGGAAACAGACAGGTGGCCGAGCCCACGGCCGAAATCGAGCATCCCCATCTCCCAAGGCTTTTCGAAGGGCGTGAGGAGTGCCTCGATGTATCTGCTGGTTCCAGAGAAGACGTGCGTCACCCTTCGCACGTCGGACATGCTGATATCGGCGTTCGCGAGCGCGTGTTCGATCAGATTGCGCCGAGTGTGGATGAAGTCACTCATCAATTTCGGCAACTTCTCGGGATAGCGCTGGATGAAACTTTTTGTCCGCGCGGCGATGTCTGTCGCCCCGGCTACGTCGAAGCGCACCGGAAACAGCGGTCCAGGAACCCTCAGCATTCCCTCGAACTCGGGAAGACTCTTGTTCACCAGCGACTCCACTCGCGCGAATCCGGTTTCGGTGGAGACGATGACCGCACTCGCGGCGTCGCCGAGGTTGGACCCGCGATCCGTGGCACCCTCCGCGTACCCATACCGGTCGAATCCAGGTGCACCCCAATTGTCGGCGCCGGCGATCAATGCGGTCCTTGGGGCTGGCAGCAGCGAGAGGTAGCCCGCGGCGAGTGAGAATCCGACCAGCGTCGAATTGCAGGAGGCATCGATCGCAACGGCCGCCGCGGTCCCCCCGATGGTTTTGCGCTGCACGTAATGATGAGCAGGCCACGCGGGAATCCCCTGAATCCCGCTGCTGCCGTAGAGAAACAGTGCCATGTCTTCTCCGCTGTAGCGGGACCGCGAAAGCGCCTCCTTAATGGCGACCACCGCCATGTCCGGTGCAGAGATATCGCCCGCTACGGCCGTGCCGGTCCAGCCACTTCTGTCGCGGGTATCGGCATCGAGGGAGCCATCGGCTACCGCGGACTCGGTGCTGTAGGACTCCGGCAAGTACAGGCCGATCGATTCGATGAAGAAGTTCGATAGTCGCATGGTGGCCTCCTAGCCGACTGCTCCGACGACGGCGAAGGCGGTGAGCGTGCCTAACAGGCTGAGGGTCGATACGACTGCGGGCCATCGATTGTCGTTGCGGCTGAGCCATCTGATGCGCGAATACGGCAACTCCGATGGCAGGCAGCGCGACAAGCCCCTTGGACAGCGGCGAAACGTGCGCGGCAATGACAAACAGGGCCACGGCGAGCGGTCCGGTGCCAATCGTAAGCAGCAACGTCACCTGGTAGCCAAGGGAATTGGTGTAGCTGCGTTCGCCTGCTGCGGGCCGACGGGCAAGCTTCTTTCCGAACTCGACCTGGCTGGCGCACAGTGTCAAGATCAGAATTCCGAGTCCGCCAACGACTGCATTCGGTGCGCCGCCCCGGATCGTGATGAAGGCCACGAACAGGTACACGTACAGCAGCAGTTGAACTGGAAAGCCTACCAGCACATTCAGAACGAGATTGTCGCCGCGGGTGGCCGGGAATCGCTCCCCGAGAGCCATTACCGCCGCGGCGTAAAGAAGCTGACCGACGACGACGACCATTCCAGCGGGGAAGGACAGATTCGCCACGACGATGATGGTCACGCATGCGGCGGTCAGAGTGGACAGGTCCCGGAGCGGAACTGCTCCGGACGCGACTGGGCGTTGCGGGTCGGCGACCCGGTCGTAGTCCTGGTCACGGATGTCGTCGAGCACCCGCATGATCAGCAAGTCGGCGAAGAGGGTTACCGCCACTATTCCCAGCATCGGAATCGCGCTAGCAGAAATACGATTTCCAGCGAGCGCGGCGAAAAGGCCGATCCCTCCTGCGCCGAAAGCCGAGGCGTACACGCTCGACAGGACCGGTGGGTACCGGTTCATTACAAAGTTTGAGATGCGAACCGCAGCAGTCATTGCCCGTCTCCTTGCCACGTTACCGGCAGGCTCCATACCCCCCGGGTGAACATTTGTGTGCGCCAGTCGATCTCGGACTCCGACACGAGAGCGAGCCCGTCCAGTCGAGACAGCATGACTTGCAGGCCGACTTGGAGCTCAATCCGTGCAAAGGCCATTCCGACGCACCGGTGCCGACCATGGCCGAATCCAAGGTGCGGGTTTGGGTTCCGTTGCGGACAGAACCCGTCGGCGTCGGGAAACACATCGGGATCGCGGTTGGCGGCATCAGCTACGGGGACGACGACTTCGCCCTTCAAGATCAGGCGATCGTGCAGCTTCACGTCCGCCACAGCGACGTGCGCCCGCCCACCCGTTCCGCCGCCCGTGCCGCCGAACCACACCCATCGAAGCAGCTCTTCGACCGCGGACGGGATCTCGCCTCGGTTTCGACGAAGTGAATCCGACAGCCCTGGCCGTTGAAGTACCTCAATAAGCCCCAACGCGAGGTGACTGCTGGTCGTCTCTGCGCCGGACATGAACACACCCATAATGAGCATGACGATCTCTGCGTCGGTGAGTCTGTTCTTGGACCCATCGTGCACCAATGCGTCGATCAATCCGCCAGTCGCCGCGCCGCGCCGCGACCGAATCACCTGACGCTCAAAGTATTCGCGCAGGTCGAGTGCGGCTCTGGTGACCTCGTCAGGGCAGTAATGACCGGACGACCACGCCACCGCCATCCGCGGGCCAAGATATGGCAGATCAGCGGTGTCAAGGCCGAGCAGGTCCATATGTACCAAGTTCGGGAACGGATGGCAGAACCTCGCGTAAATGTCGGCGGGTGGACCGGCCGCGAGCAAGTCGTCGATGAGTTGGTCGGCGATATGCTCGATGAGCGGCCGGCTTTGTTCAGCCTTCCGCGTCGTAAACCACCCCTGGATGGCGCGGCGCCGGAGTGTGTGAATCGGCGGATCGGAGGAGGCCAGCGCGAGAGGCAAATCGGAGCCTGCCCATATCGTGCGCATGTGGAACTGCGCACGGCTGAAGCGGTCGTCACTCAAGACAGTTCGTACGTCGCATTGCCGGGTGACGGCGATCGCCGGTGTGCCGTCTGGCAACTCGACGTCTCGGGTCGGCTGTGTGCGAAAGAGGTCGACATATTCCGGGGGCAGCGACGTGCCCGGAGCGGGAGCGAGGGGTAATTGCATGGTGTCACCGCCGCTTCTGTGGGTGCCGGTGGAAGATGCGAACAGTGCCCGACCGGCCGTCGATTTCGATCTCGTCGCCATCGGATATTTCGGCGGTCGCGCCGGGAACCGCCACTACGGTTGGGATACCGAGCATGCGTCCTGTGATCGCGGTGTGGGAGACCATGCTGCCACGCTCGACCACGAGTCCCGAGGCGTTGAGCATCAGAGGTAGCCATCCAGGATCGGTCTCGCGGGCGACGAGAATCCGCCCAGCGCAATCGCCCGGCGGGACATCCGGCCGCAGGACCAATTTTGCGAGACCACGGGCGATCCCGGCGCTGGATGGAAGACCTGCCAGCTCGGTGCTCGAACCTCCGGCCGCTCGGGTGTTTGCAACGCTGCGCCGAAGATCGGCGACATCGATCGGCAGCGCCGTGGTCATGAAATTGGCCTCAAGCGCTGGACGACCGCATGAATGTAGGTAAGCGTCTTTGCGTGCTTGTGCCAAGCGGCGGAGATCGGCGTGTGTAGACGTGCCATCGAAGGCTCCCAGCAATTCCTCGGCCTCAAGATGGACGTAGTCATCGGGTGAGTCCAGCCATCCTGCAGCGGCCAAGTCTGACCCGAGGCGACCCATGACTTCCCGCGAGAATCCGTAAAGCTGGGTGCGGCAAAACCGAGTATCCTCACGGGCTTTGGCGAGGAACCGTCCGGCACGCACCGCGACGTGGAGGATGGCGCGCCTCCACCTGGACGGGCAGATCCTTTTTAGTTCATCGAGCGCACTTCTTGCTGCGGTCGATTCTTGAAGCAGTGTTTGATGCATCGTCGTTCCCGCCGCGATGAACGGCCGCAACGACTCGATGAGCATTTCGGGTCTTTGACGTGGCGTAGGCTCCTCGATCTTGAGGTCGTGCATCGCGCGATCGCCAAATGTCCGAAGGTGCGCAATGGCGTCGGCGGCCAGCTCGCTGCCATAGACACCACGTGCGATATGGGCCCACGTTTCACGTGCGTCGGCGGTCAGCACTCGCTGCGACAATCCGGGGATCGCGTTGATCTGCTCAGCGAGCGCCACCGTGGAGTGCACCGACTCCAACGTCCGGTTCGGCGTTCCTCCGGGCAACACCGCCGTGAGGTTGACCTCGGCGGCATCCGCCCACCTCTGGACGAGCACTGTCGCCGCGACATAGCCGGCAAGTGCCAGGTATCCGGCCAAAATCGGTACGCCCCAGCGGTGCTCGGCTTCCGACCACACTCGACGGTAGCCGGCGACGATATCTTCGGTCGGCAGTTGCGAGAGTTCCGTCCAGGCCGTGTGCTGTTCATCCCACCAGGCCAAGAAGCTTCGCAGCCGGTGGGGGAAACTGAGGGCGGCCCAGATCAGTCGCGGTGATCGCGCGAGCAGGCGTGCGATTGCGCGGCGGTCGAGCGCTAGGCGCGGGACAGGGTTGTGTGCCCCTAGCCCCAGCGATCGCTCCCACATCGGGCGAATGACTTCCCAACCGGGGATCTGGCTATGCAGTGCATACCACGCGTCTAGGCGGTAGTAGGCCCGGCCGTCTAGGTATCCGATCATGCGGCGGAGGTGGTGCTCCCGACTCTGCAGTTGACTCTCGGGAACGCCGACGATGCGATAGAAGTCGCGGAAACTGATGCGGTAGAAAATTCGGGCGTGCGAGTACGTCATAGCCGTGGTCACGCCCGGAAAGCTTTCGGTCAGATTATGATTCGTCCACTCGACCGACGGGGCCGCCGTGCGCGGCAGCGCGGCGGGCCGTGCCTGAACCAGGTAAATCGCTGAGTCAGCGGTGACGACACCCTCTATGTCCTGGGGGCCAGAGAAGAGCCGCTCGGTGGTCTCCGCCAACGCCGCGATCCGGTCGATTTGCGCATGGGAAAGCACGGGTTGGTCGGCGAGTTGGTCAGGCACTGGATATTCCGCGACGCCACCGGTGCGCGCTCGGCACAGCATTCGTTCTTTGTGCGAAATTCGCTGCTCGATTCCGTCTGCGCGCACGAAGAAGTGGTCGATGTCGGCTCGCTCAGCCACAGCGCCTTCCCCGATGCCATAGACCGCTGCGACCACAGTTTGTCTGACCCCAGTTGCCGGGTCATGAGTGAATGCGACAAAAGAGCGTCGGCCATCGATCATCTGCTGAATGCCCACGCACACGCTGAGGACGCTCGGGTCGATTCCCTGCCGTGCGCGGTAGAGCACGGATCTGACGCTGAAAACCGATGCGGCGCAGGCCGAAATAGCATCGATCAGCGCGCCGGCGCCAACGTAGAGGTAACTATCGGTTAGCCCCGCGAACGGGTCGGCGGCGTCGTCTTCGCCCGGCTGACCGTCGCGCCCGACTACGCATGCGCGAACTGCGACGTCGTGCGAGCCGAGGCCGACGTATTTCTGCAGGATTTCGGTTTGCATCTCCAGCGTGAGAGGCACGCGTTCGGCAGCGCTCCGAGCCAGCTCGGCCCAGCTGGTCAATCGCTCGGCACCGGCGTCGACGCCCGGAAAGGTGCCAACCACATCGGCGATGGCTGTCCACGGAGTTTCGATGACGACGCAGAAGAACCGCGGGACCGAAACC
Source organism: uncultured Actinomycetota bacterium (assembly GCA_963817825.1). Taxonomy (GTDB): domain Bacteria; phylum Actinomycetota; class Actinomycetes; order Mycobacteriales; family Mycobacteriaceae; genus Mycobacterium. The sequence continues at coordinate 192,596 of CAWFQG010000023.1, read as the reverse complement.
CCGGCATCGCGTAACTGTTGCTGGCGCGCGAACTTGTGTCCTACCAGGCTGGCGTCTGCCAGTTCAGCGGGTGCGTCAACGATCTTGATCATCACCACGCTCCCGGCAGGATGCGGCATCGCGTGCTGGCGAATTCGCGATATCCGGGTGACTCGATGAGGACGTCTTCTTCGACCCTGATGCGCCAGAGGATCGCGGCGACGAGCAGAGTCAGCGCCGCGATACTGGCAGGGTTGGCGAAGTAGCCGGCAAAGCCGATGTTGGCGAGCAACATCCCTGCATAAGCAGGATGGCGCAGCACGCGATACGGGCCGGAGGAAACCAGGCCACTCTCTGAGATTCGTACCACTCGGTGCGAATACTGAACGCCGAGTTGGTGAATCGCCCAAGCGCGTAACGTCACGCCCGCAAGGAAAACCCCCGCCAGCACGATACCAATCTTCCCGGATACTGCGGGCTCGGAGTACGCGGCCGTGAGAGCCGTAGTGACGCGTGCTATCGCGTATGGAATGAGGGTGCGAGTCTCCGCGGGCGACCGATTTGGTGAGCCGACGGTGATTCTTACCTCCGAAAGTACCCACGCGAGATATGCGATGACAAAGGTCGCCGCGGCATAGCGCCCGCCAGTTGCCTGTGCCGCCGCTGCACCTGCTAGGGCGGCGACTGTCAATGCCAACAGAGCGCGAAGAACGTAAGTGGTGAGCCGATCGGCCATACTCCGCTGCCGGTGCAGTGTCCCTTCGTTGCAGGGACTAGCTGGCTCGGAGCTGCGCATACTCGTCTTCGTTCACGCACCGGGCCGCAATGACAACGGACCCGAGTTTGCTCGCTTGATTGCCCACCGCGTGTAGGTCGATGCATAGTTTGTTCGTCTGTTCGGGCGGAGTGACGTGCCACGACAGCGCCCGTTCGGTATGACCTGGCGGCGCTGCGGTGGGCACTTCCGCGGTGAGTCCGACGAAGATCATCTTTATCCCCAGCGGGTGCTTACCCCATCGGTGAAGGATTGCGATGGCGAACTGACGGGCAGCCTCGAGAATGTCCGCGGTTGCGGCAGCCCGCGGCGGTAATCCACCGAAGGCGCTCTGCTTACGTACCCGGGTCCAAACGCGACCGTCTTCGATCCTCAGAGGACCGACCGCAATGTTGCGACGGTCAGCTCGGTGCACCAATTCACCTGAAATGGGCCCATCCACTAGCGGGGGCACCGCCGAGTAGTCCGTCAGCAGCTGCGTATCCCCTCGCGACAGAGACCCCCTCGCGACGACCCGCCCAGACTGGTTGATTTCGAACAAGCTGGTTCCGCCGACTTCCCGGGTCGCTGTCACCTCCGCTGGTGCATCGAGCTCACAGAACTTGGTGAAGGTGAGACGGAAGGTTACGTTGTCGGGCTCCAGCATCGAACCGTGCTCTGCCAGTTCAAGAATGGCAACTGCAAGCAGCATGCCAGGAACGTGGTCGAGTGGATGGTCGAAGAAGACGGGGTCGCCGAGTTCTATACGTGCAAAACCGCGAGACATGCCCCGGTCCGGCGCCACGTCGAGGATGTCAATCGTGCGTCCGGGAATTACCCGAGGCGCAACTGGTCCGAGTAGCTGCATCGTTGCCTCCTCCGCTCGTTGTGCGGTCTCTGACGCGATCCACCGCGTTCGGTGTTGCTCTTCGCAATCTGGATCGTCACTCGCGTTCGGCCGGAGGAGCTCAGTAGACCTCTACTGCAATCGCGACCATTTCGGCGCGGTACTACTTAGCCGCAGTCTTGAGCTGTCTTGCTTGCTCAGTGCCCAGGCGGCAGCGGTAGGCCTTCGATGATCGGGCCGAGCCGTGGCGCAGCTCAGCGGGTGAATTCCTCGGTCATCTGTGCCGGCCTGGACTTCTTGCCGCAACGGCGAGCGCCACTGACGCAGCCGACCGCGCCAGGTCTTGGGTCGCGGGACCACGCAGCGCCCACTGATCCAACCGCTACCGGGACCCCGGCGTGAGAGAGCGAGCCGAAGTTCGAGAATGCGGCTAAGTAGTGGCGCGCCGAAACGGGCGAGATTCCAGTAGCGCGGTACTGAGCTCGTCGCACTGCATGCGAGGGACGATTCCGATCGTGGAGCTCGACCGACGGGGTGGCGATCCTTCCGCCATGACAAAGAAGGTGAAACGACGATGAATATCGCAAAGTTCGGCGGTCACGGCAGCGTGATGACGAGGACCGCTTTACACGCGACCGGCCACAAATGGGCGAAGGACGGCACCCTGGTGCGCGTTGACTGCGAACGCGGCATCGGCTGGGTCGCCAGCCGCTACGACCTGAAGCTGCGCGTCATTGAGCAGGTTAGGGGTTCAGATCAGGAAGTGCATCGCGTAGCGGCCTGCTGGGCACAGGACTAGGAGCAATCATGCGGTTGGACGACGTCAATAAGCATCGGGCCGTGCCCGAAGAGGAACGCCCCGGACCAGGGGACACACGTCGGCTGGCTCCAGACAGGTATGCGCCCAGCGAGCCGATTGCCATTCTCGGCATCGGTTGTCGCTTTCCGGGAGGTGTCGACTCGCCGGACGACCTGTGGCAGTTGCTATCCGAGGGAGGCGACGCGATCTCGCATTTTCCTACCGACCGGGGCTGGAATCTTGATGCACTGTTCGGGCCCGACCCCGACGCACCGCGTGCGACATACGTCCGCGGAGGGGGTTTCGTGGAGAATGTGGGTGATTTCGACGCGGCGTTCTTTGGGATCAGTCCACGTGAAGCCCAAGCCATGGACCCGCAGCAGCGACTGCTGCTCGAGGCGACCTGGGAGGCGCTGGAGCGAGCAGGGATCAACCCGAGTTCACTGCACGGCAGCGATACAGGCGTGTTCATTGGCGCGAGTGTTCAGGAGTACGGCCCCCGCGTCTACGAGGAGACGGAAGGATTTGCCGCCCACCTGCTAACGGGTACCGCGATCAGTGTCGCGTCGGGTCGAGTGGCCTACACACTAGGGCTACACGGGCCAGCGCTGACAGTCGACACTGCCTGCTCATCATCTCTGGTCGCGGTGCACCTTGCCGTGCGATCGTTGCGGTCGGGTGAATGTGAATTGGCGGTGGCTGGCGGTGCAACTGTGGTGTGCTCGCCCAGCGTCTACGTCGGCTTCGGCCGGCAGGGTGCCTTGTCCGAAGACGGCCGATCGAAGCCTTTCGCTGCTGCGGCGGACGGGTTTGGCGCTTCCGAGGGCGCCGGAGTGCTCGTGTTGGCCAGATTGTCCCGCGCGCTCAGCCTCGGTTTCCCAGTGCTTGCCCTCATCCGTGGCAGCGCCGTCGGGCAAGACGGAGCCTCCAATGTGCTGTCCGCTCCGAGCGGTCCAGCGCAGCAGCGGGTTATTCGACAGGCTCTGTTGGACGCCGACCTGACCACTGCTGACATCGACGTGGTCGAGGCGCATGGCACTGGCACGAAGATCGGCGATCCGATCGAAGCGGAGGCGTTGCGTGCAACCTACGGTCAAGCGCACTCGGCGGCGCGACCACTACTGGTCGGTTCGGTCAAGTCGAACATCGGCCACACGCAGTTCGCAGCTGGCATCGCAGGAGTGATCAAGATCGTGCAGTCGATCCGGAATGGGATTGTGCCCGCGACGTTACATCTGGATTCGCCTACACCGCAGGTAGATTGGTCGTCCGGAACGATCGAGGTGGTCGGGAGCGCACTCCCGTGGCCCGACCACACCGACCGACCGCGGCGTGCTGGAGTGTCGGCGTTCGGCATCAGCGGGACGAATGCCCACGTGATACTGGAACAGGCGCCGTCGGCGTTCGCGCCCGTGGAGTTGGCTCCCAATCGTCCGCTGGTTGTGCCATGGGTGTTGTCCGCGAAGTCGGCGTCGGCATTGGCCGAGCAGGCGGCCCGGTTGCGGCGGTTCGTCGAGCAGCGCACCGAAACAGATCCGAACGATGTCGCATACTCATTGGTCGCCAGCCGGGAGTCATTCGACCACCGCGCCGTGGTTGTCGGAGCCGGACGTGACGAGTTGCTGAGGGGGTTGGGGGCGATTGCCTCCGGTGTGCCTACACCAAATGTGGTAACCGGCAAGGCTGCTGACCCAGGAGGAACGGTCTTCGTCTTCCCCGGTCAGGGATCCCAGTGGACGGGCATGGCGGTCGAACTGTTGGACACCGCACCGGCGTTCGCCGGTCAGATGCGGCGCTGCGATGCCGCTTTCACGGAGTTTGTCGACTGGTCGTTACTCGAGGCCGTCCGTGGGAGCGTCGACGCTCCGAGCCTCGACCGAGTCGATGTGGTGCAGCCCGTGCTGTTTGCGGTGATGGTGTCGCTGGCCGCGCAGTGGCGAGCGCTGGGAATTCAGCCCGACGCCGTCCTCGGCCATTCGCAGGGCGAGATCGCCGCCGCCTACGTCGCAGGTGCTCTCTCGTTGCGCGACGCGGCGAAGGTCGTCGCGCTGCGCAGCAAAGCGGTCAGCGCAATCGCGGGAACCGGTGGCATGGTGTCGATCCCGCGCCCGCTTCAGCAGGTTTACGCAATGATCGAACCGTGGGGTCAATCCATCTCCGTTGCCGCGCATAACGGTCCGCGTTCAACCGTCGTCACCGGGAATGCTGCTGCGTTGGACGAGTTCGTGTCCGGATGTGAGCACGATGATGTGCCGGCCACGCGGATTCCCGTCGACTACGCCTCGCATTCTGCCCAGGTGGAGGCGCTGCGGGAGACATTGCGTGAGTCACTTGCCGGTCTGCAGCCGCGAACCGGTGATATCGCATTCATCTCTGCGGTCACGGGCGCCGAGTTGGACACGTCGTGCCTTGACTGCGAGTACTGGTTCGCCAATCTGCGGCAACCGGTCTTGTTCGAAGAGGCCGTCCGGTGGTTGTCCGAACACGGCTACCGCACGTTCATTGAAGCCAGTCCGCATCCAGTACTGACCGCAGGCATCCAGGAGTCGCTGGAGGACTACGACGACGACCACGCCGCGGTTGGGACACTTCGACGTAACGATGGCGGCATGCGACGAGTTCTGCTCTCGGCCGCCGAGGCACATGTACAAGGGAAATCGCCGAACTGGATGAGCATGTTCGACGACACCGGTGCACGGCGCATCGACTTGCCCACCTACGCCTTCCAGCGGAAGCGTTACTGGATCGACGCCGGGCCAGGAGTAGTCGACGCGAGCAGTCTCGGCGTGGCCGCCGCGGAGCATCCGCTGCTCGGGGCCGTTGTTGCGCAGGCGGATTCGGACGAGATCATCTTCACCGGGCGATTGTCGCTCGCGTCCCATCCATGGCTGGCCGAACACAAAGTGCACGATGTCGTGCTTGTGCCGGGTGCGGCGATGGTGGAGCTGGCACTACACGCGGGCGACCATGGCGGATGCCCGCGGGTCGAAGAACTGGTTCTGCAGGCTCCGTTGATCGTCGGCGAACACGGCGTAGCAGTGCAAGTGGTCGTGGGCGCATGGCGCGAGTCCGGCGATCGTCCGATCCGGATCTACTCGCGGATCGACGACGGCGTAGACCGGCGGTGGACTCGCCATGCGCAAGGCGTACTCTCTGCTGTCCCCGTACCCACGGACACAGCGCAGATCGAACCATGGCCGCCGGCCGACGCAGAACCGGTCAAAGTTTCCGAGCTGTATCCCGCGCTGGCCACGGTCGGATACCAGTACGGTCCGGCATTTCGCGGCCTGCAAGCGTTGTGGCGTCGCAACGGTGAGGTGTTCGTGGAGGCGGAGTTGCCGGAGCGGGCGAAAGCCGACGCAAGCCAGTTCGGTCTGCATCCGGCACTTCTTGACGCGATTCTGCACGGCATCGCTGCGGGCGGAGTCCTCGCAGAATCGGAGCTGACCAAGCTGCCGTTCGAATGGGAGGGTGTGTCGTTGGAAGCCGTCGGCGCGACCCGGCTTCGCGCCCGGATCACACCCATCGGCGACGACACGTTTACCGTCAGTTTGATGAATGACTGCGGGGCGTTTGTTGGTCGTATCGATTCGCTTGCCCTGCGTGGGGTTTCACCCAGTCGGCTGTTGGCGAGCACCGAAAGCCATGATGCTCTGTACGGACTGGATTGGGTCACTCTCGCGCCGCCTAATGGCAATGCGACCGGGGTCGCCCCCGATAGGATCACCGTATTCCGCTGCCCGACAACGATTGCGGACAGCGGAGCGGTCGCCGACGACACACGCCGGACGCTGGTGCATGTGCTGGGCTGTGTGCAGGAGTGGTTGTCGAGCGATCTTCATGACGACGACGCGCAACTGGTGGTGCTCACGCGCGGGGCGATCGCGGTCGATTCATCGGAAAATGTCACCGATCTCGCCCAGGCGGCCGTGTGGGGACTGCTGCGTAGCGCACAGACCGAGAATCCGGGCCGGATCTTGTTGGCTGACGTCGACGACTGGGCCAACGCCGATGTTGCGGTCGCCGAAATGGCCAGCCGTGAAGAATCCCAAATCGCGCTCCGTAACGGCGTGTGCTTCGCCCCTCGGTTGGTGCGCGCCGAGCGGCTCGAGGGCGCTGAACTTGTCGAGGCGGGTGCGTGGCGGCTTGCCACCCTCGGCAACGGCACACTGGAATCGCGGAACATTGCCCTGCGCGCGTGGCGCGAATCCATGGACCCGCTGGAGCCCGGTCAGGTGCGTCTTGGTCTGCACAGCAGCGGTGTGAATTTCCGTGACGTCCTGATAGCGCTTGGTGACCCGGCGGACTATGACGTCGGCCTCGAAGGTTCCGGCGTCGTTCTCGAGGTCGCCGACGATGTGGTCGGGTTCGCGCCAGGCGACCGGGTGATGGGCCAGTTCTTCGGCGCTGGACCTGTTGTCGTCGTGGATCACAGGAGAATCGCGCGCGTACCCTCAGGATGGTCCTACGCCCAAGCCGCGACAGTGCCTGCGGTCTTCCTTACCGCGTACTACGCACTGGCCGATGTCGCGCGCGTCGGCGCGGGGGAGCGGGTGCTTGTGCACGCCGGCACTGGCGGTGTTGGCATGGCTGCGGTCCAGCTGGCCACACACTGGGGTCTCGATGTTTATGCAACGGCCAGCCCTGGTAAGTGGGAAACCCTGCGTAGCATGGGATTCGACGACGATCACATCGCGAACTCACGCACCCTGGACTTCGAGAAGAAGTTTTTAGCGGCGACCGACGGGGCGGGTATGGACGTCGTTCTCGATTGCCTGAAAGAAGAATTCGTCGATGCATCGCTGCGACTATTGCCCCGCGGTGGACGGTTCGTCGAGTTGGGCAAGGCAGACATCCGAGACCCTGGCGAGGTGGCGATTCGGCATCCGGGTGTTCGTTATCGAGCGTTCGATCTTCTCGATGACGTCGCTCCGGAACTGTTCGGCGAGACGCTGAGCGAGCTCGTGAAACTTTTCGAGACCGGCGAACTGCGTGCGCTTCCGCTGCGTTCGTGGGACATCAGACAGGCATCGGATGCCTATCGGTTCCTGAGCCGTGCCCGCCACGTTGGCAAGTTGGTGCTCAGCGTGCCCACGCCGCTCGATCCCGCAGGCACGGTGCTGATCACGGGCGGTACGGGCGTGCTCGGGACGCTGCTGGCTCGCCATCTGGTGACTCGTCATGGTGCGCGAAATCTGTTGCTCGTCAGTCGAAAGGGACGCGCGGCCGATGGTGCCGCCGCGATCGAATCGGAGCTGACCGAGCTCGGTGCTTCTATACGGATTGAATCGTGCGATGCGGCGGACCGAGATTCGTTGCAGACACTCCTGGCCCGGATACCGGTCGAGCATCCGTTGACCGCCGTCATCCACGCTGCCGGAGTGCTCGATGACGCCGTCTTCACAGCACAGACGCCAGATCGTCTGGACGCGGTGCTGCGTCCGAAGGTCGACGCGGCCTGGAATCTGCATGAACTCACCGCGTCTGCGGACCTGTCGGTGTTCGTACTCTTTTCGTCGGCAGCCGGTGTTCTCGGCTCCGCGGGCCAGGCTAACTACGCGGCTGCCAATGCATTCCTCGACGGGCTCGCACAGCATCGCCGGCAGCAGGGCCTGCCCGGTATCTCCATGGCGTGGGGATGGTGGGCGCAAGCGACCGGAATGACAGGCCATCTCGACGAACACGATCGTGCGCGCATGAGCCGCAGCGGCTATGTCCCGATGTCGTCGGCGGACGGTCTGGCGCATTTCGATGCAGCACTGCGGCAGGCGCGCTCGTTCGTCGTACCGGCGCATTTGGACCTCGCTGCCATCCGGTCCCACTCGGCGGCTGCGGGCCTGCCACCAATCTTCCGTGGTCTGATCGGTGCCGCACGGCGTACCGCCCAGTCTGCTGCCGCAGTCGAGTCCTCCTCCGATCTTCGACAGCGCCTTGGTGCGATGAGCACGTCCGAACAGGAGCGCGAACTGCTTTCCATCGTCCGTTCAAACGCAGCCGCCGTGCTCGGCCACGACTCTGCCGACACAGTCGGCACCGACCTCGAGTTCGTCAGGGAGCTCGGCCTCGATTCACTGGGCGCGGTCGAGCTCTGGAATCGGCTCAAATCGGCGACTGGTTTGAAGTTGCCTACCAGTGCGGTCTTTGACCATCCGACACCGAAGGCGTTAGCGGTATATCTGGCGAGCGCACTTGACATCGGCCGGATTTCCACCACCGCGCAGGTACGGGAACAATCGCATTCCGCGTCCAATAGCGAAAACTCCTTACCCGCAAGAATTTCCGCTGACGTATGAATCGGATAGCAGTGATACCAGCACCTTGAATCCCGGAACAGGCCGCACGAACGGGCTTGTCTACATCGCTTCGGCCATCGCCATATGTCCTTCGAAGCCAAGCGATTCCGCCATCGCGCGGTAGCGACCCGCCAACGCGCGGTAGGCGACGTCGTCGCCTCGGGCGCGGGACAGCAGGGCGCGCAGCCGCAACAGCCAGACGTCGCGCAGGACCAGCTCGATTCGGTGCGCCCGAGCAGCCCATGCCGTGGCTCGATCGCGACCAACTGCCGAGCGCGCACTGGTTCGTCGGCGCCCTTGATGTACACCGACTCCGGTTCAGACAGTGTCACGGTATGCTCGACCAGCCGCGCGGTCGACTCCGACAGCATCACGCCGCCGGGCGGGGCCACCGATTCCATCCGCTGTGCGAATCCGACGTGCTCCCCGGTCGCGGCGTAGCCCAACGACCCGGCGCCAATGTCACCGGCGATCACCCGACCCGAATTCAGGCCCACCCGGACTCGCAGTGCCACACCATCGCGGCGCTGCACATCGGATGCCAAGCGTTTCGCCTCCTCCTGGATCGCCAGGGCGGCCAGGCATGCGCGAAAGGCGTGATCTTCCAACGCCATCGGGGCGCCAAAGATCGCCATCACGCCGTCTCCGGTTTGCTCCACGGTCCCGCCGTAGTGGCGCACAACCGCCGCCGAGCGCTCCACCAAGTCGGTCATGATCTCGCGTAACCGCTCTATGTCCAGAACGGCCGCGATGCCCATCGAGCGCACTACATCGGCGAACAGCACGGTCACCTGCTTGTACTCCGGTGTGTCAGTCGAAGCCGCAGTCGGGGCGCCGCACTCGTCACAGAACTTGGCGTTCTCCCGCAGCCCAGTACCGCATGAGCTGCACGCCACACCCGCCGTCATACGAGTACCGCCGATCTAGAGGTCGATCATCGCCTCGGCCCACGCGATGTGTCCTTCGTAGCCAAGCGATTCCGCCATCGCGCGATATTGCGTCACCAAGTCCCGATAGGCAACGTCGTCGCCACGGGACCGAGCCAGCAGCGCGCGCAGCCGCAACAGCGTGATGTCGCGCATCGCCCACCCTTCGCCTGCCGGCAGCCTCGCCGCGCGGTCGATCGCGCTTTGGCTTCGGCCACATCGGCCTCGGTGGCACGGTCCAACAGCGCCTCCACTAATAACGCGGTACCGGTAGCGCCGTACGCGAGCTGTCCTGCCTCGAAGAAATCGTCTAGGACTCTACGAATCACCGGTATGGCACCATCGGGGTCGCCGCGCCGGGCTCTCTCCACCGCGTCGGCAGCCTCGAGGCCCAACAATTCGCTCCGGTAGAACCGGTGCTGCAGGCACATGCTGCGGACCTGCGTCAGGAGCTCCAGTCCGCGCTGATGGTCCGCGGCCCCTTCCCGTTGCGTCAGCGCGATTCCCAGCACGTACTTGGCAAGGCCGACCGCGGTATCGTCGCCCGATCGTTCGGCGATCTGCAATGCGTCGTCGACCTCGCGCACCGCGGTGTCGTCGGCGAGAAGCACCCTGTTCGTAATCGCCCAACCGTGCTTCCAGAACACGACCAGGGTGTGGGTAACCAGGTCGCTATCCCGGGCCATGGCAACGGCGTCGTCGAGGTCCCGCCGCCACCCGTCACGGCCCAGCCAGAATCGAGCGACACCGCGCCACACCAGGGCCATCGCCAGCGGCGATCCCACGACCAGGTTGCCCTTGGCGGGATCGCCGTCGGCCCAATCGATGACGGTTTGCGACCACCGCAAGACGTCGGCGATGTCCCCGGTTCGGTACTTCATGAGGATCGCCATGAACCCCGCTCCAACGGTCAGCGCGGTATCGCCGATCGATTCGAGCAGCGCCAGCTGTTCAGTCGCGAGCCGCGCGGCCTCCCGCAGGCGGGCATGCATCATGTGATCCATCACCATGCCGGTCATGCCAAGGGCCAGCGACGCCTTGTCGCCGGCGAGCGCGCACAACTCGCGCAGCTCTTGAAAATCGCCGGCGATGTGTGCATCGACTCGCCAGCCGGCGCCGCACAGCATCGTGCGCGGGGCGATTCGCATCTGGGTGCAGCCTGGGTGGTCGGCGGGCAACGCGTCGGCGATCTGTCGGGCCCGCTCCCAACTCACTCTGGCTGCCGCGATGTCGCGGTTGGTTGACCACGCGCCGCCCGCATGTGCCAGCCGTACGCCTCGTGCAGTTCGCCGGCGGCCTGCAGATGTTCGGCGATCAGCGCCGCATTCTCGTCGGCCGACCCGGGTGCATACTCTTGGATTGCGGCGGCCAGGCGTCGGTGCCATTGGGCGCGATCGGATTTCAGCTGTGATTCATAGGCCACCGTGCGGACCAACGGGTGGTGGAAGGCGTACTCGGCGCATCGGGGTGAACCCGACCTGATCGATGAGCTCCGCGTCCAGCAGCTCGTCGAGCGCCGGATCGATGCCCAGCGCGGCGAGCAGCTGCGCGCCCGAAGCGGGCGCCGATCACCGACGCCGCGTGCAGCGTCCGCTTGGCCGGGGTGCTCAGCCGGTCGATGCGGGCCGCGAGCGCCGCCTGCACCGTCGCCGGCACCCCCACCTCGGCGGCATCGGACCGACAGATGTAGCCACCGCGCTCGCCCTGAAGCACGCCGCGCTGCACCAACTCGCGCACCATCTCCTCGGCGAAAAACGGGTTCCCGGCGGCGCGCTCGGCGATGGCCGCCTTCAACTCGCCGACCGAGGGATCCGACCCCAGCAGCTCACCCAGCAGCGCTGCGGTGTCCGAATCATCCAGTGGGGCAAGCGCTATCGTCTGGGCGCCGGGCAGTCGTGACAGTGCTCCCTCATACTCGGGGCGGGCGGTGATCAGCACCATCGTCGGTGTGCGCGGAATGACGGACAGGAAATCGGCCAGCATCGACTCGCTGATCGCATCGATCCAGTGCGCGTCCTCGATGATGAACAGCGTCGGCTCGGTGCGCGCTAGCGACGCGGTGTTGATCAGGGCGGTCAATCGGCGCCGTCGCGCATCCGGGTCGATCTGGGGCAGGGGCACGTCGGCGTCGGCGACGCCGAGCAGATCATCGAGCAGCAGCAGATCGTCATGGTCGGCGTTTGGAAATTGGTCTCGCAACCGAACGCGGGCGGCTTCCCCGTCGAGGTCGGCGACGCCGGTGCTCGCCCGCAGCAGCTGGGAAACGACGTGGAAGGGAATGTCGCTGGCGTGCGACTCGCAGAAGGCCCAATACACGTCCACCCCGCGACCGGCCGCCAGCGCCGCGGCCTCGCGCGCCGCCCGGCTCTTGCCGATGCCCGGCGGCCCCACCACATTCACGATGCCTCCGCGGCCACCGATCGCGCGGTCGACCATGGCATCGAGGGCCGCCATCTCCCAGCGCCGGCCGACCAGGCTCGCGCTCGGTGCGTCCGACCAGGGCATGCCGCGGGCCGATCGCCACCAGTCGGCGTGCACGTACCGGTTCGTCGGCGCCCTTGATGTGCACCCACTCCGGTTCGGCCAGCGTCACCGCATGCTCGACCAGCCGCGCGGTCGACTCCGACAGCAATACGCCGCCAGGGCGGAGCCACCGATTCCATCCGCTGTGCGAATCCGACGTGCCTCCCCGGTCGCGGCGTAGCCGAACGACCCGGCGCCAATGTCACCGGCGATCACTCGACCCGAGTTCAGGCCCACCCGCGACTGCAGTGCCACGCCATCGCGGCGCGCCACCTCGGCCGCCAAGCGTTGCGCTTCCTCCTGGATCGCCAGCGCGGCCAGGCACCCGCGAAAAGCGTGATCCTCCAACGCGACTGGGGCGCCGAACATCGCCATCACCCCGTCACCGGTCTGCTCCACCGTCCCGCCGTAGCGCGCACCACCGCGGCCGAGCGCTCCACCAGCTCGGTCATGATCTCGCGCAACCGCTCTACGTCCAGAACGGCCGCGATGTCCATCGAGCGCACCACGTCGGCGAACAGCACCGTCACCTGCTTGTACTTCGCTGTCTCAGTCGAAGCCGCTGTTCGGGCGCCGCATTCGTCACAGAACTTGGCGTTCTCCCGCAGCCCAGTACCGCATGAGCTGCACGCCACACCCGCCGTCATACGAGTACCGCCGATCTAGAGGTCGATCATCGCCTCGGCCCAGGCGATGTGTCCTTCGAAGCCAAGCGATTCCGCCATCGCGCGATATTGCGTCACCAAGTCCCGATAGGCAACGTCGTCGCCACGGGACCGAGCCAGCAGCGCGCGCAGCCGCAACAGCGTGATGTCGCGCATCGCCCACCCTTCTGTCTGCCGGCAGGTACGCCAGTCGATCGATCAGCGTCTTTGGCTTCGGCCAGGTCGCCCTCGGTGCCGTGCTCCAGCAGCGTCTCCACCAGAACGCCGGTGCCCGTAAACGCCATACCCGAGCCGTCCTGCCTGGTGCAGCTCGTCGACCGCTGTACGCAGCACCGGTATGGCAGCATCGTGGTCGCCGCGCGTGGCCCTCTCCCGGGCGACGAACAACTCGGTGACCGGGACCAGGGAAGGCATCCGCTCGCGCTGCCACTCGCGGGCCTGCACCATGAAATCCAGCCCGCGGTCACGGTCGGCGGCGGTGTCCCGATACAGCAGCGCGCCACCCAACGTGTACTCGGCGAAGATCAGTGCGATATCGCTGCTGGCCCGTTCGGCGGTCTGCACCGCCTCCTCGATCGTGCGCAGCGCGGAGTCATCGGCCCGAAGCACCCCGTAGCCTATCCCCAGACCGTAGGTCCAGGTGACGACAACGCCGAGGGTTGCCGGGTCGCTGTTTCGGGCTAACGCGACGGCGTCGTGGAGGTCCTGCCGCCACCCGGGACGGCCCAGCCACCACCGAGCAACGCCGCGAAATGCCACCGCGATCGCCAGCGGTGATCCCAGGCCGAAGCCTGCGCCCTTGGCGGGGTCGCCCTCAGCCAGGTCGATGGCGGTCTGCGACCACCGGAGGATCTCGCCGAACTCGCCGACACTGAACCAGTTGGCGAACGCTACGAACGCCAACCCTATGGTCAAGGTGGGATCGCCGATCGACTCGAGCAGCGCCATCTGTTCGGATGCCAGCCGCGAGCCGTCCGAACGCCCAGCGAACATGAGCTCGGTGGCCAGCCCGCTCATGCCGATGGCTAGCGAGACCTTGTCGCCGGCCGCGCTGCACAACTCCCGCAACTCGGCGAAGCGGCCCCGGCTTTCGTGGACTGCTCGGCCTTGCCAGTCGGTGGCACACAGCATGGTGCGGGGGGCGATGCGCATCGACAATTGGTCGGGGTCGTCGTCTGGTAGTCGGTCGGCGATCTTGCTAGCGCGCTCCCAGCTCAGTCGCGCGGCAGCGATGTCGCGGTTGGCTGACCATGCGGCGGCGCGCATGTGCCAGCCGTACGCCTCGTGCAGTTCGCCTGCGGCCTGCAGATGTTCGGCGATCAGCGCCGCGTTGTCCTCGACCGACCCCGGCTCAGACTCTTGGATCGCGGCGGCCAGGCGCCGGTGCCACTGGGCGCGATCGGATTTCAGCTGTGATTCGTAGGCCACCGCGCGGATCAGCGGGTGGCGGAAGGCGTACTCGGCGCGCGGGGTGAACCGCACCTGATCGATCAGCTCGACGCTGAGCAGCTCGTCGAACACCGGATCGAGTCCAAGTACCGCAAGTAGGTCCGCCCCGAAGCGGGCTCCGATCACCGACCCCGCGTTCAACGTCCGCTTGGTCGGGGCGGTCAGCCGGTCGATGCGTGCCTCGATGGCCGCCTGAACCGTGGCCGGAACGCTCAGCTCGGCGACATCGGTGTGACAGACGTAGTCGCCGTGTTCACCCGCCAGCACCCCGCCCTGGACGAACTCACGCACCATCTCCTCGGCGAAAAACGGGCTCCCCGCGGCGCGGTCGGCGATGGCCGCCTTCAACTCGTTGAGCGAGGGATCCGACCCCACCAGCTCAGTCAGCAGTGCTGTGGTGTCCGAATCATCCAGTGGGGCAAGCGCTATCGTCTGGGCGCCGGGCACTCGTGACAGCGCTCCCTCATACTCGGGGCGGGAGGTGATCAGCACCATCGTTGGGGTGCGCGGAATGACGGCGAGGAAGTCGGCCAGCATCGACTCGCTGACCTCATCGATCCAGTGTGCGTCCTCGATGATGAGAAGCGCCGGCTCGGTGCGCGCCAGCGAAGCGGTGTTGATCAGCGCGGTCAATCGGCGCCGCCGCGCATCCGGGTCGATCTGGGGCAGCGGCACATCGGCGTCGGCGACGCCAAGCAGATCATCGAGCAGCAGTAGATCCTGCGGGTCGGCGTTCGGCAGTTGGGCCTGCAGCTGAACCCGGGCGGCTTCCCCATCGAGGCCGGCCACGCCAGTGCTCGCCCGCAGCAGCCGCGCCACCGCTTGGAAGGGAATGTCGCTGGCGTGCGACTCGCAAAAAGCCCAGTACACCTCGACCCCCCGACCGGCCGCCAGCGCCGCGGTCTCGCGCGCCGCCCGGCTCTTGCCGATGCCCGGCGGCCCCACCACGTTCACGATTCCACCGCGGCCACCGATTGTGCGCTCGACGATGGCGTCGAGCGCGGCCATCTCCCAGCGTCGGCCGACCAAGCTCGCCTCGGCGCGGCCGACCAGGTCGTCACGCGGGCTGATCGCCAGCAGTCGACGCGCGCGCACTGGTTCGTCGGCCCCCTTGATGTGCACCCATTCCGGTTCGCCCAACATCGTGGTGTGCTCGACGAGTCGCGCGGTCGACTCCGACAGCAATACCCCTCCAGGGGGCGCCGCCGATTCCATCCGCTGGGCGAACCCGACCGCCTCGCCGGTCGCGGTGTAACCGAGCGAACCAGAACCCATGTCACCGGCGATCACCCGACCCGAATTCAGGCCAACCCGCAACTGCAGAGCCACGTCATCGCGGCGCGCCACCTCAGCAGCCAGCCGGCCCGCTTCCTCCTGGATGGCCAGCGCGGCAAGGCACGCCCGAAAAGCATGATCCTCCAACGCAACCGGGGCGCCGAACAACGCGATCACCCCGTCACCGGTCTGCTCCACCGTCCCGCCGAACCGCTGCACCACCGCCGCCGACCGCTCCACGAGCGCAGTCATGATTTCGCGGAACCGCTCGACATCCAACGCAGCCGCGATATGCATCGAGCGCACCACATCGGCGAACAGCACGGTCACCTGCTTGTACTCCGCTGTATCGACCGAAACCGCATTTGGCGCACCGCACTCGTCGCAGAACTTGGCGTTCTCCCGCAGCCCGTTGCCGCATGATGCGCACGCCACGCCGGCCGTCATCCAAGCGCCTTCGCCCAGGCGATGTGTCCTTCGAAGCCAAGCGATTCCGCCATCGCGCGGTAGCGACTCACCAAGTCCCGGTAGGCAATGTCGTCGCCGCGGGCCCGAGCCAGCAGCACGCGCAGCCGTAGCAGGGTGATCTCGCGCGCCGCCGAGTCTCTTTCTGCCGGCAGTTCCGCCAACCAGTCGATCGCCTCTTCGGCTTCGGCCAGGTCGCCCTCGGCGCCACGCTCCAGCAGCGTCTCCACGAAAATCCCAGTGCTCATAACGCTCCACCCGAGGCGTTCTTCCTTGTGCAGATCGCCTACGGCGTTGCGCATCACCGGTATGGCGCTATCGCGATCGCCGCGCCTGGCCATCTCCCGGGCGGTTACTACCGTGGCGACCGGGACAAGAGAGGGAGCGCCCTTGGGCAGCGAGATATCGCGGGCCTGCGCCATCAGCTGCAGTCCGCGATCACGATCGGCCGCCGCGTCGAGATTAAGCAGTGCGAGGCCCAGCGTGAATCGGGTTCCCAACACTGCAATACCGTTGCCCGCGTCTTGGGCGGTCTGCATCGCCTCCTCGCACGCGCGCATCGCGGAGTCGTCGGCCCGAAGGACGCCGTAATGAATTGCGAGACCGTAGGTCCAGGCGATGACGAGGGCGAGGGTTGCCGGGTCGCTGTTTCGGGCCATCGCATTGGCATCATCGAGGTTCTGCCGCCATCCAGGATGGCCAAGCCACCACCGAGCGACGCCGCGAAATGCCACCGCGATCGCCAGGGGAGATCCCAGACCGAAGCCTGCGCCTCTGGTGGGGTCACCCTCGGAGAGGCCGATGACTGTCTGCGACCACCGCAAGATCTCGCCGATTTCACCGGCATTGAACCAGTTGGCGAATGCCACGAACGCCAACCCTACGGTCAAATTCGGATCGCCGATCGATTCGAGCAGCGCCATCTGTTCGGATGCGAGCCGCGACCCCTCACTCGCGCGCTCAGAGTAGAGGAGCTCGGTTGCCAGCCCGGTCATGCCGATGGCCAGCGAGACCTTGTCGCCTGCCGCGCTGCACAACTCCCGCAGCTCCGCGAAGCGGCCCCAGCTTTTCTGGATAGCCCGGCCCTGCCAGTCGGTAACGCACAGCATAGTGAGGGGGGCGATGCGCATCGACATTTGGTCGGGGTCGTCGGTAGGCAGGCCGTCGGCGATCCGGCGGGCCCGATCCCAACTAAGCCGGGCAGCGTCGACATTGCGGTTCGCCAACGACGCCCCGGCGCGCATGTGCCAGCCATATGCGGCGGGCAGCTCGCCTGCGGCCTCCAGATGTTCGGCGATCAGCGCGGCGCTCTCCTCCACCGATCCCGGGTCACGCTCCTGGATCGCGGTGGCGAGGCGCCGGTGCCACTCCGCGCGATCGGATTTCAGCTGCGATTCGTAGGCCACCGCGCAGATCAGCGGATGTCGGAAGGCGTACTCGGGGCTGTGGGTGAACCGCACCTGATCGATCAGCTCCGCACTGACCAGTTCGTCTAGTTCGGGATCGATGCCGAGCGCGGCGAGCAGTTGCGCCCCGAAGCGGGCTCCGATCACCGACGCCGCGTTCAACGTCCGCCTGGCTGCGGCGGTCAGCCGGTCGATACGCGCCGCGATTGCCGCCTGAACCGTGGCCGGAACGCTCAGCTCGGCGACGTCAGCGTCACAGACGTAGCCGCCGCGCTCGCCGGCCAGTACCCCGCGTTGCACCAACTCGCGGACCATCTCTTCGGCGAAGAACGGGTTGCCGGCGGCCCGGTCGGCGATGACGGCCGACAGTTCGCCGACAGAAGGATGCGAACCCAGCAGCTCAGCCAGTAGTGCCGTGGTGTCCGAATCATCCAGTGGGGCAAGCGCTATCGTCTGGGCACCGTGCAATCGCGTCAGCGCCCCCTCGTACTCGGGGCGGGCGGTGATCAGCACCATCGACGGGGTGCGCGGAATGACGCTGAGGAAATCGGCCAGCATCGACTCGCTGACCCCGTCGATCCAGTGCGCATCCTCGATGATGTAGAGCGCCGGTTGCGTCCGCGCCAGCGCCGTGGTGTTGACCAGTGCGGTCAACCGCCGCCGCCGCGCATCCGGGTCGATCTGGGGCAGCGCCACATCGGGGTCGGCGATGCCCAGCAGATCATCGAGCAGCAGCAGATCCTGCGGATCGGCATCGGCGGGCACAAAAGCCCGCAACTGCGCGCGGGCGGCGTCGCCATCGAGATCAGCCACGCCGCTCCCTGCCCGCAACAGTCGCGTCACGGCGTAAAACGGGACGTCACGCGCATGGGACTCACAGAACACCCAAAACACCACGACCCCGCGACCGGCGGCCAGTGCCGCGGCCTCGCGCGCCACCCGGCTCTTGCCGATGCCCGGCGGCCCCACCACATTCACCACACCACCGCGGCCACCGATGGCGCGGTGCAGCATGGCGTCAAGAGCCGCCATCTCCCAGCGTCGGCCGACCAGGCTCGCGTCGGTGCGCCCGACCAGGGCATGCCGTGGGCCGATCGCCAGCAGTCGGCGGACGGGAACCGGTTCGTCCATTCCCTTGATGTGCACCCGTTCGGGCTCACCGAGTGTCACGGTGTGCTCGACGAGTCGCGCGGTCGACTCCGACAGCAATACCCCTCCAGGGGGCGCCGCCGATTCCATCCGCTGGGCGAACCCGACCGCCTCGCCGGTCGCGGTGTAACCGAGCGAACCAGAACCCATGTCACCGGCGATCACCCGACCCGAATTCAGGCCAACCCGCAACTGCATGGCTACGTGATCGCGGCGCGCCACCTCAGCAGCCAGCCGGCCCGCTTCCTCCTGGACGGCCAGCGCGGCAAGGCACGCCCGAAAAGCATGATCCTCCAACGCAACTGGGGCGCCGAACAGCGCCATCACCCCGTCACCGGTTTGCTCCACCGTCCCGCCGTAGCGATGCACCACCGTCGCCGACCGCTCCATGACGTCGGTCATGATTTCGCGGAATCGCTCGACATCCAAGGCTGCCGCGATGTGCATCGAGCGCACCACGTCGGCGAACAGCACCGTCACCTGTTTGTACTCCGCGGTGTCGACCGAAACCGCACTTGGCGCACCGCACTCGTCACAGAATTTGGCGTTCTCCCGCAGCCCGTTGCCGCATGATGCGCATGTCACGCCGGCCGTCATGGCATCGCCTCTGCCGAGGCGATGTGTCCTTCGAAGCCAAGCGATTCCGCCATCGCGCGGTAGCGACTCACCAAGTCCCGATAGGCGACGTCGTCGCCGCGGGCCCGGGCCAGCAGCGCCCGCAGCCGCAGCAGCGTTATCTCGCGCATCGACGAATCGTCGTCTGCTGCGCAGGTTCGCCAACCAGTCGATCGCCTCCTTGAGCTTCGGCCAGGTCGTCGTGGGTGCCACGCTCCAGCAGTGTCTCCACGAGAACGCCGGTGCCCCAAACGCCATAGAAGAGCCGTCCTGCCTGGTGCAGCTCGTCGACGGCTTGGCGCATCACCTCAACGGCAGCATCGCGGTCGCCGCGCCTGGCCCGTCTCCCGGGCGGCCCACAAGCTCGGTGACCGGGACCAGGAAGAGGAGCACGCTCGCCCAGCCATAGGTCGCGGATCTGCATCATCAGCTCGCAGCCCGCGGTGACGGTCGGCCGCGGCGTCCCGATTCAGCAGCGCAATAGCCAGCGTGTACTCGGCCAGGCCCAGTGCGCGATCGCTGCTGGACCCTGCGGGCGGTCTGCAGCGCACTCCTCGCTAAGCGCGCACCGCGGAGTCATCGGCCCGAAGCACCCCGTACGGCATCGCGTGACCGTAGGTCCAGGTGACGACGCCGGACGAAGGTTTCCGGGTCGCTGTTTCGGGCCATCGCGACCGCGTCGTGCAGGTCCTGGCGCCATCCGGGACGGCCCAGCCACCACCGAGCACGGCCGCGCCATGCCAACGCGATCGCCAGCGGTGATCCGAAGCCGAAGCCGGCGCCCTTGGCGGGGTCACCGGCGGCCAGGTCGACGACGGTCTGCGACCACCGCAAGACCTCGCCGAATTCACCGGCATCGAGCCAGTTGCGAGAAGGCGATGACCGCCAAGCCCATGGTCGAGGTGGGATCGCCGATCGACTCGAGCAGCGCCATCTGTTCGGATGCCAGCCGCGACCGCCTCACGCGACCGCCCGGCGTACATGAGCTCGGTGACCAGCCCGCTCATGCCGATGGCCAGCGAAACCTTGTCCCCGGCCGCGCTGCACAACTCCCGCAGCTCCGCGAAGCGGCCCTGGCTTCCCTGGACCTTGCGGGCTTGTAAGTCGGTGGCACACAGCATGGTGCGCGGGGCGATGCGCATCGACAGCTGGTCGGGGTCGTCGGCAGGCAGCGCGTCGGCGATCCGGCGTGCCCGCTCCCAGCTCAGCCGGGCCGCGTCGATGTCGCGGTTGGTCGACCACGCGGCGGCGCGCATGTGCCAGCCATACGCCGCGCGCAGCTCGCCGGCTGCTTCGAGGTGTTCGGCGATCAGCGCCGCGTTCTCCTCCGCCGAACCCGGCGCGCGCTCTTGGATCGCGGCGGCCAGGCGCCGATGCCACCTGGGCGCGATCGGATTTCAGCTGCGATTCGTAGGCCACCGCGCGGATCAACGGGTGGCAGAAGGCGTACTCGGCGTTCGGGGTGAACCGCACCTGATCGATCAGCTCGCGCGCCGAGCAGCTCGTCGAACACCGCATCGATGCCCAGCGCGGCCAGCAGCTGCCGCGTCGAAGCGGGCTCCGATCACCGACGCCGCGTGCAACGTCTGCCTGGCCGCGGTGGTCAGCCGGTCGATGCGCGCCGCGATGGCCGCCTGCACCGTGGCCGGCACGCTCACCTCGGCGACATCCGCGCCGACAGACGTAGCCACCACGCTGACCGGTCAGCACCCCGCGCTGGGCCAACTCGCGCACCATCTCCTCGGCGAAAAACGGGTTCCCGGCGGCCCGCTCGGCGATGATCGCCGCCAGCTCGCCGACCGAGGGATCCGAACCCAGCAGCTCACCGATCAGCGCCGCGGTGTCCGAATCACCCAGTGGGGCAAGGGCTATCGTCTGGGCGCCGTGCACCCGCGTCAGCGCTCCCTCATACTCGGGGCGGGAGGTGATCAGCACCATCGACGGGGTGCGCGGAATGACGGTGAGGAAGTCGGCCAGCATCGACTCGCTGACCGCATCGATCCAGTGCGCATCCTCGATGATGTAACAGCGCCGGTTCGCGTGCGCGCCAGCGACGTGGTGTTGATCAGTGCGGTCAACCGGCGCCGCCGCGCATCCGGGTCGATCTGGGGCAGCGCGCACATCGGGGTCGGCGATGCCGAGCAGATCCTCCAGCAGCAGCAGATCCTGCGGGTCGGCATCGGCAAGTTTGGCCCGCAGCTGGACTCGGGCGGCTTCCCCGTCGAGGTCGGCCACGCCGCTGCCCGCCCGCAGCAGCTGCGCTACCGCCTGGAAGGGAATGTCTCTGGCGTGGGATTCGCAGAAGGTCCAGAACACCTCGAACCCGCGACCGGCCGCGGCCGCCGCGGCCTCTCGGGCCGCCCGGCTCTTGCCGATGCCCGGAGCTCCCACCACGTTCACCACGCCACCGCGGCCAGCGATCGCGCGGTCCAGCATGGCGTCGAGCGCCGCCATCTCCCAGCGCCGACCGACCAGGCTCGCTTCGGCGCGACCGATCAGGTCATGCCGCGGGCCGATCGTCAGCAACCGGCGGGCTTGCACCGGTTCGTCGGCGCCCTTGATGCGCACCCACTCGGGTTCAGCCAGCACCACGGTCTCTTCGACCAGTCGCGCGGTCGACTCCGAAACCATCACCCCGCCCGGGGGCGCCACCGACTCCATCCGCTGCGCCATCCCGACCTGCTCGCCAGTTGCGCGGTAACCCAGCGACCCCGAACCGATCTCGCCCGCGATCACCCGACCCGAATTCAGGCCCACCCGCAACTGCAGAGCCACGCCGTCGCGGCTCTGCACTTCTGCCGCCAACCGGTTCGCCTCCTCGTGGATGGCCAGCGCGGCCAGGCAACCGCGAAAAGCATGATCCTCCAACGCAACCGGGGCGCCGAAGATCGCCATCACCCCGTCGCCGGTGTATTCCACGGTCCCGCCGTAGCGGCGCACCACCGCCGCCGAGCACTCCAGCAGCTCGGTCATGATCTCGCGCAACCGCTCCAACATCCAGGGCGGCCGCGATGTCCATCGAGCGCACCACATCGGCGAACAGCACCGTCACCTGCTTGTACTTCGCCGTCTCAGCCAAATCGGCGGTCCGGGCACCACATTCATCACAGAAATTGGCGTTCTCGCGCAGCCCAGTGCCGCATGACCCGCACGCCACGCCCGCCGTCATCCAATAACCGCCGATCCAGGGGTCCCGACCACCCAATTGCCCAAGAATAGGTCGCGTGCCACGAAGAACAGCGTGATTTACCGCAGCGTTAAGGGAACGCCGCCGATCACCTGCTTTTGCCGTGTGCCTTCAGCCGCCATGCCTTCGGTGTCCTGTCAAGAGGCTGTGCAAGGCGTGTCCGAGCTATCTCTACATCGCCTCGGCCCAGGCCGTGTGTCCTTCGAAGCCAAGCGATTCCGCCATCGCGCGATAGCGACTCACCAAGTCCCGGTAGACAACGTCGTCGCCGCGGGCGCCGGCCAGCAGCGCACGCAGCCGCAGCAATGTGATCTCGCGTATCGCCGAACCGTCGTCCGGCAAGTCCGCCAGCCGGTCGATCGCCTCTTGTGCTTCGGCGAGGTCGCCGTCGGTGCCGCGCTCCAGCAGTGTCTCGACCAGAATGCCGGTGCCCCAAACGCCATACGCGAGCCCTCCTGCCTGGCTTAGCTCTTCGACGGCCTTGCGGATCACCGGTATGGTGCCATCGCGGTCGCCGCGCCCGGCCCTCTCCCGGGCGATCCATAGCTCGGTGACCGGGACCAGGAAGAGAACGCGCTCACGTAAGCTCGCGTCGCGGCACTCCTCCATCAGCTCCAGCCCGCGATGACGGTCGGCCGCGGTAACCCGATTCAGTAGCGCGTCGCCCAGTGCGTACTTGGCCAAGGCCAGTACGAGATCGTTGCTGGACCCTTCCGCGGTGCGCACGGCCTGCTCGCTCGCGCGAAGCGCTGATTCATCGGCCCGCAGCACCCCGTACTGGATCCCCAGACCGTAAGTCCAGGCGACGACGCCAGTGAGGGTCATCGGGTTGCTGTTTCGGGCCATCGCCAGAGCGTCGTCGAGATCCTGCCGCCATCCGGGGCGACCCAGCCACCACCGAGCCGCCCCGCGCCATGCCAATGCAGCCGCCAGCGGTGATCCGAAACCGAAGCCGGCCCCTATGCCGGGGTCACCTGCGGCCAGGTCGATCACGGTTTGCGACCAGCGCAACAGCTCGCCGAATTCGCCGGCGCTGAACCAAAGGGCGAACGCTGGGATCGCCAGACCTATGGTCAAGGTGGGATCGCCGATGGTCTCCAGGAGTGCCATCTGTTCAGATGCCAGCCGCGAACCCTGCGAACGTCCGGTGTAAAGCAGCCCGGTTGCCTGCCCGGTCATGCCGATGGCCAGCGAGACCATGTCCCCGGCCGCGCTGCACAACACTCGCAGCTCCGCAAAGCGGCCCTGGCTTTCCTTACTTCCTCGGGCTTGCCAGTCGGTGGCGCACAGCATGGTAGTGGGCGCGATGCGCATCGACAACTGGCCCGGGTCGTCCGACGGCAGAGCGTCGGCGATCCGGCGTGCCCGCTCCCAACTGACCCGGGCAGCGCCGACATCACGGTCGGCTGACCACCCGCCGGCGCGCATGTGCCAGCCATATGCGGCGGGCAGCTCGCCTGCGGCCTGCAGATGTTCGGCGATCAGCGCGGCGTTCTCCTCCACCGATCCCGGGTCACGCTCCTGGATCGCGGCGGCCAGGCGCCGATGCCATTCGGCGCGATCGGATTTCAGCTGTGACTCGTAGGCCACCGCGCGGATCAACGGGTGGTGGAACGCGTACTCGGCACGTGGGGTGAACCGCACCTGGTCGATCAGCTCCGCCCTGAGTAGCTCGTCGACCACCGGATCAATGCCCAGCGCGGCGAGTAGCTCGGCCCCGAAGCGGGCGCCGATCACCGACGCCGCGGACAACGTCTGTTTGGCCGGGGTGTCCAGCCGGTCGATGCGGGCCTCGATGGCCGCCTGCACGGTGGCCGGCACCGCGACGTCGGCGACATCCGCGCCACAGACGTAGCCACCCTGCTCACCGGCCAGCACCCCGCGCTCCACGAACTCGCGCACCATCTCCTCGGCGAAAAACGGGTTGCCGGCGGCCCGCTCGGCGATGATCGCCGCCAGCTCGCCGACCGAGGGGTCTGAACCCAGCAGCTCACCGATCAGCGCCGCGGTGTCCGAATCACCCAGTGGCCCAAGCGCTATCGTCTGGGCGCCGTGCACCCGCGTGAGCGCTCCCTCATATTCGGGGCGGGAGGTGATCAGCACCATGATCGGGGTACGCGGAATGACTGTGAGGAAGTCGGCCAGCATCGACTCGCTGACCGCATCGATCCAGTGCGCATCCTCGATGATGTGAAGCGCCGGTTGCGTCCTCGCCAGCGCCGTGGTGTTGACCAGTGCGGTCAACCGCCGCCGCCGCGCATCCGGGTCGATCTGGGGCAGTGCCACATCGGGGCCGGCGATGCCGAGCAGATCTTCGACCAGTAGCAGATCCTGCGGGTCGGCATCGACGGGCACATAAGCCCGCACCCGCGCGCGGGCGGCGTCGCCGTCGAGGTCGGCCACGCCGGTGCTCGCCCGCAGCAGCCGCGCCACCGCCTGGAAGGGAATGTCGCTGGTGTGCGATTCGCAGAAGGTCCAAAACACCTCGACCCCGCGACCAGCCGCCAGCGCCGCGGCCTCGCGCGCCGCCCGGCTTTTGCCGATGCCAGGCGGTCCCACCACGTTCACGATTCCGCCGCGGCCAGCGATCGCGCGGTCGACGATGGCGTCGAGCGCAGCCATCTCCCAGCGCCGACCGACCAGGGTCGCCTCGGCGCGGTCGACCACGTTTTGCCGCGAGCTGATCGCCAGCAGTCGGCGTGCATGTACGGGTTCGTCTGCCCCCTTGACGTGCACCCACTCCGGTTCGGCCAGCGTCACCGCATGCTCGACCAGCCGCGCGGTCGACTCCGAAAGCAATACCCCGCCAGGGGGCGCCGCCGATTCCATCCGCTGGGCGAACCCGACCGCCTCGCCGGTCGCGGTGTAACCGAGCGAACCAGAACCCATGTCACCAGCGATCACCCGACCCGAATTCAGGCCAACCCGCAGCTGCAGCGCCACGCCATCGCGGCGCGCCACCTCAGCAGCCAACCGGTGCGCCTCCTCCTGGACGGCCAGCGCGGCAAGGCACGCCCGAAAGGCGTGATCTTCCAACGCAACCGGGGCGCCGAACAGCGCCATCACCCCATCGCCGGTGTGCTCCACGGTGCCGCCGTAGCGCACCGCCGCCGCCGCCGAGCGCTCCACCAGCTCGGTCATGATCTCGCGCAACCGCTCTACATCCAAAGCAGCCGCGATGCCCATAGAGCGCACCACATCGGCGAACAACACCGTCACCTGCTTGTACTTCGCTGCCTCAGCCAAATCGGCGGTTCGGGCACCGCATCCGTCGCAGAAATTGGCGTTCTCGCGCAGCCCGGTGCCACATGATGCGCACGCGACGCCGGTCGTCATCGCATCGCCTCGGCCCAGGCCATGTGTCCTTCTAAGCCAAGCGATTCCGCCATCGCGCGATAGCGACTCGCCAAGTCCCGATAAACGTCGTCGTCGCCGCGGGCCTGGGCGAGCAGCGCACGCAGTCGGAGCAGCCAGATGTCGCGTATAGCCAGCCCGTCATCGGCTGGCGCGGCGGCTAACCGCTCGATCGCGACCTCGGCTTCGGCCACGTCACCGTCGGCCCCACGGCCCAGCAGTGTCTCCACCAGAACACCCGTCGCAGGAATGCCCCAACACGGCAGTTGTCCCTCGCGATCCAGTTGGTCGACTGCGGCGTACATGAGCGGTATGGCCTCATCGCGATCTCCACGCCGAGCCCTTTCACGTGCCAAGTACACGTTGATAAGCCGTAACTCGCTCAGGCTGTGTCCGCGCCGCAAAATCACGTCGCTGACCTCCTCCAGCAGCTTCCGCCCGCGGTCACGCTCCGCATCCGTGTGGCGGTGCACCAGCGCAAGGCCCGGTATCGCCCCGGCGAAAACCAACGCCATATCGTCACTGGATCGTTCGGCTATCCGCAGCGCATTCTCGATCTCGCGCATCGCCCGATCATCGGCAGCCAACACGCCCAACGGTATTCCCGGTAGGTAGACGTACGCGACGACAATGGCGTACGACAACGGATCGGCGCTGCGGGCCATGGCCACGCCGTGGCGCAGGTCGTCTGACCATCCCGGACGACCCAGGCAATACCGGCCCATAGCCCGCGTCGTAAAGGCGAGCGCTAACGGAGACCCCATCATGAAGTTCCCTTTCGACGGGTCACCGTCGGCCAGGTCGATAACTCTTTGTGACCAGCCCAGCACGTCACGCCACTCGCCGCTGTGAGCCTTGACATAGATCACCGGGAAGGACAGCCCCACTGTCAATGTCGCATCGCCGATCGACTCGACAAGGGCCCAGGCTTCCGATGCCAGCCGCGACGCTTCACGGATCCGGCCCCGGAACCCGTGATCGATCACCAGTCCGGCCATGCCGATGGCCAGCGACGCCTTGTCCCCGGCGGCGGCGCACAATTCCCGCAATTCCTCAAAGCGATCCGCCACGTTGACCTGGACTCGCCAGGCGATCCCGCACAGCATGGTGCGGGGCGCGATGCGCATCGCTGTCCGGTTGGGGTCCTCGGTAGGCAGGGCGTCGGCGATTGTGCGGGCGCGCTCCCAACTTTGGCGCGTCGCGGCGATGTCGCGGTAGGTCGCCCATGTTGCGGCGCGCATATGCCACTGATAGGCCGCGTGCAGATCACCGGCGGCCTCCAGGTGTTCGGCGATCAGCGCCGCGTTGTCCTCCACCGACTCCGGCTCGTGCTCTTGGATCGCGGTGGCCAGGCGCCGGTGCCATTCGGCGCGATCGGATTTCAGCTGTGACTCGTAGGCCACCGCGCGGATCAACGGGTGGCGGAAGGCGTATTCGGCGCTCGGAGTGAACCGCACCTGATCGATCAGCTCCGCGCCGAGCAGCTCGTCGAACACCGCGTCGATGCCCAACGCGGCGAGCAGCCCGGCGTCGAGGCGGGCGCCGATCACCGACGCCGCGGACAACGTCCGCCTGGCCGGCGTGCTCAGCCGGTCGATGCGCGCCTCGATGGCGGCCTGCACCGTGCCCGGCACCGCGACGTCGGCGACATCCGCGCCACAGACGTAGCCACCCTGCTCACCGGCCAGCACCCCGCGCTGCACCAGCTCCCGCACCATCTCCTCGGCGAAAAACGGGTTCCCGGCGGCCCGGCCGGCGATGATCGCCGCCAGCTCGCCGACCGAGGGATCTGAACCCAGCAGCTCACCGATCAGCGCCGCGGTGTCCGAATCACCCAGTGGCCCAAGCGCTATCGTCTGCGCGCCGTGCACCCGCGTCAGCGCCCCGTCGTATTCGGGGCGGGAGGTGATCAGCACCATGATCGGGGTACGCGGAATGACCGTGAGGAAGTCGGCCAGCATCGACTCGCTGACCGCATCGATCCAATGCGCATCCTCGATGATGAACAGCGCTGGGTCGGTGCGCGCCAGTGACACGGTGTTGATCAGGGCAGTCAACCGGCGCCGCCTCGCATCCGGATCGATCTGGGGCAGCGGCACGTCGGGGTCGGCGATACCGAGCAAATCGTCAAGCAACAGCAGATCCTGCAGGTCGGCATCGGCGCCCACAAAGGCCCGCAGCTGCGCGCGGGCGGCGTCGCCGTGCAGGTCAGCCACGCCGCTCCCTGCCCGCAGCAGCCGCGTCACGGCGTAAAACGGGACGTCACGAGCATGAGACTCGCAGAAGACCCAAAACACCTCGACCCCACGCCCAGCCGCCAGCGCCGCAGCCTCCCGCGCCACCCGGGACTTGCCGATGCCCGGCGGTCCGACCACGCCCACCACACCACCGCGGCCAGCGATCACGCGGTCCGCAAGGGCGTCGAGGGCCGCCATCTCCCAGCCCCGACCGACCAGGCTCGCCTCGGCGCGCCCGACCAGGGCATCCCGCGGGCCGATCGCCATCAGCTGGCGGGCGCGCACCGGTTCCTCGGCTCCCTTGATGTGCAGCCACTCCGGTTCAGCCAGCATCACGGTGTGCTCGACCAGCCGTGCGGTGGACTCCGAGAGCATCACCCCGCCCGGGGGCGCCACCGATTCCATCCGCTGCGCGAAGCCGACCGGCTCGCCGGTCGCGGCATATCCGAGCGTCCCCGAACCGAGCTCACCGGCGATCACCCGACCCGAATTGAGGCCCACCCGCAGCTGCAGAGCCACGCCATCGCGGCTTTGCACCTCGGCGGCCAACCGGCACGCCGCGTCCTGGATGGCCAGCGCGGCAAGGCACGCCCGAAAAGCATGGTCTTCCAAGGCAACTGGGGCGCCGAACAGCGCCATCACCCCGTCGCCGTTGTACTCCACCGTCCCGCCGTAGCGCTGCACCACGGCCGCCGACCGCTCCACGAGTTCGGTCATGATGTCGCGCAGCCGCTCTGCGTCCACGGCGGCCGCGATGTCCATCGAGTGCACCACATCGGCGAACAACACCGTCACCTGTTTGTACTTCGCCGTGTCGTCCGATGACACCAGTTGTGACCCGCACTTGTCGCAGAATCGGGCACCCTCGTGGGGCGCTGCGCCACACGACCGGCACACTCCCGTCGTCGGCGTCGCGTCATTCGCCGCCGATCCCGCGGCCTCCACTGACTGGCTGATGTGCAAAGCGTATGGCGTCCCACACGCGCCGAAGGTCGAAAAAGACGATATTGACGTGCGTGACTCACGGCACTCATCGGCAAAAGGCCTGCTCAAGGCGAAGTTGGAGCGGCGATCACCTGGCTTTGGCTATGGTCCCGGCATGGCCGTCACCGAGACCCGCGAAGTCGTCGTCGAGGCGACGCCCGACGAGATCATGGCCGTATTGATCGACCTCGAGTCGTTGACCGAGTGGTCGTCAGCCCACCAGGAGGTCGAGGTTCTCGAGCGGGACGACCAGGGTCGCCCGAGCAGGTCCCGGCAGGTCGTCAGGGTCGTGGGCATCAACGATGAACAAGTGCTGGCCTACACGATGCATGACGACGGCGTGAGCTGGACGCTGGTGACCTCCAAACAGCAACGTGCCCAACAGGCTCGGTACACGTTGACCCCCGACGGCGACGTCACCCGGGTTCGTTTCGAGCTCACCGTTGACCCACTTGTGCCGCTGCCGGGGTTCCTGATCAAGCAGGGCGCCAAAGGTTTGATGACCACGGCCACCGACGGCCTGCGCAGGCGGGTGCTGAAGCTGAAGAAGGGCGGCTAGACCTGCCGGTCCAACTCGTCGGGCTCGGCGATCGTCAACACGGCGTCGACGATGTACGGCTCGGCCTGCAACTGCATCTCCAAACGCCGCAGCGTGGTCGCCACCCGCGACTCCACCGCGTTGCCTACCAGGTCGACGCTGGCCACCAGAAACAGTTGCTTGGGGCCGACGAAAACCAGTCGGACGAATCGCACCGATGCCACCTCCGGCAATTCTTGGAGACGCGCTATGGCGGCCTCTCGGAGCTGTGGGCTTGCCGGTTCACCGACGAGGAAGCGGCGGTTGCGGTCGATGAGGACGACGGCGACGACGCCCAACAGGATGCCGACGAGAATGGAACCGGTCGCGTCCCAGGCGGCTTGACCGGTGAGCTGGTGAAGTCCGATCCCGAGCACGGCCAGCAGGATGCCGATCAATGCCGCAGAGTCCTCGGCGAACACCGCACGGCTGGTCGGATCGGACGTCTCCAGCACATGGGCCAGGAGATCTCTGTCGTATTGGCTTGCTTCGCTGCGTAATTGGCGCAGAGCCTGCAGCAGGGACGACGACTCGAGCATGAACGCAATGCCCAACACGATGTAGGCGATGAGGTAGTTCTCGGCGCCCGACTCGCCGTGAAGCAGTTCGGTGACGCCACGCCATACCGACAGCGTTCCGCCCACCACGAACAGACCCACCGCCGCCAACAACGACCACACGTAGGCTTCGCGCCCATACCCCAACGGCCGTTCGGCGTCTGGCGGTCTGCTGCTTCTCCGGTTGGCGATGATCAGGAGCCCTTGGTTACCGGTGTCGGCCCAGGAATGCGCGGCCTCGGCGGTCATCGACGCCGAACCGGACACCATCGCCGCGACGGTCTTGGCGGCAGCGACGGCCAGGTTGACGGCGAAGGCGACCAACACTGTGAACGTGCTTTCCGTTTGTGCCACCCCATTAGTCTGCGACGCATGACCAACACGGGACCCCTCGCCGGGGTGAGAGTGATCGAGCTCGGCGGCATCGGGCCGGGCCCACATGCGGCGATGGTGCTGGCCGACCTCGGCGCCGACGTGGTACGGGTGCGCAGGCCCGGTGGTTTGAAGATGCCCGCCGAGGACGTCGACCTGACCCACCGCGGCAAGCGCGTCGTCGACCTTGACGTCAAGAAGGAGCCGCAACAGTTGCTGGAACTGGCGACCAAGGCAGACGTCCTGCTGGACTGTTTCCGCCCCGGCACCTGCGAGCGGCTCGGCGTCGGGCCCGACGAATGCGCGGCGGTCAACCCGCGGCTGGTCTTCGCCCGCATCACCGGGTGGGGACAGCACGGACCGCTGGCGATGACGGCAGGCCATGACATCAACTACCTGTCGCAGACGGGTGCGCTATCGGCGATCGGCTATCGGGACCGTCCACCGGTCGCGCCGCTGAATCTGCTTGCCGACTACGGCGGCGGGTCGATGTTCGTGCTGCTGGGGATCGTCGCCGCGCTGTACGAGCGGGAGCGGTCGGGCAAGGGGCAGGTGATCGACGCGGCGATGGTCGACGGCGTCAGCATCCTGTCCCAGATGATGTGGACGATGAAGTCGACGGGCAGCCTGCGCGATGAGCGGGAGGCTTTCCTGCTCGACGGTGGTGCACCGTTCTACCGCACGTATGAGACCGCCGACGGCAGGTACATGGCCGTCGGCGCCATCGAACCGCAGTTCTTCGCGCAATTGCTGAAGGGTCTCGGTTTGGCGCCTGAGGAGGTACCGAACCAGTTCGACGTCGGCGCTTACCAGCAGATGCACACGATCTTCACAGAACGGTTCTCCAGCAAGACCCGCGACGAGTGGAGCGGTATCTTCGCGGGCACCGACGCCTGCGCGACGCCTGTGTTGACCTGGTCAGAGGCCGCGGTGAACGAGCACCTCAGGGCACGTTCCACGCTCATTGACGAGGACGGCGTCGCACAGGCGGCTCCTGCACCGCGCTTTTCCCGCACACCCGCGGGGCCTGTCGGCACGCCACCGAAAGACACCACAGGGATCGACGACATCGGTTGGTAACTCGCGCTTTGGCCGTCGCGTTGGCGGCGCGAGGATTAGATTTGCCAACGTGGCTGTTCGAGCATCGCGCGAAGTCGTCGTCGACGCCCCTCCGGAGGTGATCCTCGATGTGCTCGCAGACATCGAGGCCGTGCCGGCATGGTCTGCGTTGCACAAGAGCGCCGAGATCCTCGACCGTCATCCCGACGGACGCCCGCACCACGTGAAGGCGACGCTGAAGATCATGGGGATCACCGACAAGGAGATTCTGGAGTACCACTGGGGCGACCGCTGGATGGTGTGGGACTCGTCGCAGACATTTCAACAGCGCGGGCTGCACGGCGAATACAACCTCACCCCAGAGGGCGAGGACAGGACCCGGGTGCGCTTCGACATCATCTTGGAGCTCGCCGCACCCGTTCCCGCGTTCCTCGTCAAGCGGGCCAAGAAGATGGTGCTCGACGTGGCGACGGACCGCCTGCGGGAGCGGGTCATGCGAAAAGGGTGCGCGTAGCGGCGCAAGGAATGGTTGCGTGCGCCGGTCGGTTGGTCGCAGTATGCCGACCGGAGTGATGCTTGCAGCCCGCCCGAATGCCGCCAACGTCGTCGATGACGTCGTGTCACAGGCGAGACGTGCACATGAGCTCGGGGTTCGTCAGGTGTGGGTGGCCCAGCAGTTCGACCACGATGCGATCGCGCTGGCCGGGACTCGTCGGCGCGGCCGTGCCCGGCCTGGGTGTTGGCACCTCGGTGGTCCCGATCAATCCACGGCATCCGCTGATCATGGCGTCGCTGGCGCAGACGGCGCAGGCGGCCGCTCACGGTAATTTCAGCCTCGGGTTGGGTCTGGGCGCCCACGAGCCGGAACGCCAGGCGTTCGGAATTGCGTGGCCCAACACCATCCGGCGACTGCGCGAGCATCTGACCGTTCTGCGGTCCGTCTTCACCGACGGAGCCGTCGACTTCCACGGCGAAGAGTTCACCGCCAATCCCGGGTGGCCCGTCGCCCTGGCCGGAGGCGGGCCGGTCCCGGTCTATGTGGCCGCGATGGGTCCGAAGGCGTTGCAGGTGACGGGCGAACTCGCCGACGGCACACTGCCTTACCTCGCCGGGCCGAGAACCATCGCGGAGTTCATCCAACCGACGATTGCGAAAGCGGCTGCGGATGCGGGCAGGCCGAGCCCACGGATCATCGCCGCGGTGCCTGTGTTGGTGACCGACGACGTCGACGCCGGGCGGAACCTCGCCGCAACGCAATTGAGTTTCTACGCAGACGATTCCGTCGTATCAAAAGGTGATCGCCCGCGAGGGCGTGACCAGCGTGGCCGAATTGGCGGCCGTCGGGTCCGCCGAATCGGTGGCCCGGCAGCTGAAGACCTACCTTGATGCCGGTGCGACGGACGTGGTGCTCAGCCCGCTGGATCGGTCCGAATCCGCCGACCGCGAGTCGGTGTGGGCGGCTGCAGCTTCGCTGTAGCAGCACGGGCGAAACAACCGGCGCCGATGCAGAACTCGCCCAAACGGACATTTGGGCGACGACACGCCGCCTTTTTGCGCCCAAACGGACATTTGGGCGACGACACGCCGCGTTTTTGCGCCCAAACGTCAATTTGGGCGCAACGACGAGAGCCGGCGGATTGCCTCGTCGAGGGTGTCGTCGCGCTTGCAGAACGCGAAGCGCACCAAATGATTCCACGCGTCGGCATGCTCGGCTCCCGGGTCGCAGAACGCCGACATCGGAATCGCGGCCACGCCCGTCTTCTCGGGCAGGTCGGTGCAGAACGCCGTGCTGTCGTCGAAACCCAGTGGCCGGGGATCCGCGCACAGGAAATACGTGCCGAAGCTGTCGTGCACCTCGAAACCCAACGCGTCCAGCGCCGTGCCCAGCCTGTCGCGCTTGGCTTGCAACGACTCCCGCAACGCCGCGACCCACACCTCCTCGGTGTTCAACGCCTGCGCCACGGCGGGCTGAAACGGTGCGCCGCCGACATAGCTGAGATACTGCTTGGCTGCCCGCACACCCGCGATGAGATCCGCAGCGCCGCACGCCCATCCGATCTTCCAGCCCGTGCAATTGAACATCTTGGCCGCGCTCGAGATGGTGATCGTCCGGTCGGCCATGCCCGGATAGTTGGCCAGCGGCAGGTGGCGCCGGCCGTCGAACACCAGATGTTCGTAGACCTCGTCGGTGATCACCAGAAGGTCGGCGCTCACCGCAAGATCGGCGATCGCCGTCAGCTCGGCATCGGTGGCCACCATGCCGGTCGGGTTGTGCGGCGAATTCAGGATCAACGCCTTGGTGTTCGGCGTCACCGCGCGCCGCAGCCCGTCGACGTCGATCGCGAAGCCACGGCCGTCGGGCACCAGCGGCACGGCGCGGCGCTGGCAGCCCGCCATCGCGATGACGGGCGAGTAGGAGTCGTAGAACGGCTCGATCAGCAGCACCTCTGAGCCCGGCTCGACCAGCCCGAGCACCGATGCGGCGATGGCCTCTGTGGCGCCGACGGTGACCAGCACCTCATTGTCCGGGTCGTACTCCGTGCCGAAGTGCCGCTTGCGCTGGGCGGCGATGGCCTCCCGCAGCGGCGCGATGCCCAGCCCCGGCGGGTACTGATTGACGCCCTCGGCGATCGCGTTCTCGGCCGTCTTCAACATCGCAGGCGGGCCGTCCTCGTCGGGGAAGCCCTGCCCCAGGTTCACCGCGCCGATGCGGGCCGCGAGCGCCGACATCTCGGCGAAGATCGTGACCGCGTAGGGCTGCAGTCGCGACACCGTCATGGGTTTCGAGCCTATCGGTGCGGCGGCGGCACAGGTCACATCGGGAATGAATGAGTGATCCACGATGCTGACTGCGGCATGGCCTTCACTCTCGACGAGAACTCGGCACTCCTTCGGCCCGTCATGGTGGGCGACGTCGTGGCCGCCAACCGGATCTTCATGGCGCCACTGACCCGGACCCGTGCAGAGGCCGACGCGACGCCGTCAGAGCTGGCTGCGATCTACTACTCGCAACGCGCCTCGGCGGGCCTGATCATCAGCGAGGCGACGGCGGTGTCCAGGGCAGCCAACGGCGCCTACGCCAACACGCCGGGCATGTTCACCGACCGGCATCAGCAACGGTGGGCCGAGGTCGCCGACGCCGTGCACGCCGCGGGCGGACGCATGTTCGTCCAGCTGTGGCACGTCGGGCGGATGGCACATCCCGAGATCAGCGGCGTCGAGACGGTCGGCCCATCGGCAATCGCCGCCGATCTGACCGCGCACACGCCGACGGGCAAGAAGCCGCTTCCGATTCCGCGTGCCCTGGACGCCGGCGAAATCGCCGCCATCGTTTCCGAGTTTCGCGCCGCGGCCCGCCGCGCGGTGGAGGCCGGGATGGACGGCGTCGAGATTCACTCGGCCAACGGCTACCTTCTGCACGAGTTCCTCTCAGACGTGACGAATCGGCGCGCCGACGCCTACGGCGGCTCGGCGCAGAACCGCGCCCGGTTGACCGCCGAAGTGGTCGAAGCCGTCGTCGACGAGATCGGCGCCGGACGGGTCGGGCTGCGGATCTCGCCAGGAAACAGCGCGGGGGATATGCGGGAGCTCGACGAGGTGGCGGCCTATGAGGCGCTGCTGGACCGCATCGCACCGCTGGGGCTGGCATACCTGCATCTCCTGATCGAGCCGACGCAGCCGGCGTTCGCCGTCGTCCGCTCCCTGTGGGACGGCACGCTGGTGCTCAACACTCCGCGGGAGATCGAGACAAATTTTTGCGAGCTGGAGAACCTCGCTGATTGGGATGTCATCGGTGCAGCTGCTGTCGGCCGCGCCTACCTGGCCAATCCAGACCTGATCGACCGCCTGACGGGCGGCGCTGAGCTCAACGAGCCACACGCCGCGACGTTCTACTCAACGGGGCCGGTCGGCTACATCGACTATCCGACGCTGGCGGAAGCCGATTCACTCGAGGTCGCCTGACGGGATCCCGCCGAGATCGACGAATTGGCGGGATTCACTCGCACTTTCTCGCCCAAACGTGAGTTTCGGCGAGTGATGAACCTCCCAACCAACAGGTTGGGTGGCACTGTTAGGCTTCTAATAGAGGACTACCGCCCATGTGGGCAGGCATCCCATAACCCCACCTGAACAGGAAATATCTTCATGTCTGAAGAAGCCTTCATTTACGAGGCCATTCGCACGCCTCGCGGCAAGAACAAGAACGGCGCCCTCAACGAGGTGAAGCCGATCAACCTGGTCGTCGGGCTGGTCGACGAACTGCGCTCGCGGTTCCCCGACCTGGACGAGACCCTGATCAGCGACATGATCCTTGGCGTGGTGTCGCCGGTCGGCGACCAGGGCGGCGACATCGCCCGCACCGCCGTGCTGGCGGCGGGCCTGCCCGAGACCACCGGCGGCGTGCAGCTCAACCGCTTTTGCGCGTCCGGCCTCGAAGCGGTCAACACCGCGGCGCAGAAGGTGCGCTCCGGCTGGGACGACCTCGTGTTGGCAGGCGGCGTCGAGTCGATGAGCCGCGTCCCGATGGGCTCCGATGGCGGCGCATGGGCCACCGACCCGGAGACCAACTACAGCATCGGATTCGTGCCGCAGGGCATCGGCGCCGACCTGATCGCCACCATCGAGGGCTTCTCACGCGAAGATGTCGACCGCTACGCGCTCCGGTCGCAGGAGAAGGCCGCGGCTGCATGGTCGGGCGGCTACTTCGCCAAGTCGGTCGTCCCCGTCAAGGACCAGAACGGTCTGGTGATTCTCGACCATGACGAGCACATGCGCCCCGACACCAAAATGGAGGGCCTGGCCAAGCTGAAGACCGCGTTCGACGGCATTGGCGAGATGGGCGGCTTCGACGACGTGGCGCTGCAGAAGTACCACTGGGTCGAGAGGATCAACCACGTCCACACCGGCGGCAACAGCTCCGGCATAGTCGACGGCGCCGCGCTGGTGCTCGTCGGCTCCGAGAAGGCGGGCACCTCGCAGGGTCTGACGCCTCGGGCACGGATCGTCGCGACCGCCACCAGCGGTGCCGACCCGGTCATCATGCTCACCGGCCCGACGCCGGCCACCCGCAAGGTTCTTGACCGCGCGGGCCTGACGGTCGACGACATCGACCTGTTCGAGTTGAACGAGGCGTTCGCCTCGGTGGTGTTGAAGTTCCAGAAGGACCTGAACATCCCCGACGAGAAGCTCAACGTCAACGGTGGCGCCATCGCGATGGGCCACCCGCTGGGCGCCACCGGCGCCATGATCACCGGCACCATGGTCGACGAGCTCGAGCGGCGCAACGCGCGGCGCGCGCTGGTAACGCTGTGCATCGGCGGCGGCATGGGTGTCGCGACCATCATCGAGAGGGTTTAAAGGCCATGGCAGAGAACACTATTCAGTGGGACAAGGATGCCGACGGCATCGTCACCCTGACGCTCGACGACCCCACCGGCTCGGCGAACGTGATGAACGAGCACTACAGCGAGTCGATGCACAACGCCGTCGAACGCCTTGTCGCCGAAAAGGATTCGATCACGGGCGTCGTCATCACCAGTGCCAAGAAGACCTTCTTCGCCGGT
This sequence comes from uncultured Actinomycetota bacterium, assembly GCA_963817825.1. GTDB lineage: Bacteria > Actinomycetota > Actinomycetes > Mycobacteriales > Mycobacteriaceae > Mycobacterium. Next base: position 155,560 of record CAWFQG010000023.1, on the reverse strand, counting down.
GGTGACCTCACGGCAATGGTCAAGGCGCAGCCGGAGGACGCGGGCGAGTTCTTCAGCACCGTCGAGGGAATCAAGGCCGATCTGCGCAAGCTCGAGACGCTCGGCAAGCCCGTCGTGGCCGCCATCAACGGCGCCGCGCTCGGCGGGGGCCTTGAGATCGCCCTGGCGTGCCATCACCGCATCGCCGCCGACGTCAAGGGCCTCGTGGTCGGGTTCCCCGAGGTGACGCTGGGCCTGCTGCCGGGAGGCGGCGGGGTCACGCGCACCGTGCGGATGTTCGGCATCCAGAACGCGTTCATGAACGTGCTGTCCCAGGGCACCCGCTTCAAGCCCGCGCAGGCCATGGAGAACGGCTTGGTCGACGAGGTGGTCGGCTCGGTCGAGGAACTGGTGCCCGCCGCCAAGGCGTGGATCAAGGCCAACCCGGATGCACACACGCAGCCGTGGGATGCCAAGGGCTACAAGATGCCTGGCGGTACCCCGAGCTCGCCGGCGCTGGCCGGCATCCTGCCGTCGTTCCCCGCACTGCTGCGCAAGCAGCTCAAGGGTGCGCCGATGCCTGCGCCGCGGGCCATTCTGGACGCGGCCGTCGAGGGCGCGCAGGTGGACTTCGACACGGCCAGCCGCATCGAGAGCCGCTACTTCACCTCTCTGGTCACCGGCCAGGTCGCCAAAAATATGATCCAGGCGTTTTTCTTCGACCTGCAGCACATCACCGGCGGCGGCTCGCGGCCCGAGGGCATCGGCAAGACCCCGATCAACAAGATTGGCGTATTGGGCGCTGGCATGATGGGCGCAGGCATTGCCTACGTGTCGGCCAAGGCCGGTTTTGATGTCGTGCTCAAGGACGTATCCATCGAGGCCGCGCAGAAGGGCAAGGGCTACTCCGAGAAGCTCGAGGCCAAGGCGCTCGAGCGCGGCAAGACCACCGAGGAGAAGTCCAAGGCGCTGCTCGACCGGATCACGCCGACGGCCGATGCAGCGGACTTCAAGGGTGTCGACTTCGTCATCGAGGCCGTGTTCGAGTCGGTTGAGCTCAAGCACAAGGTCTTCGGGAGATCGAGGACATCGTCGAGCCGAACGCGCTGCTCGGGTCGAACACCTCGACGCTGCCGATCACCGGTCTGGCGGCCGGCGTGAAGCGGCAGGAGGACTTCATCGGGATCCACTTCTTCTCGCCGGTCGACAAGATGCCGTTGGTGGAGATCATCAAGGGCGAGAAGACCTCTGACGAGGCGCTGGCCCGGGTGTTCGACTACACGCTGGCCATCGGCAAGACCCCGATCGTCGTCAACGACAGCCGCGGCTTCTTCACCAGCCGCGTCATCGGCACCTTCGTCAACGAGGCGCTCGCCATGCTCGGCGAGGGCGTCGAACCGGCGTCGATCGAGCATGCGGGTTCGCAGGCCGGTTATCCCGCGCCGCCGCTGCAGCTGTCCGACGAGCTGAATCTCGAGTTGATGCACAAGATCGCCGTTGCCACCCGCAAGGGTGTCGAAGATGCGGGCCAGACCTACGAGCCGCATCCGGCCGAGGCGGTCGTCGAGAAGATGATCGAGATCGGCCGCCCGTCGCGACTGAAGGGCGCCGGTTTCTACGAGTATGTCGACGGCAAGCGCACCCAGCTGTGGCCGGGCCTGCGGGAGACGTTCAAGTCCGGCTCGTCGGAGCCGCCGCTGCAGGACATGATCGACCGGATGCTGTTCGCCGAGGCGCTGGAGACGCAGAAGTGCCTTGACGAGGGCGTGTTGACGTCGACCGCCGACGCGAACATCGGTTCGATCATGGGCATCGGCTTCCCGCCGTGGACCGGTGGCTCGGCGCAGTTCATCGTCGGGTACGAAGGCCCGGCCGGACGAGGCAAGGATGCGTTCGTGGCACGTGCCAAGGAGTTGGCGGCCAAGTACGGCGACCGCTTCAACCCGCCGGAGTCGCTGCTCTAGTTGCGTTAGCGAGATCACGCAAAGGCCCCTGCAACGGCGGGGGCCTTTTGCGACTTAGGATCTGAGCTCAACGACAGGGAGGCCCGCCATGGCCGATGTGAAGCTCATCCCGCTCGAAGTTCTGCTGGGCCACCCGGAGCGAGCAGGGGCGCAGATCTCGCCGGACGGCACGCGGTTGTCGTACATGGCACCGCTGGACGGCGTCATGAACGTGTTCGTCGGCGAAGCCGGAACCGGTGACGAGCGGCCGGTCACCCACGACACGGAGCGTGGGATCCAGGGCTACCTGTGGGCGCACGACAACCGCCACCTCATGTATGTACGGGACAAGGACGGTAGCGAGAACTTCCGCCTCTACGACGTCGACTTGGCTACGGGGGTTGAGCGTGACCTCACGCCGATGGACGGTGTGCAGTGCCGACTCATCGCCCACCGCAAGGAGTTTCCTAACGACGTGCTCATCGGATTGAACAAGGACAACCCGCAGCTGCACGACGTGTACCACGTGGACCTGACCACCGGAAAGCTGGAGAAGATCGTCGAGAACCCGGGCTTTCTCGGCTGGGTGGTCGACAGAGACCTGAAGGTCCGCGGCGCGATTACGCCGCTACCGGATGGCGGCGTGGTGATCCTGGTGCGCGACGACGAGGCGTCCGACTGGCGGCCGCTGCTGGAGGCGCCGCCGGATGATGCAGAGTCGACGGGGCCGCTCGGCTTCACGAAAGACGGCGACAGCCTGTACCTGCAGACGTCCGTCGGTTCGAACACCGGACGTCTGGTGAAGATGGACATCGCGACGGGTGCGGTGGAGGCGATCGCCGAGGACCCGGGCTACGACATCGCAGGGGCGATGATGAACCCCGATACACGTGAGATCGAGGCGGTGACGGTGTACCGAGATCGCCTGGAGTACCGAATCTTCGACGACGCGATCCGCGGCGACATCGAAGCGCTTCAGCGGCTCAGCTCGGGCGAACTGTTGATCAGTGACCGCAACGACGACGACACGACGTGGCTTGTGGCGTTCGACGACGACTCCGGTCCCGTGAAGTTCTACACCTGGGACCGCGCTGCGAAGGCGGCGACGTTCCTGTTCGACCATCGTCCGCAGCTCAACGACTATCCGCTGGTACCGATGGAGCCCTTCAGCTTCACCGCGCGGGACGGGCTGTCGATCCACGGCTACCTGTCCTTCCCGGCGGGGGTTGAGCGCACGAACCTGCCTACCGTCTTGGTGGTGCACGGCGGCCCGTGGGTTCGCGACGGCTGGGGTCTGGATGCTGAGGCACAGTGGCTCGCGAACCGGGGATACCTATGTGTGAACGTGAACTTCCGCGGCTCCAGCGGCTACGGCAAGGACTTCCTCAACGCGGGCAACCACGAGTGGGGCGCCAAGATGCATGACGATCTGCTGGACGCCATCGATCACCTTGTCGCGCAAGGCATTGTCGATCGCGAACGCGTGGCAATCTACGGAGGATCCTACGGCGGGTACGCCGCGCTGATCGGAGCGACGTTCACTCCTGACGTCTTCAAGTGCGCGATCTCAATGGTCGGGCCGTCCAACCTGAACACGCTCATGGAGTCGTTTCCCGAGTACTGGAAGCCGATGCTCGCGATGTGGCACAAGCGAGTCGGTGAGGACCCCGACTTCCTGTGGTCGCGTTCGCCGCTGTCGAGAGTCGACGACATCAGGATTCCGGTCCTCATCGCACAGGGTGAGAACGATCCACGCGTGAAGCGGGCGGAGTCTGAGCAGATCGTCGCGGCCATGAAGGAGCGCGGGATCGATCACGAGTACGTGATGTACGAAAACGAGGGCCATGGTTTGACCAAGCCGGAGAATCGCCTCGACTTCTACCACCGGGCCGACCGGTTCCTCGCCAAACACCTCGGCGGCCGGGCCGAGTGAGCCGATGGCCCGATGCGCCAATGCCGATCTGACTGATGACATCCGGCATACGCTTAGCCCGTGGCGGGGACGATGTCGGCTTGCGCAGCGTGTGGTACGGGACTGCGCGCTGAGGCCAAGTTCTGCGACGAGTGCGGTGCAGCGGTTTCGCCAAGCCGGCACAACCGCCGAGTACAAACAGGTGACGGTGCTCTTCGCCGACGTCGTCCATTCGATGGACATCGCCGCGGCGGTGGGCCCCGAGCGGCTGCGCGAGCTGATGTCCGATCTGTTCGACGCTGCGCCGACGTGGTACAGCGCCTCGGCGGAACCGTCGACAAGTTCACCGGCGACGGCATGATGGCGATCTTCGGAGCGCCGATTGCGTTGGAGGACCACGCGATTCGAGCGTGCCTTGCGGCCCTGGACATTCAACGGTCGTAGCCGCTGACCTCGCCGACGAGGTGCGACCGCGTGGACGGTATCGACTTGCAGCTGCGTGTCGGGCTGAACTCCGGGGAGGTGATCGCGGGCGAAGTGGGTTCTCGGCGCAAAGAGCTACACGTCGATCGGCGATCAGGTCGGAATGGCGCAGCGGATGGAATCCGCCGCACCGCCTGGTGGTGTGATGCTGAGCGAGTCGACCGCTCGACTGGTCGAGGACGACGGCCGTCCTCGGTGAAGTGCCAATTGGTCCACATCAAGGGCTGCCGCTGATCCTGTCGCCCGCGTATCGCTTCGGTCCGTGACCGGCCGTCGCTCGGACTGTCAACAGCCGCGTGCGTCGCACGTTCGTGGGCCGCGAATGGGAACTCGCCGCATTGCGCGGCGATGCTCGAACGGTCGATCAACGGTCACGGAGTGTGTGGTGAGCGTGGTCGGTCCGCCCGGCATCGGCAAAAGCCGAATCGTCGCCGAGACGATCGTGTCTCGCCGCGAAGCGTGGGTTGTCAGGTCTTCTCGACGTATTGCGAATCGCACACCAGCGATGTTCCGTTCCAGGCGGCGAACCGGCTGCTTCGGTCCGCGTGTGGCGTCGAGGGACTCGAAGACGAACCAGCACGCGCGCGGCTACGCAGCCAGCTTCGGGACGCCGACTCGGCGATCTTATCCTCCTGCAGGACGAACTCGGCATCCGTGATCCCGCCGACGAGTTACCCGACATCGCGCCCGAGGCGCGCCGTCGTCGGTTGACCGCGTTGGTGAATGCAACGGTGCTGGCGCGGCGGGAGCCCGCACTGTTCGTCATCGAGGACGCCCACTGGATCGATTCGACCAGTGAGGCGCTGCTGGCCGACTTCCTCGCGGTCATCCCCCGAACCCGCTCGACTGGCGATAGTCACGTATCGCCCGGAATACGCAGGCGCCCTGTCCCGTAATCCCGGTGCGACAGACCATAGCGCTTGCGCCACTGGATGATTCACAGATCAGCCGAGTTTGATCGCGGAGTTACTCGGTCCGCATCCGTCGGTCGCGGACGTGGTGCGCCGCGGATCGCCGAGCGGGCATCGGGCAATCCATTCTTCGTCGAGGAGATCATCGCGCGATCTGGTCGACCGCGACGTCCTGCGCGGCGAGCGGGGCTCCTACACGTGCGCGGACGACGCCACCGACGTGGACGTGCCAGCCACCGTGCAGGCCGCGATCGCCGCACGGATCGACCGCCTCACGCCTGAAGCGAAACGCACTCTCAACGCGGCGGCGGTCATCGGTCTGCGGTTCGACGAGAGCGTTACTGACCGCGCTCGTCGACGAAGCGGATCTGGACGCGTTAGCTCGAGGCTGAACTCGTCGACCAGATCGCCTTCACCGCTCGCTCGGAGTTCGCGTTCCACCATCCGCTCATCCGCGCGGTCGCGTACCGGTCCCAGCTGACCGCGACGCGAGCGGAATTGCATCGCCGCCTGGCGCGCCGTCCTCGAGGAGCGTGACCCCGCGATCGGCGGATCGAGCAAGCCGGCGCTGATCGCCGAACACCACGAGGCGGCGGGCGATTTGGCTGCGGCATTCGCGTGGCACATGCGCGCGGGAGACCTGGCTGAGGTTCCGTGACATCGACGCGGGGCGGCTGAGCTGGCAGCGGGCTCGCCAGGTCGCCGACCGGATGCCAGACGATCAACCTGGCCGCGACGCCATGCGCATTGGGCCGCGCGCGCTGCTGTGTGCGACCGCGTTCCGCACCGGGTACGCCTTCGACGAAACGGCCTTCGAAGAAACGTGTCGAAGCTGGCCGATGCCGCCGGCGACAAGGTTTCGCATGGCGATGGCGATGTCCGGACGTATGCTCTCGCTGACGTTTGGTGGGCTGCTATCGCGAGTCCTCTCGACTGGCCTCACAACTCGTCGCCCTCGATCGGATTCCATCGGAGACCCGATGTTGGAACTGACATTGCTGCCGGTGGCCGCCGCCGCGAAACTCGCAAACGGTGAAGCCTAACCGAAACGCTTCGGGCTGGCAGCAGCGAATCATCGACCTTGCCGACGGAGATCCCCGCAAGGGTGGATCTGTCATTGAATCACCGTTGTCCTTCGCGCTGATGGTCCGCGCGCTCGCGCGAATGTGCCTTGGAGTGCAATGGTTGGAAGACCGATATGGCCGACGCCATCACATGGTCGCGGAGTTCATCCCGGTCGGCGAAGCCGACGTGATGTTCTGGAAATACGGTCTCGCGGTGTCGGCTGGGGCGCTACGGCTCGACCCGGCCGACCTGCGGAGACCGCCGGAGATCCTCGAGCTGGCCAACAGCGCGGTGATGACGACTCGCTCTGGTCGGCGAGTTTCCTCCACGGCCTCATCCTGGCGCAGCAACCCGAACCCGACAGAAGCCGTGGATTGAGTCTCCTCGCAACGTGCGTGAAGCCGTCACAACAACGGACGCATCGCGGTCTTTCTGCCATTGATCGACATCGAATTACGCGAAAGAGAAGGCGCGGCACGGCACATATCGACGACGCTGTGGCGCAGTTGCGATCGGATTCTGGAGCGTGAGATCGCTATCGGCGCATTCGGCGTGTACGGGTCGGCTACCGAGGTCCTCGTCGAACTACTGCTGCAGCGGGGCGGTCCGGCGGATATCGCTGCCGCGCGGGAAGCGATCGATCGGTTGGCGGTGGTGCCCATCGAGCCAGGGCGTGGTGGTGTACGAGATATCGCTACTGCGACTGCGGGCCCTGCTGGCGCGCGCGTGCGGCGATGACGCCGAATATCGGCAACTACCTGGATCGCTATCGCGCAGACGCGCGACAGAACTGGGCTTCGAAGGGCACATAGCCAAGGCCGCAGCGATGCCCTGACTGTCTTAAGTATGGTCGAGCCGTGACCGAGGGCTTTACCGAAAGGTTCGCGGCTGGGCTGGCCGGCTACGGCGATGAGCCGTGCATCGACTTCGAGGGTCGGTGGTACTCCGGCAACGAGGTCTCCGCGTACGGCGAGGCGATCGCGTCGGTACTGCGGGATGCCGGGGTCGCCGACAATGCACCGGTCGGCCTCGTGGTTCGCAATCGACTGCAGCATGCCGCCGCCATCATCGGCTTCCTCGCCGCGGGCCGGACCGTCTCGATGATCTACTCCTTTCAGTCGCCGGAGTCGATCGGCCGCGACATCGAAAATCTGGAGTTGTCGGCCGTCGTCGCCGATCAGGAGGACTGGACCGACGACGTCATCGCGGCCGCCAAGCGCGCAGGCAGCGCGGGGGTGGCGATCTCGCTGACGACGCCGACGGTCGCCCCCGTTCCGGGGCTCGAGCACCGCGACGACACCCGTCGGCACGCCGAAGCTGAACCCGGTGTGGCACTGCAGATTCTGACCAGCGGAACCACCGGTCCGCCCAAGCGGCAGTCGATCAAGACACAGGTGCTCGAGCGCACCGTCTTCAGCGTCACCAGCGGAGAAGCCGCCGCGCCAGGCGCGCCGCCCGAATTCTCGTATTGGCAGTTCGGCGGCATCGGCGTGTGTCAGCTGATCGCCGGGGCCTACAACCGCAGGCGGATTGTCATCCTGGAGCGGTTCACCGTCGACGGCTGGGTGAATGCGGTGAAGACGCACGGCATCACCCGTTCGGGTGTGCAGCCCGCGGTGTTTCGCATGCTGCTCGACGCGGGCGTACCCAAAGAGGATCTGGCATCGCTGGACTTCCTGATCAGCGCGTCCGGGCCGCTGGACCCGGAAACCCGCGACGAGTTCGAGGCCCGCTTCGATGTTCCGGTTCGGTTGGCCTACGGCGCAACCGAATTCGCAGGATCGCTCTGCGCGTGGAGCGAGGCCGACATCGCCGAATTCGCACCGGACAAACGCAACAGCGTCGGCAGGGCGCTGCCGGACACCTCGCTACGCATCGTCGACCCGGACACCGGAGCGCAAGTGCCCACCGGTGAGCAGGGCCTGCTGGAGGCCAAGATCACCGCGATCAGCGACGATTGGATCCGCACCACCGACATCGCCTCCATCGACGCGGACGGGTTCGTCACGCTGCACGGAAGGGCCGACGGCGCGATCAACCGCGGCGGATTCAAGATCCTGCCGGAAACCGTTCGCGGAGTACTGATTTCGCATCCCGCGGTCCGCGACGCCTGCGTGGTGGGCGTGCCCGACCCGCGCCTGGGCCAGGTGCCGTTCGCCGCCATCGAAGCCATGCCCGGCGAGCCGGTGCCGTCCGAGGACGAGCTCAAGGACCTGGTCCGCGAGCAGCTACCCGTGTACAACGTGCCCGTCGCATTCGCCGTCGTCGACGACCTTCCGCGCAACCCCGCACTGAAGGTGAGCCTGCCCGCGGTCGCGGAGCTCTACGAGGCGCGCTGACACCGCTACGGGATCCATCCGCTTTACGGAGTGTCGTCAATCCGCGCCAACTCCGCCCTGGCCGGGTGTCGACGTGGTAAGCGTTGCTTGGCGGGCCGGTGCGCCCGCGTCGGAAGGGAGCCGATCATGCAGCTAGCTCCTCCCACATTCGTCGAGCCGCTGTCGGTATGCAGCAGGGCGATTCGCCTGCAGGGGCAGCTCCCCGGTTCGTCCGTCGAGGTACGCGGCTCCGGCGGCCGATCGATCGGACACTGGGTCGCCGACTGGCCCGACCAATCCTTCGTGCTCGACCCGGGTATCAGCCTTGATCCCGGCGAGCCGGTGCAAGCCAAGCAGACCCTTGGTGCCGACGCGAGCGTGTGGACGGGTCAGCCGATGACCGTTCAGGACGCCGGTCCGTCCGAGCCGCTGTTCGTTCTCCCGATCAAGGCCTGCTCGGACGTCGTGACGCTACAAGGGGTTGCACCCGGCGCGACGGTGACCGTGATCAGGAAGCCAGGCGGCGCAGTGCTGGGGACTGCAACGGGCGGAACGACCGTCACCGTCCCGCTCAGCAGTTCCCTGACCACCTTCACCCGGATCGTCGCGCGCACCACTCCTTGCGGCGGCGCGCCGGGTAAACAGACCGCCGAGCCACCCATCGAAGAAATGACCACCGTCGAGGGCACCCGGCAGCTCGTCAACGCGACGCTCGACCCGCCACTTCGTTCATGCCAGATCATCCTGACCGGCAAAGACTTTCAACCCGGCACCTCGCTTCTGCTCAAACGCGACGACGGCACGGTGACGACCTGGCAGCTGAACGCGCGGCAGAGCAACCTGCGGCTCTCGCCGGAGCTGCGGGAAGGCGAGTTCGTCGAGTGGTGGACCGAGGCGCCGCCACGCTGCGAACTGATCGCCAGCGACCCGTCGCAGGCCTTCGCCGACAGCACGGCCCCCGTCGCGCCGGTGATCACGACCGATCCGTGCCCCGGCTCGCCGACGCTGCACTGCGGCGGGCTCGAACGCAGTGCGACGGTACGCATCCGGGTGGACGGTGTGGACAGCCTCGAATTCGCCGCCGCAGACGCCGATCAGGACGTCGACATCAGCGGCCTGGCGCTGGTCGCCGGGCAGCGGCTTACCGCGGTGCAGCGGTTCTGCCATGACTGGAGCGACGCCTCACCGCCGGTGCTGGTCTCCAAGCCGTGGGGGTTGACGGCCGAGGTCACCCGACCAGTCGCCGACTGCGCCCCGTACGTCCTGGTGTCGTCGGTGTCGCCGGGGTCGACCGTGATCGTGCGTTCGCGCAACCGCAAGGGCGAACTCGGCCGGGCCGTGGCCTCCGGCACCGCGGTGGCCGTGAGTGTGAACCCGCACCTCGACGCGGGCGACACCATCGAGGTCCAGATCGTCGGCTGCGACCCGGCAACCCTCGACGCCGACGTCGAACCCGCCCTCGAGCTGCCCACCCCGAGGGTCGCCCAGGCGTACATCGGTGCTCGGACCATCGTCATCGACGACGTGGTACCCGGAGCCACCGTGGACGTGCGGGTCAACGGAAAATGGTCCGCCGGCGCGGTGGCGCACGACGACACCGTGGACGTCGTAGTGCCGACGCCGCTGGGCGAGCGCGACGAGATTACTCTCACGGTGCGGCTGTGCGCGGATCAGATCAACACCGAGCCTGTCTCGCCCACCAAGCCGCCAGCGCCGAATTACGTTCTGCTGCAGCCCGGCGGCATCGACACAGGCGGCGGCAACTGGGCATCCGGACAGGTCGAGAAGATTCTCGCCGCGCCGGGAGACATCCTTGTGTTGGGGTGCCGCGAAGCCGGCGTCTGGATCTCGCACCCCAACGGTTCCGCCGAGCCGGTCGGATACGGCTGGAAGGGCGCACAGGTTCTCGACTTGGCCGCCGACCCCTCGAACCCCGTGCATGTCTTCGCCGCCACCTCGGGCGGTCTGCGCGAGACCAATCCCTCGGCCGCCGATCCACTGCACAGCTGGCGCGACGTGACGCTGCCCGCGGCCGCAGGCGTCTACCTGAACTCCGTGACCATCACCGCCGACAGGGTTGTCGTCATCGCCGCGACAACCGGCCTGTACTGGTCGCCGATCCCGGGTGGGGCGGCGTTGTGGAACTGGCAGACCGATCCCGCGGTGGCACGAAACTGCTCGTCGGTGGTCGCTGTCACCGGCGGGGTGGTTGCAGTCGCGGCAAGCCCTGCCGCGCTGTTCCGGGGCGAGTGGACCGGAGCCACGTTCGGCTGGGCCGACCACGCGAGCACCGCGCCCGCGGTGTTCACCGCCCGACTCGGGCGCACAATCCTCGCGGCGTGTGCCGGCAACCGCAACCACGTCTACGCGCTGTCCGCCGACAACGCCAACGACCAGATCCTCGGCGTGCTGCGGTCGAAGGACGGCGGAAAGACCTGGGCGTGCCCGCATCTGGGCATCGACCCCGCGCTCAACCGCTTCCAGCTGTCTCAGCCATGGGACATGGGCCTGCAGGCGCCGCGTGACCTCGGCATCGCCGTGCACCCCACGAACCCTGAACAGATCGTGCTGGCCGGCCGCCGCAGCGGCCTCATCGGCTCGACGAACGGCGGCGCCGACTTTGACACCGCTGGCTGGGCCCCCGTCCTCGACGCCACCTTCCACGGTGACAACCGGCTGGTGACCTACGACACCAGCACCGGCACGCCACGCGTGCTGGTCGGCAGCGACGGCGGCGCGTTCGTCAGCACCGACCAGGACGGCAAGTCGTGGACCTCGGTGCGCAATCGCGGACTCTCGACGTTGATGATCGACGCCGGTCAAGCCCCTTCGATGGACTCGGCGGCCGACTTCCCCGGCAGCTGCTCGGTGGGGCTGCAGGACAACGGCGAAGCCTGGACCGTGGGCGGCGTGCCGTGGACACAGCGGATCGGCGGCGACGGTAACCGACAGGTCGTTGTCGAGGGCCGTTACCTGTTCCACGCGGACAACGACCCGGCGCCGCTGCAGTGGTCGGAGTGGAAGGCCACGGAACTCGGACCCAGCCACGAGGTGGTGCGCCCGGCCGATCCTCCGCAACCGACGTTTGAGGCCTTCATCGGCGGGGTTGTCCACCCCTGGTGGACGGACGGCTCAGGCCAGGTGCTCGTCGCCTACATCGCCGAGAGTGTGGGTTCGCCGCCGACACCAAACCTGTACGGCGTTTTCGACGCCGGCCCGGGCGCAGGCGACGCCCGCTTCGTCGGCCGGCTGCTCAGTGCGCTGCCCGGCGCGCCCAGCGGCGTCGCGTCCTGGCAGGGCCGGATAGCGGTGGTCGGCACCGTGGATGCTGCAGGCGTTCCGCACGTGTTCCGCTACGACGCGGCCGCCTCCGCCCTCGTCGAGATGCCGCTTCCGGGCGGGACGACGGGCGCGGTGATCTGGCCGACGATGATGAGCGGCGATACCGCGGTCGCCGTCGTCAACGGCGACCTGATTTGGTCGGACGGCCTGCTGTCCTGGACGCACGTCGACGGGGTGCCCGCCGGGGTGATCGCGATCGGCGTCGACCGGGCCGAGCACCCGCCGGCGGTGCACGTCGGCACCGACGCAGACGTGTTCGTGTTGCGGGAGTCCGCAGCCATCGTCACCCGGGCCACCGGGTTGCCTGCGGAGGCGCGCACCCGGCAGATGACGGTCGTCGCCGACGCGAACGGCGACCGGTGGGCCTACCTCGGCTCTTGGGCGTGGTCGGTCTGGCGGGCCAGGCTCTCCTGACCGGCCGGCTGTCGCCGCGCTCTACGAGGCGCGCTGAAACAGGTAGTAACGCCCGGCTCCCTTGCCGTTGCGATCCATTGCCGGCTCACTCCCTGACGACAGCAGCGTCCAATCACCTTCGAACCGCCGCGCGATCTCGGAGGGTTCGATGCCCGGTACGCCGTAGGACCCACCGGGAATGAACTCGACCAGCAGCAGCCGGGCATCGGGCGCGGCTGCTGCCGTCACCTCCCGCACATAGTCGTAGCGGTCCTCGTCGCTCATGCCGTGCAGACAGCCGTTGTCGACGATCAGGTCGAAGTCCGCCCCGATGCCCTCCTCACAGAGGCGAGTGACATCGGCCTGTTCGAACCGGATCTCGAGGTTGTTCGTCGCGGCCTTTGCCCGATGGAGTTATCGCCTGTGCCGCAACCGATGTCCAGCGCGGTCCCTGCGGGAGGGGCGTGGTCGCCCTCGATCAGGTTCGACAGGCTCGTCGGCAGTGGGTGCCCGTCCCACGGTGTGAAGCCGAGTCGGTAGAAGACCTTGAACAGCAGCTGCCGTGAGGACATCGGTCAGACTGACCCCAGATCCGCGGAAAGCCAGTGCTCCGGCTTCATGTAGATGGTCACCCCTTCGCCGTGCTCGCGGCGGGCGAACTCGAGGTACCCGTCGACCTTGTCGGGCGGAAGGTAGCGCTTGACCATCTCGACGAGTTGTTCGTCGGTGGACGGCTCGATGCGACTGACCGTTCCGTCGACCGCGACGTAGCGCACGGTGGGCTCCGCGCGCTGCACCATCAGCGTGAACTCGCCCTGTGTCTCGATGAGCCGATGCTTGCGCGAGCCGATACCGGTGTGAATCCATGGTTCACCGCCGGGGCTGTACTGGTACCAGATCGGCACCGTCAGCGGTCCACGCTTGTCGCCTGCGCTGACCGACAGCGCCGCGATGTGCGGCTCGGCAAGAAACTGTTCGCGTTCTTCCTTTGAAAGAGCCATTCCCCCAACGTAGTCAGAACGGCGGGTCGGTGGTGTGTGCTCCCGTTCGGCCTGGATACGGGCTGCCCGTTCGGCGACCCGGGTACGCCTCCGAGCGGGCATCGCCATCCCGCGATTCTTGGTGGCCGGTGGCATTTGCGGTTGCGAAGGCAGTTCGCTGGTCGTGATGTCGAAGTCAGGGAAGAAGATACGGCTCCCGGGATGGGTGGTGCAGATCTTTCCGGTGGGCGAAGTCCAGGTGGCGCTGCCGTTCGTGGCGAGAACGACCGCCCAGTCGCCGCACCAGAACGTCTTCAGAAGATGGTGGCATCGACTGGCTTAAGTACACTTCAAGAATATTCCCCGTGAGCAGCATGAACACTGCCGACACGCACCGCCCGTCCCGCTGCTCGGCTTAGACTTCCGCAGTGTTCTCGGAGACGTGCTACGCGATGAACGGCAACTTGCGCGTCGCATATCGCGCATCGCCCGAGGGTCCTCGCGACATCGTGTTCGTCTCTAACTGGTACACAAACTGTGAGGTCTTTCCGGAGCTGCCGTCGCTTCAAGGGTGGGTCGAGGCGATGACATCGCTCGGTCGGCTCATCTTCTTCGACCAGCCCGGCACCGGAGCGTCCGATCCCATCACGTCGGGTGCACTGCCAACCTTGGAGCAATGGTCCGACAGCATCACCGCAGTGCTGGACGATCTCGGGAGTCGTGAAACAGTCCTCGTCGCGGTCGATGGGGCAGTCGCGACGGCGGCCTTGTTCGCAGCAACACATCCGTCCCGCACAACCGCGCTCGTCGTGATCGAAGGCTACGCAGATGCGGGCGATCGCCACCCCGTTGGTTAGAGAGGAATTTCTCACTGCGTTTGACGCCATGTGGCGTACGGGAGAGTTTCAGCATTTCTTCAATCCGGACATGCCGTGGAACGAGGAGATCCGGGCAGCGTGGGCACGACATAATCGCCTAGCGGCAAGCCCAGGAACCGTTGCTCTCATGATGCCTCTCGTGGCCGAATTGAACGTGCGCGCGATCCTTCCCACCGTCCGCGTGCCCACCCTTGTCATCCAGCACGCTGACGACCCACTCATGACACGCGCAATGGGCAAGGATGTCGCCGATCACATATCGGGCGCGAAGTACGTTGAGCTTCCGGGGCGCAACATTTTCCACTTCGTCGAACCGTGGCGCGCGTCGTTCCAGGAGATCGCCGAGTTCCTCACCGGACACCAGGCCGACGTAGCCGATGACCGAGTTCTGGCTACGGTGCTGTTCACCGACATCGTGGACTCGACGCGCCGCGCCGCCGACATGGGTGATCGTGACTGGCATGCATTGCTTGACGCACACGACGCCGTCGTCCGGTCGCAGTTGTCCCGTTTCCGTGGTCGTGAGGTGAACACCTCCGGCGACGGCTTCCTCGCGACGTTCGATGGTCCGCAGCGAGCGATTCGCTGCGCCATGGCAATTCGCGACGCGGTGCAGACGTTCGGCATCGAAGTGCGCGCCGGGTTGCACACCGGCGAGTGCGAGGTCCGCGGCGACGACATCGGTGGGATCGCGGTGCACATCGGCGCGCGCGTCAGTGCTCTGGCCGGGCCGAACGACGTGCTGGTGTCGAGCACGCTGCGCGACCTGGTGATCGGGTCAGGGCTCGAGTTCGACGACCGCGGCACTCACGAGCTCAAGGGCGTACCCGGCGAGTGGCGTCTCTTCGCGATTTCTCGGTAATGGGTCTGGCTCAGAATGGTGCTGGCTTGTAGCACTCGGCGACGTACGCGTCATTGAGTCGTCGTTCTGCCGCAATGGCTTTGGCGGTGGTGTCGGCGCGGGTGTATCGGCGTTTGGGCATCATCACACCGCGATCGCCGACGGGTTTAATGACCGGTGGTCCGCCAGACCACAAAGTGCCGGTCGGTTCGCACAGTGTCGGAAACAAGTGCCTGCTGCCCGGGTAGGTGGTGTAGGTGTGCCCGGTGGGGGGTGGGTAATTGGTACCACAGTGGGTTGAACCGGGACATGCTGTGCCGCATGACGATTGGAACCCCGCAACACGCCGGGGCCAGCTTCACCGGACCTGACCGCCTGCGGCGGTAGCTTAAGCCAAGGTGCACAAGGTGTGCGCCATTTCGTGAGCCAGCGCAGGCGGGTGAGAGACCCCGCTAGAGGGCGAAGTAGCAACCGCCTTCGGGAGTGCGGCATAGGGAGCTAGCCGAAAGGTTGGTTCCCTGATGTCGACCCGAGCACCATCGCCGGAGACCGCCCACCGCCGTTCGCGTCTCGGCGGTGTTGTGCGCTACTACGGCCCGGACCACCCGAAGGTGGCCGACGCCCGCCGCGACCTCGAAGTCGCCAAGCTGGTCGACCACGCCGCCGCCCATCACAGTTAGGGTCAGCCGCCCGAAATATACTTGCAGCGGCCTGCCTGATTGCACATCAGCTTGCCGCTTACGCCACAAAACACAGGTTTAGCTGCTAAATTTCGCTTTTTACCAGTGGAAAAGAGGCGTGCTATGCGCCCAACAAGATCACGAACCATTACTTCACTGTTGGCGGCGGTTAGCGCTGGGTTTGCGGTATCCGCAATGATTGGCGCACCCATCGCCGTCGCCCCGGTTTGCAGCTCCGCGTTTCAGTTATATTGTGATTGCTCGCGAGATGCCAATGGCAGGGTGCGATGCATCGACAAAAATGCGAGCAACGTCCCTGCGCCTCCAGATGGCCGGTTTGACCAACCTGTGTCCTAGCTTGATACCCGACGGCTCCCGGACCTGCCGGTTGTGCAACACCATCGGCAGAGCCGTTCTGCGGGGCAACCGACCCGTGCGGGAGGACCGCCGCGTCGGCGCGACGATCTGCCTGCACGAGTCCGGCGAATGCGAAATCCTGGTGTGGGATTCGCCCGCGAGCTGATGACGGTGCCGTGCGGCCGCTGGTGCGTGCTGATGCACAGCGTCGTCGTGCGCGACGGCGACCGCATCCGGACCCAGTCCTACGGCGACACCCCCTTCACCTTCACGCCGGGGGGCCGCGACCGTTACGACGAGGGGGGGCTCCGTGTCATCAAAGCGAGCCCACCACGCCCGCGCTACGCCAGAGACCGCGCCGAGGAGTTCCGGATCTGCTATCCGCGCACGGTGTGGGGTGGGCTAGCTGCCCCCGGATTCTGGCCCGCGCCAACGTCACTCAACCCACCGCTGCGGCCGCCGCCGCCGGGGCCACCGCCGGTGCCGCCCACATCAACGCCAGCGGCCGAAATCCCCGCCGCTGGTATGCCGGTGGCCGTGCTGGCCGCAAAATGACGAGACGGGAATTACAGCGATGAACCTTGACGAAGCAGTCCGCGCCGCCCGCGAGAAGGCTGATGTGTCAACCGATCCGGCGGACCACCGGGTCAAGCTGGCGTTGGAAGCCGCCGCGGCTGCTGAGCAGCGCGCTCCGGTTGAGCCCATCGACACCACCGGCATCCCGGCACCGCCCATCGCTGCGGTGATCATCGAGAAGCCGCCGGTACCCGGTCCCGGCATTCCGACCGTTCGGTAACGGCAATCCCCGACGCCCACAACGCGATTCACTTCCGGTTGTCGGCGGGCGGGACTACGATTCGCCTTGACGTGATTCGCGTGGCGCTCCGGCCTACAAAGCCTTGAGCCACCTACGCGACACGGGAGCAGGAAGCCAGAACGGCGGCGGCGCTGAGCGACCGACACCGCACCGGGCCCGGCGTGAACGACCACGGGGCAACGGCGGCGGCTCAGCGTGACCGACACCGCACCGGCTGGTGCCGTTCCGAGATGCCCGGCACGGGGCGCGTCCTCCCCATCCGTGCCCTTTGGGCCAACTCGGAAGAAGACAGATCATGACCACCAGTGCTCTCACCGGCATGCTCGACCAGCTCACGGCCCGCCGCACCGAGCTGCGCGCCCGTGCCGAGTCCTCACTCGAACACGCCCAGCGCAGCGGCCGCGAGGAGCTGGACGCCCGCGAGCGCGCGATGCTCAGCGAGCTTCGCGGCCTCGACAAGAGGATCGAGGAACTCAAGGCCGAACAGGCCCGCGCCGGCACCCATTCCGGCATCCTCGGCAAGCTCACCCGCAGCATCAACAGCGCCGGGCGATTGGCACCGTTGACGTTCGACGACGAGCAGCTTCGCCGCGCCCATTCGAGGTTGTGCCAGGGCGAGTCCGCGGTACTGGAGACCCGCGACTTCAGCAGTGCCGTCAGCGACCTGCCCGCGCAGCTGTACGACATCCCCACCTTCCCGCGCCATGAGGACCGCCTGCTCGACAAGCTGCCCGGCTTCGCGCTGGAAGCGCCGTCGTTGGAGTACATCCAAGTCAACAGCGTGTCCGGGACCGCCGCGGTCGTCGGCGAGGGCCAGCCCAAGCCTGAGCTGACCATGCCGCCGACCAAGCTGATCATCCCGGCGTTGAAGCTCGCCTGCCACGCGGGCGTGTCCTGGGAAGCCGTCAACGACTACGACACCTGGGTCTCAGCAGTGCGAACCGAGCTGCTGCGGGTCATCGTCGATCTGGAGAACCACGAGATCGTCTACGGCGCGGGCGGTGCCAGCCACCTCAGCGGCCTGCTCAGCGCCTCGGGCATCTTGACGTTGGTCGGCACCGGCAGCGCCTCGACGCCGCCGAACCACTTCGATGACATCGCCGGCGGCATCGCGAAGCTGAGGACCGGGCCCGCGTTGGCGAACCCCGATTTGTTGCTGTTGCACCCGAACACGTGGGCGTCCATCCGCACCGAGAAGGACACCTTGGGCCGCTACGTCTCCGGCGACGACCCGACCGACAGCGCGGTCGAAACCGCCTGGGGCGTCCAGGTCGTGCAGTCCACTCAGTTCACTGCGGGCGAGGCGGTGCTGCTCGACTCGCAACTGTTCGGCCGCGTCGCGGTACGGGAGTCGCTGACGCTGCGCGTCGGTTTTTCGGGCGACGACTTCACGAACAACATCGTCCGAAGCGTGGCCGAGGAGCGGTTGAACGTGGCGGTCGAACGGCCCGCCGCCATCTGCCACATCACCGGCTTGCCCACCGCAGCGCCGACCCAGACGAAGGCGGCGGCGGCGAAGAAGTGAGAGCCTTCCGGCCCGGAACCCTAGCCGGTACTGCGCCGGGCCCGGAGAAGCGAAGGGGAAATGGGTGGTCTTGGCGGGTCACCCGTGGTCGCGGCCAACCCCTTCGTCTGTGAAACGTGACCGCGCCCGGTTATGTCCTTGGCTGGGCGCGGTCACCACGACGCGGGCCGGGTAATCGTCTCCCCGGCCCGCGTTGTACTCCCCACCCCGTCAGTCGTCGTCGCCGGTTACGAAACGGGAACCGCCCGCACCCCAGGAACGGGATGCGGGCGGCACGCGAACCGCTGTTCAGTGGCACAAATCGGCCCCCGCGACGTTGTTATTCCCGTCTACTGCAACATGACCGCTGGAGCACCCAGGAGTGAACGACTTGACGGCTAACCCCGGGGCTGTGGGGCCAAAGTCGGTCGAGACACCTTGAAGGGCGTAAATGCCATTCACGAACTCCCCGACGGCAACGGGAGTGCTGGCCTTCACTCCGGGATGCTGTTGGGCGTAAGTGTCCTTTCCGATGTTGATTTCCTGGCCGGGAGGAATCGGGTTGCCAGGCCCGTTCGGGTTCAGGGGTACACCTACACTGGCACCTACACTGTCGGCATAAGCTCCCAACTCGTGTGGGACACCATGCCCCGTGGCCCCTTGACCGGGCGGGTTGTTGGATGATGGGTCTGCACTCGCCACTCCCGCGAGTGGAACAGACACGGCTGCCGCAGCGGCCGCGGTGACAAACAGTTTCTTGAGCATGTGCTTCTCCCCTATCGATGGACTGCGAGCCTCGCCGGCTCACGTCACCGATCCTCACGCCTGCCGGAGGGGCCGCACGCAGTAGTCGACTACTGGAATCGGGGAGCCGCGTTTAGTCGAGCTACTGCACCTGGCTAGCTGCGCGTGGACGAAAGACGTACACGGGCCCGGGTGTTTCCTCTCCCCGGCCCGCGTCGTACGCCCAACCCGTCAGTCGTCGTGGTCGTCCTCGCAGTCGTGGTCGCAGTCACCGCCGTGGTCGACGCTGGTGATGGCCTCTAGCCGCCATGCACGCGGGTCCTCACCCGGCGTGCCCTGACCCGTGTGCTGCGGGCGTGACCGGATCACTTGACGACCTCTGCCTTGACGACCTTGGCGTCGTAGCCGCTGGCGTTGAGCTTGTCGGCGTAGGCCTGCGCCTTCTCCGCGGTGGTATGGAAGCTCCAGATCAGACCCAGCTTGGCCGCCGCAGACTTGGCGTCCTTATCGCTGACGTCGACCGCGTGCGTCATCACGGTGGTGAAGCTGCGGGTGTTGACCTTGCCGCCGCGCCCCTGCGCTTGGTACTGCCGCTTCTCAACCGCTGGCTTGGGCGTGGTGGCCTTCGCAGGGGCCTTGGGGGTGGTTGCCTTCTTGGCCGGGGCCTTGGCCGCCGGGGCCTTGTCAGCAACCTTCTTGGCCGGGGCTTTGGGGGCGGTGGTGGTGGTGCTCATGTGGTGCTCCTTTACTCGGTGGCGTGGCCTGCTGCCTCGCCTACCTGCAAGTTTACGGGCATCGAACAGATGTTCACAGTGCGCTGGCATGTCTGCGACTGTGTTCACGCACACACTTGGCGAGGCTGCTCAGCGAATATCTCACCGTTGACAGTGTTGGCTACGAATCGCGGCCCCGGTGGTTGTGTGGTTACGTGCTTGATGGGGGGCGGTCTTCGGCCAGGCGTATGCCGGAGCCGCCCTCTTCTTCTCGCCCCAGCCACCGTTCGAGCGGGTGGCCTGCCTCGCCCCAGTCGGCACGGCACGGAACCCCCGAGGCATCGCCTCCGGGGGGTGGTGCCAAGTCGATCCGAGCGCCAACCCGTTCTTGAGGCATGTGTCGTGGACTGCCGTTTGCCGTCCTACCAGCAATTATATGCTCATACGAACGTATGTACGACGTTCGCTAGGGTGCGTGGATGTGTCTCTCGTCACACCGCGAGAGGCCTGCTCAGCAAAGAGTGGGGGGTGGTAGGTAATCCCAAACACGTGTAACCCGCCACCGTATCTATCGATGTCACCGAAATAGGAGGAAATCAAATGAAACTGAGCCATTTCGCGCCACTGGCCATCGCCGCCTCGGCAGCAATCGGACTGGCACCGATCGCCTCAGCTGCCTACGTCAGCGTGCAGCAGAGCCCAGGCAACGGCGTGCAGCAGAGCCCAGGCAACACCCAAGTCACTGCCACTCCCGGAGCGGCGGCACAACAGGCAGCCCTACAGCAACTGCCATTCGGCGGAAATGTGGGCGCTCTGCTGTTCCACAACTGACCTAGTGGGACCGCTCGGCCTAAAGCGGCCTGCCGCCCCGGCTCGGCCCACCCTCGGCCCGTCCCCGATCAGATGGCGGGCAAAGTCTGGCAACCTGCGAGCGGCGCTCACGAGGATGCGGGTTGCCATACCCCCTGCCATTCTTTGCACCGACGCGGCCCCGACCAGCACCGATGCAGCCCGAAACTTTGCACCCGCCACATCACCCAAGATCCGTTGATTTGCGCCTTACGCTCACTCCATGAGGCACGGCGGCGGCCCTTTCTGGTTTGAGGTAACAGGAAAGGTGATCGTGAGCCTGGACCAGCTGAAGGACTGCAAGGCATGAGCCGGTCTAGACCGGGTGGGTGAGGTCCAGATGATGGTGCCGTCGGGTAGTTGGCGGTCGCGCCACCCTGTCGCGCCGTTCCAGAAGGTTTTCAGAAGATGGTGTTTGCGGCATAAGCAGAGAAGGTTCGATGGATGCGTCGGCCCGACGGGCCACGGCATGACATGGTCGATGTCGCAGTAGTCTGCCGGAACATGGCAACCGGGGAACCGGCACGTCAGATCGCGCGCGCGGACGAACTCGGCCGTTCGCATCGTCGGCCGGTAGCCCGGATCCGCCTTCTCACACGGGGCAGCCAGCGGCGCGACTTTGGCGCCATTGCGCAGCAATTCGGCCAACATCGGGGTGGGAAGCACCCCGTAGCCCGGGATGATCGCCGTCCCAACGGATTCAGCCTTATCTGCGGACCGCGCCGCGTCGATGGCGGTTTGGTCCGACAGCACCTTGATGACTACTAAAGATTTGGTCGGCGGTTCATCGCCGGCGACCGGACAAGCCGCGGATCCGCACGCGCAGGCGAGACGCTGGTTTCCGTTGGCCAGCGCTCCGAGAGCATCGGCGCGGCGTTCGCCGAGGCTGCGGGGATCGTCGTCGCATACCCCGGCAGCCATCGCAGACACGCGCTTATCGAGAACGGCGGCGTCGGCGGTCAGCAGCCGTCCCCACACCGACGTTGTGCCCGCGTCTTCGTCGCCGTAACTGCCGACCGTGAAGTCACGGGTGCGGGCCTTCGAACGGCTGGCGACGACGGCGGCCGGGTCGTGGCGTTGGACGAGGGCGTCGACGGCATCTGTGAGTTTGTCCTCCGTCAGCGGACCCCACTTCTCGGTACGGTCAGCGATCGCAGTGTCAATGAGGGCCCACACGGCATCTTCGTTAATCAGACGAGTGCGCCAGGTGATCGCCGAAACCAGCCGCGAACTCAACCGGCCCTGCCGGTGCAGCTCAGCGACCTTGGGTAGGTGCTCGTGCAAGGCTTCCGCGATTCGGATCTGACCGAAAGCGCGACGGTGTCCGATGTTCATCGCCGTGGCGACTTCGGCTGCAGCACAGTCCCAGAAGTCACACGCCCACGCCGCCCGCGGTCCGTCATCGTCGGCTACGCGGCGCCGGACCAACTCCGCTATCGCAGCTAACCGTGCCGCACCGGCAGCGGCTTCGGCTTGCGTTGCCTCTTCGATCGCGGTCACCACACGTGCGTCAGGGGCGGACTCGAACATACATGCGATTATGCCAACGGTGGCCGACAAGAGTCCGTCCGCAACTAATGTCGAAGTCATGGATTTCGGATTGTTCATCCCGCAGGGCTGGCGGCTCGACCTCGTAGACATCCCCACCGAAAAGCACTGGCCGGTGATGCACGGCCTGGCCGCATACGCCGACGACAGCACGTGGGATTCGCTGTGGGTGTACGACCACTTCCACACCGTGCCGATGCCGACCGACGAGGCCACCCACGAGGCGTGGTCGCTGATGTCGGCCTACGCCGCGAGCACGTCGCGCATCAAGCTGGGCCAGATGTGTACGGCGATGGGCTATCGCAATCCGGTCTATCTGGCCAAGGTGGCCGCCACCGCCGACATCATCTCCGGCGGTCGGGTGCAGATGGGCATTGGCGGCGGCTGGTATGAGCACGAATGGAAGGCCTACGGCTACGGATTCCCTTCCGCGGGTGTGCGGCTGGGCATGCTCGACGAGGGCGTGCAGATCATGCGCGCCGCCTGGCGCGACGGCCGAGTCAGCCTGGACGGCAAGCACTATCAGGTCAACGGTGCCATCGTCGCGCCGAAGCCGTTGCAGGACGGTGGGCCTCCACTCTGGATCGCCGGCGGCGGTGAGAAGGTGACGCTGAAGATCGCTGCCAAGTACGCGCAGTACACCAACTTCACCTCCGAACCCGAGGGGTTCGCTCACAAGTCGCAGGTGCTGGCCGGCCACTGCCGCGACGTCGGCACCGACTACGACGCCATCGTGCGTTCGGCCAACTTCAACACCGTCATCGGCGAGACCGAAAAGGACGTCGCCGATCGGATCGAGCGGATTCGGGCACAGCAGATCACCAGGGTGAACGAGGCGGCGGTCGAGAGCATGATCGACATGCTTAAGTCACCCGACTCCGCTTCCGGCACACCCGAACAGGTCGTCGAGAAGCTGAAGCGGATGCGCGACCTCGGTTGCGAGTACGCGATCCTCAACTTCCCCGAAGCGGCCTATGACCGTTCGGGTATCGAGCTTTTCGAGCAGAAGGTCATCCCGGCGGTAAGTTAGTCGCGACTATCGGCGCCATCCCGGGTGGCGTGACCGGGCCGGGGGGCGGGTTGAAGTACTCGGGCGGCGGCGGCGGCCCGTTCAACGCGTAGTACCCAGGCGGCAGCGGCGGCCCGCCTGAGTATGAGCCCGTTGCGGGAGGCCCGCTGGACCCCGGGGCGGTCAGAGATGTGTATCCGGGCGGCAGCTGCGGCGCCGGGCCGGCTCCCGGTGGCGGTGGGGCCCCTCCGGGCATCTGGTCAGGCGGCGTTTGGGCGAAATTGTAGGGGTCGTTGGCCTGGTGCCAGGCATCCCTGAGGAATCCCAACGGCCCGCTCGAGTTTCCCGAGCCATATTTGGGGTTGGCGATCTCCGGGACCGGCGGTGCGCCGATCGGTGCGGGTGCGGCGACCGCATCGCCGCCTGGAGCCTCAGGCACGAACTGATCTGGGGGAAGGGGAACCTCCGGACCCGGGGGTGGCGGCACCGGATCGGCAGTCGCGTGGGCCGCCATGCCCAGCGCGCCGAAACCGATGACGGTGCCCGCGATCGCCACCGCGGCGATTTTCCTGGGTGCAGTGGCTGCAGTGGATGGGGTGGCGCGATAGCGCTGCCGTCGTGTCATGAATGCCACATCTGCTTCCTGCTCAGGCCCGCAAGGATTGCTTGTCGACTCGTGACGAGGCTAGCGCCTCGCCCTGGCGCCCGCCGGGTCACCCAGGCACTTACGTGAACATGCGGTGACGCCTGTCGGTCAGAATTGCGACCCGCCGGTGAATCTGTGAGGTCGCGTAAAGGAGCAACCTGGGCGATGATCTGGCCGTGCCGAAGACCTTTCCGCGGAGTGACGGCCTCGTCCGCCCCGCACATGCCGCCGATACAGCGCAGGCACAGGTGTTCGTTCACGTGCTCCAGCGTGAGGTCGACGACCTCGAGCAGCTCATAGCCTCGGCGGAGACGCGCTGGTTACAGCGCTGCGAGCGGTCCGACCTCGTGTACCACCGACCCCCGGATTCGCTGGTGCGGTTCCGGGGGCGGTTGGCCGAGGTCCAGAAGCTGATCGAAAATCTTCGGACGCGGTTCCTGCTGGACTGATTTCCGCTCGCCGTGATTCGAATGAGCTCCTAGACAGCGGGTCTCGCGGACATGTCTGCTCAAGCCGTCCACACGCCGGTCGCCGCGGCGTCGCGTGCATACGTGCGGAAGTCCTTCGGCTCGCGACCCAGTGCCCGCTGCACACCGTCGGCGAGTTGTGCCTTGCTGCCGAGCACTTCGGTGAACAAGTGGTTGAGCAGCCAGATGAAGTCTTGCGGCAGACCGTATTCGGTGAGCATTGCGGTGTAGTCGTTGATCGGCACCGACACGAACGTGATGTCGCGTGCTGCCGCCTTGCCGATCTCGGCCACCGCGTCGCGGAAGCTGAGCAGCCGCGGCCCGGTCAGCTCGTAGAGCTGGCCGATATGGCGGTCGTCCGTCAGCGCCGCCACCACGACGTCGGCAATATCGTCGGCGTCCACGAATGGCTCCTGGACGTCGTCGACCGGCAACGACACCGTGCCCGCGAGCACCTCGTCGAGCCATGCGCCTTCGTTGAAGTTCTGCGAGAAGAAGGCGCACCGCACGATCGTCCAGTCCAGTCCGGACGCCTTGACGACGTCCTCGGCCCGCTCGGCCTCGGCTTCGTTGCGGCCGGAGAGCAGCACGAGCCTGCTGACGCCGGCCTCGTCGGCCAGCTTGGTGAGCGTGCGGATCGCGTCGACCGAGCCCGGAACTGCCAGGTCGGGGTAGTAGGTGATGTAGACCTTGTCGACGCCGGCCAATGCGGGTGCCCACGTCTGCGGATCCTCCCAGTCGAACGGGATATCGGCCGTGCGGGAGCCATGCCGGACCGGGATCCCCAAGCGTTCGAGTTGGTCGGCTACCCGCCTTCCGGTCTTGCCGGTGCTGCCGATGACGAGAATGGTGGTGTTGGCTGTGTTGGTCATGTCTCGAAGTCAACTGCCCGGGACTGAGACGCTCCATGGCCCAAACGCTCAATGGCATGTCCGATCGTCTGAAGGGATACCCCTGTGATGACCAAGACCTCACTCACCGCGCTCGCCCGCGAACTTCTCGAGGCGGCCAAAGCTGCGAGCAGCGGTCGCAAGGCGCACACGGTCTACGGCGGCCATGAGCATCTGCTGCGCCAAACTCTGATTGCGCTGACGGCGGGTTCCGAGCTCGACGACCACGACAGCCATGGGGAGTCGACGCTGCAGGTGCTTCAGGGCAGGGTGCGGCTGTCCAATGACAAGGTGCACTGGGAGGGCTCGAGCGGCGACCACATCGTCATCCCGGACTCCCGGCACGGCCTGAACGCGCTGGAGGATTCCGTCGTGTTACTGACCGTCGCGAAAACCGTTGGGCCGCATGTCTAAATCGCGGGGCCCAGTAGGTCGTCGGCATCTCTGATCACGTAGCCGTAGCCCTGCTCGGCAAGGAACCGCTGACGGTGCGCGGCGTACTCGGCGTCCAGGCTGTCGCGGGACACCACTGAATAGAAGATCGCGCCGCCGCCATCGGATTTCGGCCGCAGCAGCCTGCCGAGCCGCTGCGCCTCTTCCTGTCGAGACCCAAACGTCCCCGAAACCTGCACCGCCACATTGGCTTCCGGCAGATCGATGGAGAAATTGGCGACCTTCGACACCACAAGAGTCGATACCTCGCCACGGCGGAACGCGTCGTAGAGGGCCTCGCGCTCCGCGGTCTTCGTTGACCCTTGGATAACCGGAGCGTTCAGTTCCTCACCCAGCTCATCGAGCTGATCGAGATAGGCGCCGATCACCAGCGTCTGATCGCCGGGATGGCGCTCCAGAATGGATTTCACCACCGCGATCTTGCTGTGCACTGTCGAACACAGCTTGTAGCGTTCGTCGGGCTCGGCGGTGGCGTACAGCATCCGCTCGTTGTCGGTCATCGTCACCCGCACCTCGATGCACTCCGCAGGCGCAATCCAGCCCTGGGCCTCGATGTCCTTCCACGGCGCGTCATACCGCTTCGGCCCGATCAAGCTGAACACGTCGCCCTCACGGCCGTCCTCACGGATCAGCGTCGCCGTCAGCCCCAGCCGCCGGCGGGACTGCAGGTCGGCGGTCATCCGGAACACCGGCGCGGGCAACAGGTGTACCTCGTCGTAGATGATCAGGCCCCAGTCGCGGCTGTCGAACAGCTCGAGGTGGCGGTATTCGCCCTTGATGCGCCTGGTGATCACCTGATACGTCGCGATGGTGACGGGACGTATCTCCTTCTTCTCGCCGGAGTACTCGCCGATCTCCTCTTCGGTCAGCGATGTCCGGTTGATCAGCTCGCGCTTCCACTGCCTGCCCGCCACGGTGTTGGTGACCAGGATCAGCGTGGTAGCGCCTGCCTTGGCCATCGCCGCCGCACCGACCAGAGTCTTTCCCGCGCCGCACGGCAGCACCACGACCCCGGAGCCGCCTTGCCAGAACGACTCCGCGGCCATCTCCTGGTAGTCGCGCAGATGCCAGTTCTGTTGGTCGAGGCTGATCGGGTGCTTCTCGCCGTCGACGTAACCGGCCAGATCCTCTGCGGGCCAACCGATTTTGAGCAGCATCTGCTTGACCCGGCCGCGCTCGCTGTTGTGCACGACGACGGTGTCGTCGTCGAGGCGGGCGCCCAGCATCGGGGCGATCTTCTTGTTGCGCAGCACCTCTTCGAGCACCGCGCGGTCAAGGCTCACCAGCGTCAGGCCGTGCACCGGGCTCTTGACCAGCTGGAGGCGCCCGTAGCGAGCCATGGTGTCGACGATGTCGACCAGCAGTGGCTGGGGCACCGCGTAGCGGGAGAACGACACCAGTGCGTCGACGACCTGTTCGGCGTCGTGGCCCGCGGCGCGGGCATTCCAGAGCGCCAGCGGGGTGATCCGGTAGGTGTGAATGTGCTCGGGCGCGCGTTCCAGCTCGGCGAACGGAGCGATCGCGGCGCGCGCGGCGCCGGCCTGCTCATGGTCAACCTCGAGCAGCACCGTCTTGTCGGACTGCACGATCAGGGGGCCGTCCGTCATTTGCGATCCCGCTTCGCTTCTCGCTCGCTGGTCATCCCGTCCATTATCCGGATCCCGCCGACGGGCTGCGTTTCAGTGCGAGGACAGCGGCACCGTCGAATGGCCCGCAGGCACGCTCGTGCCTGGTAGCGGTATGCGCGGCACCTCGGGTGTCCCGATCTGACCGGCAAGCCACGGCAGCGACGCGGTGAACACATCGGTGGCGAACGGCCAGTCGTGCTTACCCGGCGAGCTGACGATTGCGCAGCCGATGCCGTTGGCACGGCCCAGCGCGCACAGCGAGTTGGCCGCCTCGGTCTGGTCGCCGGGGTTGCCCGCGGCGTCCTGGCCGCCGAGTCCGACCGCGTCCGGATTGGCACCGGCGCCTCGCCGCTGCGTCGGCGCGTCCGTCGAGATCGCGAACCACCCCGAGACACCGTGGTAAGGCCCGTGGCCGGTGATCACCGTGGTGGGGTCGTAGGTCGCCCATGCCGATGCGTCGCCGCCGTAGACCCTCGCGATGGTCTGGTCCTTGGTGCCCGCATTCGGCCCCATGTCGCCGGCGATGTCGACGAACGTGCTGAACAGTTCTGGGTGCATCACGGTGAGGTCGACCGCGCAGGTGCCGCCCATCGACCAGCCGACGACGCCCCAGTTGGCGCTGTTCGTACTCACCCCGAAAGTAGAGGCCAGATACGGCGGGACATCCTCGGTGAGATGGTCGGCGACGTTTCCCCTCGGCCCGTTCACGCATTCGGTGTCGTTGTTGAACGACCCGCCGACGTCGGCGAACACGAACACCGGTGCGTTCCCGCCGTGTGCTGCGGCGAACGAGTCGATGGTCGCTATCGCGTTTCCGGTCCGTGGCCAGTCGGACGGGGTATTGAATTCGCCCGCGATCATCATCACGGTCGGCAGCTTCGGCGGCGGATTGCTCGCGAACCACGCCGGCGGCAGATAGACCAGCTCGGTGCGGTGTTTGAAATGCGATGCATCGCTGGGGATGTCGACCGGTACCAGCGCCCCGTGGTCGGGGATGGTGCCCTTGCGCTGCATATCGGTGACGGTGGCCATATCCGTTTCGTCCGGCAACGGGCCCGCAGTCAACTCATTCCACGCCAGCTGAACCGTGGGAAAGTACCCCACCCACAGGTTCAGGGCGATTCCGGCGCTGAGAAGACACACGGGAACGGCCAGAACCGAAACGCCTCGACGCCACCACCTGGTGCCGCGCCAGCCGAACACCGCGACCGCAACCGCCAGACCCGTCAGCCCGATCCACACCATCAATGACCGCGGAGCCGGATCGCCCGCCATGCCCTGCGAATCAATGAACCAATGCGCCCATGCGGCCACCACGGCGCCGACTGCGATCGCCGCAGGCAGCCAGATCAATCGCCATCGCCTCGTACGCCAGCCGATCGCCGCCACCAGCATCGCAGCCGCCACCGCCTGAATGGCGATGGGCAGCCAGCCGTGCAGGAGCGAGAGACCGTGCCGGTAGGGGGCCTGGGCCGCCTCCGCCAACACCGTTGTCACATAAGCCATTTTCACCAATGGCTCTGTGAGGAGCCTGTGTCGAGGCTATGTGCTGTCAGCCGTCGTCGGCAGAAACCACCGATGTGACGCGATGGATCGCGAAGTCGCGGACCCGGCCTGTCGCCGGGTCGTAGGCGGTCAGCTGCCCGCCGCGGACGTTCACGGGCGCGACCACGCGCTGGGTGGCCACGCCCGCGGGGTCGACGTAGCCGATGACGACCGAGTTCTGCAGCCGCGCCGCTTCCTGCAGCTGCGAGATCGCCACCGTCGGATCGATGCGCAAGTTGGCGAACGGCGTCGCGGCCACCTTGCGCAGCACCGCGACGATCGCGCTCAGTGTCTGACCCGCCGGGGCCGTGGGTGGCCGGGGCACGCGGCGATTCGCGGGGGCGGGCACTCGTGCGCCGCGGGCCCTGATGTCGACGATCGCTCCAGAGGAATCCTCTGCGGCGGGTGCGAAGCCCGCGTCGCGCAACGCACGGAGCACCTCCGAGATGGGCGCCTGCGACACGGCGACGGTCGGAGCGAGCAGCCGCATCTCGAGCTGCTCGGCGGCGGGCGCGCCGACGGCCTGGGCCAGCAACGCGGGGTCCTCGCACCGCACGAACGACGCGGCCATGCCGACCCGCAGCTGTCCATGTCTACGCGCGACGTCGTCGATGAGGTACGTGAGACCCTGCGGCACAGGTGTTTTGGAGTGCCGCTTGAAGAGGGCGTGCAGCTCGCCCGCGGTGCGTCCGGTGTCCAACGCGCGCCGAATCGACGGCTCGCTGATCCGGTAGACCATCGCAGCGCCCGCGGATTCGACGTTCGCCACCGCCGCCAACTGCTCGCCGAGCTCGCGTTCTAGCGGCCCTGGCACGACGACCGTCAGGTCGGCCTGTAGCAGGAAGTGCTCGATGGGTTCGGGCAGCACCTTGGCCATCGCGTCGACGGCGCCGTCGTCGCCCGTAAGCAGCTTGCGCGCCGGCCCGGTGATCGCGCCGCGGCCGACGATGCCAAGCGCATGCGCCTCGGTGAGCAAGTCGCTCACCGGCTGTGGCTGCAGCCGCACCGCCCAGCGCGGACGGCGCCAGATCATCGCCCGCGACGCCTCTGGGGCATCGATCCCCGCCCCGACGGGCAGGTCGGCGAGCACGCTCAACATCAACCTGCGATCCAGCGGGGCAGCCGTCGAGTACAGCGAATCGGAAAGGGCCGCATAGGGTTTGCCGTCGGGTCCGCGGCCGCCGATCAGTCCCGGCCTGCCCGGAAGGTCGAGCCAGGTCGACGCGATCAGATGCCACCGCGCCGCGACCGGAGACTCGATGAACCGGTCGGCCGCGACGGTCGGCGCCCAGTACGGCCCTGAGCCCTCCGGCGGTGCGGGGTCGGGCATGCCCGCCGCGATCAGCCCGGCCGCCGCGGCAACCTCGAGGATCAGACCCAGCCGTTGCTCGTCGACGCCGGTCAGCTTCGTCAGCCGCTTGACGTCGCGCACACCGAGGCCGCCGCTGCGAAGTTCGGGAACCGGTGCGGCACCGAGGGTTTCGAGAAGCAGCTCGACCTCACGCAGGATGTCGATGACCGCGCCTGCGGCAACCGCATCGACGTCGGCGGCCGTGGTTTTCGACACCACGGGATCGGGCGGGGTCAGCTCGACAGGCCCGGGGACCTCTCCCCGCAGCACCTGACCGACCACCCGCGGCAGGATCACCGTGTCGGCGTCGACCTGGCGCAGCAGGCCTGCGGCAAGCAGCCGCTGCACGGGGCGGTCCGGCGGGGTGCCGGGCGCCGCATCGCGGGTTCTGCCCATGGGCGAACCCTCCATCAGCCGTCGCAGCAGCTCCCGCTGTGGTTCGTCCAGGGCCGCGAGCCGGTCGGCGATCTCGTCGCCGGTGTGCTCGGCCCCTTCGAAGACGGCCTGGCCGGGATACCAGGGCAGGCCCGCCGCGGCCTCGGCGGCAACCCGGACCTCGGACTCACCCCACACCAGGGCTCGCTCGCGCAGGTCATCGACGGCGCCGGCGATGGCGTCCTCTCCTGCGCGGTCGCCGATCAGGGCGGTGAGCTTGGTCAGCGGGACGGGGGTGGTGTCGGCGTGCAGCGTGAGCAGGGCATCGAGCACGGCGAGTCGCAGGAAGTCCATCGCGTCGGTGACCGCCTTCACCGACTGGCGGGCCTGCGCGCGGGCGGCCAGCGCGGCGATGCTGCCGGGTGGCGGCTGGGTCAGGTCGGGCCGCAGCTCCAGCAGCCGGATCAGCCGCTCGTCAGGCAAATCGGTCAGCCAGGCGCCCAGCGGAGTGCCCGAATTGTGCTCGGTCATTGCTGACCAGCGTAAAGCAGCCCGCCGGGCTCGCCACTGGCCGCGGCGCCTGCCACAATATGGGGCGTGGCAGAGAAGAAGCAGGAGAAGGTCCGCTATGTCGACCCAGGCTGGCCGGCGTTGAACGGCGAGGACGATCACCCGGTCAGCGAGCTTGCCGCTGACCGCACCGGCGCGCTGTCGCCGTTCGGCGATCTGACGTTCCCACTGCCTGCCGACGAGATTCCGTACACGCACCCGGTCACGGTCGTCAACCGGTAACGGTGGTCGCCGAACCTCGCAGGGACCGACTTTCGCACCTGGACGAATCGGGCGCGGCGCACATGGTCGACGTGACGGGGAAGGACGCCACCAAGCGCACGGCTGTCGCGGCCGGCACCCTGCGCACCAGCCCCGACGTCGTCGAGTTGATCGCCACCGGCGGGCTGCCCAAGGGCGATGCGTTGGCCACGGCGAGGGTGGCGGGCATCCTCGCCGCCAAACGCACCAGCGACCTGATTCCGCTGTGTCACCAGCTCGCGTTGACCGGCGTCGATGTCGACTTCGAGATCGGCCACTCCGAGATCGCCATC
The DNA here is from genome assembly GCA_963817825.1 of uncultured Actinomycetota bacterium. GTDB lineage: Bacteria > Actinomycetota > Actinomycetes > Mycobacteriales > Mycobacteriaceae > Mycobacterium. The sequence continues at coordinate 123,836 of CAWFQG010000023.1, read as the reverse complement.
ACCGCGACGGTGCGCAGCACCGACCGGACCGGGGTGGAGATGGAGGCGCTGACGGCGGTCAGCGTGGCGGCGCTGACGCTCTACGACATGCTGAAGGCCGTCGACCCGGCGGCGTCCATCGACGACATCCGGGTGCTGCGCAAAGAGGGCGGAAAAACTGGGACGTGGACGAGGTGACGTGGTCGGGACGGGTGATCATCGCGTCCACCCGGGCGGCGACGGGTGTCTACGAGGACCGCTGCGGACCGATCGTCGTCGACTGGCTCAACCAGCAGGGCATCGTGACCCCGGCGCCGACCGTCGTCGCCGACGGCAGTGGCGTCGTTCGGGCGCTCTTCGCCGCCGTCGGCGAAAAGGTCGATGTGATAATCACTTCCGGCGGTACCGGCATCTCGCCGACGGACCGCACGGCAGACGCCACCGCGGACATCGTCGACTATCAGATCCCGGGTCTTGCCGACGCGATCCGGCGCTCGGGCCTGCCGCACGTGCCGACGTCGGTGCTCTCGCGCGGAGTGTGCGGGGTCAGGGATGGCACGTTGATCGTGAACCTGCCCGGCTCGACCGGCGGCGTCAAGGATGGTCTTGGCGTGCTCAACGATGTCCTCGAGCACGCACTGGATCAGCTCGTGGGCAAGGACCACACGCAGTGACGGCCGTCGTGTTGCGCGCCGATCTCACCGAGCACACGATCGCCGTCTCGGACCATGAAGCGCTGGTGGCGCACGAAGCCGCAGGGGCCGTCGTGAGCTTCGCCGGTGTGGTGAGGGATCACGACGGCGGACGCACCGTGACGCGGCTGGAGTATGCGGCGCACCCGTCGGCGCAGCAGACCCTGGCCGAGGTGGCCGCAGAGATCGCGGCAGAGTGTGACGGCGTGCGCGCGATCGCCGTCAGCCATCGCATCGGCACGCTGGAGATCGGGCAGGCGGCATTGGTGGCCGCGGTCGCGGCCGACCACCGGCAAGCGGCGTTCGATACGTGTGCCCGGTTGGTGGACAGCGTCAAAGCCCGGTTACCGGTGTGGAAGCACCAGTTCTTCGCCGACGGCTCCGACGAATGGGTGGGTTCGGCTTAGGCCGGCAATCAGGCCGCCGGCAGCGCCGGATCCGCGGGGAGCGGTGCCGGAGCGTCACCAACCGGAGCGGGCCCCGGTCCGTTGACGTTCTGCTGTGCGGGCGTGGTCAGCGGACGCTGGGTCAGCGCCAGCAGTGCATCCTTGCCCGTGATGTCCTGCGTCTGGATCGCGTGCCACAGTTCATGGAGGTACCCGACGTTGGGCCCCTGGGCCGGCAACTCACCCTCATTCATCGTGGTGCCGGTCGGCAGGTTGTCCGGGCTGGCCAGATGCGGCATGCCGTCGGGCGGCGCCGGAAGGCTGCCCGACATCGCCTGGTTGGCCGCGTCGTTGGCGGGCGCGGGGATGTCGACAGCGTTCAGCGATGCCAGCGGATCAGGTGCCGGTGCGGCCAGAGGATCAGCGGGCGCCGGTCCCGGCGGAAGCTCTGAACCGGGTAGCGCCGGGTCAAGCGGCAGCGGTGCGGTGTGCAGCGCCCAGACCGGTCCCTCTGCGGGGGCGATGGCGCTATCCCAATCGGCATAAGCCGCAGCGAGGTTCAGGTCCGCGGCGGGCGGCGCGGGCGGCGTTGGTGCATCTGGTGCCGGCTGCTCGAACGCGGCGGCCTCGACGACCGGAGCCTCGGCGGGCGGCGGCAGCGGCGCATCGAGTGCGATGTCGACGACGTCTGGGGCCGGGGGAGGGGGAAGCTCGGGGGGCGGCGGGGGTGCGTCCGGCAGCGGTGCGGACATCGCCTCTGCCGGGGCCTCCGGCGGCGGCGCGAACGGATCGACCGGCGGGGGCGGCAATTCGCCGTTCAGGCCGTCGACGTCCACAGGTTGTACGGGCTTGTCGACCACGTTGCGCGGGGAGGCGCTGGACAATCCGCGGCCGCAGACCGGCCATGCACCGCGGCCCTGGGAACCCAATACCCGCTCGGCGACTGCGATCTGTTCGTCCTTGGTGGCCAGTTGTGCGGAGGGCGCGTACTCGCCGCCGCCATGCGACCTCCAGGTACCAGGCGAGAACTGCAGGCCGCCTTGATACCCGTTGCCGGTGTTGATGGCCCAGTTGCCGCCGGATTCACAGCTGGCAACCTTGTCCCATTCGCCATCGGTGGCGGCGCCAGCATGCCCGGCGAGGGCGAGGCCTCCGCTGCCGATGACTGCGCCCGTGAAGGCGACTTTTGCGACTGACTTTGCCGATGTAGTGGGCTTGCGATGCCGTCCACTCATAGGTGCGTTAGATCCTCTCTCATGCGCCCACGAGGTCAGCTGTCGGGTTCGGGCTGGAGAGGTTGCCCGGCCGTGGCCGTTCGGTGAAAAACGACTTCGGCTTCACCCCTAGGAGCCGCGAACGGCCCCAGGTCCTGCTTCGGTGGACCGGTGGGTCCCCCGCCCTCATCCCTCGTTGTTTGTGGTATCCCTGCGCGACGGATGAGGCTCGGCGCTATCGAACAGGAAGGGCTAGCCGATTAGGGTCGACTGGCTTGCGGAAGAACCTAACGGGTCTCAGCGTTGTAGTCATCTTTTGCTCGACGCAGCGTTTCGCCTGGCGGCAAATCCTAATGAGGCTCTAAAAACCCAGGAGTTTCGGGCGTTTCTGCTGGTGTTTTCCGTGCATCACGGAGCCGTAGCCAGCTTGTGACCATTTCGTTATGTGACGTAAATCACTTTTAGCCACCCGCAAAGGGGGGCAACACATCGATTATCTGACCCTCGGACAGCTGCGTCGCGTCATCACGCACCGCCACTCCGTCACATAAGAAGGAGCACCTCCGCAGCACCCGAGCGAGCTCCGGTCCGCGCGCGGCGAGGGTGTCGATGAGTCCTGCGACAGTCGTGCCCGACTCGACGCGAAGGGATTCGGTCTCCGCCCCTGCGGCCGCGCGGGCCGCGGCGAAGTAGCGGACGGTTAGCTGCACCGTGACCCTCGACGAGGTCTCCACCATCAGCCGCCGATCGCGCTCATCGGCCGGTCGGGCTGGATGAAGGCGGGGTCGTTGATGCCGTGGCCGGCCGGCTTGGCCCACATCGCCGCGCGCCACGCCGCCTCGACGGCGTCGTCGTCGGCGCCCGTGCGCATCAATCCGCGCAGATCGGACTCCTCACGGGAGAACAGGCAACTGCGGACCTGGCCGTCGGCGGTGAGCCGGGTGCGGTCGCAGGCCGAGCAGAACTCGTGGGTCACCGACGCGATGATGCCGACGGTCGCGGGGCCGCCGTCGACGAGCCACAGCTGCGCCGGTGCGGAACCGCGGGGCGCCGGGTCCGGCGTCAGCGTGAAGTGGCGCTGCAGACCGGCGAGCACCTCGTCGGCGCCGAGCATGGCGCCGCGAGACCACTCGTGTCCGGCGTCCAGCGGCATCTGCTCGATGATGCGCAGTTGGTAGTCGTGGTCGAGGCTGAACCGCAGCAGCGTCACCGCGTCCTCGAGCCCGGTCGTCGGGTCGAGCACCGCGTTCACCTTCACCGGTCTCAGGCCTGCCCGGTGCGCCGCGGCGAGACCCGCCAGCACGTCGGCGAGACGATCGCGGCGGGTGATGTGCTTGAAGCGCTCGGCGTCGACGGTGTCGAGGGAGACGTTGATCCGGTCCAGCCCGGCCCGCTTCAGGCCGGCCGCTCGCCGGTCGAGCCCAATTCCGTTGGTGGTCAAGGCGATTTCGGGCCGGGGCCGCAGTGCGGCGGTGGCGGCCACGACCTCCTCGAGCTGCTTGGACACCAGCGGCTCTCCACCGGTGAAACGAACGCGGGTGATGCCGAGGCGGGTGACGGCGATGCGCAGTAGCCGGGTCAGCTCGTTGACGTGCAGCAGCTGCTCCGCGGGCATCCAGTCCAGCCCCTCGGCGGGCATGCAGTACGTGCAGCGCAGATTGCAGCGGTCGGTCAGCGACACCCGCAGATCTGTGGCGACGCGGCCGTGCGTGTCCAACAGCGGACCGTCGGCAGGCGCGCCCTCGATCGGGCGGTGGACCGACGGCACACCCAACGATGTAACGGTCATGCCGGCGCCTTGAGCGAGTCGACGGGCACGATCTCCTTGCCCAGCGGCACGAGTGACACCGGGATGAGTTTGAGGTTGGCCAGGGCCAGCGGGATGCCGATGATCGTGACGGCCATCGCGACCGCGGTGACGACATGGGCGATCGCCAGCCAGATCCCGAACAGTACGACCCAGATGACATTGCCGATCAGCGCGCCGGGCCGGGCCCCCGGCTTCTGGATGATGGTTCGGCCGAACGGCCACAACGCGTAGGACGCGATGCGCAGCGACGCGAATCCGAACGGGATGGTGATGATCAAGACGAAGCAGATGAGCGCGGCGAGCAGATAGCCCAGCGCCAACCAGAGGCCGCCGAAGATCAACCAGATGACATTCAGGATCAGGCGCATCTCTTCCTCCAGCGGTCGTTCAAGCCTACCGACAAACAGGGGTGCTGGTCGTCGGGCGGCCCGAGTAGGATCACCCCAGCGCGTCCCTGCGGAGAAAGGCGGGACGCTTTCCTTATGTGACATGTCAGCAGACATAGAGACGAGCGGGTGAGACCAGTGCCGACCGGCAAGGTGAAGTGGTACGACGCCGACAAGGGCTTCGGCTTTCTGTCCCAGGAGGAGGGGGAGGACGTCTACGTCCGGTCGTCGGCGCTGCCCGCAGGCGTCGAAGGGCTGAAGGCGGGCCAGCGGGTCGAGTTCGGCATGGCCGCAGGCCGTCGTGGGCCGCAGGCGTTGAGCCTGAAGATCCTCGACTCGCCGCCGAGCCTGACCCGCACACGTCGCGAGGCCGCCGCGGCCGAGCACAAGCACACCCCCGACGAACTGCACGGCATGGTCGAGGACATGATCACGCTGCTGGAGAGTGCGGTGCAGCCCGAGCTACGCAAGGGCCGCTATCCCGACCGCAAGGTCGCGCGTCGCGTGTCCGAGGTGGTCCGGGCCGTCGCGAGCGAGCTGGACGGCCAATAGTCGCGCTCGCAGAATCGGGGCATGCTTGAGGCATGGCTGCATATGTCTCCGGCGGCGGCGATTTCAACCGCGACACCAACTACATCACCACCCGCATCACCGCGGACGGCAGCGACGGCTATCCCGTCGAACCCGGCCGTTACCGGCTGGTCGTCGCGCGGGCCTGCCCGTGGGCCAACCGCGCGATCATCGTCCGTCGACTGCTTGGCCTCGAGGATGCGTTGTCGATCGGCTTCTGTGGTCCTACCCACGACGAGCGCAGCTGGACCTTCGACCTTGACCCCGGCGGCGTCGACCCGGTGCTGAAGATTCCGCGACTGCAGGACGCCTACTTCGCCCGCATTCCGGACTATCCGAAGGGCATCACGGTGCCCGCGATCGTCGACGTGCCGACCGGCCAGGTCGTCACCAACGACTTCGCCCAGATGACGCTGGACCTGTCCACCGAGTGGACGGCGTATCACCGCGACGGCGCGCCGGAGTTGTATCCCAAGCCGTTGCGCGACGAGATCGACGAGGTCGCCAAGCGCATCTACACCGAGGTCAACAACGGCGTGTACCGGTGCGGCTTCGCGGGCTCCCAGGACGCCTACGACAAGGCATACGACCGGTTGTTCACCGCGATGGACTGGCTCAGCGAGCGGCTGGAGAATCAGCGGTATCTGGTCGGCGACACCATCACCGAGGTCGACGTCCGGTTGTTCACCACGCTGGCCCGCTTCGATCCCGTCTATCACGGCCACTTCAAATGCAACCGGTCCAAGCTCGACGAGATGCCGGTGCTGTGGGCCTATGCGCGCGACCTGTTCCAGACCCCCGGCTTCGGCGACACCATCGACTTCGTCCAGATCAAGCAGCACTACTACATGGTGCACACCGACATCAACCCCACCAGGATCGTGCCGAAGGGCCCCGACCTCTCCAACTGGCTGACTCCGCACAGTCGAGAGGCGTTGGGCGGCAAGCCATTCGGCGAAGGCACGCCACCCGGCCCGACCCGAGACGGCGAGCGGGTACCCGATGGGCATTCCGCCGGTTAGGACCAGACAGTGCTGACCGACCACTCGGCGTGCGGCAGCGGGAACTCGTTTCCCTGCTCGTCGCGCACCCATGTCGGCAATTCCACCGCGATGCCGGTGAGCCGGCCCCGGCGCGGGTCGACGGTGGGAATGGTCACCGCGCGCGTCGTGCCCCGCGGGAATGACTCGACGACGGTGTCGTCGGGACCCTCGTAGGCCCGCAGCAACACCCAGGGCGCCTCGGAGATCGCCGACGGCACCGACAGCTGCACCGGGCTGCGCGACGATACGGCCAGTTCCCCCATCGCTTTTGGCACGTCGCATTTGGTGAGGTCCAGGACATTGCAGTACCGGTACGGTCCGACCCGGACCAGTTGTCCCCGCGTGTACGCGCTGATCTGCGGGTGTGCGGGCGGTGGGTTGCGGGTCAGCCGCCAGACGAGCACGCCGGTGGCCGCGGACGCCAGCACTACGACGGTCGCCAGCACCGCCAAGCCTTTTTTCACTCCCGCGGCACCGCCGCCGAACCGTGGCGTCCACCCTCTTGCGCGGCGACCACCGGACGATTTCCGCCTAGCCCCGGAATCAGCGAGTCGCCACGGTAGCTCACCACCGTCTGCGCCAGGCCGAGGATCAACATGGTGGATATCACCGTAAAGCCAACGTGCAGTTGGGTATAAACCAACACCCCCGTCGCGCCGCCGGCCACCCACGCCAGCTGCAGCAGCGACTCCGAGCGTCCGAACGCCGACGCACGCGACTCCTCGGGCAGATCGTTCTGCAGGGACGCGTCGAGCGACGCTTTGGCGATCGCACTCGCCGCGGAGGTGACCAGGGCGGCCAGAGCGGCCACCAACAGCTTTCCGGTCAGCGCTGTGGCCAATGCGACCGCGGTGACCGCGATGGAACTGCGCACCACCAGCTGCGCCGGATGGCCCAGCTGCAGCCGAGCGCTGGCGTAGTTGCCGCCGAAATTGCCGATCGCCGCCGCCGCACCGATCAGACCGAGTATCAGCACCTGCTGCCACCCGCTCTTGTCGTGAGACTTGGCTACGAACGCGGGATACAGGAACAGGAAGCCGACCATCACCTTGATCGTGCAGTTGCCCCACAGCGACGTGATGATGTTGCGGCCCAACGGCTGTCGTGCGGGTCCGCGTGCCGACAATCCCAGCGGGTGACGACGCAGCTCGCCGTCGCCGCCGTGGTAACTCAGCGTTGTGGGCACCTCGCCCTCGGTAACCTCTACCCACTTCGGTATGCGCATCGCGAATGCTGCGCCTGCGACCGTCGCCGCGATGCAGACGTACAGCGCGCCGGGCATCTGGAACAGATTGAAGAGATACTCCGCACCCGCGGCCACCGCGCCGCCGACGATCGTCCCGCCCAGCAGACCGAACACCGTCAGCCGCGAGTTGACCCGGACCAGGTCGATGGTGGGTGGCAGAACACGCGGCGTAACGGCGCTGCGCAGCACGCTGAATGACTTGGACAACACCATCATTCCCAGCGCGCACGGATACAGCACCCAGGACGGGAAGCTTCCCGTGGCGCCGTCGTAGTTGGCGATGAGGACAAGCACCAGCACTGCGCGCAGCGCGAAGGACATGGCAAGTGCCAGCCGTCGACCGTGTTGCAGACGATCAAGCGCGGGCCCGATCAAAGGTGCGATGACCGCGAACGGCGCGATCGTGATGAGCAAATAGAGCGCGACCTTGCTCTTGCTCTCGCCCGACGCCGCCGCGAAGAACAGCGTGTTGGCCAGTGCGACCGCCATCGCGGAGTCGACGGCGAAGTTGGCCATCACCGGATAGGTCAGTGCCGTCAGCCCCGACTTGTCCGCCCCGTCGGCGGTGGCGGCGCGGTGGAAAAGGCCGTACATCTTCGAGCCCATCTCGCGACTGCGCTGGGCTGCCGAGCGGGGTGTGGTGGGCTTCTGCCCGAGACCTTGGCCGATGCCGGGATCGCTGCGGGTCGACGACCGCTCCTCGAGAGGCGGTAGGTACGGGTTGGAGCTCGGTGCGGAGGGGCGGCGCTGCCGACGGCTGTTCACGCCGTCGCTGGGATAGTTCGCCATGCCCGGGTGTTGGTCGCCGTGGTCTGCGGGAGGCCGCGGCGGGTAATAGCGGGGATCACGCGGGCCCACCGGGCCCCGGGGGTCACGCCGTGATCCGGTCACGATAAAGATTCTCCCCCATCGCGATGACGGCGTCCCGCAGCCGACCGGGTGTGGCTCGTCGTAGCCCGGTCGGGCACTATTAAGCGCGTGGACAGCGTGACGGAATCCGCAGAGGGCGGCCCGGCCATGCCGGCGAGCGAGCGTCCGGCGGACATGGAGGCGGTGCTGATGGGCGCCGTCGAACAGGCGCGCGCGGCGATCGTCGAACATAGTGGTGACACCGTCGGCGAGTATCTCGGCGCGACGTTCGACGACCCCAACGCGGCCACGCATCGTTTCCTTGCCAATATGTCCGGCTATCAGGGCTGGCAATGGGCCGTGGTCGTCGCGGCGCATCCGGGTGCCGACCATGCGACGATCAGCGAGGTCGTGCTCGTTCCCGGGCCGACGGCTCTGTTGGCGCCGAAGTGGGTGCCGTGGCAGGCGCGGCTCCGGCCCGGCGACCTCGGCCCCGGCGACCTGCTCGCAGCGCCCGCCGAGGATGCCCGCCTGGTGCCCGGTTTCTCCGCGACCGGCGACCCCGCGATCGACGAGATCGCCGTCGAGCTTGGCCTTGGGCGACGCCGGCTGCTCAGCGAACTTGGTCGCAACGATGCCGCGCAGCGGTGGCACGACGGCGACTTCGGGCCGGGCTCGGCGATGGCCAGGTCCACCCGGCGGGTGTGCCGTGAATGCGGGTTCTACATGCCGCTGTCCGGGGCGCTCGGCGTGATGTTCGGTGTGTGCGCCAACGAGCTGGCCGCCGACGGACACGTGGTCGATGGCGAATACGGTTGCGGAGCACACTCGGATACTCCGGCACCCGCCGGAACGGGCTCGCCGCTCTACGATCCGTACGATGACGGCGTCCTCGACGTCGTCGCACCGCCTCCACCCGGCGACGAGCCGCCCGCACCGAGCGACGACGAGCCGTCCCCACTCGGCGAAGAGCCGCCCGCACCGAGCGACGACCAAAGCGATCAGGCGCCCGACGTAGGCGGGTCTTAGTCAGCGGGCATTCAGGTCGACAGCGGCGCGAATGAGCGCCTTGAACGCCTTCTCGTCCAGCTTGTCGTCCTCGTAAATGTCGATGGCGCGTCTGGTGTTTCCGTCGAGGCTGGAGTTGAACAGGCCCTTGGGGTCGTCCAACGATGCGCCCTTGGCGAAGGTCACCTTGACATAGTTCTTGTAAGTCTCACCGGTGCAGATCATTCCGTCGTGGTACCAGACCGGTACGCCTCGCCACTTCCACTCCTCGGTCACTTCGGGCTCGGCCTGATGGATGAGCTTTCGGATCCGGGCGAGCATGTCGCCGCGCCAATCGGCGAGCTCCTTGATTCGGCCGTCGATCTTCTCAGCGGCTTCGCTCACGGTGTCACCTCAGCTCCTGGATGCGGACCATGTTGCCTGCGGGATCGCGAAGCGCGCAGTCGCGAACTCCGTACGGTTGCTCCGTCGGCTCCTGGACCACCTCCACGTCGCCGGACTGCACGCGCTCGAAGGTGCCGTCGAGATCCTTTGTGGCGAGCAGCAGTGTGCCGAAGGTGCCCTTCGCCATCATCTCGGCGATGACGCGGCGTTCGTCGTCGGTGATGCCGGGGGTGGCGGTCGGCGGATAAAGCACGATGTTCGTATCGGGCTGGTTGGGCGGACCGATCGTGATCCAGCGCATCTTGTCCTTGCCGACGTCGAGGCGGACCTCGAAGCCGAGGGTGTCGCGGTAGAACGTCAGCGACTCTTCCGGGTTGTCGTGCGGCAGGAAGCTCGAGTGAATGGTGATATCCATGCCGATCACGCTAGGTGCAGCGCAGTGGCGGGCGCTTCTCGATTCCTGATCGGTCTCGTCACCTGCTTCTCGACGCACGACGGGATCCCCTCCGTCAGGCCCGCCGTCTGTTCCCGGTATGTGCTGGGTGGCATGCCCACCAACTCGGCGAAGCGGGTGCTGAAGGTGCCCAGCGACGAGCAGCCGACGGCGAAGCAGACGTCGGTGACGGACAGGTCGCCGCGTCGCAGCAGCGCCATCGCGCGCTCGATGCGCCGCGTCATCAGATACGAGTAGGGCGACTCACCGTAGGCGAGCTTGAACTGGCGAGACAGGTGCCCGGCCGACATGTTCACGCCGCGCGCGAGCGCCTCGACATCCAGGGGCTGCGCGTAGTCCCGATCCATCCGGTCGCGCACGCGGCGCAGCAACTTGAGGTCGCGCAGGCGCTGCTCCTCCGCGGGCGTGCCGGTCAACTCTCGGCCGCCGCCTTGATTCTCGACAACGATGCGTTCATCCCGTCCACCAGCTCGCGTTCGAAGTTCGGCACGCCGCCGAACAATTTGTCCACCGTGAAGTTGGCCGCGGGCCTGATTCCGTTCTCGGCGTGGCGGCTCTCCACCACCCGGGTGCCTTGTTCGGTCGGCTCGAGTTCATAGCTCCAAATGGTGCCGTTGGTGTTCACCCGGAATGCCAGCTTCTTCTCCGGAACGACTTCCGTGACAGTGCTCGTGGTCGGCCAGAACAGAAAATTGCGCCGGTTCAGGTTGATTGTCCGGGTGCCCTGGCGAAGCGGCCCGAAGGCCTTCATCAATCTGCATTGCGGGCTCCACTGCGGCATCCGGTTGAAATCGGAGATCAGCGCCCACACCTTCGACACCGGGGCATCGATATCGATCTGTGCCTGCAATAGCGGTTCGGCCATTACTCCTCCTTGTTGTCTCGATTTTCGAATTCAGCTCAGACCGCTCTGCGCACCACGCGAGCCGCGGCGCGCCGCGCGACGCTGCAAGAGGAAGATCGACGTGCCGAGAACCCCGACTCCCAAACCGGCGACCGCGATGGGACGCCATTCTTGTAGCCCGCCGATCGTGAAAGTGAGTATCGCGGCGATCAGCCAGGCCGCGGCGATCACGATGATGACCGGCCAAGGTTCGAGCAGGATCGCAGGCAGAGCAGGGGGTTCCGGCTCGGCGGCTGCGGGTGTGTCGGCGTTCATCAGTATCCAACGTAGCCCTCGAAGGGCCATCCTCGGAAGCCGGGAGTGTTTTGCTGCGCATCGGAAGACATGCTCGCTATTCTTTGCTTTGTGAAAGACATGGATTCTCGGTTGGCGAGCGACTTGTCGCTGGCGGTTATGCGGTTGGCACGCCAATTGCGGTTTCGCCGCCCGGATTCCCCAGTCTCCTTGTCGCAGTTATCGGCGTTGTCGACGCTTGCCAAAGAGGGTGCAATGACGCCGGGTGCATTGGCGCTCCGCGAACGTGCGAGGCCGCCATCCATGACTCGCGTTATTGCCTCACTGGCCGAGCTCGGATTTGTCGCGCGGAGCGCGCATCCTGTCGACGCACGCCAGGTATTGGTATCGGTTTCGGAGTCCGGCGTCGATCTGATCGAAGCCGAAAAGCGGGCCAGCCAGGAGTGGCTCAAGGTGCGGCTGTCGCAGCTCAACGACGAACAGCGCAAGGTGCTGCTCGTCGCCGCCGACCTGATGTCGGCAATCGTCGACGAAAGCACGTGAGCAATCCGGTCGTCGACATCGGCGACCCGGCGGACCCGCGGCTGGACGATTTCCGCGACCTCAACAGCATTGACCGCAGGCCCGATCTGCCGAGCGGCAAAGGGTTGGTGATCGCTGAGGGCGTGCTTGTGGTGCAGCGGATGCTGACCTCCCGGTTCCAGCCGCGCGCCATGCTGGGCACCGATCGTCGGCTGCGCGAGCTGGAAACCGATCTGGCCGCAACCGGCGCGCCGTATTACCGGGTGAGCGCTGAGGTGATGGCGGATGTGGTCGGGTTCCACCTCAATCGCGGCGTGCTCGCCGCGGCGCCAAGGCCGGGCGAACTCACCGTGGAACAGGTGCTCGACGGAGCACGCACGGTCGCAGTCCTCGAGGGTGTCAACGACCACGAGAACCTGGGCTCGATCTTCCGCAACGCCGCCGGCCTCGGCGTCGATGCGGTGCTGTTCGGCACTGGATGCGCCGACCCGCTGTACCGCCGTGCCGTTCGGGTTTCGATGGGGCACGCACTGCTGGTGCCGTATGCGTGGACCACCGCATGGCCGGCGGATCTCACAGTTTTGCGCGACAACGGCTTTCGCGTGTTGGCGATGACACCCGATCCGACAGGGCCCACGCTGTCCGACGCGATGGCGTCGGTGGCTGACGATCGGGTTGCGATTCTCGTCGGCGCCGAAGGTCCAGGGCTCACCGAGACGGCGATGCGGGCCAGCGATGTCAGGGTGCGGGTTCCGATGTCACGCGGAACCGACTCGCTGAATGTGGCAACGGCCGCGGCGCTGGCGTTCTATGAGCGGGTTAGATTAGCGCCGTGACCGACGACACGACCCCGTGGGGGACAGGGCTGACGGTGGCGGGTTTCGTCGCGGCTGTGACCGCGGGTGCGGTGGTGGTCTTGAGCATGGGGCTGATCCGCGTTCATCCGCTGCTGGCCGTGGGACTGAACCTGGTGGCGGTCGGTGGGCTGGCGCCAACGGTGTGGGGATGGCGCACGACGCCGGTATTGCGGTGGTTCGTGCTGGGCCTCGGCGTCGGTGTCGCAGCCGCATGGTTGGCCCTGCTGGCGCTGACCCTCGGTTAGCGCTGACCGCTGGAGCGCACCCCGAGCAGCACGTCCTCCCACGCGGGAACCGGCGGCTTGCCCTTGCGGGCACCCGGAGCGCGGGCTGGCTTGGCGGGCTCAGGCTTTTCGGGTTCGGCCTGCGGCTCCGGCTCGTCGAATTCGATCTGTGCGACGGGCGCCACCGGCCGCAGCGGCCGGGCGAAGTCAGGGTCGATGATCTCGCTCGCGGCGTCGTCGAAGGCGGTGACTGTGCCGCCGTGGGCGCCGGGTGTGAACCGGAAATGGGCGGTGTTGTCCGAAAGGCCGGCCTTCCAGGACAGCTGGACTGTCCAGCGGCCGTCCTCGTTGCGCCACGCGTCCCAGTTGGCGCCGTCGGGATCGAGGCCGCGGGCGACCAGCGCCGACGTCACGGTTTCCAGGAGCGTGAGCACCGCGGGGCCGTCGGCGAGGACGGGATGCGCGGCGGTTGCCAGCTCGGCCGCGCGTGAGCGTTCCAGCAGCACCGGATGCGCGAACCGCTCCACCCGCGACACTTCGACCCCGGCCGATGCCGCGACCTGTTCGACGGATGCGCCCGCGCGAATCCTGGCTTGAATCTCCTTGGGACGCAGCACGCTTTGAACCTCGGCATCGGATTGGGACTGGCTGGCTCCGGACTTTTCGCCGGAGACGGCGGCGCGCAGCCGGTCATCGGCGCGTAGAACGAAGGTTTCGTTGGGGTTGTCGCTTTCGCAGATGATGCGTTTGCCATCAACGTCGAGTCCAATGACTTTGAGTTCCCGCATGCCGACCTCCTCCGGGCTCCGCCTTGGCGTCAAGGCGCCAAGCCCGATCAGCAGGTCACCCTACTGCGTTATCGGCTCGTTACCCGGCAGACACGCCCGAGCCACCCAGGTCAGAGCCGTTCCACGACCCAGTCCACGCATTGGGTGAGCGCGGTGACGTCATCGGGTTCGACGGCCGCGAACATCGCCACCCGCAACTGGTTGCGGCCGAGTTTGCGGTACGGCTCGGTGTCGACGATGCCGTTAGCCCGCAGCACCTTGGCCACCGCCGCGGCATCGACGTCGTCGGAGAAGTCGACGGTGCCGACCACCTGGGAACGCTGCTCGGGGTCGGCGACGAACGGCGTCGCGAACTGCGACGCCTCGGCCCAGGAGTACAGGCGCTGCGACGAGTCGGCGGTGCGCTTGACCACCCAGTCCAGGCCGCCGTTGGCGAGCATCCAGTCGAGCTGCTCGGCGAGCAGTATCAGCGTGCCGATGGCCGGGGTGTTGTAAGTCTGGTTCTTCAGGCTGTTCTCGACGGCGATCGGCAACGACAGGAAGTCGGGTACCCAGCGGCCAGACGCGGCGATCGACTCGATGCGCGACAGTGCCGCGGGCGAGACGACCGCAACCCACAACCCGCCATCGCTGGCGAAATTCTTCTGCGGCGCAAAGTAATACGCGTCGGCGTCGGTGATGTCGACCGGCAAGCCGCCGGCCGCCGAGGTCGCGTCGATGACGATGAGTGCATCGCCCGAACCCTCGGGGCGCTCGACGGGAACGGCCACCCCGGTCGATGTTTCGTTGTGCGCCCATGCGATGACGTCGACGGACGGGTCCGACTGCGGCTTTGGCGCGCTGCCCGCGTCGGCCTTGATGATCACCGGGTCGCCGACGAACGGGTTCTTGGCGACTGAGGAGGCGAACTTCGAGCTGAACTCCCCGTAGGTCAGGTGCAGAGAGCGCTTGTCGATCAGCCCGAATGCCGCGGCGTCCCAGAACGCCGTCGAGCCGCCGTTGCCGAGGATCACCTGGTAGCCGTCGGGCGCCGAGAACAGCTGCCTCACCCCGTCGCGGACCCGGCCGACCAGGTTCTTCACCGGTGCCTGCCGGTGCGACGTGCCGAACAGATCACCTGCGGCGGCAAGCGCCTGCAGCTGCTCGGTCCGCACCTTCGACGGCCCGCAGCCGAACCGGCCGTCGCTGGGTTTGAGGTCGGCGGGAATCGTCAGTTCGGCCATGTGGTCAAGAGTAGTGACCGGACTTGTGCACCTTCTGCGGGGAGGGTCGGCCGAAAAGACCGGGAAATTGGATAAACACCCCATTCATCGACTCCCGCTGTGTCCATACTGGAACTGGTCGGGACTGCAGTTCGAGCCCGGTGGGGGCACGTGATGAGTACACGAAAGGCTGCGACGCTGATACCGGTATGCGCAGCGGCGGTGACGGTCTTCGGTCCGACGCTCGGCGCGGTACCAGCCCAGGCCGACGGCGGCGACCAGGGTGGCGCGCTGCTGAACCAGATCAACGCCACGCGCGCGGCGAACGGCTGTGGCCCAGTGGCGGCCAATCCGCCGCTGACCGCGGCCGCCGCGCGGCAGGCCAACGACATGCTCGCGAACGGAGTGGTGGACCACACCGGTTCGGACGGCTCTTCCGTCGTCCAGCGCGTCACGGACGCCGGTTACGTGCCATACACCAGCCTCGGCGAGGTCATCTTCTGGGGCACCGGCCTTGGCGATATTCCGGATGTGGCGGTCGACTGGTGGATGAACAGCCCGGGCCACCGTGCGATCATCACCGACTGCGGAATGACCGATGCCGGGTTCTCGGTGGTGAGCAACGGCGACAAGATGACCGCGGCGGGGGACTTCGGGGAGAAGTAGGCCTGCGCCGATACAGCGGTCAGGTTAGTTGGTCAAGATGCGAACCCGTCGTGGGTGATTGCCATCACCTTTACCCGGCTTCTGTCTTCAACTCGACCATCTATTGTGATCTCCATCACACACTTCGTGGGCCGACGCGGTTGGCCACATCGCACAACCGGGGTCTGTTCAATATGCGATACCTGCGGTACCGTCGATGGACACCAAGCCGATAAATGTAAACCTCGTTGGGAGGCTTCTGATGGCTCGGACGCGCATGGTAAAGCGTTGGCGTCGCAACATGGATGTGGTTGACGACACCCAGTACACCGACATGCTCGCCACACTGTCTGAGGGGTCAGTGCGGCGCAATTTCAACCCCTACACCGATATCGACTGGGACTCCCCGGAGTTCGCAGTTATCGACAACGACGAGCGGTGGATCCTGCCCGCGACGGATCCGGTCGGCCAGCACCCCTGGTACAAGGCGCAATCGGTTGAGCGTCAGATCGAGATCGGTATGTGGCGACAGGCCAATGTCGCAAAGGTCGGCCTGCACTTCGAATCGATCCTGATCCGTGGCCTGATGGAGTACGCTTTCTGGACGCCCAACGGCTCGCCGGAATACCGGTACTGCCTGCACGAGGCGGTCGAAGAGTGCAACCACACGATGATGTTTCAGGAGATGGTGAACCGCATCGGTGCCGATGTGCCGGGGATGCCTCGGCTGCTCAAGTGGATCCAGCCGCTTATCCCGTTGGTCGCGGGGCCGTTACCGATCCCGTTCTGGTTCGGCATTCTCGCCGGCGAGGAACCCATCGACCACACGCAGAAAAACGTTCTGCGCGAAGGTAAGACGCTGCATCCGATCATGGAACGGGTGATGGCTATCCACGTCGCCGAGGAAGCCCGGCACATCTCATTCGCGCACGAATACCTGCGCAAGAGAGTTCCTCACCTGCCACGGCGGAAGCGGTTCTGGTTGTCGCTCTACGTCCCGCTGACGATGCGGATCCTGTGCTCGGCCATCATTGTTCCGCCGCGGGCGTTCTGGAAGGAATTCGACATCCCACGCTCGGTCCGCAAGGAGATCTTCTTCCGGTCGCCCGAATCCCGACAAATGCTGCGCGACATGTTCGGTGACGTCCGGATGCTCTGCCACGACACCGGTCTGATCAACCCGATCGCCAAGCTGATGTGGCGGATCTGCAGAATCGACGGCAGGCCCAGCCGCTACCGCAGCGAGCCCGCCCGCCAACATCTGGTGTCGGCCGCCTAGGCACCCCATGCCTCACATCATCACCCAGTCGTGCTGCAGCGACGGGTCCTGTGTCTACGCCTGTCCGGTGAACTGCATTCATCCGTCGCCGGATGAGCCGGGCTTCGCGACCGCTGAGATGCTGTACATCGATCCCGTCGCATGTGTCGACTGCGGCGCGTGCGTGAGCGCATGTCCCGTCGGCGCGATCGCGCCGGATACCCAGCTGGACTCCAAGCAACTGCCCTTCATTCCACTCAACGCGGCCTACTACCCGGAGCGGCCCGCGGGCGAGAAGCTGCCGCCGACTTCGAAATTGGCACCGGTCATCGAAGCGCCGAAGGTGGCCGCACGTGCTGGGCATCCACTGACGGTCGCAGTCGTCGGCTCCGGGCCCGCCGCGATGTACGCCGCCGACGAGTTCCTCACCCAGCACGGCGTGCGGGTCAACGTGTTCGAACGGCTCCCGACGCCCTACGGGCTGGTGCGCGCCGGTGTCGCGCCCGACCACCAGAGCACCAAGCGGGTGACCCGGCTGTTCGACAAGATCGCGAGGCGACGCGGCTTCCGGTTCTACCTCAACGTGGAGGTGGGATCCGACGTCTCCCACGCGGAGCTGCTCGACCACCATCACGCGGTCCTGTACGCCGTCGGCGCTCCGAACGACCGCCGCCTCGACATCGACGGCATGGAGCTGGCGGGCACAGGCACGGCCACCGAGATGGTCGCCTGGATCAACGGGCACCCCGAATACACAGATCTGCCAGTCGATCTCGGTCATGAGCGGGTGGTGATCGTCGGCAACGGCAACGTCGCATTCGACGTCGCCAGGATCCTGACATCGGATCCGGACGCACTGGCGCGCACCGACATCTCCGACCATGCGCTCGCCGCACTGCGTGGCTCGAAGGTCACCGAAGTGGTGATCGCCGCCCGTCGAGGGCCGGCGCAGTCCGCGTTCACGCTGCCCGAACTCATCGGGTTGACGTCGACGTGCGACGTCGTGCTCGACGCCGCCGACCACGAACTGGTGCAGGCCGATCTGGCCACCGCCGACGATCCGCTGACGCGCAACAAGCTGGAGATCCTGAGCAAGCTCGGGGACGCGTCGGCACCAGCGACCCGCCCGAGGATCCGTCTTGTCTACCTCCTGACGCCCCACCGCGTCCTCGGCGACGACCGCGTGACCGGCATCGAGTTCATGGTGACCGACACGGACCAGACCCGCAGGCTCGACGCGGGCCTGGTGCTGACGTCAATCGGGTACCGCGGCAAGCCGATTCGCGATCTGCCGTTCGACGAAACCGCGGCCGTGGTACCGAACGACGGCGGTCGGGTGGTCGATCCGTCGAGCGGCAGCCCGGTGCGCGGCAGCTATGTCGCGGGCTGGATCAAACGCGGGCCGACCGGCTTCATCGGCACGAACAAGTCGTGCGCCCTGCAGACCGTGCAGAGCGTGGCGGCCGACTACAACGCCGGTCTGCTGACCGACCCGTCGAGCAAGCCCGCGTCGCTGGACAAGCTGGTGCGCGGCCGGCGCCCCGACATGGTCGACGTCGCCGGCTGGCAGGCGATCGACGCCGCCGAGATCGCGCGCGGCGGCGAGGACCGCCCGCGTGACAAATTCACCACCGTCGCCGACATGCTGGCCGCGGCGGCGACCGCGCCCACACCGCCGCTGCGGCAGCGGGTGCTCGCCGGCCTGCGCCGCTGACGCGGGTGCTTCGAGCAGCTAGTGCTGCTTCATCGCCTCTTCGATTTCCTCCCTGCTGACCTCGCGCACCGGCTGACCCATCGACCACTGGTGCCCGAAGGGGTCCTGCAGCACGCCGTACCGGTCGCCCCAGAACTGGTCCTCGAGCGGATGGACGACGGTGGCGCCCGCGTCGATGGCCTGCTGGAACTTCTTGTCGACGTCGGTGACGACGAGGTGGATGGTCACCGGCGAGCCGCCGAGCGCCTTCGGGGTCGTCGACTTGCCTCCACTCATCTCCGGGAAGTCGTCGTTGAGCATCACCGACGAGCCGTTGATCCCGAGGGAGGCGTGGATCAGCTTCCCGTCGGGACCGGGCACCCTGCCGTG
This sequence comes from uncultured Actinomycetota bacterium, assembly GCA_963817825.1. Lineage (GTDB taxonomy): Bacteria > Actinomycetota > Actinomycetes > Mycobacteriales > Mycobacteriaceae > Mycobacterium. The sequence continues at coordinate 105,098 of CAWFQG010000023.1, read as the reverse complement.
CTCGACGGCGTCGAACGCCTTCACGTAGAAGTCGATCGCCGCCGCGGCGTCGTCGACAACCAAATGCGGGTAGACAGCGGGCTGGACCTCGATTGCCATGGGGATCTCCTCTGTAGTTGACGTCACCCGGAATGGGGCTGCCGTATAGACCACCGGGCGGCCCCGATTTCATCGCTACGCCTCAGCGACATGGGCCATGTAACACCGCGGCACCGACAACATGAAGATCTACACAACGGAGAATGACGGCGGCAGTGCGGCGCGGCCCGTCGCCGCCATCAGCAGTTCGTCCCCTCGACCGGTAAGCACCGCTATCCGCGCCGCCAGTACGGTGGCCTCGTCCAGCACCTCTTCGGGGAGGCTGAGCGAAAATCCCGTTGCCCGTGCGATATCCAGGCTGTGCACGGCAAGTTCGAAGGTCCGCGTCGGCAGGTAGGTGTGCAGTCGGATGCCAAGTCCGCCGATGACGGCGATCAGCGGGTTCCCGACCGTCGCGAGCTCGCCCAGCACGCGCTCGATCAGGTTGTCGATCGCCCGCGCAGGGTCGTCGCCGAGGTCCCGGCCCGCCTGCCTGCCGCGCTCGTTGATGGCCTCGGCGCCGGTGTTCGACACGTAGTCGGCAATCTGCGCGTAGTACTCCTGCGGGGTCTCAACATCCTCACGTTCGGCGGATGTCTGCAGGTAGGTGCTCACGGTGATGAGCGAGCGGGAGGTGTGTCCGACCAACGAACGAAGATCCCACTCCCCGAGGCCCGGTCCGTCCCAGCGATCGCCGGGGATGCGGTGAACCAGGCCGGCGAAGCTTCTGGCCGCCGACTCGAACGTCGACACCGACGCCGTCACGCGACTAATCCCGTGAGATCTCGTTCCAACCCTCGACGGATTCGGGGCTGCGCGGAGCGGGACCGACGTAGATCGCCGCGGGGCGGACGAGCTTTCCGAGCCTCTTCTGCTCGAGGATGTGGGCACACCAGCCGGCGGTTCGCCCACAGGTGAACATCGCGGGCATCATCTTGGCGGGCACCTCGGCGAAGTCCAGGATCACCGCGGCCCAGAACTCCACGTTGGTCTCGATGGCACGGTCGGGGCGACGCTCGCGCAGTTCGGCCAGTGCGGCCTGCTCGAGCGCGGCGGCCACCTCGTAGCGCGGGGCCTCGAGGCGCTTGGCCGTGGCCCGCAGCACGCGGGCCCGCGGATCCTCCGCGCGGTACACGCGGTGGCCGAAGCCCATCAGCTTCTCCTTGCGGTCCAGCACGCCACGGACTACGGCTCGCGCATCGCCGGTGCGCTCGGCCTCTTCGATCATCGGGATCACCCGGGCGGGGGCGCCGCCGTGCAGCGGGCCGCTCATCGCCCCGATCGCGCCGGAGAGCGCGGCGGCCACGTCGGCGCCCGTCGACGCGATCACCCGCGCGGTGAACGTAGAGGCGTTCATGCCGTGCTCGGCGGCCGACACCCAGTAGGCGTCGATCGCCTCGACGTGTTTGGGGTCCGGCTCACCCTGCCACCGCGTCATGAAACGTGCTGTAACCGTTGTGCATTCGTCGATCATGCGTTGCGGGACAGCGGCCTGATAAATGCCCCGGGCCGACTGCGCGACGTAGGACAGCGCCATCACCGACGCCCTGGCGAGCTGATCGCGGGCGGTCGCGTCATCGATGTCGAGCAGCGGCGCATATCCCCAGATCGGGGCGAGCATCGGCAGCCCGGCCTGCACGTCGACACGGACGTCGCCGCTGTGAATCGGCAGGGGGAACGGCTCGGCCGGCGGGAGTCCGTGGCCGAACCTGCCGTCGACCAGCAGGGCCCACACGTCCCCAAAGGTGACCTGGCGGTTGACCAGATCTTCGATGTCGACGCCGCGGTATCGCAGCGCGCCGCCGTCTTTGTCGGGTTCGGCGATCTCGGTGGTGAAGGCGACGACGCCCTCCAGGCCAGGTACGAAGTCCTCGGGTACCGCAGTCATGGGCCGATTCTCGCACTCGCGATTCCCTCTCCTGCTACCGGTCGGTAACAAGCCGCCAAACTGTTGGGGGGTAGCGTTGCCGCGGTGGCTACCTCGGAGAATGAACGCCTGGCCGCGATGCGTGTGGAGTACGGGTCGGTCGAGAAGGACGGCAGCCCCGACCTGGACGCCGACTGGCTGGCCGACGGGTGGGTTGCCCTGTTGCGCAAGTGGTTAGCCGACGCGGAGAGCGCCGGCGTCGCCGAGCCCAACGCGATGGTGGTCGGGACGGTCGACGCCGAAGGAAGGCCGGTGACCCGCTCGGTGTTGTGCAAGAGCGTGGACGACACCGGAATCACGTTCTTCACCAACTACGACTCCGCCAAGGGCGAGGAAATCGCAGCGACGCCGTACGCGTCGGCGACGTTCCCGTGGTTTCTGCTGGGCCGCCAGGTCCACGTCCGCGGCCCGGTGACGAGGGTGTCCGCCGAGGTGACCGCGGACTACTGGCGGCACCGGCCACGGGGTTCCCAGCTGGGTGCCTGGGCATCGCACCAATCCCGTCCGATCGCCTCGCGGGCCGCGCTTCTCGGCCAATTATCTGACGTCACACAACGTTTCGCTGATCTCGGCGACGTCCCGGTGCCCCCGAACTGGGGCGGCTACCTGATAGCCCCGGAGGTCGTCGAGTTCTGGCAGGGCCGGGAGAACCGGGTACACAACAGGATTCGAGTTTCAGAGGGCCGCATCGAGCGGCTTCAACCGTAGTGCGGCGGTTCTTCGCCGACACCACACCGCTGCGGACGCCGGACTACCGGAGGCTGTGGCTGTCGGGCATCGTCACTGTCATCGGGGCCAACCTGACCATCTTCGCGGTGCCCGTCCAGCTCTACGCCCTCACCCAAAACTCCGCCTATGTGGGGCTTTCCGGCATCTTTGCGCTCGTCCCGCTGGTCGTGTTCGGCCTCTGGGGTGGTGCGTGGGCCGACATGATGGACAGGCGTGTGCTGTTGATCATCGCGTCGTGCGGTCTTGCGGTGGCCTCGGTTCTGCTGTGGCTGCAGGCCGCGTTATCGCTCAACAACGTCTGGGTAGTGATGTGCCTGCTGGCGGTGCAGCAGGCCTTCTTCGCGATCAACTCGCCGACGCGCACAGCCGCCATCTCGCGGATCGTGCCGGGCGACCAACTGCCCGCGGCCAGCTCGCTGAACTTCACGGTGTTTCAGTTCGGCGCCATCGTCGGGCCGCTGCTGGCCGGGGTGATGTTGCGCTGGGTCGACCTCTCCACGCTGTATCTGATCGATGCGATCACCTGCATCGTGCCGCTCTGGGCGACGGTTCGGCTTGCGCCGATTCCACCCACCAACGGAGACGCCGGCTCGTCCGGTTGGGGCTTTCGCGCGGTCCTGGACGGGTTCCGCTACCTGGCCGGCAATACGGTGGTGTTGATGTCATTCGTCGTCGACTTGATCGCGATGATTTTCGGCATGCCGCGGGCATTGTTCCCGCAGATGGCGCATGAGAGCTTCGGCGGTCCGGTCGAGGGGGGCACCACCATGGCACTCCTGTCCGCCGCCATTGCGGTGGGTGCGGTTCTGGGCGGGGTGTTCTCGGGCTGGCTGCCGCGCGTCCAGCGCCAAGGGTTGGCCGTCGTGCTGGCGGTCGCGGTGTGGGGCGTGGCGATGATCGGGTTCGGCGTCGCCGCAGGGTTCGCAGGCGGCCATGTCGGGGTCATGCTGTGGATTGCGTTGCTGTTCCTGGTTATTGGCGGCGCGGCCGACCTGGTGTCGTCGGCGTTTCGCAACACGATTCTGCTGCAGGCCGCTGGGGACGAGGTGCGCGGGCGGCTGCAGGGTGTGTTCACCGTCGTGGTGGCGGGCGGCCCTCGCGTGGCCGATGCGGTACACGGCGCGGCCGCGGCCGCCGTCGGCACCACCGTCGCCGCGGCTGGTGGTGGTGGACTCGTGGTGATGGGTGTGGTGATCGCCGCACTTCTCGCGCCGGCGTTCGTGCGGTACCGGGTGAACGGGGTGGGCAACGGGCTGTCGGCAGAGGTCGGCGAACTTTCGGCGGACGATGACAAAGTGTGACGGCGGGCATATTTCCGTCGGTGACACTTCATTAGGTGTCTTAACCGGGCCGGGGTTAGCATCCTGGCGTGCCTAATGTGTCGGGGGATGCAGGGCTCGGTCTGCGGGAACGTAAGAAACAGCGCACGCGCGCGACGCTGATCGATGCCGCCATCGAGCTTTGCGAGCAACAGGGATTCGAGCAGACGACCGTCGAGCAGATCGCCGCGATCGCCGACGTGTCACCCCGCACTTTCAGTCGTTACTTCGCGACCAAGGAGGCGGTCTGCCTGGCGCTGGTCGACGACGCCGTCGACATTGCTGCGCTTGAGCTCGCTCGTCAGCCGGAGGAACTGAACCATCTGGACGCGCTGTGCCGCGCGCACGTCGAGATGTACCGGAACACGAAGACCGCGGGCATGGGCGACCTGACCGCCACACGGCTGCTGTGCACCGTCCGAATCATCATGTCGTCGGCGACATTGCGACAGGCCACCATGGAGTTTCGGCCTCATGCGGTCAACGTCGAGCTGGCGAGGCGGATGGGCGTCGGCCTCGAAGACCGTGGGCTGCGTCTGGTCGCCGCGGTATGGGCGTCGATCATCATGACGGCGCTCGCCGACCTAGGCCGGTCCACCAAGTGGCGCGGCGTCGGCATCGACGACGCCGTCGACCGGATCGAGGCCACATTCGGCCAGTTCACGAGCTTGATTGACGGTGTCGTGCAGCCGGTCTGACCCTCGGCGTACCCCGGCCGGGCGCGATTGCCACAATGGGACTACGTTTTGAAGTCAGAGGTCGGTTCTCTCAGCGACGAAGGGATTCCCGTGGCAGAAAAAGACGAGCACGCCACCCTTAATTATCCCGGTGGCGAGCTTGACCTCGACATCGTCAAGGCCACAGAGGGGTCGGACGGCATTGCTCTGGGTTCGCTACTGGCCAAGACCGGCTACACGACCTTCGACGAAGGATTCGTCAACACCTCCTCGACCAAGAGCGCCATCACCTACATCGACGGAGACGCGGGCATCCTGCGCTATCGCGGCTATCCGATCGAGCAGCTCGCCGAGAAGTCGAACTTCATCGAAGTAAGCTATCTGCTGATTTACGGGGAACTGCCGACCAAGGACGAGCTCGACCGGTTCACGAACAACATCCAGCGGCATACCCTGCTGCACGAGGACCTCAAGCGGTTCTTCGACGGTTTCCCGCGCAATGCGCACCCGATGCCGGTGGTGTCCAGTGCGGTGAACGCACTGTCCGCGTACTACCAGGATTCGCTGGACCCGTTCGACGACGAGCAGGTCGAGCTGTCGACCATCCGGCTGCTGGCCAAGCTGCCGACCATCGCGGCCTACGCGTACAAGAAGTCGGTCGGGCAGCCGTTCCTCTACCCGGACAACTCGCTGACCCTGGTGGAGAACTTCCTGCGGATGACGTTCGGGTTCCCCGCCGAGCCCTACGAGGTCGACCCGGAAGTCGTGCGGGCGTTGGACCTGCTGCTGATCCTGCACGCCGACCATGAGCAGAACTGCTCGACGTCGACGGTGCGGCTGGTCGGCTCCTCGCAGGCCAACCTGTTCACCTCGATATCGGGCGGCATCAACGCGCTGTGGGGCCCGCTGCACGGCGGCGCCAACCAGGCCGTGCTGGAGATGCTCGAGAAGATCCGTCAATCGGACGGCGATGTTCACGACTTCGTCAAGAAGGTCAAGAACCGCGAAGACAACGTCAAGCTCATGGGCTTCGGCCACCGGGTCTACAAGAACTACGACCCGCGGGCGCGCATCGTCAAGGAACACGCCGACAAGATTCTCGGCAAGCTCGGCGGCGACGACGAACTACTGGACATCGCCAAGTCGCTGGAAGAGGTCGCGCTGACAGACGACTTCTTCGTCGAGCGCAAGCTGTATCCGAACGTCGACTTCTATACCGGCGTCATCTACCGCGCGATGGGCTTCCCCACCCGGATGTTCACGGTGCTGTTCTCGGTCGGTCGGCTCCCCGGCTGGATCGCGCACTGGCGTGAGATGCATGAGGATGGCAGCGGCAAGATCGGCCGTCCGCGCCAGGTCTACACCGGATACACCGAGCGCGACTACGCCGACTTCGGCAAGCGCTAGCGGACTCCGACTGCGAGATATGTCACGGGCGGTCTGCCTTGCATTCCAAACAGTTGTAGTTTCACAATAGTTGTGTGAATGAAAGTGTCGTCCGGTCGTCCCCAGCTTCGCGGGGGCCCCAGAGCGCTCGGCGCAAGGCCATCATCCTGGTGTCCTGCTGCCTGAGCCTGCTGATCGTGTCGATGGACGCGACGATCGTCAACGTCGCGATCCCGAGCATTCGCACCGACCTGCACGCATCGCCGTCGCAGATCCAGTGGGTCGTCGACGTCTACACGCTGGTGCTCGCCTCGCTGCTGTTGCTGTCCGGCGCTACCGGCGACCGGTTCGGCCGCAGGCGCACCTTCCAGATCGGCCTGACAGTCTTCGCAGTGGCATCGCTGATGTGCAGCCTCGCGCCCAACATCGAGATGCTGATCGGCGCCCGCTTTCTGCAGGCCATCGGCGGTTCGATGATGAACCCCGTGGCGATGTCGATCATCACCCAGGTGTTCACCGGCCGAGTCGAACGGGCCCGGGCGATCGGCGTCTGGGGCGGCGTCGTCGGCATCTCGATGGCGCTGGGGCCGATCGTCGGCGGTGCGCTCATCGAGTACGTCGACTGGCGCGCGGTGTTCTGGATCAACCTGCCGATCTGTGCGGCGGCGATCCTGCTGACCGCGATCTTCGTCCCGGAGTCGAAGTCGGCCACCATGCGGGACGTCGACCCGATCGGACAGCTGCTGGGCATGGCGTTCCTGTTCGGCGTGGTGTTCGTGCTCATCGAAGGCCCGGGCATGGGCTGGGCCCATGTCCGCATCATCGCTGCGGCCGTCGTCGCGGTCGTCGCGTTCGTCGCATTCCTGCGATACGAGGCGCGACGGCACGACCCGTTCATCGATCTGCGGTTCTTCCGGAGCATCCCGTTCGCGTCGGCGACGATGATCGCGGTGTGCGCATTCGCGTCGTGGGGCGCCTTCTTGTTCATGATGTCGCTGTACCTGCAGGGCCAGCGCGGCTTCTCGGCCATGCACACCGGACTGATCTATCTGCCCGTCGCCGTTGGGGCACTGATTTTTTCGCCGATCTCTGGGCGACTGGTGGGACGGTTCGGCAGTCGGCCGTCGCTGTTCATCGCGGGCACGTTGATCACGGCCGCGACATTGCTGCTCACCCGGCTCACCGCGGACACGCCGGTGTGGCAACTGCTCGTCATCTTCGCCGTGTTCGGCATCGGCTTCTCGATGGTGAACGCACCCATCACCACCGCGGCGGTGAGCGGCATGCCGACCGATCGCGCAGGCGCGGCATCCGCGGTGGCGTCAACAAGCCGACAGGTGGGCGTCAGTCTCGGTGTGGCCCTGTGCGGTTCGATCGCCGGCGCGGCGCTGGCCGATCCGGGCGCGGACTTTGCGGCGGCAGCACGGCCCCTGTGGCTGGTGTGCGCCGCACTTGGTGTCACCATCTTCGCGCTGGGGCTGTTCTCGACATCGCAACGGGCAGGGCGCTCGGCCGATCGGCTCGCGCCGCTCATCGACCCCCGACTGGCGCAGGAGGGCGTCCATGCCCGATAACCCACTGGCGGACGAGGTCTGGCGCGCGATGGCCTCGCTGGTGATCGACAACCGCGACAGCTGGAAGCGCGCCGTGGTCGAGCGGAGCAGTTTGCCGTTCAGCCGTATCAGGATCCTCAACCGGCTGTCCCGACGGCCGATGACGGTCAAAGAGATCGCGCAGGCAGCCACCATCGACGCGCCCGCTGCCACCGTCGCGGTCAACGATCTGGAGAGCCGCGGGCTCGTTGTCCGCGAGACCGATCCGACCAATCGACGCTGCAAGGTGGTGTCGCTGACGGATGCGGGCCGCGACATGGTCCACACCATCGACACCACCGACGACCCGGCGCCGGATATCTTGACCGGCCTCGATGAGGCCGAACTGAAGAAGCTGGCTGCCATCCTGGCCAAGCTGTCCGGCGATTAACCGCTGCGCCATATGCTGATTCACGGTGGCCATATCGTGTGGTGCGTGCGGCGCGGGTCTACGGGACGGCGCCCGTTTCTGTGATGCCTGCGGGTCTCCCGTCGCGGCTTCGGACAGTCAGGCCGAGTACAAGCAGGTAACCGTGCTGTTCGCCGATGTGGTGCATTCGATGGACATCGCCGCGGCGGTCGGCGCAGAGCGTTTGCGCGAGATCATGGGCGAGGTGTTCCGCCGCGCGTCGGTGATCGTCCAACGCTATGGCGGCACCGTGGACAAGTTCACCGGCGACGGAATCATGGCAGTGTTCGGGGCGCCGATCGCGCTGGAGGACCATGCGGTGCGCGCATGCCGTGCGGCGCTCGATATCCAGACCGACGCGCAGCACCTTGCGGCAGAGGTCGATACCCGTGACAACGTCACCTTGCAGTTGCGCATCGGGCTGAACTCCGGCGAGGTGATCACCGGCGAAATCGGCTCAGGCCCAATGTCGTACACCGCGGTGGGCGAGCAGGTCGGCATGGCGCAGCGGATGGAGTCGGTGGCGCCGCCGGGTGGAGTGATGGTCAGCGAATCGACGGCCCGACTCGTGGACACCAGCGCCATGATGGGCGAAGCAGAGCTAGTGCACATCAAGGGTGCTCAAGATCCAGTGTCGGCACGCCGGCTGTTTGGAATGGCGACGGGTCGGCGACGTGATCGCGTCGAGCCGACGTTCGTCGGTCGGCAGTGGGAGATGGGCGCGCTCACCGGTGTTCTTCAGCGGTCGATCAACGGCAACGGGAGCGTTGTCGGCCTGGTCGGGCCGCCGGGAATCGGCAAGAGCCGCATCGTCCGCGAGTTGACGTCGCAGGCCAAGGGCGCGGGCGTGGAGGTGTTCGCCACCTATTGCGAATCGCACACCACCGATTTGCCGTTGCACGCTGTCGCCGAGTTGCTCCTCGATGTCACCGGTGCCGCCGGACTGGATGCTTCAGCCGCTCGCGCACAGGTGCGCCAACGATTCTCGGCTGCCGACGACGAAGACCTGGTGCTGCTGGATGATGTGCTGGGCATCGGAGACCCGGAGGCCGAAATCCCGCAGATCGATCCCGACGCCCGACGGCGACGCCTGGCGGCGATGGTCAACGCGTCAGCCCTGGAGCGGTCCTCGCCCTCTGTCTACGTCATCGACGACGCACATTGGATCGACGGCGTCAGCGAGTCGCTGCTGGCCGACTTCCTCACCGTCATTCCGCAGACCAGCTCGCTCGTCGTGATCACCTACCGGCCGGAATACACTGGAGCACTGGCGCACTCACCGCGGTCACAGACCATCGCATTGGAGCCGCTGGACGATTCCCAGATGTCAGAGCTGAGTGCTGATCTGTTGGGGAGGGACTCGTCGGTGGCCGAACTCGCGGAACTCGTCGTGACGCGGGCGGCAGGCAATCCTTTCTTCGCCGAGGAAATCGTCCGGGATCTGAGCGAGCGCGACGTGTTGGTGGGCGGCCGCGGCTGCTACCTGTGCATCGGTCAGACCGCCGATGTGCACGTGCCCCGCACACTGCAGGCGGTGATCGCCGCACGCATCGACCGGTTGGACCCCGCCGCCAAGCGCACCCTGAACGCTGCTGCGGTCATCGGGTCGCGGTTCACCCCCGTGATGTTGCAGGCGCTCGAGATCGCGCCCGCTTTGGAAGGTCTCGTTGCCGCGGAGCTCGTCGACCAGACGGCATCCAGCCCGCAGCCCGAATACACCTTCCGGCACCCTCTGGTCCGTGCGGTTGCCTACGAGTCGCAGCTCAAATCGGACCGTGCGCTATTGCATCGAAAACTGGCCGCCGCGATCGACCAGAATGACCAGAACGCCGCGCTGATCGCCGAGCATTTCGAAGCCGCAGGCGACCTGCGCGAAGCCTACGAGTGGCATATGCGGGCAGGCGCGTGGTCGACCAACCGCGACCACGCCGCCGCGCAACTCAGCTGGGAAAGAGCTCTTCAGGCCGCCGACGCCATGAAAGGTGACTCGACTGAAGTCATGGCAATGCGCATCAATCCGCGATCCCTCCAATGCAGCAACGCCTTCCGTCGGTTCCACCCCGATATCTCAAACCGGTTTGAGGAGCTGCGCGAACTGTGCACGGCGGCCGACGACAAGGCGTCGCTGGCTATCGGCATGGCCGGCTTAGTGATGGAAAATGTCATTCGCGGCCGTCAACTCGAGGCGTCGCGGCTGGCATCGGAGAACATGGCGTTGATCGAGTCGATCGGTGATCCGGCGCTGACGGTCGCGCTGTCGTTCGCGTCGTGCGTAGCCAAGATTCAGGTCGCCGAAATGGATGACGTGCTGAGATGGACCCAGACGGTTATCGATATCGCCGATGGCGCACCGGACCGCGGGAGCATCATTCTCGGATCGCCATTGGCGGTTGTGCTGGCCTTCCGCGGAGTCGCGGAGTGGATGATTGGTCTCCCGGGCTGGCGCGAGGACATGCGGCGAGCGATGGCAATCAGTCGCGACTCCGACCCTGTCTCGCATGCCGCCGTCATCACTTATAGCTACAACGCGATAGCACACGGCGTACTTGCCGCCGACGAGGACGCATTGACCGAGATCCGCACGGCCATGAAGATGGCCGAGAGATCCGCGGAGGACATCGCAGTGGTCCTGTTACGAATGACGATGGGCTACGCACTGGTCGAAAGCGACTCAGAGGACGCCGACCGTGGATACGACATTCTGGGCCAGTTGCTCAAGACCTGCGTGAGGGAGCAGTACGCATTGAACGCGGTTCCTGGCATGCAGTTGTATCAGGCTCGGCAGATGGTCGCGCGGGGCGATTTCAACGACGCAGTGGTGCAAGCGCGCACCGCACTTGACGACTTGTTCAGCTCCAGAAATTTCTTCAATTGCGACGTGGGCACCCACAATTTAGTTGAGGCGCTCGTCGCGCGCGGTATGGACAGCGACCTGGCCGAGGCCGACGCCGCAATCGAGAGGCTGGCATGCGCACTGCCTGGTGCCTCGTGGGCCGTCCGGGACATCTACGTGCTTCGGTGTCGCGCGCTACTCGCCCAAGCCCGCGGCGACGACGCCGCTTACCGGGACTTCCGTGATCGCTATCGCGCGATGGCCAATGAGCTCGGATACGAGGGCCACATGAAGTGGGCCGCAGAGTTGCCGTAGCGCCCGCGAGCGTGCGCAAAGTGCCAAATTCTTTCGGCGTGTCGTGTGCAGACACGCACACTCGCGGTTAAGAGTCGAGCACCGCCATTGCGGCGTTGTGCCCGCCGATGCCCGACACGGCGCCACCACGCCGAGAACCCGATCCGCACAACAGCACTCCGAGATAGTCGGTTTCGACTCCCCAGCGCCGGGCAGGCGTGTCGAGCGGATCGTCGTTCTCGGCGAACGGCCAGCTCAATGCGCCGTGGAAGATGTTGCCCGCCGTCATACCCAGCGTGCGTTCCAGATCCACGGTGGTCTTGGTCTCGATGCACAGACGTCCCGACGAATCTTCCATCAGCACATCCTGAATGGGTTCGGCCAGCACTGAATTCAGTGAATGCAGCACAGCCGACGTCAAGTCCTCGCGCAGCCGGTCGGGGTGCGCGCCGATCGACAACGTGTGCGGCGCATGCACGCCGAACACGGTCAGCGTCTGGGCGCCAGAGGCCCGCAGTTCATCGGACAGGATGCTGGGGTCCGTCAATGAATGGCAGTAGATCTCGCACGGCAGTGGATCGGGAATGCCACCGTCGGCCGCACGAAGATACGCGGCGTCGAGCTGACTGTAGTTCTCGTTAATGTGGAACGTCCCACCGAAAACCTGCTCGGGCGTTACGGTTTCGTCTCGCAGCCGCGGGAGCCGTCGCAGCAGCAGGTTGACCTTAACCTGCGCGCCCGGCGCCACAGCAGGCGGTGGATCGCCGATCAACTCCGCCAGCACGGCTGGCGTCACACCGGCCAGCACCCACTCTGCGCCGACCTTGTGCTCGTGGCCGTCGAGCACGTAGCACACCTCGCCGTCGGGATCGATCGCGTAAACATTTGCGCCCGTGATGATTTCAGCACCATACCCCGCAGCCGCCGCAGCCAGCGCCCCGCTGACCGCGCCCATGCCTCCGATCGGCACATCCCAGTCGCCGGTGCCGCCGCCCAGAAGGTGGTACAGGAAGCAGACATTCTGCATGAGCGATGGATCGTCGGCCCGCGCGAACGTCCCGATCAGCGCATCGGTGACCATCACGCCGCGGACGAGATCACTGCTGACCGCTTCGGTGATCGCTTCGCCGATCGGCCGGCAGATCATGTCCTGCCACGCGTCCTCCGCGCCCGGATCACCGCCTGCGAGGACATGTTTGAACGCGTCGTCCCGAGAGCGCAGGGGTGCGGTCATAGTCGGCCACAGCCGAGACGTGACGATGCGGACACGACGGTAGAACTCGGCGAATGACTCGGCATCGCCTGCCGCGCCGACGGCGTCGAACGTCGATTTCGGCCCAATCAGCAGGCCCGCCTGCCCGCCGTTCGAGGGATCCGGTGTGTAGGACGAATAGCGCCGGCGCGCCAGTCGCACCCGCACACCGAGGTCGTCGATGATGCGCCGCGGCAGCAGGCTCACCAGATAGGAGTAGCGGGACAGCCTGGCGTCGATGCCGTCAAAGGCATGCGCCGACACCGCCGCGCCACCGACGTGGTCGAGCCGCTCCAGCACCCGTACCCGGCGCCCGGCACGGGCCAGGTAGGCCGCGGCGACCAGAGCATTGTGGCCACCGCCGACGACGACCACGTCGGCATGCGGATCGGTGATCAACCGAGGTAGCCCTCGACCTCATCCGGCGGGCGGACGCGGGCCTCGCGGGGATCGCCGCCGGTCTCGCGCAGTGCGCGGCGCTGCCGCAGCAAGTCCCAGCACTGGTCGAGTTCGACCTCAAGGGCGCGCAAACGCGAGTGCTCCTCGTCGGCGCTGATCTCATGCCGCTGCAAGCGGTCGCGCAGGTCGCGCTCTTCGTCGACGAGCTCACGGATGCGGGAGAGGGGGTTCTTGTCAGATGCCACCGCTCCAGTGTGCCCGCTGGGCGACCGGATTCACCCCGATTGCGGCGTAACGTAGCCCACCGTGACGACGAAACCCGAGGTTGAATTCCCAGACGGCCCCGCTCCGAGCGAGATGGTCATCGAGGACGTGGTGGTAGGCGACGGCGCGGAGGCGCTACCCGGCGGAAGGGTGGAAGTGCACTACGTCGGCGTCGAGTACGACACCGGCGAAGAGTTCGACAGCTCATGGAATCGCGGCGAGTCCATCGAGTTCCCGTTGCGCGGACTCATTCAGGGGTGGCAGGACGGCATCCCTGGCATGCGGGTGGGTGGACGCCGCAAGCTGACCATCCCGCCGGCACAGGCTTACGGACCCGCGGGCGGCGGCCACCGATTGTCGGGAAAGACCCTGATTTTCGTCATCGATCTGCTCGCAGTTCGCTGACTGACGCAACCGCAAATTACTCTCGTATGATGGGCGTTCACCGATAGTTTCGTACCGGTTGTGGGTTCAAATTCAAACCTCTCCGCGAATGCGTCGATAGGCTCGTTTCCGAAAACAAGATCAAAGCGACCGCTGTCGACACCAGGAGGGCCCAATGCCGGGTTCCGAAGAAGACACTCCAACGATCACGGGATATCGCACCGCTTCAAAGTTCTACCGACGCCGCCCCGGCGGGGCCTGGCTGTTGGCGCTGTTGGCAATCCCGCTGCTGCTGGGTCTGATCGGTTGGTCCGGTCTGAGCAAATCCGGCACCGGTGACGTCAATGCGAGCCTGCCGAGCGTCAACCCGTCGGCCACGCTGACGGCGCCCAGCGTCAACGCGCCGGATGTCAACGCGCCGAACGTCAACGCGCCGGATGTCAACGCGCCCGCGATGAACTTCGCGCCGTTGTCAATTCTTCGGAACGGCAACGGATTTACTCTCTCGGGTGAGCTGCCGAGCCTCGATGCGAAGAACGGGTTGCTCGACAGCCTGAAGCTCGCATTCGGTCCCAGCATCAACCTGACCGACAATCTGAACGTCAAGGCAGGCGTCAACGCGCCGGACTTCGCTGCGCTCGGTTCGATATTCGGCTCAGCGGTCGACATTCCGGATTTCAACTTCGATCTCAACGGGGACACCCTCACACTCAAGGGCGTCGCGCCCTCCGAAGACGTGAAGGCAAAGGTCGAGGCCGCCGCGAACGCGGCGTGGCCAAAGATGAAGATCGTCAACGACATCACGGTGTCGGCAGCCCCAGCGTCGACGGCCCCACAGGCTCCGGCACCGCCGCCGCCGCCCAGTGGTGCCTGCGGCACATTGCAGGCCGACATCACCGCGCTTCTGAAGACACCGATCAACTTCCAGACCGACGGCTTCAGTCTGACGCCGGCATCACAGCAGCAACTGACCCAGATCGCTGACAAGTTGAAGGCCTGCCCGGACCCGAGCGTTTCGGTTGTCGGGCACACCGACGACACCGGAAATGACGCCATCAACATCCCGCTCAGTAACAACCGCGCCAAAGGCGTTGCGGACTATCTGGTTTCACAGGGTGTCGCCGGAAATCGCGTCACCTCCAAGGGTGTCGGATCGTCGCAGCCGGTCGCCCCAAACGACACCCCGGCGGGCAAGGCACAGAACCGTCGAGTCGACATCACGGTCAGCTAAAGGAGTTGTGACATGGACTTTGTCGTCCAGTGGTTGTGGTACCTGCTGGCATTCGTGGTGGGCTCGTCGGTCGCCTGGTTGATCACGGTTGCCACGATCAAGCGGACAAGCGAAGAGGAAGCCCTCGCGGATCTTCCCGGCGCGCGTGAGTTGGGAGCAGAGTGATGCGTGACGTCAATTGGTGGTTGATGGCCCTGGCGTTCATCCTCGGCCTGGTACTGACGCTCTTCCTGATGATTCGCAGGGTCAAGCGCGAGGTGCCCGAGTACGCGACCCTCGCTGCCGGAGCAGGGGCCGCGGGTGCGGGAGCCGCCGGTGCGGCGACGTTGGCCGGCGGTGCCGTCGAGGCCGAGCCGTACGGGGCGGGCTCCATCAGGGTGAAGGGAACCGCCACCGCACCGGACGGCGGCTACACGGTCAAGGGCAACGAGGACTCGATGCTCTATCACGCGCCGGAGAGCCCGTCCTACAAGCAGACCATCGCCGAGGTGTGGTTCCGCGATGTGCCGACAGCGGAGGCCGCGGGCTTCAACCGCTGGGACAGCGGCAAGTCGCAGCGCAGAAAGATGTAGCGCTAGCGGGGGCCGGGCAACCGCAACAACAACCGCACGCCGCCCAGTGGGCTCGACTGCAATGACGCTGTGCCGCCGTGCAATTCGGCTTGCTGCGCTACCAGAGCCAGGCCGAGGCCCGAGCCGGAAACCGACGCCGTCGACCCCCGGGTGAACCGCTCGAACACGACGTCGCGCTCTTCCTCAGGGATGCCGACGCCGTCGTCGTCGATCGCGATCTCCACGCCCGCACGGGAACTGACGGCGGACAGCTGCACGCGCGTCGCGCCGCCGTGCTTCACCGCGTTGGCGATCGCGTTGTCCACCGCGAGGCGCAGCCCGGCGGGCAACCCGACAATGATCACCGTCGGCGCAGGGACCAGGGATACATCAAGGTCGGGATACACGCGCATTGCGTCGTGTGCGGCGCGGTCCAGCAGCTCGGTGATGTCGACCGGCACGTGGTCGTCGGATGTCGACAACTCGCCCTGCGCAAGGCGTTCCAGCGCGCCGAGCGTGGCCTCGATGCGGGACTGCGTTCGGATGACGTCGTTGATGACCTCTTTGCGTTGCTCGTCAGGCAGGTCCAGCGTGGCCAACACCTCGAGGTTGGTGCGCATTGCGGTCAGTGGCGTGCGCAGCTCGTGCGCGGACACTGCGGAGAAGTCACGCGCCGACGCCAGCGCCGCCTTGGTGTTGTCCTGCTCGTTCCATATGCGCTGCAACATGCCCTTGACGGCCTCGGCGATTTCGACGGCTTCTGTTGCGCCACGCACCTCGACGTCGGGTGCTTCGTCGCCTGCTTCGATCTGCCGGGTCTGTTGTGCGAGCCGCTTCAGCGGCCGGACCGCGAAGGCGGCGAGCAGCCATCCGGCGAAGGTCGCGGCGCCGATCGCCAACGAGCAGATGATCAGCACGCGGCGATGCAGGTTGTTGGTGTCGGCGATGGTGGCGTCATAGGTGGCCCCGACGGCGACCGACATCGGCTCGGGCGCGCGAATGTCCACGGTCCGCACCCGGTAGCGGACACCGTTGACATCGGTGTCCGCATAGCCGGCGGGCAGCTGCGGAAGAACGACGTTGGCATTCGACGTCACCTGGTCGCCCTTGCGCACGGTGATGACGGCGTCCTGGTCGTTCGGTGACTTCGGGATCTCGTCGAGTCCGCGGGGCAGGAACGGAATCGCGAATCCGGCTGCCTCGTCTAGCCTACGGTCGAGACGTTCCTTGCGATCGCCGGTGATCCCGACCCAGACCACCGTGCCGACGATGCCGACGACGATCGCCGCGGCGATGGCTGTCGCGAACGCCACGCGGGTGCGCAGAGAAGGGGTACGGCTGAAGATCCGCGACAGCAGGTTCATCGGGGATTCGTCATGGTTTTCGGTTCTTCGCGCGGGCGCGCATCACTGCGTCCGCAGGACGAAGCCCACGCCGCGGACGGTATGCAGCAGCCGGGGTGCGCCCCCGGCCTCCAGCTTGCGGCGCAGGTAACCGATGAACACGTCGACGACGTTGGTGTCGGCGGCGAAGTCGTAGCCCCACACCAGCTCAAGCAATTGGGCCCGGGACAGCACTGCGGTCTTGTGTTCGGCGAGCACGGCAAGCAGATCGAATTCGCGCTTGGTCAGGTCGACGTCGAGGCCGTTGACGCGGGCACGTCGGCCAGGGATGTCGACCTCGAGTGGGCCCACCGAGATGGTCTCTGACGAGAACGTCGCCGTCGCACCTCTGCGGCGCAGCAGCGCCTTCACCCGTGCCACCAGCTCGGCCAGCACGAACGGCTTGACGAGATAGTCGTCGGCACCCGCCTCGAGGCCGGCGACCCGGTCGTCGACCGAGCTGCGTGCCGACAGCACACATACGGGCACGTCGTTGTCCATGGCGCGCAGCGCCGTCACCACGCTGACGCCGTCGAGGATCGGCATGTTGATGTCGAGCACGATTGCGTCGGGCCTTGTCTCGGTAGCGCTGCGCAGCGCTTCGGCGCCGTCCCTTGCCGTCGATACGTCGAATCCGGACAACCGCAGGCCGCGCTCCAGGGACGCGAGCACGTCGTCGTCGTCGTCGACAACGAGCACCCGGGGTGAAACGGCAGCACTGTCCATGTCCGCCATCTTGCCTGATCGGGAACCTTGGATGGGATAGGCGCGAGAGGGCCGCTGCTATCACCTTCGCTGCGGTCCAATCACCGGGAAGTCACGGGAATCTGAACGTTCGTCTGTTAGCAAAGCGACGCCATTCGCCCGGTGTTAGCATCGCGAAACTATGCTGCCGCTCTCTCCGCGTCTGATTGTCCAACCCGATGATGGCACCGAACCGGTCCTTGAATTCATCAATTCGGCCGAAAACTCGCTCATGATCAAACAATTCACATTCACCGAACCGAATTTGATCGCGGCCGTCATCAACAGGAAGAACGCGGGCGTCGACGTCCGGGTAATGCTGAATGCGAAACGGTCAGGCGGTGACCGAGCCAATGACGACACGTACGAGCAATTCCGCAGCGCCGGAATAGACGTTCAGTGGGCGAGTTCCAAGTTCTACGTGACGCATGAGAAATCCATTGTCGTCGACGAGAAGGCCGCACTCGTCGCCACCTTCAATCTGTGCGGGAAGTATTTCACATTGACGCGCGACTACGGCGTGATCACCTACAACCCCTTCCACGTGGCCCAGATCGTCGAGGTCTTCAACGCCGACTGGAACCACCTCGATTGGGATTGCGGGGCGTGGGAGGGTCTGTTGTGGAGCAATTCGAATTCCCGCTACCACATGGCCCAATTCATAGATTTGGCGGAACATCGGCTGGACGTGCAGCACCCCAAATTCGTCGACGCCGTCATTCTGGAGCGCCTCGCGGCCGCCGCCGATCGCGGCGTGAAAGTCCACGTGCTTTGCGGCGGTAAGCACGGAATCAGCGAATGGGACATTCTCGACACTTTCGCGTCATTGCGCACATTGCGGCGATTCGGCGCAAAGGTCCATAAACAGAAGAATCTGCGGGTGCATGCGAAGCTGATCATCGTAGACGACGCGCACGCGCTGGTCGGTTCAATGAATATCGACCGCAGCGCATTCGACCTGCGCCGCGAACTCGGCATCATGACAGACGACCCCGAACTCGTCGGCCGGCTCAAACAGGTCTTCGAAGCCGACTGGAACCTGTCGCACCACTACGACGCGCCGGACCCGCTCGATTCCGCACAACACCACGAGGACGACTTCCCTCACGACAAAGACCTCATGCACGAGTGAGCATGGGCGAGATCGAGGCGGGGCGCGAGAAGGTCTCCCTTTTTGAACTCGCGTGGACGTTCAACCACATCGCGCTCGCTTCGTTCGGCGGAGGCCTGTCAGCGTGGTCGCGGGAAGTCCTCGTTGTCGAGAAGGAGTGGATGGGCGAGGAGGAGTTTCTCAGCGCCATGACGATGTGCCGGATACTGCCCGGCGCCAATCAGGTGAACATGGCGGTCTTCGTCGGCACCAAGATGAATGGCGTCACCGGTGCACTAGCGGCGCTTCTCGGCCTGACCTTGATGCCGCTGGTGTTCGTTCTGGTGATGGCGTTCATCTACTTCCGCTTCAAGGAGGTGCCAGCGGTCAAGAGCGTGCTGCACGGAGCATCGGCCGCGGCGGTTGCGATGACGATCGCGATGGTCATTCAGACCGGGCGTAAATGTCTGACGTCTCTGGTGCCCGTGCTGTTGGCGCTCGCCTGCTTCGTGCTCAATGGCATTCTGCGGTGGCCTCTTCCGGTGTCTTTGTTGATCGTGGCTCCGCTCGCGTTGATCTGGGCGTGGCCGAGGAAAAGTGCGGCGACATGAGCACATACTTACAACTGGCCGGGCTGTTCGCGTCGCTGTCGCTGTTGTCCATCGGCGGCGGAAACGCGGTGCTGCCCGAAATGCACATGCAGGCGGTGCGAGGTCATCACTGGCTGACCGACTCACAGTTCGCCAATGTCTTCTCGCTCTCCCAAGCCGCCCCCGGGCCAAGCATTCTCATCGTCGCGCTCGTCGGCTACGGGGCCGGCCTGGAAGTCGGCGGCATTCCCGGCGCGATCCTCGGGGGAGTGATCTCCACCGTTGCGATGGTCATGCCCGCGGCCTCGCTTGTGTACGTCCTCACCCTGTTCTGGCAGAAGGCGCAGAAGTCACGGCTGCGCGCCGCGATCGAGAAGGGCTTCGCGCCGTTGACCGTCGGCCTCATTCTGGCCACCTCGCTGGTGATGAGCCGGGCCGCCGATCACGACTGGCGCGCCTATCTTTTGACCGGCATCTGCACGGCGATCTTCGTGTTCACCAAGACCAATCCACTGATCGTGGTGGTCGCCGCCGGGGTGATCGGCTACTTCGGAGTGGTGTGACGACGGTTAGCCGCCCCCGCACCCTCCGCCGCCACAGCCTCCGCCCCCGCAACCGCCGCCACCACCGCAGCCGCCGCCACCACCGCAACCGCCTGCGCCTCCGAAGTCGCCGAACCCGCCCCCGCAGCCGCCGCTGCCGAGATACATTGCGCCGCCGGCCGCAGCACCGCCTGCGGCCATCTCGCCGTGTCCCATGGCCGCCCAGCGGCGACGCCGTTCTTCGCGGATCCGTTTGTGCCGCTTGTTCACTGCAACCATTGTCAGGACGAAGACGGTGACGATCGCCGCCATGCTCAGCAGTGCAAGGGTCGCGTCACCCATCAGCCGCCCCCGCATCCTCCGCCGCAGCCGCCGCCGCAGCCGCCCCCGCCGCAAACCGATCCGCCGCCGCAGCCTGCTCCGTACATGGTGGCGCCGCCAACCGCGCCGTAGGTCGCACCCTTGCCGTATTTGCCTGAGGCCCACCGCCGTTCGCGGCGCCGCTCAGTCAGCTTGTTCGAAACGATCGCCGCCGCGATTAGCGCACAGACGACGACCACTGTGACCAGAATTGGAATCATCAGCTGCCTCCACATCCTCCGCCGCAGCCGCCTCCGCAGCCCCCACCGCCGCCGCAGCCGGCCCCGCCGCAACCGCCGACGCCGCCGCCGCAACTGCCGCCGACAAATCCCGGGCTGCCGCTGCAGCTGGCATGGGGATCACCGACACCGTCGTGGTTCTTGGACAGCATGTCGTGGTTCTCGGCCAAGACGAGGCCTCCGCCCGCCGTCCACGCGGCGGCCGTCCACCCGCCGCCCGCTCCATACCTACGGGCCCACAAGGTACGACGGTCCTTGACCTTCCCTTTTCCGTACGAGGCCGCGGAAGCCGGGTACGCGCCGCCGCTTTGGGGAGACCTGCGAGCGCGTGTCTTCCGGCGGCGCTTGGCGCGCCATACCCCGACGACCACCGCCAGGGCGATCAACGCTGCCCCCGCCCCACCAATAATGACGGCGACGTCAGTCACATTCATAATCAAATGCTAGGGCGGTTTGCCCCGGCCACATAGAGTATCCGCATACGTCACCGCAACAGGAATCAACTGGATCGGGCGAATGCCGTGGTCGCAGCGCTCGATCTGCCCCCGGCTGTGTTCAAGACGTGTCCGTGGGAGCCGCGGGAACTCGTCGAAGAGGGTTTGCGGCAGTGGCTGCGCTGCTGTGCGGCCGCGATGCGCGACAACCAAGTCATCGGGATGCCGTCGCATGCGGTGGACGAGGCGTGGCACGGCTTGATCCTTTGCACCGCAAGGTATTCGGCGTTCTGCGAGAAGGCCTACGGCCGGTTCCTGCATCACCATCCGGACGGCGGCGCCCCAGACAACGTTCCCGCCGCCACCGAACCGATGCATGAACAGCTTCGCCGAACGGTCATCGCCTGGTCGATGGTCGCGGCGCAAGGGGAGCAGTGCGTGCTCTGGGACCTCGACAAACACGTCGGCGTCGACGAGCCGTGGGGCATCGACCTCGAGCGTGTCGCGGCGATCCAGGCCGACCTGGCCAGGCTCGGCCAGGGAGTTTGAGACCGCGACACCCCGGGAAGCCATTGACCTCATCCATTGTTGAGGTTTTACGGTGAATTCATGAGCTTTGAAACAGTTGCGCGGCATCCTTGTACCGACGTCCAGCAGGCACTGGCCGAGGCGGTGGCCGGCCGCATCGTGGAGAGGGGCAACCATAAGCGGCTGCTGGCCCGCGGTGGGCGCTACGCCGAGCTCTACCGAACCCCGTTCGGCAGCCAAACCGAGCCCGACGATGTCGTAGCGGCGTGAGAGGCTGGAAGCAGTCGTTAACGAGTTGCCGCTCAGCGGATAATTGGAATTGCTTTGACTGAATCGAATGTGGATACGTTGCGCGCGGCGCCCGCCATAGCGTCGCCGCCGGCGCGCACGCGGACCAGCTCGGATCTGTGGCGGTTACTGCCCTACCTGATGCCGTACCGCGTGCGCTGGATCGCGATGATCTCCGTCGCGCTGTTGAGCCTCGTTGCCACCGTGGCGATTCCACTGATGACCAAGGCCGTGATCGACGGGCCGGTACGCCACCAGGACCAGCACGGCCTGTGGGTGCTGGGAACCGCGGCGATGGCTGTCGGGATCTCGGAGGCGGTGCTGTGGTTCATCCGCCGGTGGCTGGTGGCTCGCGGGACCATGGGCGTGGAGGCCGATATCCGCAAGGACCTCTATGCGCGGTTGCAGATCCTGCCTATGTCGTTTCACGGCCGCTGGCAGTCGGGGCAGCTGCTGTCGCGAATCATGAACGATCTGAGCACGATTCGCCGGTTCATGTCGTTCGGCATGGTCTTTCTGCTGCTCAATGTCATTCAGATCACCGTGGTGACGGCGATCCTGCTCGCCATGTACTGGCCGTTGGGCGTGGTCGTGCTGGTGTCGATTGTGCCGATCGCGGCGACGGTGCTGCACTTCCAGCAGGAGTACACCCAGCTCTCGCGGCTCGCGCAGGACCAGTCGGGCCACGTCGCGACGCACGTCGAGGAGTCGGCGCTCGGCCTGCGCGTGGTCAAGTCGTTCGGTCGCGAGGACTACGTCTACGACCGCTTCGACGAACAGCTCACCAACCTCTACGACACGCAGGTGAGCCGCGTGTCGGTGTCGGCTAAGTTCTGGACGCTGTTGGAGGTCATCCCGAACCTCACGCTGATCGTCGTGCTGGGCTTCGGCGCGTATGCCGCGGGCCACGGCTACGTGACGATGGGCACGCTGGTCGCGTTCATCACGATGATGCTGTCGCTGGTGTGGCCGATTGCGTCGCTGGGTTTCCTGCTGTCGATGACGCAGGAGTCTTTCACCGCCGCGAACCGGATCGCCGAGATCTTCGATACGCCCCGTGAGATCGCCGACGGACCCGATGCGCAGACACCGCTCGGCGGCCGCCTCGAACTCGTCGACGTTGGCTTCCGCTTCCCTGATGCAAAGCCCGACGACTGGGCGCTGCGGCACGTCAACCTCACCGTCGAACCGGGTGAGACGCTGGCCTTGGTCGGGTCCACCGGATCGGGCAAGTCGGTGCTTGCTTCCCTGCTGTCGCGGCTTTACGACGTGACCGAGGGCGAGATCCGCATCGACGGCCGGGACATCCGCGAGCTGTCGCTGCCTGCGCTGCGTCACGCGGTGGCGACCGCATTCGAGGATCCGACCCTGTTCTCCATGTCGGTCCGCGAGAACCTCGCGCTGGGCCGGGCTCCTGGCGATCCGGTCACCGACGCGCAACTCGAGCAGGCCATCGAGATCGCCGCCGCACAGTTCGTGTACGACCTGCCGTTCGGGCTCGAGACCCGGATCGGTGAGCAGGGCATGAGCCTGTCCGGCGGTCAGCGCCAACGCCTGTCATTGGCGCGGGCGATCGTCGCGGCGCCGAAGATCCTCGTGCTCGACGACACCCTCTCGGCGCTGGACGTGCACACCGAGGCCGTCGTCGAGGAGGCGCTGCGCCGCGTGCTGCACTCGGTGACCGGCATCGTCGTCGCACATCGGGCGTCGACCGTCCTGCTCGCCGACAAGGTCGCGCTATTGCAGGACGGCACCATCACGCACGTCGGCACGCATTCCGAACTGCTCGCGACGGTGCCGCAGTACCGCTACCTGCTCGCGGCGGACGACGAACTCGACGACGGTGTCGAGCGGGCCTGCGCGTGGCAGGACGACGAGAGTCGCAGCAGGCTCGGGCAGGCGTATCGGGAGCAGGAGGCGACCGACGCGGCGTGTCAGGCCAGGGATCGTCAATACGCGACGACGGAGGCCGACGGACGATGACCGCGACCGACACCACTCCCGTCGACCTCCCCGACGATCCGGACGAACAGTCTGTCGACCGTTGGCGTGGCAGGTTCGACGAGCAACGCGACGACCTGCCCATCGACGAGGCATTGCCGCGCAGGCGTGAGGCCCGCGCGCTGCTCATTTCGCTGCTGCGGCCGTTCCGCTGGACCGTCGCGTTCTTGGCGATCGTCGTTGTGGTGGAAAACACTGCGCGACTTTCGGTTCCGCTGCTCGTGCAGCGCGGCATCGACCACGGCATCCCGCCGATCGCCGACGGTGGGTCGGCGCACGCGCTGATGATGATCGTCGCCGCCCTCTGCGTGGTCGTGGTGGTCCAGGCCGTCAGCCGGATGTTCTTCCTGCGCCGATCGGGACGTATCGGCCAGAAGGTCCTGCTGGAGTTGCGCCGTCGGGTGTTCCGTCACTTCCAGCGGCTGGACATCGCGTTCCACGACCGCTACACGTCCGGGCGGGTCGTCAGCCGGTCGACCAACGACGTCGAAGCCATCCAGGACATGCTCGAAACCGGATTCGACAGCCTGATCACCGCGGTCCTCACATTGGTCGGCACGTCGATCCTTCTGGTCGCGCTCGACGTGCGTCTCGGGCTGATGTGTCTGGCGGCATTCCCGATCCTGGTCGTGCTGGTCTGGTGGTTCCGCAACGAGTCGGCCAAGACCTACCGCAAGGTCCGCGAGAGCGCGGCGCTGGTGATCGTGCAGTTCGTCGAGACGATGACCGGCATCAAGGCCGTGCAGGCGTATCGCCGGGAACCGCGAAACCAGCAGATCTTCGAAGAGGTCGCCGACCGGTACCGCGCCGACAACGAGAGAACCTTCACGCTGCTGGCGATCTTCATGCCGGGCGTGAAGCTGGTCGGAAACATCACCACCGGCGTGGTGCTGCTCTACGGCGGCTACCGAGTCCTGCACGGGCAGATGACGATCGGCACGCTCGCGGCGTTCCTGCTGTACCTGCGGATGTTCTTCGAGCCGATGCAGGAGATCTCGCAGTTCTTCAACACCTTTCAGTCCGCGTCGTCGGCGTTGGAGAAATTGGCGGGGGTGCTGGCCGAGCAGCCCGGCATCAAGGACCCCCAGCATGCGGTGAAGCTGACGTCGGTACGTGGGGACGTCTCGTTCCACGATGTGCACTTCTCGTATGTGCCCGACCGTCCGGTGCTGCCGGACCTGAACCTGACCGTGCCCGGGGGCCAGACCGTCGCGCTTGTCGGCACCACGGGCGCGGGTAAGACCACGATCGCCAAACTCATTGCGCGGTTTTACGATCCGACGTCGGGGTCGGTCACACTCGACGGCGTCGACCTTCGCGACCTCTCGCAAAGCGAGCTGCGGCGCCACGTCGTGATGGTCACCCAGGAGAACTTCATGTTCGACGGGACCGTTGCCGACAACATCAGGTTCGGCAGGCCCGACGCGACCGACGACGAAGTGCGTGCTGCCGCTGCTGCCGTAGGCGCGGACCGGTTCATCGACTTACTGCCCGACGGCTACGACACCGACGTGGCCAAGCGCGGTGGTCGGTTGTCGGCGGGCCAGCGCCAGCTTGTCGCGTTCGCGCGGGCGTTCCTCGCCGATCCCGCAGTGCTGATCCTCGACGAGGCGACGTCGTCGCTGGACATACCGAGCGAGCGGATGGTGCAGCGGGCGCTGGAGACGGTGCTCGACGACCGCACGGCGCTGGTCATCGCGCACCGGCTGTCGACCGTCGAGGTGGCCGATCGGGTCCTTGTCCTCGAGCACGGCCGCATCGTCGAGGACGGCTCGCCCGACGAGCTGATCCATCGCACCGACGGCCGCTACGCGGCGCTGCACCGGGCGTGGATCGAGTCGCTGGCCTGACGGAGCGCGATCAGCCGAGCAGCTTCTCGAGTTTGTCGTTGGTGGCCTGCAGTTGTGACCGCAGCACTCCGATGATCTTCTCCCTCGCCCGAGGGCTGACCGCCGCCGTCGCGTGGCTGAGGATGTTCAGCCGCGCGGTGTCGAGCCACGCCATCATATCCGGCTCGTCGAACCAACACAGCTGATTCCCGTTGTACGTCAGCATCATTCGCAGCCAGTCCATCGGAACCTCGGGGTTCGGAATGGGCCTGCAGAGCGAGTTCTTTGTCGTGTCGTCGGCGTAGGCGGCCTCGACATGCGCAATCAGGGCCGCGCTGAACACCGGCTGGCAGGTGCGGACGGTCTGCAGGGTGATGCGGTCACCGTCGAACACGGTGGCAACCTCGCGGCGGCCCAAACCCACTGCCGTGCAGTCGATATAGAGCGCCGGCTCGTCTACCGGCAGCACGCCTCCGTCGAGCACGACACGTCCCGGTTCGATCGCTCTGGTGTGGCCCATCCGCACCACGTCGTCGATCCGGCGCAGCTGTTCGAGTTCGGCCTCCGAAACGATGGCGCAGCGGTACATCTGCGGAACGATCGCGTCGTCGATGCGCAGCAGACATCCGGCGTCGGCGAGCCGGGCGAAGAGATCGTCGACCGATTCGGCGAGCGCGACCGACCGCAGCTGCGCGGAGACGTCGGCCAGTACCTTCTTGGCGAACTGCGGTCCCGGTTGGACCGCGGCGCGGTTGAGCAGCCAGGAGTCGCGAGGCTTGATCCAGGTCAGTCGTTCCGGCGCGATGCCGTGGCCCAGCAGCCACAGGCAGGTGTCCATCGCAGTCTTGCCCGCACCCACGATGACGTAGCGGTCGCGGGCCAGACACCTCGGCAGGTCGTTCGGCGGTATGCAGTCCGTCCCGGGCGCGACGTCGTAGGGCGGCGGGCGCATCGACGGCACCGTCACACCCACAAAGGTCGTGTCGACGATCCGCCGGCGTGGGGTGACGTGGATGTCGTCACCGCCGAGCGTGCGGACAAGGCCGTCGCCGAGGTATTCGCTCATCGGAAGGTACGCGACACGTCCCGTCGGCAGCAGTTGTTGCTGCATGACCGTGTCGAAGTAGGCGCACACCTCCGCGCCGCGTGCCAGCTCGTAGAAGCCCTCGTTCAACCCGGTTCGATCGATCGTGTCGCTGCCGAGCGTCCGCGAGTTGACGCCGTAGTAGGCCGACGGCTGGTGCAGCCGCACGAAGGGATAGGCGGTGGTCCAGTGCCCGCCAGGCTGGTGGTTGCGGTCGACGATCGCCACGGTCGCCGTGGTCTCGCTCACGAGGGTGTCGACGAACGCCATTGCGGTCGCGCCGGCCCCGATGACCAGGTAGTCGGCCTCGATGGTCGCCAAACCGCCCCGTCCTCACCGGCCGCATCGTCGTCGCCCTGCCGGTGATGCTAGCGGTGCAGGCGCATCCGCCGTTCGGCGGCGAGTCAGCGGTAGACGAGGCCGCTGAGCTGCCGGGCCAGCGCGCGGCGAACCGCCGGAATCCGACCGGCAAGCCTGATCGCGACGTTGCGGATGGGGCGCAGGGCCCGCGGCAGAGTCGCCAGTCGGGTCAGCCGATCCGTCAGCGCCACCACGTTGCGCGCGATCGGTCGGCGCGCCTCGCTGTACTCGTCGAGCAGGCTGTCGGGGCCGCCGGCAAGGACGGAGGCCAGTGCGTCGGCCAGCGCGACGGCATCCTGGATGCCCAGGTTCATGCCCTGGCCACCTGCTGGGCTGTGCACGTGTGCCGCGTCGCCAGCCAGTAGCAGCCGTCCCGCGCGATACGTGTCGGCGACGCAGTGGTGGATGCGGAACCGAGAGGACCACACCACGTCCGTGACGACCGTGCGTCCGGCGCCGAGGCCACGTTCGTCGATCACTTGCTGCACGAAGTCCATCGACGGCTCCTCTGGGGCGTCGGCGACCGGCGCGACGATGCGGTAGCTGCCGTCCGGCAGCGGAGCGATCACCGTCAGGCCCGCTGTGGCCCAGAACAGGACGACTTCCTCGACCGGCGCCTCGCCCCTGAGGTGCACGTCGGCCAGGATGAACGACTCTTCGTATGCGCCACCGTGGAAGCCGATGCCGGCCTGTTCGCGCACGGTGCTGTGGATGCCGTCGGCGCCGACCACATAGCGGGCCCGGATGACGTCACCGTCATCGAATGACGCCGTCACTCCGTCGGTGTCTTGCTCGATCGAGGTCAGCGACTTGGGCCGGATGACGGTTCCTCCCAGCTCGAGCAGTCGGTCCAGCAACTGCTTCTCGGTGACGTTCTGGGGAATCAGCAGCGTGTACGGGTACGCCGTGGCCAAGCCGCTGAAGTCGAGAGGCATCAGGGTGCGGCCGCCGTCACGGATGGTGAACAGCGGTGCGTGGATGCCCTCCTTGACGAGTCGCCTCGCCACGTCGAGGTCTTCGAGCACCTCGAGCGTGCGGGCATTGACCGCAGCCGCGCGCGATGTATTCGCGCCTGCGGCCTGGCTGTCCACCACAGTGGTATCGATACCCCTGCTGACCAGCGACGCAGCCAGGGTGAGTCCGGTCGGGCCTGCTCCGATGATGAGGACGTCAGTGCTGTTCATTTTCGGCTCCGTTTCGCTATGCCAACACCCGTTGGCATAACTATGCGCCCGGAAATTCGGTATGTCAACACTTGTTGGCCTACACTTGTTGGCATGCGTAGATCCTCTGCTGAAACCAAAGCGGTGATCCTGGCCGCGGCCAAGGAGCGATTCGCCCAATCGGGCTTCGAACGCGCCACCATCCGCGCGATCGCCGCCGACGCCAACATCGACCCGTCGATGGTGATGCGGTACTTCGGCAACAAGGACCAGCTGTTCGCCGCGGCGGCCGACTTCGACCTCGACTTCCCCGACATGTCGAACCTCGAACGGGACCAACTCGGCGCGGCGATGGTGAACCACTTCATGAATCGGTGGGAACGCGACGAGGCGCTGATCGTGCTGCTGCGGTCGAGCACCACCAACGCCGACGCGGCGCAGCGAATGCAGGCGATCTTCGCCGCCCAGCTGCTGCCGGAGATGGCGAAGGTGAACGCCGCGGATCCGGGGCGATGTGCAGCGTTGATCGCAACACAGATGCTCGGACTGGCGCTGTGCCGCTATGTACTGAAGCTGCCGCCGATCGTCGCCATGTCCCGTGACGAGGTTGTGGGTTGGCTGGGGCCAACTGTCCAGCGCTACCTCGAGTAGTCGATGACAATGGCAGCATGTCCGCCGCCGACCGCTCGTCAATCGTCGCCCGGCGAACCGCTGCCGGGTTGGCCGCGACGTCCGCGGCGCTGCATGGTCTCATGCTCGGCCACGCAGGCAGCGCAGCGTTGGCAGTCTTGATCGCGGGCATGGTCGGTGCTTGCCTCTACTGCACGCGTGAACTTTGGATCAGCGGAACGACGCGCGCGTGGTGCCTTATCGCAGTGATGAACCTCGCGATGGTCGCGGTGCACCTGCCGATGTCCGCGGGCCATCATGCGACGCATCCGGCGGTGACGACGGCAGTGCCGCCGTCGATGATCATGACCTTGGCGACTGTGCTCTCGATGGTCGAGGTCGTGATCGCCGTTGCTGTGCTGTGTTACCGCACCCGTGGCACCGCGGGCGCGCTGAGCGGTTTTCCAGCGCCCGGCAATAATCAGCGGTGATGTGGACTCCGACTCTTGTCCTGATCCAGATCACCGGATCGACCCCCGGCGCATTGCTTCTGTGAGTTAGCTGTGAGCCACAACCACTCAGTGGGACCTACACGGCAACACTTAGCGGCAACAACGGTTCGACGCAGACCCAAACCTGGGTGCTCACCCCGTGCGGTCCGGACTGCACGCGCCTAGATATTGGGGAGGGGAGGCCTATCCGTGAAATGCACCTGCAAGGCAATACGTGGAGCGTTACCGATGACTTAGACGGCGACGGCGTCTCGTGCACGTGGACTGTCGATAACACCTCCCTTGCTGGTAAGGAAGGGTGCGGTTTCATGACTTTTCCCGTCCAGTTGACCAAGGCTGGCTGAAACCTGAACTGGCTTAACACTTCACGCGGCGTCAACACCGCGCCGGCAATCTACCCGCCACCAATCACGATGGCAACGGCAGTCTTTGAGTGCGTCATCGAGGTCGCGCGCCAGGTGGTCGCGTTGTCGTCGTGAATGGTGTTCATGGCTGTGGTTTCCTAACTGTGTGTCGATGCCAATTAGTGATGTCGGTTCGACAGTTTCTCTTGTCCTGATCGCCCTCACCACGGTCGCTTCCTGTGTCTCGCTCGGTGGCGGGCTCTATGAATTCCTCGTTGTCGACCCGTACTGGCCCAAGCGGCCGGGGATCATCCAACCGGCCCACGGCGGCATCTCCCGGCGGCGGTTCTGGATTCCCGCGCATTCGGTTTTCGAGGTGTTGCTGATCGTCACCCTCGTCTTCGGCTGGGGCGACGTTTCCGTGCGGATCGCGCTATTGGTGGCGCTTTTCAGCCACGCCGGGATGCGGATCTGGTCGTTCGTCGACTTCGTGCCCAAGGCGGTGGCCTTCGAGAAGGCCGACCCGGCCGTCGTCGACGAGGCCGCTGCCGTCAGGTGGACCCGCCGCAGCCTGTTGCGGATGCCGCTGGACCTGATCACCTGTGCAGCGATGCTGGCCGCGCTGGTTTTAGGGGCCTCGTAGGCCGATCCGGCGATAGCGGGTCAGGCGCGCGTCCAGCCGCTGCGCGTCGGGGATCGCGCACAGCCGGTGCAACTCGCCTGCGATGGTCGCCGACAGCCGCTGGGTGAACTCGATGGGCTCGTCCGCAGCGTCGGGATGCTCGGGCACGATGACGTCGACGATGCCGTCGCGCAGTAGATCGACGGACCGAATGCCTTGGGCAGCAGCCAATTCCGGGGCATGGTCGATGTCGCGGAACACGATTGCGCTTGCGCCCTCCGGCGGAAGCGGCGCCAGCCAGCCGTGCAGTGCCGCCAGCACCCGGTCCGCGGGCACCATCGCCAGTGCAGGCCCACCGCTGCCCTGCCCGAGCAACACGGACACCGTCGGCGTATCGAGGGTGACGAGTTCGGCCAGGCAGTTGGCGATCTCGCCCGCCAGCCCGCCCTGCTCGGCCTCCGCGGAAAGCGCGGGCCCTGCGGTGTCGATCACCAGCACCAGGGGCAGCTTCAGCCCGGCGGCCAGTGCCATGCCGCGGCGGGCCTCCCGCAGCGCGACCGGGCCGACGAGGCCGCCGACGACACGCTGCTGACCGAGCACGACTGCGGGCTGGCCACCGAACCGGGCCAGCGCCAGCAGGGTCGTCGCAGCCTCGCCGAAACCCGTGCCGGACAACAGCGCCCATTCGGTGGTGCCGTGCCGCAGCAGCTGCGCCACACCTGGGCGGTCCGGCCGTCGCGACGCCACCACCGACTCCCAGGCGGGCACATCGGGCAACGGCTCGGGCTGCGGCTCTGTTGGCGGCGGCCCGGGTTGGTCGGCGACCACCTTGAGTGCGCGGTCCAGCGTGCCGCGCAGGTTCTCCAGTGGAATCACCGCGTCGATGACGCCGTGCCGCTGCAGGTTCTCTGCGGTCTGAATGCCGGAAGGGAACGGCTCGCCGTAGAGGTGTTCGTACACTCGCGGCCCGAGGAACCCGACGAGCGCTCCCGGCTCGGCGACCGTGATGTGGCCGAGCGACCCCCACGACGCGAACACCCCGCCGGTGGTGGGATGGCGCAGGTACACCAGGTAGGGCAGATGCGCGCGCTTGTGCAGCTCGACGGCCGCGGCGATCTTGACCATCTGCAGGAACGCGACGGTGCCCTCCTGCATGCGGGTGCCGCCCGAGCTGGGAGAGGCCAGCAGCGGCAGGACTTCGGCGGTGGCCCGCTGCACGGCTGCGGTGATCCGCTCGGCGGCGGCGACGCCGATCGAGCCGGCCAGGAAGTCGAACTCACACGCCACCACAGCGACGCGCCGCCCGAAGACACGGCCTTCGCCGGTGACCACCGATTCGTCCAGGCCGGTTGCGGCCGCTGCCGCGTCGAGTTCGCGGCGATACTCGTCGGTGGTCGCGACCGGCACCGGCGGGGCGTCCCAACTGCGGAACGAGCCGTCGTCCAGCACCGTATCCCGCAGCTCAAGGGCACCAATCCGGCTCACAGGAAGACCCTAATAGGGTGGGGCAATGATTGGTGTGACCCGCGACGGCCACGTGATGACCCTGGAGATGCAGCGCGCCGACCGCCGCAACGCGCTGAACGGCGAGTTGGTGGACGGCCTGCGCGAGGCGGTCGAGAAGGCCGCTGCCGAAGACGTCCGCGCCATCGTGCTGACCGGCCAGGGCCACGTGTTCAGCTCGGGCGCGGACCTCACCGACCCCGCGGGGGTGGCCGACGAACTACCCGACAAGGCCAAGGCGCTGAACATCGCCATAGACCAGGCGCCGATTC
This sequence comes from uncultured Actinomycetota bacterium, assembly GCA_963817825.1. Taxonomy (GTDB): domain Bacteria; phylum Actinomycetota; class Actinomycetes; order Mycobacteriales; family Mycobacteriaceae; genus Mycobacterium. The sequence continues at coordinate 73,277 of CAWFQG010000023.1, read as the reverse complement.
CCGTCATCGGCGCGATCAACGGGCCCACGATCGGTGCAGGCGTCATTCTGTCGATGATCTGCGATCTGCGCGTCGTTGCGCCCGAGGCCTACTTCCAGTTTCCTCTCGCGAAATACGGCCTGGCGCTGGACAACTGGAGCATTCGGCGGTTGACGTCGTTGGTCGGCGCAGGCCGGGCGAGGGGCATGCTGCTGGCCGCCGAACGGCTCACCGCAGATGTCGCCCTGCAGACCGGAATGGCCAACCGCATCGGAACGCTTGCCGACGCCCAGGCCTGGGCCGTGGAGATCGCGGGGTTCGCACCGCTGGCCCTGCAGCACGCGAAGCGGGTGCTCAACGACGACGGCGCCTACGACGAGCCGCGGCCCGAGCACACAGACCTGTTCGACCGGGCCTGGTCGAGTCAGGACGTCATCGAGGCACAGGTGGCGCGCATCGAGAAGCGCCCGCCGAACTTTCAGGGGGCCTGACCACCCATGCTGGGTGCGGCATTGCGATTCGCGGTCGGGACGGCCACCGTCGCCGCCAGCGGCTGGGCGCTGCGCGCGGTGAAGGGGTCACCAGCCGCAGTGGGTGCGCGCCCGGACGAAATCTGGCCGATAGCCAGGCGATCGCCGAACTATCGGGACGGCGTGTTCGTGAATATCGACCCGGCGTCGCCGGTCAACCTCGACAACGAGCAGCAGCGGGTGCTGATCCGCGAGCTGGTCGGGCGAGGCTCGCCCACCCGGCCGAGCAAGCCCATCCCGCTGGCGGTGCCGCCGAAGGTGGACACCACGCCGCTCGACCTCGCGGCCAGCTGGTACGGCCACTCCACGGCGCTGGTGGAGGTCGACGGCTACCGCGTGCTGACCGATCCGGTGTGGAGCCGACGGTGCTCGCCGTCGCGGACGGTCGGCCCGGAGCGGATGCATGAGGTGCCGGTGCCGTTGGACGCGCTGCCTGCGCTGGACGCAATCCTGATCAGCCACGACCACTACGACCACCTGGACATCGACACGATCGCCGCCCTCGCCCATACCCAGCGCGCACCGTTCGTCGTCCCGCTCGGAGTCGGCGCGCACCTGCGCAAGTGGCGGATCCCGGACAGTCGGATCATCGAGCTCGACTGGCACGAGAGCCATCGCATCGACGACCTGATGCTGGTGTGCACTCCGGCGCGGCACTTCTCCGGGCGGCTGTTCACCCGCAACACCACCCTGTGGGCGTCGTGGGTGATCATCGGCCCGCGGCACCGGGCGTTCTTCGGCGGGGACACGGGCTACACGAAGAGCTTCGCCGAAATCGGTATGGACCATGGGCCATTCGACCTGTCTCTGCTGCCGGTCGGCGCGTACCACACCGCGTGGCCGGACATCCACATGAATCCCGAGGAAGCGGTGCGAGCCCATCTCGACATCGCAGAACCGGGTAAGGGACTGCTGCTGCCCATCCACTGGGCGACGTTCCGGCTTGCCCCGCATCCGTGGGCCGAGCCGATCGAGCGGTTGCTCACCGCAGCTGATCCGGCAGGTGTCGAAGTCGTCGTGCCTCGGCCGGGCCAGCGGGTCGACCCGACGGCGACGCCCCCACCGTCCGGCCCGTCATCGACGTTCGACCCGTGGTGGCAGTTGTAACCGACTAGCGTGCTTGTGTGATCAGACCCCGCGTCTCGTTTGCCTCGTTGGTCGCACTGACCGCAGCGATATCGCTGCTGGCGGCGTGCGATTCCGGATCGTCGGAAGAGGCGAAGCCGTCAGCTGACGCGACGAAGCCCACACTGTCCGACGTTCCGCCGCCGCTGGTTCCAGCGATGCCGCTGCCGGAGAACGCGGTCGAGAACGCGGTCGCGAAGCTGGACGGTATCGCCGAGGACCTGATGAAGAAGTCCGGCATCCCGGGTATGGCGGTCGCCGTCGTGCACGGCGGAAAGACCATCTACGCCAAGGGTTTCGGGGTCAAGGACATACAATCGGGAGGACCCCAAAACAATCGAGTCGATCCGGACACGGTGTTCCAGCTTGCGTCGGTGTCCAAGTCGATCTCGTCGACGGTGGTCGCCCATCAGGTGGGCGTCAACGCGATCGGCTGGGACACACCGATCGTGTCGAAGCTGCCGTGGTTCGCACTTTCGGATCCAGCCGTCACCCAGATGGTCAGCGTCGGTGACATGTTCTCGCATCGGTCGGGGCTGCCCGACCACGCCGGCGACATGCTCGAGGACCTCGGCTACGACCGCCGCAACGTGCTCGAGCGACTGCGTGACCAGCCGCTCGCACCATTCCGAATCTCGTACGCGTACACCAACTTCGGGTTGACCTCCGCCGCCGAGGCGGTGGCCGTCGGGGCGGGCAAGTCGTGGGAGGACCTCAGCGACGACGTGTTGTTCAAACCGCTCGGAATGTTGTCGTCGAGCTACCGGTTCGCCGACTACGAATCCAGGCCGAACCGCGCCATCGGCCACATCCACGTCGACGGCAGGTACGAGCCGCTCTACAAGCGCGACCCCGACCCTGAGGCGCCTGCCGGTGGTGCCAGCTCGTCGGTTAACGACATGACGCACTGGCTGGCGATGATGCTTGCCAACGGCACTTACGAAGGAAGGCAGCTCGTTGACCCGAAGGCGCTGCTGCCCGCGGTCACGCCGCAGATGGTGTCCAGCCCGGCAAGTGAGCCGGCGATGCGTTCGGGCTTCTACGGCTACGGCTTCAATGTCGGCGCGACATCGGCGGCACGCATGGAGCTCAGCCACTCCGGGGGATTCGTGCTCGGATCCGGGACGAATTTCGTCATCCTGCCGTCCGCCGATGTGGCGATCGTGGCGCTAACCAACGCCACCCCGGGCGGCTTTCCCGAAACGCTGACCGCCGAATTCACAGACCTGGTGCAGTTCGGAGAGGTACGCGAGGATTGGTACAAGCTGTACACCGACCTGTTCAAGCCGATGAGTGAACCACAGGGCTCGCTAGTCGGCCAGCGGCCACCGGCGAATCCCACTCCCGCCGCGCCGTTGTCGTCGTATGTCGGCACCTACAACAACGACTACTGGGGTCCGGCCCGTGTCAGTGAGAAGGACGGCAAGCTGCAACTCACGTTGGGCTCGAAACTCACTGTGCCGCTTACCCACTGGGACGGCAACGTGTTCACCTATCAATGGGTCAGCGAAAACTCTCCGCCCGGATCGATCTCGAAAGCCACCTTCGACGGGAACCAGTTGACGCTGGAGTACTACGACGAACTGGGCAAGGGGACCTTCACCCGATGACCGCCGTTGTCGCCGCCGGACTGTCGGATGTCGAAGTCGCGCAGCGGGTAGCGGAAGGTAAGACCAACGACGTCCCGACCCGGGCTGCGCGCAGTGTTTCTGAAATCGTCCGTGCCAACGTCTTCACCCGCATCAACGCCATCCTCGGCGTGTTATTCGTCATCGTGCTGTCGACGGGATCGGTGATCAACGGCGCGTTCGGTTTGCTGATCATCGCCAACAGTGCCATCGGCATCATCCAGGAGCTGCGCGCCAAGCAGACTCTCGACAAGCTCGCCATCGTCGGACAGGCGAAACCGTTGGTGCGCAGGCAGTCCGGCACCGAGGCGCGGCTGCCCAGCGAGGTGGTGCTCGATGACATCATCGAATTAGGGCCCGGTGACCAGATCGTCGTCGACGGCGACATTGTCGAGGACGCGAATCTGGAGGTCGACGAGTCGCTGCTCACCGGCGAGGCCGACCTGATCGCCAAAGACGCAGGCGACAAGGTGATGTCGGGCAGCTTCGTTGTCGCGGGCGACGGCGCATACCGTGCCAGCAAGGTCGGCCGGGAAGCCTACGCGGCCAAACTGGCCGAGGAAGCCAGCAAGTTCACGTTGGTGAAATCCGAACTGCGCAGCGGCATCAACAAGATCCTGCAGTTCATCACCTATCTGCTGGTTCCGGCGGGACTGCTGATCATCTACACGCAGCTCTTCACCACCGGCGCGGGCTGGCGGGAGTCGGTGCTGCGCATGGTCGGTGCACTGGTCCCGATGGTGCCCGAAGGGCTGGTGCTGATGACGTCGATCGCCTTCGCCGTCGGCGTGATCCGGCTCGGTCGGCGGCAGTGCCTGGTCAACGAACTGCCCGCGATCGAAGGTCTGGCCCGCGTCGACGTAGTGTGTGCCGACAAGACCGGCACACTGACCGAGAACGGCATGCGGGTATCGGATCTGAAGCGGCTGCACGAAGGCGACGTCGGCGAAGTGCTGGCGCAACTGGCCGCCGACGACCCACGGCCCAACGCCAGCATGCAGGCGCTCGCCGAGGCGTACAAGATGCCGCCTGGATGGACAGCGACCGCGAGCGCGCCGTTCAAGTCGGCGACCAAATGGAGCGGAAACTCTTACGGCGACAAGGGCAATTGGGTGATCGGGGCGCCCGATGTGCTCTTGGACCCGACCTCTCCCGCAGCGGAGGAGGCGGAGCGGATCGGCGCACTGGGCCTGCGGGTGCTGCTGCTCGGGTCCAGCGACCTGTCCGTTGAGGATCCCGATGCGCCGGGCACCGTGAACCCGGTCGCCCTGGTCGTGCTCGAGCAGCGTGTTCGGCCCGATGCCCGTGAGACGCTGGATTACTTTGCCTCCCAGAAGGTTTCGATCAAGGTCATCTCCGGCGACAACGCGGTGTCGGTGGGGGCGGTGGCGAGGTCGCTCGGTCTGGAGGGCGAGACGATGGACGCCCGCGACCTGCCACACGAGCCCGAGAAGCTGGCCGAAACCGTCGAGGAGTACACCACGTTCGGCCGTGTCCGACCGGATCAGAAGCGCGCGATGGTCCATGCGCTGCAGTCATGCGGACACACCGTTGCGATGACCGGTGACGGTGTCAACGACGTGCTGGCGCTCAAGGATGCCGACATCGGCGTGGCGATGGGGGCGGGCAGCGCGGCAGCGCGCGCTGTGGCCCAGATTGTTCTGCTGGACAATAAATTCGCGACGCTGCCCCAGGTCGTCGACGAGGGCCGGCGGGTGATCGGCAACATCGAGCGGGTGTCCAACCTGTTCCTCACCAAGACGGTGTACTCGGTGCTGCTGGCGGTCCTCGTCGCCCTGGCCGGGCTGTCGTCGAAGTTCTTCGGGACCGATCCGCTGCTGTTTCCGTTCCAGCCGATCCACGTGACGATCGCTGCCTGGTTCACAATCGGCATTCCGGCGTTCATCCTGTCGCTGGCGCCCAACAGCGAGCGGGCCCGCCCCGGGTTCGTGCGCCGGGTGATGGCGTCTGCACTGCCGTCGGGGCTCGTCGTCGGCACCGCCACGTTCACGTCGTATCTGGTGGCGTATCAAGGCCGCGAGGCAGGTGAAGTGCAGCAGACGCAGGCGTCTACGGCGGCGTTGATTACGTTGCTGGTGACCGCGGTGTGGGTGTTGGCGGTGGTGGCGCGGCCGTACGAGTGGTGGCGGGTGGCGCTGGTCTCCGTTTCGGGGCTGGCCTACCTGGTCATCTTCTCTATACCGCTAGCTCAGAAGGCGTTCATGCTCGATCCGACGAACCTCGGGTTGACGTCGATGGCGCTGGTGATCGGGGTCCTCGGAGCCGCGATCATCGAGGTTTTGTGGTGGGTGCAGGGTGCAGTTATGGGTGAACCACGACGGCTATGGAAATAGCTGTAGGGTGAGCCCCATGGGATTTCTAGACAAGATCAAGAGCCTCGCATCGAAGAACGCCGACAAGGTCGACATGGCGATCGACAAGGCCGGCGACGTCGTCGACCAGAAGACCCAGGGCAAGTACGCCGGCCAGGTGGACAAGGTTCAGGACGCCGCCAAGAAGGCCATCGACAAGACGGATCCGCAAACATCCTGACGCATGGCCAAACTCTCCGTCTCCGTTGACGTTCCATTGCCGCCGGGGCAGGCGTGGGAGTGCGCGTCGGATCTGTCCCGGTACAAGGAATGGCTGACCATTCACCGGGTCTGGCGCAGCAAATTGCCCGAAACCTTGGAGAAGGGAACGGTCGTCGATTCGATCGTCGAGGTGAAAGGCATGCCCAACCGGATCCGATGGACCATCGTCCACTTCAAGCCGCCCGAGGCGATGACCCTAAACGGCGAAGGCAGGGGTGGCGTCAAGGTCAAGCTGATCGGGAAGGTCAAGCCGTCGGGTGACTGCTCGACCGTCACGTTCGACGTGCACCTCGGCGGCCCGGCACTGTTCGGCCCGATCGGCATGGTGGTCGCAGCCGCATTGCGCGGCGACATCCAGGAGTCGCTGAACAAATTCAAAAACGTATTCGCCCCGGCCGCTTGAGGTTAGCGGCGGAACCGACGGCCGACGAGCTTGGTGAACTCCACCGTCGACCGGCGGACGGATTCGAGTTCAAGCGAGACGAACAGCGTGTCCACCATTGCGAACGGCAACGTGGTCAGCACCGCGCCCCGGCCGTATTCGATGTGCCACGAGCCGGGGTGAATCGTGAGGCCGCGAGCATGACCCCGTTCGAGGCAAGTGTGTTCGCCGGGTCGCAGCGTCATGGCCGTCATCTCGTCGGACTCCAGGTCGTAAGAGTCGATCTGACCGGCGATCAGGAACTTGTGAATGTCGACGTGCTTATAGCGTCCCGAAAAACCCTGTGTGCCAGTGGGAGATCCGAACAGGACGACATATTCGCGAGGGCTGAAGTAGAGAAACCGGACCTTGCCGAGAATGCCTCCGGCCTTGCTGCCGACCCACCGTCCCGGTGTGGGATCGATGAGGTCCGGGTATTCGTCGGCGAGCAACTGAGTGGTGCGCGAGATCAGCTCGCCACCGGCGGCGGAGAGGCCGACGACCTCCTTGGCGACCGTGGAAAGCACGTCCGGGTCGATCTTGTACGGCATCGTAAGAGGTAACCACATCGGGTCGACTTGGAGTGTGCATTGACGCCAACGTCTGCGGTGAACGTCGCCGATCGGCTCGCGACACTGGTACGTGACGCCGTCGGAATCGACCTTCCCGTGCGCATCCGCGCCTGGGACGGTAGTGAGGCAGGTCCGGCCGGTGCGCCAGTGCTGATCATCCGGTCCCGCCGCGCGCTGCGTCGATTGCTGTGGGCACCAGGCGAACTGGGCCTAGCCCGGGCATACGTGACCGGGGACATCGACGTCGACGGCGATCTCGGCGACGGCCTGCGCCGGGCGTGGGGCATCGCGGGGTCGCGGCAGGGACCTTTGTCGATCGGTGCGGGCGACGGGTTGAAGGCCGCCGTGCTGGCCGCGTGACCGGGCGATCGCACACCACTACGACCTGTCGAACGAGTTCTACGAGCTGCTGCTGGACGAGCACATGGCGTATTCGTCGGCGTTCTACAGCCACGACGGGCAGTCGTTGCACGACGCGCAGACCGCGAAACTGGACATGATCTGCCGCAAGCTCGAACTGCAGGAGGGGCAGCACCTGCTCGACGTGGGATGCGGCTGGGGCTCGCTGATCCTGTATGCCGCCCGGCACTACGGGGTGCGTGCCACCGGCATCACGCTGGCCGCTGAGCAGCACGACTTCATCACCAACCGCATCGCCGCGAGGGGACTCTCCGACCGCGTTGAGGTGCGCCGTCAGGGGGTCGATCAGATCCTTGCGGTCAAGTCGTAGGCTGGGCGAATGCCCGGCGAAAAATACGAGTACGGAATCGATTTCGACACCATCGACGCGATCGACATCCACACTCACGTCGAGGCCGACGACCGTGGTCACCACGCTTACGACGACGAACTGCTCACTGCGACTAAGCAGTACTTCAAGCTGGACTCCGATGTGACGACCGTCGACTCGGTGGCCGACTACTATCGGCAGCGCAACACCGCCGCGGTGGTGTTCACCATCGACTCGCAGACGGTCTCGGGCCGTCCGCCGAACTCCGTCGAGGACCTGATCGAAGGTGCCGCCCGCAACAACGATGTGCTGATCCCGTTCGGCACCGTCGATCCGTTGAGCGGTGATCGCGCGGTGCAGGGGGTGGGTAGGCAAATCGAGTTGGGCGTCAAGGGCTTCAAGTTCCATCCCAGCCTGCAAGGCTTCGAGCCCAACGACCGCGCCTACTACCCGATCTACGCCGCGATCGCGGCGGCGGGCGTGCCCGCGCTGTTTCACACCGGCCAGACGGGCATCGGGTCGGGACTGCCCGGCGGACACGGCGTCAAGCTGAGGTACTCCGACCCGATGCTGCTTGACGACGTCGCCGCCGACTTCCCCGGGCTGACGATCGTGATGGCCCATCCGGCGGTGCCGTGGGTCGACGCGCAGATCTCGATCGCGACGCACAAGGCGAACGTCTACCTCGATTTGTCAGGGTGGAGCCCGAAGTACTTCCCGCCGCAGCTGGTTAGGGCCGCCAACCGTCAGCTGAGCAGCAAGGTGCTGTTCGGCACCGACTACCCGTACATCGAGCTGGATAGGTGGCGCCGCGACTTCGAAACCCTCGACATGAAACCCGAGGTGCTACCGCTGCTCTTCAAAGAGAACGCCCTGCGGGTTCTCGGGGTCACCTCCTAGCGCTCGCCGACGTGGTGCTGGGCGCCCTGTCCCTTGCGCAGCGCGTCCAGCAGTTCCCGGTACGGCCCGACTAAGTAGGCCGTGTCTCCGGCGCTGAGCTTCGTGTCCCGCCTCGGATGCAACCGGGCCGGACTGCCCGGCCGGGTGATCGCGATGACCCGCGTCTGGGTCGACATGTCGGCCATCCGCACACCGTCGAAGTCGCTGCCCAGCTTCACGTAGACGCCGCCGACCATGAACGATCGCTGTCCCACCGAGAACGTGCCGAGCACATCGAGCCCCAGGGCCGCCCCGATGAACCACGGCGCCGCCAGCTCAACGGTCGAGCGAACATGGTCGAACGTGAATCGGTGCGCGACAGCAGCCCCCAGCTTGCGGTCGTATACCCGCAGCACCGTGGGTACCCGTCGGCGGTCGACGCCGGCCACCGACCGCGACGCGAGCATCTCGTGCAGCACGATCCCGGTCTCGATGTTCACCATGTCGTCCTGAGTCAGCACCGCGATGGCACTGGCTTCCTCGACGCGCGCCGACTCGAGCGTCTGGCGAAGAGTGGCGTCGCCGAAGATCACCGGAACATCGAGTTCGCCTGCGGCCGCCAGGTAGCGGTTGTCCTCGTTGCGCTCGATGGCCACGACGTCGTGGCCTGCTGCCTTGAGGTCGCCTGCGACGCGGATTCCGAACGAACCGAGGCCGACGACGATGATGTGGTGCCGCAGGCGCCTGACCTGCCGGCGTCCGGCCGATCGCGCGAACCGGCGCGACAACAGCAGGTCGGCGACGAACGCAACGAGGATCGCGGTGGTGGTGACGCCCGCGAACATCAGCCCGATGCCCCAGATCCGCAGCCACAAAGGCTGATCGATGAAGCTGAAGTCGCCGTACCCGACCGTGGCAATGGTCTCGGTGCTGAAGTACAGCGCATCGATCCAGCTCATCCCCGGCGGCCTTTGATACGTGAACCGGAGCAACGCCGTCGAGCCGGCCAGCAGGGTGAGCGACACGGCAAGCGCGCGATAGAACATCGGGTTGATGTCGTCGCGGAGCGTGCGAACGGCATCGGCCACCCGCTGCAATGGTGACCGGCGTGCCCGGTTGCGGGGCAGAGGTCTCGGAACGGAGATGCCCTGCGCGGCCAGCTCCTCGGCGGTGCCGATCATCGCGGTCCAGTCGCCTTCGTGAACCCGGAAATCGCGTCCCGGGCAGACCACGACGTCGCCGGGCGCATCCGAATTCTCGCCGTAGATCACCGCCACCGGTGCCAGATCGCCGTACATCTCGCGCAGGGTGGCGTCGTACGGCGCATTCGTTCCGGAGATGACGAAGTCAATGCCCGCCGCCGAAATCGTGTGGGTGGTTCTGGCCAGACACGCCTCGACCACCGACGGTGCCGCCAGATCGGCGACGTCCAGGGTGGCGCCGGGCCCTTTGTCCTGGGCCATCGCCTCGCGCAGCACGCTGTTGGCGAGGCGGGCCACGACCCGCACCTCGGGATTCGCTCGGCGTGCCAGCAACGCGATTTCGAGGTTCAGCGGATCGTCGTCGTCGACGCACACGACCGCGGCCGCGTCGGCGACCCCCGCGGCGGCAAGTCCGTCGGGATCCTGCAGGGTCACCACGGCCATGCCTGCGGTCGTGAGCTCCTCGACGATCCGCATTGCCAGCGCATCATCGCCGCAGACGATGGTGTGCCCGTGCATGCCAAGCACCGTACTGCGCGAACTGCCGGTGCGGCGGGTGAAAATGAGGCCATGCCAGCCCTCAAGACCTACGTCAAGGCGTGCATCAACGGCGCGCGCACCCCGGCCGAGCACCCTGATCTGCCGGTCACCCCGCAACAGCTGGCCGCCGCCGCGGTCGCCGCGCACGAGGCAGGCGCGAAGGCCGTGCACATGCATCCCAAGACCGCCGACGGTGTCGACTCTTTGCAGGCGGACATCGTGGGGGCCGCGGTGCATGCCGTCCGGCTCGCCGCACCGGGTCTGCCGCTCGGGGTGACGACGGGCGCGTGGGCGCTGTCCGATCCCGACGAGCGGCTGCGCACCGTCGAGGCGTGGACCGTGTTGCCCGACTTCGCGTCGGTGAACTGGCACGAGCCCGGATCTGAATCCCTCGCCCGGCTGCTGCTCCGCATGGGGCTCGGCGTGGAGGTCGGGATCTTTCACACCGAGGCCGCGGCGTCCTGGGCCCAGACGGACATCGCCGCGCACTGCATGCGGGTGATGGTGGAGCTCGGGCCCGACGCCGACGTCGCCGCCGCCGACGACGTGCTCGGTGAGGTGCTGGCTGCTGGTTCACCGGCACCGGTGCTGCTGCACGGTTTCAACGAAAGTTGTTGGCCGCTATTGGAACACGCGGGGGTTCGTGGCGTGCAGACGCGCATCGGCATGGAGGACACCCTGCTGCTGCCCGACGGATCGACGGCACCCGACAACGCCGCGTTGGTGTCTGCTGCGGTGGCGCTGCTCAGTCGCTAGGAGCGGCCAGTGAGAAGTCGGCGAAGTCGAATCCCGGCACCACGACACAGCTGACCAGCGAGGGCTCGTCGTCCCGCGGGCAGGCCCGCTGCCAGTGACCCGGCGGTACGGCCAGCTGAGCCTGCTCGCCCGCCGTGATGTCGCTGCCGAGCAGATGCGTTGCGGCACTGGTCTGTTCCGGCCCGAACTGCAGCTTTAGCGGGCTGCCGCGGTGGTAAAGCCACAGCTCCGTACTGCGCACGGTGTGCCACGCCGACTGCTGACCGGGCATGAGCAGGAACAGGATCGCGGTCCCGGCACTGCGCGCGCCCGCGTAGTCCTGGGGCAGGGCGGACTGGGGAATCATCAGTCCGCTGCGCCAGGTTTCCCGGAACCAGCCACCCTCGGGATGAGGGGACAGGTCGAGCTGCTGAGCCCAATCGGGAAGTTCGCTCATCGCATTACCGCCCTTGTGTCGTATCGACGTTCCACACTAGAGACGATGTCGAATACCCCGGCGCCGATTGTGCTGATCCACGGATTGTGGTTATCGGCGGACAGTTGGCGGCCGTGGGTTGACAGGTACAAGGCCGCCGGGCACGTCGTGCACACGCCTGCGTGGCCCGCGGACCACGGGATCGGGCTCGCCGACGGGGTGGAGCACTTCGACGCCTTCGTCCGGGCTCTCCCCGACCCGCCGATTCTGATCGGACATTCCACGGGTGGGCTGGTCACCCAGCTGCTGCTCGACCGGGGCCTCGGACGCGCCGGGGTGGCCATTGAGCCGGCGAAGCCGCGGGGCGTGCTGCGCTTTCCGCCGTCGATGTGGCGTTCGCTGTGGCCGGCGCTGCGCGATCCGCGCAATCGCGGACGCGAAGTGACGATCAGCCCGGCGCATTTCCACTACGTCTTCGCCAATACGGTGTCGCGGAGCGAATCCGACGGCTGGCACTCACGGCTGGCGATCCCCGCGCCGGGGCGAGTGATCTTCGACGTGTCCACCGCGGACTTCATGCCGAAGTCAAAGGCGGTCAGCACCGTCGACTTCGCCAACGCCGACCGCGCACCCTTGTTGCTGATCGCAGGCGACCGTGACCACGTGATGCCCGAGTTGGTGGTCTATGAGAACTTCAACCGGTACCGCAGATCGCATGCGTCGACGGACTTCAAGGTGTTCCACGGTCGGTCACACCTGATCACCGCGCTCCCCGGTTGGGAAGACGTGGCCGATCATGCGTTGACCTGGACTGCCCGGCACATCAGATAATCCCGTCGCGCCCCGCGATAGTCTCATCTCATGCTTCGCCTGAGCCCCGGCTGGCTGGTCGCGTTCTGTGCAGCGATTATGGCCGTCACCGTGTGGCTGCCGTGGCTCACTACCCGTCAGGACGGCGGAGGGCGGGCCAACGCGATCGGCGGGATTGTCGGGAACCTGACGTTGCCGGCACACTTCGGTGCCGGCCAACTCATCGCGCTGTTGTCTTCGGCCCTGATCGTCAGCGGCGCGATGGCTGCGCGTGGACTGTCGGCGCGCGTGGCATCGTCTGCGGCGCTGGCCATCTCGGTGCTGCTCGCGGTGCTGACGATGTTCTACTACCGCCTCTACGTGCATCCGCCTGTGGCGGCAGGTTACGGGCTGTACATCGGCGCGGCGGTGACTGTCTTCGCGATCGTGTTGTCGATCTGGGCGATGGTGGTGGCGTGGGCTTCGGTCGGACGTGCGTCATGACAGGATTCGTCGAGCCGGTGACGTTGGCGGGAAAGCGGTGGGTATCGCTGGAACCGCTTGCACGGGAGCATGTTCCGGAGATAGCAGCGGCCGCCGCCGATGGCGATGTGGGCAGCTTGTGGTTCACCGGCGCGCCGTCGCCGCAGACCGCCGCGCGATGGGTGGACATGCGGCTCGGGCTGCAGACGCCCGACACCGGGTTGACGTTCGTCGTGCGCAGCCTCGACGGCACACTGGTCGGATCGTCGAGCTATTTGAATGTCGACGCCCCCAACCGGCGACTGGAGATCGGCAACACCTGGTACGGGGCATCGGCGCGGCGCAGCGGAGTCAACACCGAAACCAAGCTGCTGATGCTGAGTCACGCTTTCGACGAGTTAGGTTGCATAGCAGTCGAATTCCGAACCCATTTCTTCAACTTCACCAGCCGGACGGCGATCGAGCGGCTCGGCGCCAAGCTGGACGGAGTGCTCCGCAGTCATCAGCTGCTGCCGAACGGGTCGCGGCGCGACACCGTGGTGTATTCGATCCTGGATATCGAATGGCCCTCGGTACGCACGCATCTGCAGTTCCGGCTGGACCGCCACGCCGGCGACGAGGGCTAGACCGCCGAGACGTGTGTCCCGCGCAGCGGACGGGTGCATTGGTTGCAGGTCAGGACCGCCGTGAAGCGCCGACCACACGCCGTGTGGGTGAGCACCACCGCTGGACCCTCGGGGGAGTGAAACCACCGCTGCGCCCACTGCAACGCCGAAATCAGCACCGGGAACAGGGCGCGGCCCTTCTCGGTGAGGCGGTAGCGGTTGTCCGTCGTGGCCAACACCCCGTTGGCCACGAAGATCGACAGCCGGTCGGCGATGGATCCAGGCGGTGCGCCGAGCTGCGTCTGGAAGTCGGTGAATCGGCTGATCCCGACGAAGGCGGCTACGAGAATCGCGAACGCCCACCGGTTGCCGAGCACGCTCATCGTTTGCGGGAACAGGCCCGCCTGACCCGTTGCGGACCGTCGCCGGCTCGCGGTGGTGGGCATCGATCGAGCCCACGATCCGCTGGGACCCCATTGCGCGACAACGTCTTTCTCGCTGACCGTCTCGCCGCATGACCGGCAGGTGACCTGCGGAGCGAACTCACCGTTGCACGTCGAATGGAGCATGGCGGGCAAGCCCTCGGCGTGGCCGGGCACCCAGCGTCGCTCCCAGTCCCAGATCGTCACAAGCACCGGCCACAACGACCGACTGCGCGGCGTGGTCAGGTATTCGGCTCGTGGCGGGTTGGTCTGGTAGGTGCGTTTGACGAGCAGCCCGTCTCGGGTGAGCGACTGCAGTCGGCTGGACAGCACAGAGTGCGAGATGGGCAGGCGCGCCGCGAAATCGCCGTACCGGGTGGCGCCCATGAGCGCCTGCTGAACCACCAGCAGCGTCCACTCATCCCCGAGCTGGCCGAGCATGCGAGCGACGGCGTTGGGCTCTGGCTGCGCCACCTACAGGCCGATCGCGGAGGCAGCGTCGTCGGCGCTGTGCCAGCGTCGCAACGACGATCCGTCCGCCCACGTCGAGTGGGTGCCGCTGGAGATCCGCTCCGGTAGCTGCAGCTTGCAGACGGGACCGTCGGAAAGCCGTGCGGCGTCAAAGACCAGACAGTAGGACGCGTCGTCGACCATGTCGGTGGTCAGCGTCACCAGATAGCCGTCGTCCTCGCCGGTGCTGCCCACTCGCGGCGCCATCGCGGTCTCGCTGCCGTACACGCCGTCGTCGAACGCGAAGCGCTCCTCGGAGCCGGTGTGCAGGTCGTGTTTGACCAGTCCGTCGAACAGGAACCAGCCCGGTTTGCCGGTCGCGGCGTAGGTGTAGCGGTACTCGCGGCCCGCGTAACCGGCGTTGATCATGCCGAATTCGGTGATGCTGTCGGTGAGCTGCTCCTCGGTGGTGGCGCCCGTCACCAGGTTGAACCGCCAGCGGCGCAGCCGGGTCTGTAGCCGGTCGAGGGCGAGGAATCGAAATGCCTTCTCCCACTTGTCACCCGTGAGGCTGTCGACCGGTGCCGGATCGCCCTCGTAGAACCCGTCAAGCACGATCTCGTCGCCGTCCTCGTAGGCGTTCGTGAAATGCAGCACGAACGTTGGGTCGGCCTCGAACCACCGGATGTCGCCCGCCCCGCCACGCCGTGGGATGACCGCGAACCGCGACGGCATGTCGGCGTGGAATCCCGGCAGATGGATATCGGCTTCCAGCAGCTTGGGATCCCAGAACAACGGAAAGTCGTTCAGGATCGCGTAATTCGGTGTGAATGCCATGTCGTGCGGCAGACGCGGACCAGGCAGCGGGATGTCGGTGATGTGCACCAGGTCGTTGTTGGCGTCGACCACGCCGTAGCGCATGTACGGGGCCTGCTTGCTGTAGGTGAAGAACAGCAGTTCGCCGGTGGCGTCGTCGACCTTGGAATGCGCAGACACGCCCCAGTCAAATGGGAAGTGCCCGTTGAAGTCCTCTTTGCCCATCGTCTCGGCGGTCATCGGATTGACCCGGTAAAGATCGCCGCACTGGTAGAAGCTGGTCAGCGCGTTACCGCGATGCACGATGACGTCGGTGCTCGACGCGTCCTTCATCAATGTCCGCGCACCCCACCCGTAGTCGCGCTTGGCGACCTGGACGGGTTCGGCGAGGCCTGGCCACAGTGCGCCGCCGGCTTCGTCCTCGGCCAGCAGTCCATCGGTCCGGACGAATCGGTTGCGGTAGAACGCTTTTCCGTCCCGGAAGCCGACGACGTGGATCATGCCGTCGCCGTCGAATGGGTGGTAGAACTTCAGCGACGGGTGCAGGGGATTCTCGGTGTTGCGCAGATACACCCCGTCCAGGTCGGACGGGATCTCACCGTCGACGACGGTCAGGTTGTCGGCATCCCATTCGGTGGTCTGCGGCCGCCACGGCCCCGTCCGGTAGGGGTGGTCGTCGTCCTCGGGCAGTGTCGACAGAAACTTACCGACGACCTCAACATCCATCTCTAGTTCTCCCTTGCCGATCCGACGACGAAGCTGACCGTGGTGGCGGTGCTGCCGCCGAAGTTCAACGTGCCGAACGTCTTTGCACCTTCGACCTGATAGTCGCCTGCGCGGTCGCTGACCTGTTTGGCGGCGTCGAGCAGCATCCGCACCCCGGATGCTCCGACGGGATGGCCGCCGCCGATGAGGCCGCCGCTGGGGTTGATCGGCAGCACGCCACCGATCTCGATGTCGCCATTCTCGATGGCTTTCCACGATTCGCCGGGGCCGGTCAGCCCGATGTGGTCGATGGCGAGGTACTCACTCGGCGTGAAGCAGTCGTGCACCTCGAAGCCGTCAACGTTGTCCAGCGTCACGTGTGCACGGTCGAACGCGTCGAGCACCGCACCCCGGACGTGGGGCATCACGTATGGCTCGCCCGACGCGTGGTCGAACTTCTGCTGCAGACCCAGGCCCACGGTGCGATGCCCCCAGCCGTCGATCCGGCCGATCGGCCGCACCTCCGGATGGTCGCGCAGGTAGTCGTCGGTGGCGAGGACGACGCCGGCGCCACCGTCGGTCATCTGGCTGCAGTCGAAACGGCGCAGCCTGCCCTCGATGACGGGATTGACCTCATTCTCGAGGGCGGAGGCGCCGTCACGGCCTGCTCGCAGGTCCGGAACGGTCCAGCCGCGGGTCTGCGCGTTGGTGTTGGACCGGGCGTTGGCGAAGTTCAGCTGGGCGATCGAGCGCAGGTGGATCTCGTCGAGGCCATACCGACGGTCGTACTCGTCGGCGACCTGGGCGAACATGTTGGGCCACATGAATTTGGCGTCGGCGCCCTCGTGGCCGATCCACGCGGCGGCGCCGAGGTGCCCGGCGGCGGTGTCGCCGTGGACGGTCTTCTCCAGCTCGATACCGACCACCAACGCCGTCTGGTACGCGCCGGAGCGGAGATCGGCGATCGCGGCCAGAGTCGCGACGCTGCCCGACGCGCAGGCGGCCTCGTGGCGTGACGACGGGGTGTCCCACAATCCCTCGTGCACGGTGGCCGGCATCGCGCCGAGGTGGCCCTGCCCGGCGAACAGTTCGCCGAACGCGTTGGCGACGTGGACCACGTCAATCGCGGCGGCGTCCAGTCGCGCGGCGGCAAGCGTGGAAGCGACGACTTCCACGGTCAGGTCCGCGAAATCGAGTCCCTCCCGGGTCAGGTTGCGGCTGAAGTCGCTCTGGTAGCCGCCGAGGATCCAGACATTGGTGGAGCTGCCCATGACCGGCACGATACTACAACTAACAGAGTGACTGCGGCGGAATCGCCCCCGCCGGGGGAGGTCGGCCCCGCCGGCTCGCGTCTGAACCGACGAGACCTCGGTGGGCATAGTGGTCGACCGCTACCCCCACCTGTGCGCAGCATTGCCGAAGTCGTCGGTCGACAAACGTCAACGGCACCACGCATATGCGGCGAGATCAAGATCGGTGTGCATTCGGCCGTCATTGGGAACCCCTTTTGGTATGACGGAACGGCGAAACCACGACCTCGCTGTGCGGATGGCGGAATTGGCCCGCATCGCGGCTGGGCCGCGGCGCGTCGAGGACGTCCTGTCTGACGTCACGGCAGCGGCGAAGGAACTGGTGCCCGGCGTGGACACCGCGGGGGTGTTGCTGATCGGCAAGGGCGGTAAGTGGGACTCGGTGGGCGTCACCTCCGACTTGCCGCACCGGCTGGACGAACTCCAGATGAAGTTCAACGAGGGGCCGTGCGTGGAGGCCGCCCTCGACGAAATGATCGTGCGGACCGAAGACTTCCGCACTGAAGAAAAATGGCCGCAATACTCGCCCGCCGTCGTCGAGTTAGGTGTGCTGAGCGGACTATCCATCAAGCTCTACACCGCGAAACGCACCGCGGGTGCGCTGAATCTGTTCGCGTTCCAGTCCAACGCATTTAACGGCGAGTCCGAAACGATCGGCACCGTGCTGGCCGCCCACGCCGCGGCGGCGATTCTGGCCAGCCGTGAGGGCGAGGAACTGCAGTCGGCGCTGACCACCCGTGACCGCATCGGCCAGGCGAAGGGCATCATCATGGAGCGTTACGGGGTCGACGATGTGCGCGCCTTCGAGATGCTGCGCCGACTGTCTCAGGACAGCAACACCCGGCTGGTCGATATCGCTGCGCGGGTCATCGACACGCGCGGCGACGGACGCGGCTGAAGGTTCCCCGTTCGACGGTCGATTACGGGGACAATAGAGAGATGTACGGGTCTGCTCTCGTGTTGGCGACCGCTTTGCTCATGGTCGTGCACACCTGGCGGTATCGGCGCTGACTCAGCCGCGCTGCGACAGGGTGCTCGTCGGGGGTTATGGTGCGCTCGATGCCATATTCCGATTCGGCGCTAGAGGCCGACAAGCAGGCCGACGCTAAGCAGGCTGCTTACTTTCGTGCCTCCCTCGTCGAAGAGCGTAAGCAACTCTCGAACCACCTCGCCAAGCGGCACGACGAGATCACCCGCCGTACCGACCATGGGCAGCGCTCGGCGATCAGCCGCCTGCGGTCCCAAATCCGAAGTGTGGAAGCCGAATTGCGGTACGTCGACGGCCTGATCCATCGTCTCGATCGCCGATTCGCCCACCGGTCGGCAGACTAGAGGCTAGACAAAAATCAAAGCTCGGTCCGCGCGGCAGTTCTCAGTCAGCCTGTCATCCCTGGCGGGTCGCAAACGGTGGCCGTCCTGCATAGAGGCAGGACGGCCACCGAAGGCTTAGGGCCTTTATGTCAGGCGTGACTAGTGCGGCCACTGACCCCAGAGTGGGATCCGTCATCCATGGTTTGTTCTGCGTACCAACACTTTCGGCAATCCAGCCGAT
Organism: uncultured Actinomycetota bacterium; assembly: GCA_963817825.1. GTDB lineage: Bacteria > Actinomycetota > Actinomycetes > Mycobacteriales > Mycobacteriaceae > Mycobacterium. The sequence continues at coordinate 54,774 of CAWFQG010000023.1, read as the reverse complement.
CTATTTAACACTCCGGCCTTGGCCCGTGAATTCATGTTCTGTGCGGACACCCCCGAATCCATCGTCATATCCTGTGCGGCCCGTTCGGAGCCCGAGAGCACACGCGCTGTACGAGAAACGGTGAACCGTCTTCCCGATGCTGGCCTTGTGACAGCACCGATGCTTGTTCTCGGCGCAAAAGACGACGGCTCTCGAATCGACGGGGACGCGTCTGCTGTGGCGGGGATTTACCAAACGGATGTGGAGATCTTTCCCGACATGGGGCACGTCATGATGCTTGAGACCGGATGGCAAGCAGTCGCCGAAAGGATCGACAGCTGGCTTCGGGATCAGGGGCTATGAACGCATAGGTCATTTCGACACCTGCATCGAGTGGACGCCCGCCGACAGTTGCTGGACCCCGAAACGTGTCCCGCAAGTCGTGCACACGGATGCCACCGCCCGCCGGTGCATTCTCGGTCGCGGGGCGGCTCGCCGGGAGACCAAGCGCCTCCACTCCCCCGACGAGCACGGCCACGACACGGCCGTGAAGCCCACGTTGGCAGCACGACGCTGCGTGCGATCAGAATCCGTGCGGACCCATGTCGGTGTGAGGCGACGCGTGGGTGTCGGCGTCCACATGTGTCTGCAGCGACTCGTGGCTTGTGTCGAACAGCGGTGCGTGGCTCGGCGAATCGACCGCCGAGTGATCTGGCTCGCTGACCCCGTGGCTCGACGAACTGAGCGCCGTGTGGTCATCGATCGTCGTCGACGAGTGGCTCGTGTCGATCGAACTCTGGGTGCCCGCATGGGTGCTGTTGTCCGGTGTGGAGATGACGGACCCCGTGTGGGACGTGGCGCCCACGCTGGCCGCGGTCGAACCGGTCGTGTCGATGACGCCACTGGCGGCCGTCGAGCTGTGGTCGTTGATGACGCCCTGGCTCGCGGTGTTGTGGCTGTAGAGCGCGGCCCCCTCGCTACCGAGGATGTCGCCGTGGCCGCCTACCGTGGCGCCGCCGCTCGAGTGGCTGGTCAGTCCTGCACCGCCCAGTGAGTTCGCCGTCTGCACGTTGGTATGGCCGCCGAGCGTCGCCGCCTCATCACCGAGGATGTCGCCGTGGCCGGCAGCGGATGCGCCACCGCTCAACGCACCTCCGGCTTGAACGTTCGTGTGCCCGCCCAGCGTCGCCGCCTCATTGCCGAAGAAGTTGGCGCCCACTCCAGCGTTGGCGCCGCCGGTCAGCGAGCCGCCACTTTGCAGGTTGGTATGGCCGCTGGCAGCACTACTTTCGTTGCCGACAAGCCCGGCCGCCGCGACATTGCCGCTGGCGGCTGCCTGGCTGCTGATCGAGGCGCCTCCCAATCCGGCAGATGCCGCACTGGTCACCCCGGCCGACGCGGCAGTGGAAACGCCCGCGCTACCGAGGCCACTGCCACCGGCCCCGACGGTCGCACCGCCGCCAGCCGCGGCCTGCTCGCCGACCGCCACGCCGCCCAGCGGGCCAGAGAATCCGGCCGACGCGCTGTTCGAGAACTCTCCCTGAACATTCACGTTCGTGGCGCTGTTGGCAGCCACGGAAGAGTCGCTACCCGCGGGCCGGTCGGAGACGTTGCTCGTCGAGCGCACGTCGCGACGTTCGCCGAATGCCGCGCCGCCCTGTGCGGCGGCTTGGCCACTCAGCCCGGCGCTACCGCCGATTTGGCCGCCGGCTCCGAAGCCTTCTTGGAAGCCTGCGCCGGCGTGTTCGGTGCCGCCGATGTGGGCGCCTTCGTGGAATCCGGCCTCGACGCCGAATTGGCCGCCGGCTCCGAAGCCGGTGCCGCCACCGAATTCGCTACCGCCGCGAAGTCCTGCTGCTCCTTCCAGGCCGGCTTCGAATCCACCGCCGATTTCGGCGCCGCCGCCGAGTCCAGCACCCAGTCCGACTGCGCTCTCGATGCCTGCCTCGACTCCGCCAGCGACTTCTGCGCCAAGACCGAGCCCTGTTTCGAGTCCGCCGCCGAGTCCCGTCTCGAGCCCGCCGCCGAGTCCGAGTCCGGATTCCAGCCCACCGCCGAGTCCGAGTCCGGTTTCCAGCCCGTCGCCGAGTCCGCCGGCCAGGCCCGAGGTGATGCCTTCATGGCCACCGAACCCGAACTGGTCCGACACCGCCTGCTGCAGACTGGCAACCGGATTGCCATCGCCGAGAGTTAGCCCGGGCACAGCGCTCGAGGCCGCTGACTGCAGCTGTTCGGAGGTGACACCCGACAGCCCGGCGTTCGCCAACGCCGCCTCGGGATTGGCGGCGAAATGCTGCGCAGCTACCTCGTTGTTGAACAGCTCGAGAATGTACTGGATGACGGAATCCATGCAGAAAGGCCTTTCGCGTTGGTTGAGAGAGCGTTGCCGGATACGTCCGGTCACTTCCAGCAACGTTATGGACCGCTACCCCCTATGGGCAGGGGGCCGGCGCCCGTCCTTATTGGCGGTGGTCTGGGGTTCGCTGGCCAAACCCGCTAGGGGATTAGGGGATGCATGGGGGATCGGCACTGCATTCCCAGCACATTCATAGCGCGTATCTGCGTTTCGGGCTTGCCGTCGGCGTCGTTTGGTGTTGACGGGCAGGCTCGGGGCCGGTCGTCAGTCGTCGGATAACAACTCGGCCAGCGCAAGTCACCCGGTGGGCGCCGCCGACCGCGCCGACGCGTCGAGGCAGAATCGCTCAGTTAACATAAGGGTGAAAAACGTTATTGGCGCGGCTGCGGTGAACTGGTGTCAGTTCTACCTCGTGTTATTGGGTGGGAGGTCGCCATGGAGGGTGCATCTCGCTCACCGTCGCTTGTGGGCGACAGCGACGAATACGTGCTGTGGGACGCAGCCTACGTCCTGGGGGCGTTGTCCGACGCCGACCGGCGCGAGTATGAGGCGCACCTGCGCGATTGCAAGTCGTGCTGCCAAATCCGTCGACGAACTCAAAGGCCTGCCTGCACTTCTTGGGCAACTGACCGCCGACGAGGTCGCTGCGATCGACGACGGCGCATCGGAGACGCTGCCCCCGCTGCGCCCGCGGGTGTCGACATCGCCGCTAGCCGAGGTGAGGCGCCGACGCCGCGTTGCGCGCGTGAGGACGTGGACGATGGCCGCTGCGGCCGCGGTGATGGTGTTCGGTGTGCTGGCTGGTGTGCAATTCCATTGGGGTGCACCGGCTTCGGTGCGGCGGGCCGACGCCTCCGCGCTGACGATGACGCCCGTGGCGCCTACCGAGCTGACGGCTACGGTCACGATGACCGGCCACGACTGGGGAACCCAAATCGACATGAACTGCACCTACCCGGCGGAAGTGGGCACCTCCGACCCTCACGGTGACGAAGCCCCCGGCAAGCTCGCAATGGTGGTGGTCGGCCGCGACGGGAGCCACGACCGACTGGCCACCTGGATGGCGGTCGACGGTGTCCGCGCAACTCCGGCCGGGAGCACGTCAATGCCGATCGACCAAATCGCGGCTGTACAAATCGTTTCTGCCGACACGGGAAACGCGCTCCTGCAGCGCACCGTGTGACTCGCGGCTGGGACCGCACGTACCCATTCGACTACACGCCATGCATCGTCTCACCGATGTACCCAGCCAACCGATGGCGAGACAGACCGATCCGTGGCGGGGTGGGCAACGAATACCGGCTATGAGCGCGACAATGCACATCGTCGCGCCGCCCCGTCAGATCGCCGAAATCCTCGACGACAATGCCGCCGACCTCGCCGTCCGTGCCCGGATACGCACGCACCCGCACATCTACCGCCACGGGGCTGTCGCTGGTATCGCCAGCCGTCGCGCTAGCGCCTTTCATCCGTCTTTTCATCCGTCGTCACCCCTTCGGCGCGACTCTAGGCAGCGTGGTAGGCGCGAGTCTCTACCGCCTTGATGCCTCGGCGCACTTGGTCGGCTAGATACCATTCCTCAGCGCTATGGGCGACGTGTAAGGCCCTGTCGACCGCGAGTTTGGCGTCCTTACACAAAACGGACTAGCCGTGACACGGGGTGCGCAGGCATCGGTGACCTGCAAGTCATCCACGGGGGCAGAAAATTCCGAGGATCTGCTGGCAGTTATCGGCATTGATGACGCCCGGCGGCGGGGGTGAAGGCGGTGGTGGATCAGCTCCATCCCATATGGTGCGATCAGGACCGCCCACGTTCCCGTCGCCCCAAGTCACGAGCCAGAAGGTGTGGCAGACACTCCAGTCCCACTCAACGCGCGGCCCCGGTGACGCCGGGCCGGGCGCTCCGCCGGGGGGCATGTGGGCGTCCGTGGATTGCCCAGGGCACCACGTGTATGGGCCGACGGGGCTGGCCTGGGCAGTACCTGCGGCCAGTTCGAGACCGCCGCAACCTAAACCGACAGACAAGAACGCAGTTGCCGCCAACCCCTTTATCAACGTTCGTTTCACGGTTGATCCTTTTCGTCAGGAGCACACGCCTTGACGTGTCGCCCGTCCAGTCAGTACAGACCGCGCGGGCGGCTACCGATCCCAAATATGGCCGCCGTTGTGTGCTGTTCGCAGCACAATGCCAAGTGGGCTTGCACGCAGTCGTGCTCGGCATGGAGCTGATCGACGACCGAGGGTGGGGCTGGCCAGCTCGGGAGGTCGCCTAGAGAAACTTCGCCTGCGACGGCTGTCTTTCCTCTCGGGCTCTCGGCCGCCGCAGGCGGACCTTCATGAACTGCGGTATCACACCAAATGCCCTGTGGCACAGGTGTAGTCGACTTCTCATTAAGTAGGAATCGCGCTCAGCGCATGCCACGCACGCGGGTGGCCCGCACCTGTCGCTGCCATCCGCTGGCGATCGCATAGACCCGCTGGGCGCTGACCCGTGACAGGAGCCCGCGGCGGCCGCACGTACAGCCGCGCTGATGGTTGGCCAACATGGCCGGGTGCTTCTTCACCTCGGCGTAGGTGATCCGCCTGCGGCTCTGGTCGGCGTTCTTGAACAGGTCGGCCGCGATCAGCTCGGCACACTCGACGACACGCACGGCGACGACCGCAGACGGCCGGGACGGGGTCAAACACGCCGTAGTGGCATGTAGATGGCACGAGGACCGTGCACCAAGTACGGATATGGCCGAAACGACTTCCGACGTTGCTGAAAATCGGTGCTCCGCAACGATTTTCACCGGCAGCGGTGTGGGACAGCCGGGCTACGTGGACATCCCCCACGTCGGGCAGCGCTGGCGGCAGCAGAAGTACACGCGGGCGAGTCGCACCGGCTCATCTCCATCCAGAACCAGGACGGATCCTGGTCACACAAGCTCCCGACGATCGAGAGGTAGGCCATGGTCGAGAAGAAGGACACGAAGGACGCGGAGTCGGAGACATCGGCCCCGGTTCCCGTGGTGGATCCGAACGCCCCCTATCTGAACTCGTCCGGAACGTCGCCAGTGCTCTCGTGCACGTGGTCGATGGGGTTGTGTCTCCGACGAGCGGGTCCGGCGCGGGGAGGTCGTCGGCGCCCCCACCCCTGCAGACAAACCGCAGAACGCCCTCATATGATCCGTGGGCCCGCACCGGGGTGTGTGTCACCCCCACCTGGGGCATTGGGGAGCGACGGGCCTGTAGCGCGATCAACATCGGCGGTATCAACCGTCATCTGAACGATGCCCGCGGGCAGGGGCCTCTGAGCACATGCTTGCCCCGACGGGGGTCTTCTGCTGGCTAACGTCTGCACCAGACTCAGAGGCAGGGAGTCGCCAGCCAGCGGCCAAGCCCCCCAGGCGGGGGGCCTCGCTGGGTGCGTATGCGGCGGGGCCACAAAGGTCGGTTGGAAGCGGGACCGAGAGGGCCGCGAGGTCATCGACCCGGCCGCCGTGGTCATCGACTGGCGACCGTAGAGCTGCTATTGAACGAGTCCATGTGGTTGGGCAACTCAGCTGCTCCGACTAGTTTTCTACGAAGACCGTGCCAAATACGTGCCTAACGGGTGAAGCCCGGCGGCACACTGATCGCGGGCGCGTTACGGCAGATGACTTCAAGGCCTTCACACACGACAACGCACTCGCACTCTGGGGAGACGAGATGTTCGCCGACACCGTCACAGCAGCCCAATGACTGCGCGCTGGCAGACCGGGACCGTCGCGTGCGGCGGCGAAGAGATCTATTACGAAGTCAGCGGCGACGACGATCTGCCCGCAATCATGCTCACGCACGGCGCCGGCGGCACGCATGCCGCGTGGTTCCAGCAGGTGCCGACGCTCGCAGCCAACGGATTCCGTGTGATCACGTGGGACTGCCGCGGCTTCGGCAACTCGACGTTCACCTCCGGCGTGTTCGGCAGCGCGGCGGCGGTCGCCGACATGATCGCAGTTCTCGATGCGACGGGCACACCGGGTGCGCACCTCGTCGGCCAGTCACTGGGCGGCTGGTGGGTGACGGCCTTCACGGTCGCCCATCCGGCGCGCACGCACTCGCTCACACTGTCGAACACTGTCGGCGGGCTCTGGACGACTGCGCTCCTCGAGTACTTCCGCGACTGGAGGACCAAGGCGGCCGCGAACTTCGGCGCCGAGCAGCGCATCGGCGCGCACTCGGCCATCTCCCGTACCTTCGTGGAACGCGACCCCGCCCGCGCCTTCCTCTACCAAGAGCTGAACACCTTCCACACACCCCCGATGGCCGCGGTCGGCGCCTCCCTGACCGGCGACGCGGTCGCGCACAAAGACCTCGACGCCACCGGCGTTCCCGTCCTCGTGATCACAAGTACCGACGACGTGCTTTTTCCGCCGCACCTTGTCATCGACAGCGCGCAGCGCCTCGCCAACGCGTCTATCGTCGAGGTCGCCGGCGCGGGCCACTCGACGTACTTCGAGCGGCCCGACCTCTACAACGACGCGTTGATCGCGTTCATCGAGAAAGCGGGACGATGAGCGAAGAGTCTGAAGGCCTGCCTAGATTTCGCCGAAACTCGGTGGTCACTATCCGCCGATCCGTCGGCGCATCCAGGTCGGCGGCGGTGTGCTCGGTGTCTCAGGTCACGTTTCCTGAAGACGATCATGGTGCCAGTCTCTGCAGGGCGCGGCGGAAGTCGCTGTTGGGGTAGGCGTCCGGAAGCACCGAGGTCACCCCCCGCAGCGCCGCTTCGGCGCTGATGCCCTGCCTGCGTGCACCGTAGAGTGCTGCCACGGTGGGTGTCCGACTCTGGGCGGCCACGCAGTGCACGAGCACCGTACGTCCCTCGTTGCGGAGTTGCTCGATGAGCCGCACCGTGTCGGTCAGGACGAAATCCAGGTTGGGGTTGGCATCTGGTCCGAGGTTGTCGATGAGCCGCACGTCGATCTGCTCGACGCCCACCGGCAGATCATCGTCGTGCACCCGGCACAGCGAAACCACGGCGTCCACGCCGGGCGGGAGTGCCCGCAGCGTCGCGACAGCACCCAGCCACACCTCCTCATCATAGGGATGCTGGACCGGGGTGATCGGATAGTAGTCATAGTTGAACAGCGTGTCCGCCTTGATGATTCGGGTAGCCAGCGCCACCAGGGCCCGGGTGCGCAGGCCGGGCCAGCCGTGCAGCATACGACGCCACTCCGCGGGGACGGCTGAGGCCCCGTAGACAGCGCCCAGCAGGCCGCCCGCGATGGCAGCGACGGTGTCGGTGTCGTAACCGCCGCGCACCGCGGCGTCGAGCGCCAGGCGGAGATGGTCGGCGCGGAAGACACCGGTGGCTGGATCATCCTGCGGGATGGGGGTGGTCGTGATCGCCGACCACGCACCCTGCAGCGCTTCAACAACCCAGCCGTTGTTCTTGAAGTCCGAAGGCTGCGACTTTTCGGCGACATCTAGCCGCGAAGCCCACTTCTCGCGTCGGTCTGCGTCGATGTGCTGAAGGCCGATTCGGGCGTTCAGCACGCCGGTGAGAACGGCGTGACGGATCGCCAAGCTCCATAAGACGCAGGCGTCACCCGCCTCCGGGTCGTAATGCGTCAGCTCGCTCACCGCACGGGCAGCCTGGACAAGGCCACCCTCGTCATCGAGGTACGCCAGGGCTACGGGCGCGGTCCGCATCAGCGAGCCATTGCCTGCGGTGCGGCCAGTGCGCTCATGCAGCGCTGCGGACGCTTCTCGGGCGGTACGCGCATGGAGGCCGAGCCAGTGGGCTGTGCGCAGCACGTTACTGGTCTGGATACCAATATCTTCGGCGTCTTGCGACCATTCGTGCCACCGGCGGACCAGTGCGTCGAGAGCCGCTTCGTCACGCAGGTCCGCGCCCGTCGCGGCGACCTCGGCGATGGCAATGGCCATCGAGGTGTCGTCGGTCCACTCACCGAGCTCCCAGCCGAAGCTCCCGCCACCAACCATGGCGACCTCGAGTTCCGGGCCGCGGGGTGGGCCGAACTCGTATGCGGCCCCGAGTGCATCTCCGGCTGCGGTGCCCAGCAGAACACCGACGGCGCGGTCAAGCTGAGCGGTTGTCAATGTCATGAGATCGAGTCTCCGTTCACCCACTGACAGGTGGGAGCGAGCGGATGCTGTTGCCCCCGAAGCGGGTTAGGCCGAGCCCTGAATTCCCCCGCCGGGGGTGAGTTGCCGTGTCGTCACCCCCGTCGGGGGTGCGCAGGTTGGTCGTCACCACCCCCGTCGGGGGTGCTTAGGTCGCTGGACACCCCCGCCGGGGGTGCGCAGATTGGTCGATACCCCCGTCGGGGGTGAAGCGGCGTGGCCTGCCCCCACCGGGGGTCTTAGCAGCTTCGTCGGCGAGATACCTATGCAGCGTCGCCCGGCTGACGCCGAGGAATTTGGCCACGTCGCGTGCGGTGTGCCCATCGGCCTTCATCCGTCTCGCGGTCGCGACGTGGGCGGCGTCCGCGACCTTCGTGCGTCGCCCGAATTTGGTGCCGTTGGCACGTGAGGCAGCCCGCTTGAGGGCGGTGCGTTCCTTGATCAGTTCGCGCTCGAACTCGGCCATACTCGCCAAGACGCCGATCACCATGCGCCCCGCCGCGGTTGACGAGTCGATGCCGTCGGTGGTGGAGATCAGCGTGACGCCCCGGTCGGTGAGTGCTTTCACGGTCTCCAGGATGTGCAATGTATTGCGGCCCAGCCGGTCGAGCTTCCACACGACCACGGTGTCGCCTTCGCGGACGTACCCCATCAAGGCTGTCAGGCCCGGACGGTCGTCCTTCGCGCCAGACATGGTGTCGGAGAAGGTCTTCGTCACGCCCGCTGCGGCAAGAGCGGCGTCCTGCTGCTCCAGAGTCTGGGCAACAGTACTGACCCGCGTGTACCCCACGCGGGTCCCAGCGCCTGACGCTACGGTTGTATGCGAATCACCCTGTCTCACAAGCTATCTAACGCTCCAGGCGAGACTTTTATTCCGTTGGTTGAACGTCAAGGCCTGTTCGCAGTGCAGGCCTCATTGCAGGTCCGTGCTGGCCACGATTCCGCTGCGATGTGTCCGCGGCGACGCTGAAGAGCTGACAGCGCCGCTTGGGCGCTTTGGAAATCCCCGACTTCGCCGCCAGTGACACACCATCAGCGATGCGGGATATGCAATATCGCACCGCTGGCGTGGAAGACGACGAGCACGGGCTGTACGCCAGTACCCGCCGCCTCCCAACCGCCTACAGAATCCTGCGCTCGCTACTTTGTGCCGTAGACCCGTTCGAACATGGCAGTGTCGCTGAAGGCCTGGAGTTTGACGTTTTTGCCGTCGCGGTAGGTGGACACATCGGCTTCTGGCGCGGATTCTCCGCCAGCGGTGACTTGGCCGAGGACGACCACGACATCCTCGTCGGCGAGGAAACGGCTGGGCGTTGTTGTGAAGGACTTCTCCGCTAGCTTCGCGAAAAAATTCGTGACCTCGGCTTTGCCGCGATACGTTCCGCTGATCGTGCTGTTTCCGGGTACGACAAACTCGACGTTGTCGTCGAAGGTGCTCAGGACCGTTTCGAGATCGCCCGCGGCGAACGCGTCATACGCCTTCTTGGCTATCTCGACATTCTCACTTGCCACGATCACTCCTTTGTGTCGGTTTCCCTCAGGGCCGATTCCCCGCAGAGGGTTGATCTTCCACCCGTGGCGGGACATTCCGGGGCAGATTTGATGACAGCGTTCCTTGTCGCCCTCGACGTGTTCCAGGCGGCCGAGGCCATCACGACCCAATGACTGCCATTGGGCGCGGAGTCGTGGTGAGTGGGCCATGACGGCGGCCCGTCTGCCAACCCCGTTTTGATCTCGGCAGGCGTCTCAATTACTACTCAAGGGCGGAAGACGAGACACGTGGTTGTGAGACGAACTTCTGAGACACCGCGACGTGCGGAATCACCCGCCCCGCAAGGGGTTCGATGAGTGTCGCAGATGTGCTCTATTTCGAGACAGCGTTCAGCTCTGCTCGGGCCTGGTCGATTTGGTCGAAGGCGTACGCCACCATCTCAGCGGTGGTCATTGCCTCGCCTTTGCGGGCGAGCGATTCGTAGGTCTCATCGCCGAGGGCATCGCGGAGGCGGGTGATCGCTTTGGTGATTTCTGCATACGCCATCTTGGTGAGGGGGCTGAAGGCGAAACCTGCGATGGTGGCGGCTGATTCATAGCGTCCAAGCCGGTCGAGAAAGGCCGCGAGGAGAGCCAGCGGGCCAAGGATGTTGGCGGTATCGCCCGCGTCGTGGTAATTGCGGATCGCCAGCGTGACGTACTCCAACGCGGCCAGCGGGTCACCGTACTTGGACTCTTGTCGGCACAGGGCCACGGCGAGGTGTGTCTCGTTGGCGCGGTTACCGCTTTCGCGGGCTATTGCCAGGCCCCGGCGCTGGGCGTCATGCGTGCAGTCGGGTTCCGCGTCGCCGAAGGCGACGCCATAGGCGTGAAGCGCGAACGAGAGCACCCAGGGGTTGTGGGTGGCTTCGGCGGCGTCGATTAGGCCGTTCGCGGCGGCCATCGCCTCCTCACCGTGATCGGCCATCAGATGCCCTGCTCGTGGGCCTATGCGACCGCTTTCACCGTTGCGTGAGGGTAGTGCTCGTTGTGTGTGTTCTTGGCGTCGCGCCTGTTCGCGGCGATCACGGTGCGGACATACTGCCGGTCGCTTTCGGTGCTAGTCACCGTGTAGTGGTCATGCATTGAACTTGCTCCTTCTCCCGTGGGGTTGATGGCTGAATCCATCACCCAGCCCACCCACTGGGGAGCGGATGGGCTGGAGGTCGATTCAGTCCTGTCCAGCGTGCTGGGCTCGGCTGTTCTGCCATCCAAGGGCCAGCGAGTCTCGGGCCGGAAATAGACGGCAACCATATCAATAATATGATAACAATTTCCATGTGATACGCCACACAGTCAGTTACTGACGGCAATTCTGGAGGCACAGGCTCCCACTAGTTGCCTTTCCGGACGCCGGGCGCGGTTTGTCGGACGCAGACATAGGGTGCTGGCGCAACAAAAGCCCAGACACCAGCGGAGACAGGGAGGCGGCGATGACGACTGTGTTGCACTGATGGCGGGCACCTCCGACGCTGACCAGGCGTAGGGATTCCGAGGTTACGACGGTATTGCGCTGGTAGAGCCAGTTCAGGCGACAGATGGAAAGAAATGGACATGGTAACTCGACATTGCCGCCCTGATACGCCATCCTCGATTCATGGACCGACGCGACCTGGCACGGCTTGGCCGCCACGTGTTGAGTCGGCGCGTCGCGCTGGGCTACCGCAACCGCACCGACCTGGCCGACAGCCTGCCGTTCACCGTGCGCACCCTGGCCGCCATCGAGGGCGGCGTTCGCAAGGCCAGCCCCGGCACCTACGCCATGCTCGAAAACAAGCTGGCCTGGACCCCTGGCAGCATCGACACCATCCTGGCGGGCGGGGAACCCCAAGAAACCGTGGTCGAACTGCGTCGCCCAACTTCCGCCCCACTCACCCACACCGCAAGAGACGCCCTCTCCCGCGCCGCCACCGAGGAGTTGCTGCTAGAGCTGCGACGCCGCATCATCGCCCCCCGCGACCGACGCCACGACATCTGGGACGACTGGGATGGCCTTGACCCACAAGGCGATTGGGCCCGAGGAGGGCTAGCAGCCAGCGCGGGCGCAAGTCTTATCGCGAGCGACGCGGAGCAGGCCAATGGGTGACATCGAGAAGTCGAAAGTGATCCGGTCATGAAATGGCGCAGGGTGTCGATGGTTTCGGGGCCGACCTACTTCAGCGATGACGGCCACTGGACGATCCTCATCATCAAATCGGATGAGCACCGCCTGTGCCGGGAACGGCAGCCCGTCGCCGAGTTCCCGACGCTGCGGCTGGCCCAAGAGGCTGCTGAGCAGGCGACTGATTAGTGAGCCAGCGACCCGAGCTGCCGGGCCGGGGCTGGATCATCGCCCCGAGTACAGGGGTTTCCGAGCTTTCACCGCCGTCACGGCTCGCATTGCGAGTGACAATCCACAAGGCGACTGGCCCGAGGGAGCCGCAGCGTCGGGAACTCGCCGACGAGCTGCAGTTCGCGGATACACACGGACCGCGAGACCAACGGCCTCGGTGACGTACTTGCGCCCCGGGTTGTGGCTGGCGTCAAGCTACGGCGGCTTCGGAGGCTACACCGGAGTCATGCTGACGGGGATGCTGGCGGCCCAGGCCGCAATGAAGTCGCAACATAGCCATCCGTCCGTGATCACCACGAGCATGTGACCTTGGGCGGCAGGCCAAGCAGCGAAGGAGGGACTGGTGAGTGCTGAACGTGGCTGGATCATCCCGCCACGACCCAACCCCTGGCCTCACGCTCTTCCTCGGGCAAAAGGTTGGTCGCACCCATCATCTTGTGCCATTTGTAGCGATGAGACAGTGGCGTGCGCTCATGGTCTGGTGGCGGATCACCGATCCAGCCACGCTCTGCGCTCATCACTGGCCCTCTTTCCTTAGGTGGTCCCACCGATGGCGCTTGGGACCTCCCGGCCCGTGCTCCCGCAGGTAGGCCTGATGGCGGGCCTTGTCGGCAGCATTGTCGCGTCGGTGACGCTCAATGTCGGCCTCGTGGGTGCTGGCAGGTCAGTAACCGAACTCTTTGGCCAGATCACGCAGCAGTGCCATGTCGCGCGGCGGTGACGTGCTTCCCGACGACGCTGTGCCTTCGCGGTCCCGCTCGCTGTTCGGCTTGGTGGTGTCGGTCATTGCCCGTCCCTCATTCGGGCCTCCATGAGGGAGGCGCTCCTGCCTGCACCGGGTTGGTGCCAGGCCACTTCGTCATCCGAGCCACCCGCGAGCGTGGGGTTGGCGTGCCGTCCAGTCGGAGCTTGGCGACGGCATCTCGTGAAGCTTGTTCAGTTTATCCGAGGCCACCGACGACCCATGCGGCGGCGACTGTCGGTCACTGCGCGTCCTCGTTCTCCTCTTGATAGAAGCGCTCGGGCCTTTTCGGCACTCTGGAACAGGTCGGCGGCGATCAGCTCGAGCCAGTCAAAGCGCGTGTCGTTTTGGGCGAGCCTGGATGGGAGAGCACTTGGGCCCACCCATCGAAGTGCGTAATGAATCCGCGAAACGCGCACGAAGGATGCGGGGTTTTCCGCAACCTCGCTCGGTTCCCAGAGAGGTCCCCACCCCACCCCTGCAGAAAGCCGTCATATGAGCCCGCCCCACCCCCAGCGGGAGTGTGCAGCGTAGGCGGGAAATAGGGCCTTTAACGCAATCAACGTCGCGCTCGGCAACTGTCATCAACGCCCGCCCATAGGCTTGGGGCGTGGGCAATCCAGCGGTCGAGCAGAGCGCCAGGGACACCCTGGAGGACCTCGGACCGGTCACTGCGCACCCCGCCCGCAACACCAGAACGGGATTTCCCCTAGTCATGGTCCCGAGGACGCCACAGGACGTGGCCCAGGGTGACATAGTCGGGGACGACCTACCCCCCACCGTCAGAAGGCCCCAGCGCGGCCCACGTGCCCTGGCGCGGGTCTCCCGCTGCACCAGGCAGCACGGAGATAGCACGCCGACTCACCGCTGAGCCTCTAAATAGGCTCTGACCTGCATAAATAGTTGTGCCCCCGGCATGATTCGAACATGCGACACCGGCTTTAGGAGAGCCTGCAAGCTCTCCACGTCGTGGTGCCGATAGATGTTCTGAACTGGCAAAATGACGCCATTCGACACCAACCGAAACCACGGCGTGTCGCGGATTCACCGACCAAGCACCGACCACAGATCAGCGTTCGATTCCGGCACGGTCGCGAGCAGGGCGCACACTAGAGCGGCTGCAATTGCCCGCCGAACGAACGATTGGGTCCTGGGCATCGGTTACCCCGACTCGTCGGATGCATTAGTGCAGGAGGTCGGGCTGGGTTCGGGCGAGCTGACCGAGCCTCGTTTGGTCAGCCAAGTTGCGCAGGAGGGCGCGGTCGGCGGCGTAGCTCATCTCCACTGTCCACGGATCGTGTGAACCCTGATGCGGGAACAGCTCGATTGAGCGCTGCACGTACCCCGCCGACAAGTGCAGCAACGGCTGTCGGGTCGCGGTGGGGCCGGTCCATGTGCGCGAGCAGCCTTGGCCCCGCCGGGGCGGCAGGTCGCCGGGTGGTCGAGGTGCTTGACGGGCACCAGTTGCCGTCCGACGTCACGCGCGTGCTCGCCGACGAGAAGGTCAACATCCTCTCGGCGTCTGCGACAACATCCGGTGACCGCGTGGCGATCAACGGTTTCACGTTCGAGATGAGCGACCCGCAGCATCTCGGATACCTGCTCATTGTGGTGCGCAATGTCGCGGCCGTCTACGACGTCTACCGGGTGAGCAGCGCTGCCTGCTATGCGCTAATCCGCTGATGCACCATGCTTTTCGTGGCCACAGCCGCACTCGTCGTCATCGTCGTCATCATCTGAGTCGTCTGTGGCCGGCGGGCACGGGTCCGGGCAGCATCTCTTATCGTAGACGGTCAGGATCTCATCGACGGTGTGCTCCTTGACGTAGGTGCAGCGATCCGCGTCGGCCTTGTCGTGACACTGCAGCACCGCGAGTTTGTGCTTGAGGATGGCGATCGTCGCCGATCCCTCCGTCCAGCAGGTCAGCGCACGGCACAGACAATCGACGAAATCCTTCGGCTCCTTGAAGCCGTTCCAGATGTTCCTCAACCGGTATCTGAGCACGAGCGCACTGGCATACAACCTCTTGAGGTCGGTGGTTGCGGCGTCACCGTTGAGCTTGGCGTGGATGTCGTCCAGTTCTGCCTTGCGGTCACGGACGCGCTGAGCCAGTGCGTCCGGTTCACCCGTGAGTGTGGTGAAGCATGCGTGTGCCTTGGCGGCATGGTCGGTGTACTTCGTTATGAGTGTGGTCAAATCTGTTTCACAAGTGACATTTTCGGGTACCTCGAACTTGCAGAGTTCCGGTTTGACGCAACACCCGCCCGTATAGCACTTCTCCGATGTCAGCTCCTCCTTGACCTCTTCCCACGCTTCATCAAGGCATTCGACCACACGGTGCTGCTTGATCAGGCACCTGACACGGTCGATGACCTTCTTGGTCTGATGGCTCATGTCGTGCACATCGAGGGCGACGTCAGTACGCGTGGATCGATACTTGTTCCGGATATCATTGAACTGCGACTGAGCGTCCGTAACGTCCTTCTGATACTCGGCGTTGTACGCGGCCTCGGCGGCCACGCCCTCCGCTTCGCACTTCAGGTCGTCGATCAGCTTGGTATCGCAGTCGTTGCAATCGTCTTTCGGCGGTGTTTCCGTGCATTCGGAGTCCTGCCTGGTTTCGTCCATTGTCATGGGCATTCCCCTTCGTCGGGCCGCACCGCGAAGTTTCGCCCCTTGCTGTCACCGCAACGTCGCTGTGGGATGCACCTTTGCGACGTTGTGGTGACGGGCTTTACCAGACGATGTCGGCGTGGCCGGATACAGAGCGTTGGCGGCAGTCGGCAGAAGCATCGTCGACCTGCTCAACCGCAGGTTCGACGAACTGCTCCCGCCCGCCGTCGCACGGCCGAAGGCGGTGCTGGCCGGAACCGTCGACTTCGACCAGGTGAACTCGAGCCCGACCGCAGTGATCCAGTACCCGGCGATTTCCGTGTACTGCTACCGCGTGAGTGTCGACCGGGAAACCCGGCCGGGTTGGTCGTCCGTGGCCAGTTTCGACGGCATCCCGCGCCTTCCGCTGCGCATGCATCTACTGATAGCGGCCTGGGACACTGTGGTGGAGAGCGAGTTGGAGATGCTCGGACTGACGGCGCAGATCCTGGAAAGCGAACCGATTTTCACGGGCCCGCTGCTACACATCAGTGGTGATTGGGCGCCCGGCGACGCGATTCAGGTCGTGTGCGACGACCTTGCTCTCGATTCGATGAGTGAGGCGTTCCAGGCGCTCACAACGGACTACAGGCTGTCGATGCCGTATCTGGCCCGGGTCGTACGTCTCGACGGCCCAAGGGAATTGGATGGAGAACCGGTGGCCACCGTGGCCCTTGCCGGGAGCACGGCATGACAGCGGAGTTCGTGATCGCCACGTCGGTAGGGCCCGCCGACATCTTGCACCGGCTCGCACTCGGTGTGGAGCCCCGGGATGCGGTCACCGAAAACCCGACGGGCACCGCGGTGCGTGTCGGCCAAGAGGTACCGGCTCACCTGCGGCCGCGTCCTGCGCGATTCGAAACCTACTGGCCGTGTCTGGATTTCGAGACCAACGGCACCGCGCGGTTCAAGCTGCGTCATGCGATTGGTGGACCCGACCGCATCAAGGTCAAGGGCGACGGTTCACCGCCGTTGATCACCGTACGGATCGACGACCTCAGTCGCCGGCTTGTACCGCGGCGATTCCAATTGCCGGTGTGGACGCGACTCGAACTCGAGCGGGCAGACCCCACGCCTGAGGCTGCCGCGCCCGGGCCGTACGTTTCGATGGAGTCACGGCTGTTGCGTCCATATTTGTTGCCGGGCAGTGCATATCCGATTGCGCGCGGGACGACGGTGATCCGCGGCAGCGTCGTGTCGGGTGGCCAGCCTGTTCGGTGGCCGCGCTTGATCGCGAGGGGTCCTGGCAACGTTCGGGTGGGCGCCGCACACGGGGACGAGAACGGCGAGTTCGCCCTTATCGTCACTGGTCTCGGCACAATGCCCCAGCCGGCGCCCAAAGAGATAGATGTCGTGCTGGCCGTCTACGCGGTGCCGCCGGACCCGGCCACGCCGCCCGATCCGGACGATCGCCTTGCCGATCTGGTTGTCGAGCAACTGAGCCGCCCGTTCCCTACCGACTCTCCTGTCCTCCGCGGCCTGAGCGTTCCTGTCGGCTACGTGAAGTCTGCGGCCGACCTGACCGTAACGGTTCAGATCGGCAAGTCGCTCGCCCTGCGTCCACCAATCGTCTTCCAACCATGACCGAGGAGGCTCCCACATGCCCGAATACTTAACTCCGGCAGTGTATGTCGAGGAAACAAGCTTCCGGTCGAAGTCGATTGAGGGCGTTCCGACGAGCACCTTCGGCATGGCCGGACGCACGCAGTACGGACCTGTGCCGTACAAACTGCCGGGTGGCAGCGTCACTATGACGCCCAAGCCGCAACTGGTGACCAGCTACACCGAGTACGAACGGCTGTATGGCGGGTTGTCCACGGCATCGGCGGCTCCAGAGACGATCTATCTGGCCCATGCCGCTCGTTCGTTCTTCGAGAACGGCGGTCGTCGGCTCTACGTATCTCGGGTCTTCCCCTTCACCAAGACAGCGGCGGGCGACATCGACGTAGACGCGAATTTCGCCAGTCTGCCCGTCGGCAACCCAGTGGTGGCGACGTGGCGGGCTCGTTGGCCGGGTGAAGCCGGCCGCCAGATCAGCGTCAAGGTCGGGTTCGTGCGCAGCAAGAACGTGTTCATCAAGTCGGCGACGGGCGCTGCGCTCAAGGGTGTGCTTCCTGGTGCTGCTGTCGAACTCGGCGACGATCCGCTCCACCCGCCGGACGACAAGACCCCGCCAGTACCCGCCAACATCCGCATCGTCGGCCTCCGGCCCGACGGCACTCTTGGCTTCAAGAACGCGGCGGGTGACGCGGTGGACCCGATTCCCGCCGCGACGCAGGCGGCGTTCCACATCACTTTGATCGTGACTGTCGCCTACGGTGGCGACCGCACCGACGTGTACGCCGGACTGGAGCTCGATACACCCCATTCCGTTGCGATTACGAAAGTGTTGCAAGCCGAGGACCCCAGCGACGACACCGGGGTGGTCTGGCTCGACGGTCCCGGAACGGCAACGCCGGGCCAGCGTGCGAGCCTACTCGACGCGTTGGTCAAGCAGACTGAGTTTGCGTTTCTGACCAATGGTGGCACCGACTCGGCTCCCGGAGCCGATGATCTCAACGGCGACGATTCCGATCCTGACGACGTGACCAAGGCTGCGACGGGCCTGGCTGCGCTGGGGGAGATCGACGACATCGCGATCGTAGCGTGTCCCGACACCGCGAAGTTTACGGACAAGGACGTAGCCCACCAGGCGGTGCAGTATCTGCTGGACCACTGCGAGCGATTCAGGTATCGAATCGCGATCGTCGACCCTCCGGAGGGCAGTTCGATATCCGAAGTCAGGGAGTTCCGGTCGAAGTTCGACTCGAAGTACGGTGCTCTCTACTACCCGTGGATCCAGGTGCTCGACCCGTCCGTCAAGAACGACCCCGGCGCGCCGCCGGCCTTGCTCGACCTACCGCCGTCCGGCTTCACCGCCGGCATCTACGCGCGCAGCGACATCGAGCGGGGCGTGCACAAGGCACCTGCCAACGAGGTGGTCCGCGGCATGACGAAGCTCAAGTTCAACGTCACCTATGACCGTCAGTCGGTGCTGAATCCCGAGGGAATCAACGCGCTTCGCTTCTTCGAGGGTCGCAGTAACCGGGTGTGGGGCGCGCGGACGATGAGTTCGGATCCAGAGTGGAAGTACGTCAACGTCCGGCGGCTCTTCATCTACCTCGAGCACTCCATCGACAAAGCCACTCAGTGGGCGGTTTTCGAACCCAACAACGAGCGGTTGTGGGCGTCGATCACCCAGTCCGTCAAGGACTTTCTGCTGGTGACGTGGCGCACCGGTGCCCTCATGGGCACCAAGCCAGAAGAGGCGTATTTCGTTCGGTGTGACCGCACGACGATGACTCAGAACGATCTCGACAACGGGCGCTTGATCTGTCTGATCGGTGTGGCACCTACCTATCCAGCGGAGTTCGTGATCTTCCGGATCGGCCAGTGGACGGCCGACGCCAAGCAGAGCTAGCGACAACAGTGAGGATGTGACAACGTGGCAACCCGCGATAATCCCTATGGCGCTTTCAATTTCATGGTCAAACTCGGCAACGCCGGCGGGGAGGACATGATCGTCGGCGGGTTCTCCGACGTCAGCGGTCTGGGCAACGAGGTGAAGTACTCCGAATACCGCAACGGAAACGACCCAGAGAATCACGTGCGCAAGGTCGGCAATGTCAACTCCACCGATGACATCACGCTCAAGCGTGGGCTGATCGGGGATCTGCGACTGTTCGCCTGGCTCAAGGACACCCGGGAAGGCAACTTCGACCCGCGCACCGTCACCATCACGCTCCACGACGAGGCTCATTCGCCGGTCTGTTCGTGGATCCTGCAGCAGGCCCAGCCGAAGAAGTGGGTGGGTCCGACGATGACAGCCAAGGGCGGCGGCGAGGTCGCGATGGAGGAACTGCACCTCGTGGCCGAGCGGATCGACTTCGACTCGAACTGACCTGACGGCCGGGCTCAACCTCGGGGCGCCCGGGGTCTATCGATCACCCGATCGGATCTCCGTTCGAATTCGCGCCGATCCGGCTCGATATCGCCGGGTTCGTCGGAGTCGCGCTACGCGGTCCGGTCAATCAGCCGGTTCAGGTAGACAGTTGGACCGACTATCAGCGGGCATTCGGAAGCTTCGAAAGCTCGAACGGGATTGCTGCGCAGCGCCTTCTGCCGTACGCCGTTGAGGCGTTCTTTGCGCAGGGCGGCACGCGCGCTTTTGTTGTCCGTGTTGCGCCAGCAGGTCCGAACACGGGTACGGATGAGGCCGCCGAGGCGGCGACGGCGCGCTTCCGCTTGGGCCCATATGACCTGGCGGCCGCGGACGAAGGCTCGTGGGGCGACGACCTGAGGATCACGCTTGGGTTTGATGTCAGCCTGTCGCATGACGGTCACGTCATCTCCAGCAGGACTTCCGCTGCCGCCAGGTGCCGACGTGCCTGTCGGCTCGTTACTTCGGCTGCGGGCCAAGGGAGCTACCGGCGCCAGGCATCATGCGCTGGGTCGTCGAGGTCATCCAGCCGCCGGACGCGTTCGGGCAACGCTTCGCCGTGCTGGATGAGCAGCCATCGCCGGGCATCGCGTTCGACTGCGCAGTGATCACTGGGACGCTCCAGATCGACGATGGTGACCAAACGATCGACCGCGCCGAGACTCTCGGTAGCCTCGGGCTGCATCCCGACCATCCGAAGTTCGCTTATTCTGCGGTTGCCACCTCACGGCTCGTTCGCCCCGTCGGTGTGTGGGATAAGCCGATCGGCACCGACGCATTGCTAACCCCTGTGCAAGCGAAGATCACTGCATCAGGGCGCGACCGCTGGGACGAAATCGACTTCGACAGCTTCTTCGACGAATCGGCCGATGCTGATCCACTCGACGAGTGGGACCGCCATCGTGGCGTGGACGCGATGGGGCGCCAGCGCCAGCCGGATATCGGGATGCTGTGCGTTCCGGATCTGGATTGGCAGTGGCAGGGGCCGACGAGTGCGCCGGCGGTCTGGCCGCCTCGTGTGCCGACGAGTGGCGAATTCGAGCCCTGCGCGATGACACCGGAGGTGGATGCCGCGCCGAACTATGTGGTGCCCACGCGGCTCGATCCGCGGCGATCCTGGTCAGCTCGCCGAAATCATTCTTCGGCAGCAACGTGTCGTCGAGGTGGCGGCGTTGCGGCGCAGATTCATTGCACTGCTGGACGTGCCGAATGGGCTTCCCGCACCGTCGGTGCTGCGCTGGCGCACTCAGTTCGACACCAGCTTCGGCGCTGCCTACCACCCCTGGCTTGGCGTTCCACGCGAGGACGATCCCGTCTCGTACCATCGTCGACGTACCGCCGTCCGCGTTTGCGGCCGGCATCATCGCGGCGCGCGAGAATCGTTACGGCGTACCGTGGGGACCCGCGAACGAACTCGCTGCCACAGCCGTCGTCTCTGCCGCGAGCATCAGCGACGCTGTCCATGATCAGCTCCATTTGGCGGGCATCAACGTATACCGCGCCGAACGGGACGGGTTCCGGCTGACCGCCGCGCGCACGCTGTCCAGTGATCCCGACTATCGGCAGCTGAGCATTCGGCGGCTGATGACCATGCTCGAGCTGACGATCGATCGCCAAGCGCAATGGCTGGTGTTCGAGCCCAACACTCCTGCCCTGCGCCGCGACCTCACCTTCACCATTACGCAGATGCTGCGTGTCCTCCAGCGCGAGGGCGCATTCGCCGGCGCCACTGACGTCGAATCCTTCTTCGTGCGTTGCGACGATGCGCTGAATCCTCGCTCGTCGCAAGAACTTGGCAGGTTGGTGGCCGAGGTCGGCGTGGCGCCCGCTGCGCCGCTTGAGTATCTGGTGCTGCGAATCACACAGGATAAGTCGGGACGCGTCCAGGTGTCGCCGCCCGGCGAGGGAGGTGCGTCATGACTAGTCCGGCGGAACTCATTCAAACCTTCCGGTTTCAGGTCGACCTGACTATCAAGGACCCGCTGCCGAAGTGGCCGTCGGCGCTCGGCAAGGGGGCGTTCAGTGAATGCAGCGGGCTGACCCTGGAGGCCGACGTGAAGGAGTACCTCGAGGGTGGATTCAATTTCGGTGTGGTGCGCCGTGTCGGGCGGGTGAAACTTGCAGCCGATCGTGTTGAAGCGCGGCATGTTCCTGAAGGACGACGGATCGACCGACAGCACCCTGTGGGATTGGCTGAGCGCCACCGTGTATGGCTTGCTGCCGATTCCGCGCTACAACGGCCGTATCACCGTGCGTGACCCCTCGAACCAGCGTGTCACTGCCACATGGTGTTTCGACCACGGATTGCCCCTCAAAGTCACCGGCCCCTCGCTCAACGCAAAGACCGGCGAGATCGCCGTCGAAGAACTACAAATCGCCCACGAGGGCCTTCGGTTAGCGAGCGCGTGATGACCGCCCCCACCACCACCAAGGTTGAGAAGGCCCGGCTCTCCAAACTGCCGGCAAAGGCCAAGGCCAATGATCCCAAGCTGCAGGGCGAAGGCGCCGTCGACGTCCAGTTCAATCCGACCTCGCTGAAGATCAGCAGGACCAACAACCCTGACAGTGCGAAGACCACGCAGGGCCAGAAGCGCCAGCACACGGCGCCCCAACCGGCGACGCTGACATTCGATCTCGAGTTCGACACCGCAGAGATCGCCGACGGCGGCACCGGCAAGGCGAAGGATGTGCGCAGTCTGACCGCCGAGGTTCGCAAGTTCGTGTCGCCGCAGAAGACCGATGCGCCTCCACGCATCCTCTTCGAATGGGGACCGCTGCGTTTCCCGGGCATCGTGACGAATCTGACCGAAGACATCGACTATTTCGCGCCGGACGGCACCCCGCTGCGGGCCAAGCTCAGCCTCACCATCACCGAGCAGGACCTGTCGTTCGAGGCCAATGCGATCGGGCCCGGAGCGGCCAACTTCAACAATGCGACCAAGCCCGGGCAGCCGCCGCCCGGAAGTACGCCCGGCACAAGTGGAACCGGCAGTCCAACATCGGTGCAGCGCGCAAACGACGGAGACAGCGTCCAGCAGGTGCTGACCCGCAGCGGCGCGGATCCGGCTGCCTGGCGATCGGCCATGAACGGGCTTACGAATCCCGTCGGACTGAGCGCCGGGGCAGAGGTGCAACTCGACGCGGGGATATCGGCAGGCGCCAGCCTGTCGGCCGGTGCGGGCGCTTCACTCGGTGTCGGCGCCGGCCTGGGGGTATCCGCGGGCTTCTCGGCGAGCGCCGAGGTGTCCGCTGAGGCAGCGCTTGGCGGTGCCCTGGGAATCGGGGCCTCCGCCGGCGTATCTGCCGGAGTATCAGCCGGTTTCGGGGCGTCCGTGGATGTGGGCGCCAGCGCCGGTTTCGGCGCTTCCGTGTCGGGCGGCGCCGCTGCCGAAGTATCCGCGATCGCGTCCCTTGGTGGTTCGGTCGGGGTGACGGCCGGTGGCTCGGTCGGCGCGTCGGAGCAGATGTCGGCAGGGTTCGTGCTGGCAGCTGGCGGTGGCATCACAGCGTCGACGAATCTAGTGACCTCGGTGCGCGTCGACGCGGGCGTCGCCTCGGCCCGGGCGTCGTTCGACGTGCCCGCCGCGACTGTCAGCGCCTCGCTCGGCCGTGCCCGCCGTCGCCTCTCCGGCCGCGGCCGCAGCGGTGGTCGACGCCCGCGCAACCAGTTACGGCCAGTCGATCCCGCTGCGCGCCAGAGCATCAGCGGTCACCGTCACCGGTGTCGCGGCCGGCGGACCGGTCAGCGTGTCCGCCCGCGCGCAGAGCGCCGAGATCGTGGTGTCTGCCGTCTGGAGCGCCGTGGCAACAACTCACCGACGACAGCGTTCGCACCGAGACCGACAAGCTGCAACGGTCCCGTGACGACGGGCCGGGAACCATGAGGTGGACGCCGGGGAGGTGAGCGACCGTGGGTGTCCATGTCGGCCAGGTCGAGATCTCGGTGGTGCCGGTCGGCGACGCGCCGGTGAGCGAAGGCCATGGCGGTGCGGCGACCAAGCGCGCACCGGGAGAAAACCAAGAACACTGGCTGCAGGCGCAGGCGCGGATCGACTGGCTTTCCAACCGAGTACAGGCTGACGACTTCGATGACTGAGAACGTCAACGCCGCCGTAGCGCCTGTCTTTCTCATCAACGAAAAGCGGGTGCCCGACCTTGCGCGCGACTGTCAGCGCCTGGTCGTGCAGGAGGGCGTCGAAGGCATGCGCACGCTGGAAGCACATTTCATCGCGGTCGGAGCAGGCGCCACCGGACCGGACACGCGGATGCTCTACCTGGACGGGTCGCTTGATTTCGGCAAGGAGATCAAGGTTGCCGTCGGTCCCGACGACGCCCGACGAATCATCTTCGGTGGGCTGATCTCGGCGATCGAAGTCCTCTACAACGAGGGCGAGCCGCCGATAGTCGCGGTACATGCCGAGGACCCGATGATGAAGCTGCGGATGACCCGGCGAATGCACACCTATCGCGACGCCACCGATGCCGACATCCTCACCTAGATCGCCGGACTGCACGGGCTGACCGCCAAGCCCGATGTGGACGGACCTCGGTACGCCGTTGTGCAGCAGGTCAATCAGAGCGACCTGGCGTTCCTGCGCTCGCGGGCCAGGCTGATCCAGGCCGAACTGTGGTGCGACGGGCAGATGTTGCACATGGCGTCCCGTGCGCGGCGGCAGGGGACCACGCTCAAGCTTGTGCAGGGCAACGACCTTCTCGCGCTTCGCATCTGCGCCGATCTCGCCCACCAGCGCAGCGAGGTGCGGATCACCGGGTACGACGTCTCCGCTCGCAACGCGATCGACGAGAGCGCGAAAGCCGACAGTGGTCGACGCTGAGATCACCGCCGGACGATCTGGCCCGCGCATTGTCGAGCGTGCGCTCGGTTCGAGCGTGTCGGTGCGAGTGCGCGATACCGCGGTGAAGTCGGGTGACGCCAGCGCTTGGGCCAAGGCTGAAATGCTGCGCCGAGCACGGCGATTCGTGACAGTGAACGGCACGACGCACGGGACGCCCGACATAGTGGTGGGTAGCCGGCTCGCGCTGTCGCGGGTCGGTCCGCCGTTCGAGGGCGACGGATACTACGTCACCCATTTCCAGCACACCTACGACCTGATCCGCGGGTTACGAACCCGCTTCGAAGCCGAACGCTCGACCGTCAACCAGGGGGCGTGATGGCCCTTCCGGTTCCTCCCGACGACGGTGGACCCCGCTATCACGGCGTGTATCCGGCGCTGGTGACCGACATCGTCGACAAGGACAACCTCGGCCGCGTCGAGGTGAAGTTCCCGTGGCTCACATCAACGGGGCAGCAGGACGTGCGAGCCTGGGCCAGGTTGTGTTCGTCGTACGCCGACAACGAGCAAGGCTTCCAGGTCATGCCAGAGGTAGGCAGCGAGGTGCTGGTGGCGTTCGGTGCAGGGCTGTTCGAATGGCCGTACATCGTCGGCTCGGTCTGGAACGGCAAGGAGAAGACCCCGGCAACTCCCGAGCGGGCCAACAACATTCGCGTGATCCGTACCCGTGCCAACAGCAAGCTCGAGTTCGACGACACGCGGGGTGCCGACAAAGGTCAGCATCACCATGCGACCGGGGTCACCAGGTCGTCCTGGATCAGGCCGCACAGACCGTAACGATGCGGCACGGCATGGGGTGCGTGATCACGCTGACCGCCACGGACGTGACCGTCAACGCCAACCTCCAGATGCACGTGACTGCGCCGTTGGTGACCGTCGACGCCGCGGTGTCGAAGTTCAGCGGAATCGTCAAAGCCAACACCGTGATCGCAGATGCGTTCGTGCTCTCACCCGGCTATTCGCCTGGTGTCGGGAACCTGTTGTGAACGACCTCAAGATCGCGTTCCGCGCGCCCTGGTACGAACGGGAGCGGCATGACGCCACGGTCAACGACACGCCCTTTCTGCGGCCCGTCATCCAGAAGTACGACGACACAAGCTTCGTCCGGCGGCTCGTGGCGGACCCGCAGGATTCGCTGGAGTTCACCGACGACGATCGGTGGTCGTATCCCGTTCCCGTGACCTTTCCAGCGCCGGGTACGGGGCGGCAACGGTTCGCCACCAGCCGGCTGGTGAGGACGCAAGCTGCGCAAGCTCTATCAGCCCGTCGCATGACCGCTTCTACGCTGTCGTCGTCGAATTATTCTGTGACGCACCGGGACTGCCGCGTGCCGGCAAGCATGATGATCTGACGGTTGAATTAGTCATGCGTCGCCGTGACACGACGATCGAGGGCAGCCATGCGCATGTCAAGAAGCTGGCGCGAGAGTTGATGCTGAGTCTTTTGCATGCTGAAGACCCGAACCTGGTGTTCGACGGTGTCCTGAACGGGGGACAGCAAGGATCTGAAGAAGCTGAAACGCGGCCGAATCGGCGATCGCGAAGATCTCTGGTGGGCAAAGGAACTGGCCCGCGAGCGTTTCGAGGAGGACCACAAGGCTCTGCTTGATGCTGTCACCGCGCATACTTCGAACCAAGTTTGGTTGACGAATTCCAAGACAGGCAAAGGCAGGTGGGCGAAGCTCGATGCTGACCGGCTGGAGACTGAGTCGGAGCAGACGATGCCGATGTGGCGCGTTCCGCGCGAGCCTTGTGACAAGGACGGGACCAGATCGCTGTGGTTCGGGATGGTGCCGACATACTCCGCAGATCATTGGAACGATCCGACACGGTCCAACCGCAGTGTGCAGAAGTTCGACGAGAGGGCGATCTACGAAATCGTCTGCATTGCAACGCAGAAGCCCAAACCCGGTCACGAACATTGCCCACCGAAGACGTGGGAAAGTGTCGCGAGCGAGCCGTTTCGACTTGCGGCGCCCTACGACCCTGACGGGACCAAGAACCGCCGGGTGTCGATCTCGGCTCCGGACTTGCGCCAACTCGCTGCCCGCGCCGGCCAGCCCGCCGGTCCCGGCGGCCTGTCGATCACGACTCCGCCGGGGTCGCAGTTCAAGTTCAATCCTTTCGACAAGCTTCCAGATTTGACCGGATCGCTCGGTGCCGGAGGAGGTGTCTGTACGTTCGCCTTCGAGCTGTTCTTCATCGTGGCACTCTTTTTGTTCTTGATGTTCTTGCCGATCATCATCTTCATCTTCCAGCTGTGGTGGCTCTTGGCGCTGAGGTTCTGCTTCCCGCGGCTTGACATATCGATGAGCGCCCTTGCGACGTTCTTTGCGACGGCCGGCGCGAATGGGATGGCGGATCTGGACGGCAATGCCGAGATAAACATCGATCTAGTGCTTGGTCAGGGAATGGGCGCACGCCTCAAGAAAGCGGCGTCGGCGCCCGAGAACAAGTTCCCCACGGACAATGCGATGGCCCAAGCTTTCCTGGGCATGGTCGATCCGAAGGACGCGGTCACACCGGCGGCTGGTAAACCGCTGAAGCATGTCGATGATCCGCTGTGCGAGAAAAACTGAGCCCGTTAGGCATTCGGTTTCTCAGAAGGTCCCGGGCGGCACCTGCGTCGGAGGAGACACCGTGACACTGCCCTTACGCGACGGTCCGGGAGTACCGATCAGAACCGATGCCTGGTAGAGCGTCTCTTTGCCCTGCTTGTCGACGATGCGGATGTCATAGCGGGCAGACTTCAACAACCGCTCGAAGCGCCCTTGGTCCCGTGCCAGCAGCTGCATGAGCTTCTGGTCGCCGCTGGTGAGCATGGTGTCGATGAAGCTGCGCAATTCGGAGCCTGTGAACGACTGGTAGTTCACGCGGAACGACACACTGGCCTTACCCGAATCGCGGATCCGTCGCATGTAGCCCTCGATGTGGTTGTTCGCGAACTGATTCGCCACTTCGGGCGCTAGGAAAATTCGCATCCGTTCCAGCCCCGTCCCCGGTCCGAGTATGTGGTAGCGGATGTAGTCGATGAGCCCGTACAAGGAAGCACGTCGCCACTGCGTCTCCGCCCCGCCGCGCCCGAGCGACGCTGTGACGGGTGTGAACTCGGTCTGCCACACCGGCCGGGTCTCGCCGTGCAACGCGACCATCGACTCGGTGTCCAGCGTCTTACCCCGAAATTGCTTGTACCAGGCCGAGGGTCCGAGCGAGGCTGCGTCGAGCCGGACATGAGGTGTCACCTCCACCTTTCCGTTGACTACGCGCAGTGGCACCATCGACGCCGCCGTCGTCGCCGACACCGTGGGCCCGGGGACGATCACGTCGCCGGGACCAACCGCGTACCCCACGGCCGCGAGTCTCTGCAGCGCGGTCGGATCGCTGACGGAGACCCCCGTGACATGCAGCGTGTCGAGTTGCTCCATGTTCGAGAATCGGCCGGTCGGCAATTGGGTGGTGGGGTCAATCTCCACCCGTAGCCGCGGGCCACCCGCGACATCGGCCACGATGTCCCAGCGCTGCCGCACGGTGTCGTAGTGGTACGTGTGGCCGGGTGGAGCGACAGGGTGACCTGCAGGAGTGCCTTGCTGGGCGATACGCCCGGTACTTTTGTCGCCGCGAGCGATCGCTTCCCGGTGGCCCTTGATCTGATTGCGGAAAGACTCCAGATCGCGGAGGTAGGCCGCTCGCTCACCGGCTGACACGCCCTTCGGATCGCTGAGCCGTTCAAGCCGGTCCTGGATCCGACCCTCCAGCTTGGCCAGCTCGAGCTCTTTCTCGAGCGGGCCCCGGGAACGGCCGGCAAAAGCCGCCGCCAGCTTCTCGAGCAGCTCGCGGATCTCGCCCAGCAGCCCGCTGTAGTCGAGGGCGATCTTGGCAATCTGCTGGTGGTGTGCGATGTCGGCGGCGAATGCTTTCGCTCCGCTCGCGGGCGGGGGTCCATGCACTACCGCCACCTCGGAGACGAGGCCCCAGCGATTCCGCCGCAACTCGACGTGAACCGTCCCGGGCGCAAGGGTGTCGACAAGTTGGGCGCCCTCCACGAGCGTTGCCCGTCCCAGCCGGAAATCGGCGGTCCGCGGCGCGCTGGCGGCCGCGCTCGGCGGTCCCAGAACCTGGCCGCGCGGCGCGGTCGCTCCCGTTGAAGGCAACAACTCGTCGGTGGAGATCGTGCCGTGTGCTGCGACCTCGCGAAGAGTGGATCTGGTCGACCACAGCGACAAGGCGCCGCTGGCCAAGCCGATGAGGATGATCTTTGTCTGCCCGTTTTTCCGCTGTTCGTCGGTGAGTCCCGGCTGATTCGCGATGGCCCGATATTGCTCGACGAACTGATCTGTCATGACATAGAGCTGAGTGATGTCGAGGGCAACGCTGAGTCGGGCGACCGGGACGAACAGTCTGCCCGCGAGACGGGCTGCCAGGCTGGCTGTTTCA
The DNA here is from genome assembly GCA_963817825.1 of uncultured Actinomycetota bacterium. Taxonomy (GTDB): domain Bacteria; phylum Actinomycetota; class Actinomycetes; order Mycobacteriales; family Mycobacteriaceae; genus Mycobacterium. Next base: position 25,807 of record CAWFQG010000023.1, on the reverse strand, counting down.
CCCGCTTTCGCGACGCCAGCAGCGACCCGGCCGAGGCCCATGGTGAACACACTGGCCAGGTCGACGGCGATCATCAGCGCAGCGCGAGCCCGGTCACCCGAGGTGGCCATGCCCTGCTCCTCGAGCTCCGACAGGCCAGCGACGGTGCTCGCGATTCCCAGCCCCGCGCCCGCCACGAGTGCGATCGCGGCCGGGGTTCCAGCGCCCGCGGTGAACAGCACGAGGGTGACCGCGGCGACTGCCATCGCGGCGTATCCGAGGTATTCCGACAGCGACGTCGGGGCGGTGGTCACAAGCGTGTACGGACCACCGCTGGGCAGGGTGATGTGCAGCTCGCCCTCGGGGAACCGGAGCTTGCTGTTGAGCTGCTCCCAGAGGTCCTCGGGTGGGTCGACCTTCTTCGGCCAGTGGAACCGATCCCCGGCGAATGACGCGAAGCCCTCCCCAGCCGACTGCTCGCGCACGTTGACTCTCTTGTCCGGTGCGGTCAGGTCTTCGAGGTACCAATCCGGACCTTTTCTGTAGAGATAGAAGAACCACGGGTATCCGACGGCCTGAGGCCCAGCAGCCGCCGGCGCGGCGGATTTGTCGTCCGCGGAAGGCTTCGCCATCTCGTCCTTCGGATAGAACACCGCGGGAATCTTCAAGGCGTCGGGCCGCGTGCGTAGCAACTCCTCCTGCCGCTCGTGCAGGCCGACTGCTTGCTCGAGTGCCTGTCGTTCGGGGGAGTCCTTGGGGAGCATCTCCTTCGACCACTCGTCGACCAGTGCGGTGGAGCGGTCGAAGTCGGCAAGGGATGCTTTCCAGGCGTCCGGCCGCTCGGCGCGATTAACCGCCGCGGACCGGTTGCGAACGTCCATTGTCGGGGCAGGTGGTGGCACCGTGTCTTTCGGGGGGCTGCGGTCGGCGAACCGGGTGCCAGCGATCATCATCTGATTCATCCGCCAGACCTGGTAGTGATTGTGGGCCGCGGCTACGGCGTCGTTATAGCGGGTTACCTCCCATGACCTGAGCGAGACGTAGAAGGCCGCCAGCCGTTCGCGCACATAGTCTTGGACGTCGACGGGGACGCTTGTCGGAACGTTCCCTTTGTCGTCAGGCTCGAGTGCCGCCTTCACCAACTCGACCGAGGTGCGAGCGGCAGCCCAGTCGTCTGCGAAACCAGTGGGTAGGCGCGCGGATAGGCGCGTCAAGACGTTGGAGCGGGAGGCGATGACGGCCAGCGCGCTGCGCTCGACGTCTGTCTGCAGGTTGGACGATTGACTCTTGAGGTCCTTCGGCGCCTGGGCCGCCACCGTGCCGCGCCACGCAACTGTGCGCGCCTCGGCAGCCCTTTTGGCTTCCTGCTCGTGTTGGATGATGTCTCGCTCGGCCTTTGTATAGCCGAAGGGCGGGTCAGCGGCGCCGACCCTGCGGATCGCGGGCGTGTTTCCTTGTTGTTGGACGACATGCGCGAGCTCGTGCGCCAAGAGGCGTTGTCCTGCTGGCGAATTGAGATTGGGTGCACCCTCACCGACGGCAATGTCGGCGCCGACGGTGAACGCCTCCGCCCCGACTGAGGCAGCCGCTCCTCGCACCGACGGCCCAGTGTGGAGTCGCACGCCGCTGAGGTCACGGTCGAAGCGCGGCTCCAAAAACGTGCGTGCGTCGGGTTCGAGGGGGCGCCCGGCGCCGAGCCCGTCGATAAACGGATCGGTCACCCGTGCCTTGGGTATTGCTTTGCGTGCCAGCCTAGTTCCCGACGTCCCGCTGTCACCAGGCAGTTGGGGGGCGGCCGGTGGGCAACTCGGAGGCGAGGGTTCGGCGAGGATCTTCTCGGCCACCCGCTCCGCGGCTACCTCAGAGGGATCTGTAGGTCGGCTGATCGCCAATCTGCTGTCGGACAACCCCGATTCGACTACGTGCTGAATGCCGATTGTAGGCCCGGTGAGGTGGGTTGTGGTCGAGGCATGGGATTTGTTCGCCGGGGGAGCCTCTCGCGTCCGGCTGGCACCCGACTTACCCTTGTCGGCCTTCGCCATATTCACTGAATGGCAGAATAGAGATCGGTCGTCACGCGCGCGTTGCGCGCTGATGTGTGTGGGCGACGTTCCTGTGACGGCTGGCCCGCATCATGCTGACATGGCGCATGATCTCGTCATTGTGTCCGGGACATCGGCGTGCCAGCCGCCGTCACGCTGACGCGAGCTCCCAGGCCACCAGTGCCCGCATATCGGGCACCGACAGCCAGTGCGGACAGGTCGACGGGCATCCCGATGTCGGAGTTGTCGCATCGCCTGGCGATTGGGCAGCTCCTGATGCGCTCGTCGATAGGTGCTGCACCGCAAGGGCTTCCGGTCAGCAGGCCGGAAGATGTCGAGGAACGCGAGGCTGACTCTGTTGCCGATCGGATCATGCGCTCGGCGGATGATTCTTGCGAATGCGGTGGGACCTGCGAGCACTGCGCCGGCGGGTCCACGACCATCGCGCGGGCTAGCCCCGGCCCGGTCCTCCAACGTGACCCGCTGCCGCCTTCGACCGCGCCGGGACCGGCCAACCCGGCCGACGATGTGCAGAAGCCCCGTGATCAGCCGTCGCAGTTCCCGCCGCAGGAGCAGCCGAAGGCCGAACCGGACCGCACCACCGATCTGGAGGACAAGCTCAAGAAGGGTGCGGGAAAGGCTGGTGGACAAGCGCTTTCACTGGGGTGGGACGAGTTCTCGAAATCCTGGTTGGGCAAACGAGTGTCCGACGGAATGGAGCAAGACCCCGTAGTTCGCTTCTTTACTAAGACGCCGCTGGGCGTTGTCTCGATCATCGCGCTCGGAGCCGGCGGTCTCGCCGCGGGTCTGATCGCAGAGTGGACAGGCCGCGACCCAGGAGCACCTGGATCGGCACCCAAGGATGAGAAGATCACCAGCCTGCAGTTCACCTGGGATCTGTCCGCGCCGCCAACCGCATTCACGTTGAAGACCCCGTGGCTCGACACTCCCACGGTGCCGAAACCCAAGCCGGCACCAGAAGCGCCGCTAGGGGAGCCGCCGCAACTATTGAAGGTGACGGCGCGTGGGCCCCGCATCTGCACACCCACGTCGGATAACGAACCCGAAGGCACCGCATTCATCTACATGTGGCTGAGGCGAAATCGTGAACTTGCCGATCAGGCGCCGCGCACCCCTCAACTACATCCGCCGCCGATGGGGCCATCCCCCTTCACGCCAATGTTCAGCCGGGCGGACGGGCCCGTGGTTGCCCCCGATGGTGCCGCGATCAATCGCGGATTATCTTCTCCTGGTTCGGTTTTGAATCCCGCTGACCGGGCGTTCATGGAACGCCGATTCGGCGGCGACTTCGGCCACGTCCGTGTGCATTCGGGCGCCGAGGCAACTGCCGCGGCGGCATCGGTCAACGCGAACGCGTTCACCGTGGGTCATGACGTCGTCTTCGGCGCTGGGAAGTACGCGCCCGGCGCCGCCGCTGGCCGACGACTGCTTGCGCACGAACTCGCGCATGTCGTCGGGCAACAGACGGTTGCGGCGCCCACCGTTCGGCGTAGCCCTGACGGTACCGGCGGGCCTGTCCAGGGTGGCACGTCTGGCGGCGGCGGCGCTTCTGGATCGTACGGGGGTGGCAGCGCCGGGGGCGGGTCAGCGGCGGGCACCAGCACCGACCCATACACGGTCGAGTTAAAGGGGCACCCCCGGTTCTTGCCGTCGGCCGACCTCGGTGTGACGATCCGGGCCGCAGGAGAAGTGCCGACCATGGTGCGAGTCAAGTTTGGGAAGGTTGCAGTCGGCGAAATCCCGGTCTACTGGGGTACACCGGCGCAGCCCGCCTGGGCGCCAGCCGTATCCTCGCCGCCAACCGGCTACCAAACGCCTCCTCCGCCAGCGCATTACCCGGCCTGGGGCATCCCGCTGGTACATCCGGCTTTCCCCGCACTGCCGGACGCCGTGCCGATGCTGTGGGTCCGCGTCCGTGATTCGGTGGTCACGGGCGGGATGGGATGGCTCACGGCCGCCCAATGGGCTGATGATCCGCAGCTGTTCAAAGCCAATGTGCCGATCGAGCAACTGTTCGGTGGGATGGGCGATTTCGAGAACTTCAAGATCACCGGGGCGATTACCGAAGTGTTGGCCGACGGTAAGTTCCGCTACATCGCGGAGGGACTGCAATTCGACTGCGGGGCATTCCACGGCAGCGGCTCGTTGAGCGCCATCGACGAGAGTTACGAACTAAACGCGGGCTTGGACGTCGCGGTGTCGGGACTGCCGGCTGGCGCCCGGGTGCCCGTCCAGAAGAAGACCACCAGCGTCTTCGACACCGTATCCGCCACGAAGACATGGCGATTCGACCGCGCTATCGGCGGGAAGTCCGGCGGCCGGTTGACTGGCAGTCTCACCGGCAGACTGAGCCGCGGATCGGTGGACGTCCGCGGCACCCTCAGGTACGCCAACCGCAGCCCGAAAATCGCGGGCACGATCACCGTCGTGGTTGGCGGCTTCGACGTCGCGCGCGACGCGGTGCTCAGCCACCTTGGTGCCGACGCGCCGTCCGTTATCGAGCCCGCCGCTCCCGGCGAAACCATCGCGGTCACCGGCTGGGGCCAGCTCGACTTCGCGGTCACCGACTGGTTGACCGGCAACGCCGAGGTCGTAGTGCATCCGGAGGGGTGGGTCACGGCCCGAGGTGAGGCGCTGCCCACGGTGGTGATTGGCCTGTTCAGACAGCGGCAGAAGGACACCGAGCTGGCCAGCTTCGACCCGCCGGGCGTACCGATCACTGGCATCCCGGGGGTCGGCGACGTCCGCGCGGAGATCAGCGCCAAACTATTCGCCTACGGTTCGATCGGACCGGGCGCGCTGCACGATCTGCGGCTGACCGGACTGATCTCCAACCACCCGGCCATCGTCAACCGGTTCGACTTCGGCGGCACCATGAGCGCGCCCGCCGTGGCCGGACTTCGACTGCGCGCCAAGGTGGGAGTCTCGGGGAAGTTCCTCCACATCGCCGAGGTAGCGGCCGTCTCGATCAACGGGACGGGCGAGTTGGAGTTGCAGATGTACGCCGAGGCCGCCGCGCTCGCGGGACGGCGGGCATCGACCGTCGATCCGGCGGTCGCGGAGTACTTTCTCAAGGGCAAGCTGGAGGCGGCCGCCGAGCTGCTGCTGCGGCTGAAGCTCGGCCTGAGCGGCAAGGTTGCGCTGTGGGAGCCGAAACTGGATCTGGACGAGCGCGCATGGTCGCTCGGGAGCGGCGCGGTGCAGGCCAACTTCGAGTACGTCCTGGGTCGCAAGGACGGCTCGTCGTTTTCTGTCGACTTTGGCAAAGTCGACTTCGACGCATCGAAGTTCGCCTCTGCGGTGCTCCGCGGTGAAACCTTGGAGAGCAAGGGATTCGGCGGCAAGAAGGAAGTCGGTACCACCACCACGAGCGAGGTGGCCGCCGGACCGCAGTCGCCGGCGTTACCGGGGCCGCCCTCCGCGGCGACGCCCCCAACAACCGGTGCCAAACCTCCGGAGCTGGAAGAGCAGTTCGACATGCTCGGTGAGCCGCACACCCTGCGTCTGGATATGCTCGGGGAGCCCGACCTGTATATGCAGAGCCGTACGCCGACGGCCCTGCTGGGTCGGATCACCCGGGTGCGCAGAGCGCTGAAGAAGTCGGCGCCCGACCCCGAACAGCTGGCCGCGCAACTGGCCGATCTCGACGTCATCGAGCAGCAGGCCAAGCAAGTTCTCCAGGCGGCGGGCAGACTCGGCAAGGACGCGCCCTACCTCACGCCGTCGGTGCCCGGATTCAAGGACCTGGCGGCGCTGATCGCCGGCTACGCGGTCCGGTTCCACGCGAGCGATCTCGAGGTGATGCTGGGCGCGGTCAGCGTCGATCCGACCAAGCCGGAAACCATCCTCAACAAATTCCCGAAGCTCGCCGCGGACGCGCTGGCGGTGGGAACCGTGTCGCGCATTCTGGCAAACGGCGTGCCGGCACAGAAACTGCGCAAGATCGTCGACAACCACCAGCCGCGGGAACAGGACGAGGTCGAAAAACTACTCCTGCGTCTTGATCTTCTGATGGCCCACCAGGTGCTGGGCTGGGAGAAGATCATCGACGAGCTGGCCATAGGTGGCAACATGATGCGCGGCGCCAGCTGGGTGTTGAAGTACATCGACGACTTCGGCTCCTGGACTGACTTAAGCCTGGAGGTCAACGACCCGGACGCGGCGAATCCCTCCGCCCGGCGATGGGACGCTTGGATGAACGGCAAACTGTACGAGTTCAAATGGTGGTACGCGTGGACCAAGAACTCGTCGCGCACCTTCCTGCGCCAGATCCTGAGGGACTATCACCCGGGGCAGGATCTGGACGTTCGTTGGGTGTTCGGTCCGTCGCCGTTACCGCGCGCCGAGATCCTCGAGCAGATGACGAATGCGCTTGACACGGTCAAGGCAGATCTGCTCGCCGGTCGCGAACCACTAGTCGACGGGTACACGCCGGCGGTGGCAGACTTCATCAAGTCCCGGCTGGAATCGGTTGTCGTCAAGGTCACGTCATGAACATGACTTCGCCCCGCCTGTCAACGGAAGCGGCGGGGTTTGATGTTGAACACGAGCACTAGCGTCAGCGCGATGCGTCACGCCATTGTCGTAAACGGCTGCAGAGTCAGCGAATCGGTTGCCCAACGATCCCGTGACGCAAAGCGATTCACCATGACCCCATGACCGACGTCGCTGACCAATGGTTGGGCACGGGTTTTCGCTTCCCGTTCTTTCCCGATGCCGACGGAAAACTGGGTTACATCGCCGGCATGGATGTCGTCCGTCAATCCATCGAGACGATCCTCGACACCGAACCCGGTGAGCGAATCATGCGCCCCACGTTCGGTTGCGGCCTGCGCCGCTACCTGATGGCGCCGAACACACTGACTACTCGGACCGCGATGGCCGACGACATAACCGCGGCGCTTACCACTTGGGAGCCACGCATCGAGCTGACGAACGTCTCCGTCCTGCCGGACGACAATCCGACACTGGTGTGGATCGAGATCAACTACGTCCGACTCGCTGACCGTCGCCCAGACAATCTGGTCTATCCGTTCTACCTGTCGTGATGATCAGTACAGGTGACCTAGACATGTGAGTTAGATTTGGAAGGTGAGTCTGCTCAGCAGCCTCAGAACCGATCGGCGGCCCGCTTCTCCTGCGGCGCGGCTCGACAAACTCAGTGCTCGGACAAGCTCCTCTTCGCGCGCACACGAAAGCCAGCTTGCCTTCGAACTGGCCCACAACACGGTTCAGCCACCGTTGAAGGTCGGCAGCGTCGACGATCCGTTGGAACTAGAGGCCGAGCGATTCGCGGACGAAACGTGCTGTGGCGATGAGCTGCCCGGCGCGTCGCCCAGCAGCGAACGCGGTCACACGACGAACAAACCGCCCGTGCAACGCCAGCCCGGTACTCGCCGTCACGCTCACGACGGCGGCGCCGTGCACGATTTGGCGTTCGGTGAGGGCCGGCCGCTCGACGCCGCGCAACGTGCGTACTTCGAGCCAAGAATGGGGCGCGATCTCGCGGGCGTACGTATCCACACGGACAACCACGCGGCCCGCACCGCCGAGCAGTTGGGTGCCCGAGCATTCACCGTCGGCCCCGAAATCGCCTTTGCTCCCACCGAATACCGCCCCGAGACCCGGCCAGGTCAGCGACTTCTCGCGCACGAGATCGCCCACGTGATCCAGCAAGGAACCGCAGATCCGGCGGTGGTGCGACGTCAGCCGTCTCCGAAGCCAACCGAACTTCCGCCAATGGCGCCCCGCTCCGAGGACCAAAGGCATTCGCGCGGCAGCGGCCCCGTGGACTGGAAACCTGGCATGCAGGCCAGGTTGCTCGTCGACCATTACGGCTTCGAGGTGAAGGTCAAGGCCGGGACCCTGGTGGAGATCGTCGCCCCGCACGGTTTCGGTTTCTTCCAGGTCCAGTTGGTCGATCCCAAGGCTCGCACCAAGAAGCTGATGAGTGTCAACGACATCTACATGGAGCCGGTCGGGCCGACGACCACAGCCCCCGAAAAGGTGACGAGTGGGCCCGGGCCTACGTGCCCAGCTGCGGGTTCACCAGCCGGCGTATACGCCATGCCTGTGCCGGTGAACTACGACCTCGTCGGCATGGCCGCTCCGGGAACGGAACTCGAAACGGGTACCGGCTGGGGCGCGGCGGCTGGCCGGTCCACGGCTATCGGCGGCGCACGAGGTCTCGGCTTCCTGATCTCACCTCCCGTGCGGGGTCCCCTCGACCCGCTGCTGCCGCTCGCCAGCCGGCTGAGTCCACCGGCGGGCCCGCTCGGTGTTGCCGGCGACACGGCGACCCTTGAGCGCTACCTCACCAGTCCGGCCGGCGAGTTGACACCTCGATACACCTCGGAGTTGCCCGAACTGTTCATGCGGCAGTCCCACGGTGAAAGCTGGTGGCTCAACAACTTCGGACTCACCGAGCGGCAACTGGGAGAACTCCAAGGCCTGGTGGCCCGAATGGCCGAAGGCGGTATCGAGTCCCTTGCACCGGCTGAACAGCAGCTGGTGGCGACGTTCCTGCGCGCGCATGCACAAAGCGTGGCAGCGCCTGGCATGAAGATTGCCAGCCCGGCGCTTTCGACAACGGCACGAGAAGGCCTGTCGGGAGTAGCGGAGGCGGCGCCATTCTTCAGGGAAGCACCGTACGTGGTTCGGATCCAAGTGCCCGCCGCGAGCGTCGTGGACGTGAACGCCGTGATGGGCGCCGAGCGGATGCCAAGCCTTGTGTACGAGGCGGAGATGCTGGTGTTCACGGATGCTCGCGGGTCGATTACGAGCGTCCGGCCGAATCCCGTCAGCAGCCTTGGCAGAGCCACGCCGGCGTTGCGGTGGGTTGGCCGGGGCTTCTTGGTAATCGGCATCGGAATATCCGCCTACCGAATCGCGAACGCGACACCCGAGGAGCTCCCCCGTGTGCTCGGCGAAGAAGGCGGTGGCTGGCTTGGCGGGTTCGGCGGCTCCGCACTGGGGGCCGGCGCATGCATCGCCTTCGGCATCGTGACCGAGGGCTTCGGGTTACTGCTCTGCGGCGCAGTCGGCGGCATCGGCGGTGGCCTCGCCGGGTCCTACCTGGGCGGAGAGCTGGGCGAAGCGCTCGGCGGTGGCTTTGGAGGCCACGGTGGCGTGCCGGGTCCACATCCGCGCCACAAGTCATGACGCGAGCATTCAGCACGTCAGCGGAATGGGACAACTACCAGAAGGCGCGTCAGATGGGTATCGCACCTTCTATACGACGAACGGACGGTGACGCCGCCCGAGCACCGTTGACGGTGTGGCGCCACGCACCTTGCCTGAAAAGGCCGGTCCCCGCGAAGGGCGGGTGACTGCCCCATGGCGCTGATCAGTCCGATCCTCGACAACCGAACGTTCGAGCAGCTGCGCGACGAACTTGTCGACCGCATCCCGGTCTACACGCCCGAGTGGAGCAACTACAACGAGAGCGAACCCGCGGTTGCCCTGCTGGAGCTCTTCGCATACCTCGGCGAGTCGCTGCTGTTCCGGTTCAACCAGATTCCGGACACCACCAAGCTGGCGTTCTTGCGACTGCTCGGCGTTCAACCGCGCCCCGCGCAACCGGCCTCGGTGCTGCTGGCAGCGCGCACCGACTTGCCTCAGGGCGTCCAGCTTCTCAAAGGCACAGAGGCCCTCGCGGGTTCGCTTCCGTTCCAGACCGACAACGAGGTCTACGTCTGGCCGCTCGACTTCGTGGCGGTCGGCAAGATCGCCGCGCCGACGGCGAAGACCAAGGCGGAGAAGGAACGCCGCGCCGCGGCTACCGCCTACGCGAAGGTCAAGGATCCGGTCTTCTACGAGACGATCGAAGCGCCCGCCGACCCCCTCGCGGCCGACGCACTGGCCCTCGACGTCAGCCAGACCTTGGACCAGTGTCTGTGGATTGCCCTGTTACGCAAGGACACCACGGACATGTCCCAGTTCGGCGGACGCACCTTGTTCGTCGGTGTCGCCTTCGACGAGACGGTGCCAAGACCTTTCGCGCTTCAGGACCTGACAGCTGTGGACGCCGCCGACTACCGCTCGATCGGTCTGGACCCCCAATCGGCGTCGGGGCTTGGCGCCGACCTTCCGCCGATGCTTTGGGAAATCTGGAACGGGCCCACGGGAGACCCGAAGTTCGCCACGCTGTCGGTGGTCGCGGACACCACCGGCGGAATGATGACCACCGGTGTCATTCAACTCGAACTGCCCAAGGCGATGCCGACGATCGACCCACTGGCCACGCCCGCCGGAGACAAGGAAAGTCCGCCGCCGCTGACCGACGAGAAACAGGCCGCGCTGGTGGTCGGATGGCTGCGGGCGACCCGGCCCGAAGGCAGTCAGGACGCGATCCACAAGGTCCGCTGGGTCGGGCTCAACGCGGTCGGAGCAATCCAATCACGAACTGCTGCAGCAGAATTGCTTGGCACTGGCAGCGGCGACCCCGACCAGGTCTATCCACTGGCCCAGCACCCGGTGTTGCGCGGCACGGTGCGGCTGCAGGTCGAGGAGGTCGACGGCTGGCACGACTGGCGTGAAGTGGACGACCTCCTATCGGTCGACAGCGACACCCGCGCCTTCGCTGTCGACTACGCCATTGGGGCGGTGTCCTTCGGCCAGCGTGTCCCACAGCTCGGCCAGCGGATCAGGACGCTGTCGTACCAGTACGGCGGCGGCATCGCAGGCAACGTCGCGGCCGGGTCAATCTCCAGGGCTGGCAGCGTCGAGGTCACCAACCCGCTACCGGCCACGGGCGGCTCGGACACCGTCTCTCTCAACGACGCCCTCGACCAGATTCCCGCCGAGGTGCACAGGCACGACAGGGCGGTGATCGCCGACGACTTCCGCGACTTCGCCGAACAACTGCCCGATGTGATTCGTGCCGAGACGCTCCCGCTGCTACATCCCGACACTCCAACCGTTCCCGCGGCCGGTGTCGTGAGCGTCGTCGTGTTCCCCACCGAGGACCTCGCTACATCCGAACGCACCGATGCCCGACCTCGGGTTGCTTCGTCGAGTGGCCAAACATCTCGACGCACGCCGTCTGGTCACCACCGAGCTGTATGTCATCCCACCGACGTACAAGGGCATCGTCGTGTCGGCCGGGGTGGTGGTGCGAAATGGTTACCAGGTCGACGCGGTCCGCCGGTGGGTGGAGCTGATCCTGCGGCAGTACCTCGCGCCGGTGCCGCCGTTCGGTCCCGACGGGCGTGGCTGGCCCCTGGGGCGCACTATCCGCCGTGCCGAACTCGAGGCGGTCGCGGTGCAGGTCGAAGGCGTCGAATACCTCGAAGATGATCTACTGCTCGCCGAGAAGACGGACAGCGGCCTCCTCGAAGTAACTTCCGTGAGCTTCCAGCGCTGGGAATTACCAGAACTCGCCCAAATCACCGTCGTCGGTGGGCCGCCGTTGCCAATCGGCACCGATATCCAGCCGCCGCCCGCCGATGGCGTGCTGGTGCCACTGCCACCGGAGGTGTGCTGATGGACGGTGACCGGACCATAAGCATGATCGTCGACACCGATCAGTGGTTGCGCTGTGCGCATCACAACACCGCGCTGCTTGACGGCGGCGGCGTGACGCTCACCTGGGCCGAGAACACCGATCAGAAAGCGCTCGGGTGCGCACATTCATCCAACGAATGCGGGTGCGGCCAGCGCGGTGGCGGCCTCACGTTCGACCGCTGGTGCCGGGCTTATGTGTCGCGCCCCGAACGCGGCCGTGTCGAAGTGACCACCTGGCCGCAAGGAGAAAGCACCGCATCACCCTGCCCCGGTGGACTGCGGTGCCCGACCGGGCTGGCAGTCGATCGTCGGCAGCGGCTATACATCGTCGAGGCGAACGCCGGCGTCGTCGATGTGGTCGACCTGGTGGGTCAACGGCTGCTCCGCAAAGTGCCCGTCTGCGGGCACCCAGCCGACGTCGTCGCCGAATGCGGCCGAGCACTGGTTTTGCTGCGAAAGCCCCAGCGACTCTTGTGGATCGACGGTCGGCGCGGACCGCTGACGGGTCCTGCCGCTGACTGCGCCCTGCGGGTACGGACCGCTCATCCCGCACCGGGTGGCGAACGGGCCCCTGGTGCTGTGGCGCCGACCCCGCCGCAGCTACGCCGTCATCGCGGAATCCGATGGAACCGTCGTGTTCGAGGTACCTGGCGCCACCGACCTCGCCATCGACTCATCGGGCGAGTTGGTGATCGCGCTACAACCCGGTGACCCGTTCCGGCGCTACCGCCGAAGTGGCTCGGGCTGGGTTGAATTGGAGCCTGTCGCAGCCGTCGGCTACGACGGCGGGGGCATTGCGTACGCGCCGGACGGCCGAATCACCTTCACCACTGCTGACGGGGTGGGGTGGACCGGACCCTCGACCGCACAGCATGCGAGCGACGGTTCCGTCGTTACCTACCGGCTGGACAGCCGGCAGTACCGCACGATCTGGGGTCGCGTATTCATCGACGCATGTGTGCCGCCGAACACCTCGGTCGACCTGCGCTTCCTGACAGCTGATGACGACGACGAAATTCTCGACCCGATCGAGGCCACCGGGCCGGACCGGGGCAACCGGCCCTTACCGGACCCCGAGGCCACGCCACCCTTACCATCGCAGCTGCGGATGGCCACCGCTCGCGGACCGTACGGCCTCTACCACCGGCCAACCGGACGTGAGCGGGCGTGGCAGCAGATAGCAGCCGACGATCCGTTCGAGACGTACGAGACGCCCGTGAACGCGCCGCCCGGCCGGTTCCTCTGGTTGCAGCTGTCGCTGCACGGGACCGCCCGGGTATCGCCACGCGTGCGCGCACTCCGCGTGGAACGGCCTGGTCACCAGTTGATGAAGACACTGCCGAAATCCTGGTCGCGCCCAGACGAAGTCGCGATGTTCATGCAGCGATTCCTCGGCCCCGCCGAGGGAGTCCTGCATCAACTGGACGAGCGATCGGCGTTGCGTTCAATCCTGCTCGACCCTCATTCGACCCCTCAGGAGACGCTAGCCTGGCTGGCGAGCTTCGCCGGCCTGGTGCTCGACCGCCGCTGGCCCGAGGATGCGCGACGGCAACTGGTCGCGGAGGCGTATTCGCTATTCCGGCGGCGCGGCACCAAGGCGTCTTTGGAGCGGATTCTTCAGATCTACCTTGGTCGGGCACCGGTCATTGTCGAAACCTGGCAGCTGCGTGGTCTCGGCGGCACCGTGCTGGGCACCAAGCCTGGCGGGCCGCCCGCACCCCATGTCGGTGCGGTCATGCGTTCCACCGGGACCCTCGGGCGATTCACGCTCGGGGGGCTTCAGCCCGATGACGACTCGTATCGCGCTGCGGCACACCGGTTTACCGTGCTCATCCCATCAACGCTGAGCGCCGAAGGGTATGCCGTCGTACGCGACGTGCTCGACCTGCACCGCCCTGCCCACACCATGAGCGGTATCTGCGAACTCGGCACGGGTATGCGCGTCGGCACGCAGATCCGGGTGGCGCTGACAACGTTCGTCGGCCCACCCTCGTGGTTCTCGCCGACAGTGGTCGGGCACACAAACATCGGCGACGACGGATTCCTCGGCACTCCGGCGTTGGGCTCGCGCGTCGGTCAAGACGTAGCGGGGGAGGCGAGAATCGGATGACTGAAACGCTCACGATCGACCGCATCTCCGCGACCGCGCCCGACGACGCTCACGGTCTGGCGTCCCGCGTCGAACGGATCATTCGTCGGGTTGCCGACCACCGGCTGGAGCGGCTGCTTGGGTCGTATTCGCTTGCACCAGAGGGCATATCGTGGATACCCCGCATCGAAATCGCTGCTGCGCTCGACTTCGAGCGTCCGGACTCCGCGCTGGAAGACGCACTGGCCCGGGCAGTGCTCGACGCGATCACCGCTGCCGCACAGGGGCCAGAGGCGGCGTACTACCGTAATCCCATAGAGGCGCTGACGGGACTGATTGTCGCGGCGAGCCTGCACCGATTCGACGCCGCCTGGCTTTGGGTTCGGATGGGATTCATCGGTGATGCTGACCAGTTGGAGCGGCAATCGGGTCCATGCGTGCTCGACGCTCTGGTCGGCCGCCCCGAGCATGCCGTTGGTGCCATCATCCACGCAATACGTGCGGTCGGCTTGCCTCGGGTACATCAGCTGCTCGGCGAATCCGGCTGGGTTCGCGTAGCTGGCAGCGCTCTTGGAGCGTACGCAGATGTCGCGACGCAGGCCTTGTTCGCCGCAATTGTGCGTGACGCGCAGACCGGTATCGGAACACGGCCGAGCTGCTCGGTGGTGGACGTCGGCACATCGCCACTCGGCAGTGCCACCGACGGGCCGGCACCGAACTCGCAAGGCAATCCCGACGGTGATGTTGCGGCGGTGACACGGATCGTCACCGCTTCCCAATTGGCGGCCGTTGCACGCGAATCCCGTTTGCGCTTGAAGGGACCGATGACACTGGCGTTCGGGGTGCTCGCAGTAGCGGAGATCGAACCTGCGATGTTGCGCCGTGGCGCCGCGATGCCGTTGTGCCTTGCTGTCGGTCGGGTCTTGTCCGGTACAGCACCGCTTGTCAGCGAGACATACACCACCACAACGCAATCCAGTCTTGGTGCTCGTCACTGTACAGCTTCGGCGCTGCCCGGCTCAACCGGCAAGGACGCACTGGAGCGATCGGTGATCGCCTCGGACGGCGCCAGCGACGCGCCGGTCGGCGACGAAACCGAGCATGCGGGCCTGCTGTTCCTGCTCAATGTGGCTGTCGACGCCGAGATGCCGGATGCTCTGCTCGACGATCCATCACTCGACGGGATAGCTCCCTCTGAGCTGCTGGCCCGAATGGCCATGGCACTGGCCTCGGCGAACCCGAACGATCCGGTGATACTAGCTTTCGCCGGCGTCGATCCGTGCCGTGCGCGTCACCGCTGGAGCCGACCGCTGCCTGAACCGCTGATGGATCGGATTGGCGTGCATGCGTCTGCGTGGGCCACGGCCGCCGCTGGACGCCTCGGCCGTCGAAACGAAGATCTGTCAACCGTCATCGCGGGAATGGTCAGTCGCCGAGGGCGAATCGAACGCGAACAGGGCTGGATGGACGTTCATCTGAGTCTGGTCGATGTCGATGTCGATCTCCGCCGCGCCGGTCTCGACCTCGATCCAGGGTGGGTGCCGTGGCTGGGCAGCGTTGTGAGGTTCCGTTATGCCTGACCTGGCGGTAGCGGCCGAGGTCGACCCGCGTTGGGCCGGCTGCGAGTTGAACACGCGCGCCGCCGACGTGGCCCGCCTGGTGGCCGACGTCGTCGAAGAGTCGTGCAGTCCCGGATCCGGTGCCGGCGAGGCCGTGGTATTTCTCAGGCGATGGGCCGACTCGGCTTCGGCGCACGCCAACGAGCTCCCCGACAACGGAACGGTTGACCACCCGTTGGACCTGCTTGCCGCGCGGTACGGGCTGTCAAGTCGTGAATGCGAGTTGATCCTCTTGGCTGGGCTTCCAGAGGTTCACGAGGGCTTGGCCGCGACATTCCGGTCGTTCCACCCGCAGAATGAGCCGCGTCCGACGGTCGGACTAGCGGCCCTGATATTCGGCGATGGACCTGGCGGGCGTCCGATGATGCGACGACTGCTGGCTGAAGGTGTGGCGGCACGGGGGCGCCTCGTCCGCGCGGACGGTGATGGACCGCTGTTCGAACAGTCAATTGTGTTGGCGGACAAGTTGTGGGACGCGCTGCACGGCTTCGACGCGTGGCCGTCGAAACTGCAGCGGATGGTCGTCGATACCAGCCCCGTTGGCCTGGCGCAGTGGCTGATGGGGCTCGATCAGCGCCGGGTGGCGCGGGCCCTGGAACGACACGAGGCCGTCAGCGTTCTGGTTGGCAGCGCCGACGAGCGGGTGGCGTTGCAGCGTTGCGCGGCGCTCGCAGAGCGGGCCGAAGTCCACCTGGTCGCGGCGCGCTGCCCCGCGGACGACCTCGACGCTATCGGTCAGTTGACCGCGATCGCCGCGGCGCAGGGCGCCATTCCAGTTGTGGTCGTGGGTGCTCCGACCGACTCGGCGGCGACGACGGTGAATCTGAACCTCGACGACTTCCCGCCTCCCGTCATAGTGTGCGCCCCGCCGGGCGCCGTCCGGGTGATCGCGCAACGTGCCGTATTGACCGTGCCCACCGGGCCGGTCGGGGTTCGCGACCACCACTCCGCGTGGCAGGCCACCCTGCCGCATCTGGCTGAGCATGCAGCCACGCTCGCCACACGCCACCCGATTGATCCCGCCATCTATCCAGAGGTAGCCACGGACGCAAGGCTTTACGAGCGTCTCGGCCCCTCGCGAGTGGGGCTTCCGGAGATCTCGGCGATGATCCGCGCACGCGCCTCCGTCACCCTGCCTCTAGGCGTAGCGATGATGACCCCGGATGTGCCGTGGGAGCGGCTAGTGCTGACGCGTGAATCGAAAATTCAGCTCACCGACGCCGTGGCGCGCCTCGCGTTGGAACCGTTGGTGCTCGATGAGTGGGGGCTTCGCGATCGTGCGCGCGCGAACCGCGGTGTGCGGCTGCTGTTCTCGGGCCCGCCGGGCACCGGCAAATCCTTGGCTGCCGAGGTCATCGCGACTGCGGCAGGGACGGATCTGCTCTTGATCGATGTGTCGCAGATCGTGTCGAAGTGGCTTGGCGAGACCGAGAAGAACGTGTCGGCCGTTATCGACGCCGCCGAGCGAACGCAGGCGGTGCTGTTCTTCGACGAGGCCGATGCGCTGTTCGCCAAGCGCACCGAAGTCACCGACGCGCACGACCGCTATGCCAATCTCGAGACGTCGTACCTGCTGCAACGACTCGACCGGTTCGAGGGGCTCGCCGTGCTCGCAACCAATCTCCGCCACAACATCGATGCTGCATTCTTGCGACGGATGGACTTCGTTGTCGAGTTTGCGCTTCCCGACCTCGAATGCAGGCGCGAGATGTGGACGTTGCACTTGCCGGCCCAAATGCTGGCAGGCGACGTCGATCTCGACATCCTGGCGCGGATGTATCCGATTCCTGGCGGCTGGATCCGCAATGCCGCGATCGACGCGGCATTCCTGGCCGCCGGGTCTGACGGACGGATCGGCCAAGACCACCTTGTCGCGGCAATGCGCCGAGAGTATCTCAAAGCCGCATTGCCGTTCCCGGGCGAACCTCCGAGGAGGCGAGATGACCAGTTGTTGTGACCACGAGACCACCCTGCCGCCATGCGGGTGCGAATCCTGTTGCGGAGGTGACATTCCCATCAACCCGTTCGTAGCGCTGCGAGTCGCCTACGGGATGCTCCTCGACGAGGACGCCTTCAAGACAATGATGGGAAATCCGCGCGGAAAGCACATGTTCCACAATTCCTGGCTGCACCGATCGGGTGTGGTGTGGGGATACCGGGTGTGCAAGGACGGTGACGTCGTCATCAAGGTCACCCCGGGCGCAGCGGTGGACCGAGTCGGCCGTGAGCTGCTCCTGGAGTCGACGATGTGCCTCGACGTGCGCGACTGGGTCAAGAAGCAGAAGCTGGGCGGCCCGCAAGAAGACTGTCAAACCACCACCATCGACGCTTGCCTTTACGCCGAATTCATTTGCTGCCCAACTAATCCGGTGCCCACGCTGTCGGATCCGTGCGATGTCAGCCGCAAGCACGACGATTACTCGCGCGTCGTTGAGTCGGTCAAGCTCGAGCTACGGCCGGAGCCGTGTTGTGATCCACCTGAGGCCTATCACCGGGTGCGCGTCCTGCTTGGGCTCGACGACGTCGCCGATGGCGACGAGGCGGGGGAGGAGGCCGTTATCGCCGCCATGGTGGCCGCCTCTGCCGACCCGGACCGTCGAGCGCAGGAGCTTCTCTGCCAATTCCGGCGAATGGCAGCGCTGGACGAGATGGATCTGCGGCCGCCGGTTCGTGACGGCGAACCGTGTCCGTCGCAGTTTCCTGCGCTTGACGAGTGTGCAGGTGTGGTGTTGGCCGGAGTCAAGGTCGACGTCAAAGAGGAGGGTGGCTGCACGGAGATAACCGACCTGCGGCTTGACCCACTGGTGCGTCGGGCGCTACTTCCTACGGCCACGATTCAGGAGTTGACCTGTGGCGTCGCGCCTGCACTACTCGGCGAGGGGCTCGACGCCGACGCCGGGGGACCTCGGGTCATCCGTGATTCCGTGGTGTTGTCCGACGACGGGCGGACGCTCGTGTTCAACGTGACGGCGCCGCTCATACCCGGATCGGTCCGCCGGGCGATCAACATCACTTCGTTGTCGGCGCGCGGCTGGGTCGATGAGGACGTCGACGCGATCCGCTATGACCCCGAAGACCTCGCGGTGATCGTCAACCTTGCCGACCGGCCGATCAACGAGATTGTCCGGCTCATCGTGCGAGGCGCTGGGGAGACTCCGGTTTTCGGCAGTGATCCGGCCGTACCGCTCGCCGGATTCCTCGGCGGACCACCGGGTTCGGCCGACGACGGTGTCGACGCCGTCCTGACGTTCCCCAACCCGATAGAAACGACAGAGGAGGCGTCATGACGCTGGCTCATCGGTCGACTTCTAAGTCGACGACAAAGCCCGAACCTACGGCGCTGTCATCGGGTTCCGATGATGTCGTGGGCGGTGCGTTCGAGCGGTTGAACCCCGTGGACGGGTTGTTCCTGCGGGCAGATCATCTGAACAAGATGCAGCAGTACACCGCCGATCTGGCGGCCGCCGTCGGCGCCGGCCTCGGTCCAGGGGTGGCGTACGGCTTCAAGTGCACCTTGTCCGAGCAGAACGATGCGGTGCAGGTGACGGGCGGGCTCGCCTTTGCGAAAGGACGTCCGTTGCGCAGCACTCAGATGGCGTCGTTTTCGCTCAAGGAGCTATCGCACAAAGCTACCGATTTCTGGGTCGTCGAGATCGTCTCGGCTTCTTGGCTTTTTGGGTCAGAACCGGTATACGGCGGGTTATGCGAGGATCCGTGCGGGAAGGGCTCGGGAATCCGCCCCTACGCGACGGAGGGCATCGAACTTCGGCTCAGACACGAGACGTTTCCGGGGGGCGGTGACGGCCTGCAGAAGCTTCACCGAAACCGGTTGGCGTCGTACTACTTCGAACGCGAACGCAGGTATGGCGGCGAGTCGGCGCCATCGCCCAACGCGCCGTGGCTGTTGCCCGTCGATGGCCACATCAACCCCATCGTCGATCATCCCTGGTCGGACGGCACGGGGTCATGGGACGACGACGCTGTACCACTCGGTGTGGTCTGGAATGACGGCGAGAAGTGGCAGCTTGATGTATGGACCGCGCGCCGCGACCTCGGCGACCCCACGCCGGCGGCCGCCTGGCAGTGGCGTCTTGGATGGCGTCCGCGCAGCGTCTTCGTTGCGCAGGTCCTTCAGTTCCAGGCGCAGCTTGCGGATCTGCCTGTAGGCGAGCGCATCGAGCCCTCAGCGAATCAGCAGAAGGCGGTCGAGTGCCTCGAGGCCATCAAAAAGCGCGCGCGTGCGGAAAGGATGATCGCCGACCTTGCCGACTGCGCGAGGCTGATCAGCCAGGGCGAGTTCGTATCTCTCGCCGATTTGGGATTCGACGAGCTGCCACCGGCCGGCTATCTGCCATTCCACGTCTCGTCATCGATTGAGGAGATGCAGCAGGCGGCCGATGAACTCTTCGGCCCCAAGGTGGTGGTCGTTGCCCGGGAATGCCGCGCGGACTACGTCGCCCATGCGGTGGAAGAAGCCCAGCACATGGACCGCATTCCCCTCAACCACCCGCTGGGGCCCGAGCCCGTGGTCGACCTGCTGATCCCACGTGCCGATCTCGTCGACCTCAAAGCGACCGATGGCATTGACTCGTATGGCTGGGTGGCGTTCGTCCGCCATCGGGACGACCCATGCGAGGAACCGCCAAGGGACCTCGTCGACGTCTACCTGTTGAAGGTGACCGGCGATGAGATGTCCCTCCTCGAGGCCAACCGAGACGTGTTGGACTTCTTGGGCCGCGTGGTCAAGCAGCTACCTGATCCGCCAGACGAAGCCAACACAAGTTGCAAGCACTCGGGACCGTCAGCTACCCACAAGCGGAGTGGGGGGTACCCGTCGACGTGGAGCCGGCATGGCAGACGGTTCATGACGCAGTCAATGGCGACAACGTTCGTTGCGCCGTGCTCGGCGTCGCGAGTGCGCGCGATCGGCAGTCGCTTGCGGCAGCCCGTGCCACCCTGTTTGCCGCACCACAGCCGGACGAACCCAGCCCGGTGTCAATGTCCCTCCCGCCCACTTACGTCGCAGTTGCGCCGAAACTTCCGGCGGAGGCAATCGTGGTTTTCGTCGGGCAGAAGCAAGGCTGACTGGCCGAGTCCGCAACCGACCCGGAATTAGCTGAAGAGTAACGTCGCTCTCAATCGGGCCACATGGTCGGCCCCAGGCCTACCGGTTTGTTTACCTAGGCGGTGAAAGTGCAGATGCTGAAAAAACCCCGGGCAGGCGTCTGTATCGTTCGCGCGGAGGTGCAGGGCGATCGACTGCTGATCACATTCATGGCAAACACAAGCGTGACAAGGACATTGCGCTCAGTGCACCCCTTGCCGACGCGACATTTCGTGCACATAGGTGACGCGACCGATGCGGTCGACGAATTCTTGCGAAGGTTCGGCATCGCCGCAGCCGAAGAATGTAGTTGGACTGACGAACGAAATTGAGTAGTCCTATCCGCGAAATTGAGTAGTGACGAGATGGTGACGATGCGGCAATATTTTCAATGGTGATATTTCTTCGGCTCGGGGGGTTGATGATGGATCACAACGGGTTGAGCCGCGAAGTCGCGTATAAGCGGAAGACTGGCACCGTGGTCCACCTATTCGACGGGCCCTATGTCACCGTCGACGCTCGGCGATGTGACGTGCCCGAGGGAAGCAAGCGGCTGCTCGCGTTCGTCGCGTTGAGGCACCGCCATCTCGAAAGGCGCTATGCGTCCGGAGTCTTATGGCCGTTGGGCGACGATCAACGTGCGGCGGGTAACCTCCGGTCAGCTCTGTGGCGGCTGCGCGGTGCCGGCATCGACATCATGTCGTCGGACAAGTGGTCGTTGTCGTTGATGAACCATGTCCAGGTTGACGCACAACTCATGCTCGACTGGTCCGAGCGGATGATCGGTGGCGATCCGCGTCCATCGGATCTTGCGGTCGTCCCTCAACATGTCGACGCGCTCGATCTCTTGCCGGGGATGTACGACGATTGGGCGATCATGGATCGTGAACGCATCCGCCAGCGCATGCTTCACGCCCTCGAGACCCTCAGCCTGCGTTTGGTGGGGCTGGGTCGCTGCGCCGATGCCATCGAAGCGGCGATGACGGCGGTCAGCGCGGACCCCCTCCGCGAAAGTGCTCAGCGTGCATTGATCGAGGCTCATGCCGCAGAGCACAACTGGGGTGAGGTGCTGCGAACGTACGACCGCTACCGCGACCTTATTCGCGACGAACTCGGAGTCGAGCCGTCCCATGGCCTGACTGCGTTCATACGACGCTGCGGGTTGGGACTAGCGCAGGTCGCCGTCCAGGGTGCAAAGGCAAGCCCGCGGCGGACTTTGACGAACCTTGCTGCCCAGGCCTAGTGCCATGGAGGTTCATGTTCGCTACACGGCGAATGGTGCTGACGCCGGGGTGCGCTACGACAATGCGCAGAATTTCGAGCTGATGCCCAATGGAGTTCTCCGTGTTGAAGTCGGGTACACCGTCCATTTCAGTCCGTTCTGTTGGCAGCGGTTCGCAGTCGATCCGGGACCGGGAGCGGACCCACTGGGCATATTGGATCCCCACGGATAGCGTTGCAGAGAGCATGTAATTACCGCTGGTGAACTGCGAAGATACGTGCCCCCGGCAGGATTCGAACCTGCGACACCGGCTTTAGGAGAGCCTGCAAGCCCTCCTGGTGGTCGCTTCGAAAGGTGCCCTGAACTGGCGCTATAGTGCCATCCGGCGCCACTCGGAACCACGGCGTGTCGCGGATTCACCGACCAAGCACCGACCACATATCAGCGTTCGATTCCGGGCTCAGTAACGAGCGAAGCCCCCTAGGGCTTTATCACAGAGGCGAATGTGAAAACAACCGGTCTTGCGCGCGTGACGAGTCCACGCGGGCGCTTGACGACAGCACCGTTCCGACGATGAGCGGCGGTGGCTGACGAGTGAGATGCCAGACGGCGGCTCCTGACTCCGGTCAAGGAGGATGACACGCACCAACCAGCACGACGCCCCGTTGCCGAATACGACGTGCTCACACTGGTGGCCAAGTCATTGACCTACCCAATCGCAGTCTGTTACGGGCACCCGGACTATCCGCGGGGTGGGTACGTGACTTTCAGCATCGATTCGGATAATGCACTGATAGTGCGATATCGTGCACTGCATGGATCAGAGCGCTGCCAACCTTGCGTCGGCGATCGGCGTGCGGGTCAAGCAGGAGCGGAACTCGCGGGGCTGGACGCTGGATCAGCTGGCCGAGGCCGCAGGGGTGAGCCGCCGGATGGTGGTCAGTGTCGAGCAGGCGGCGGTCAATCCCAGCGTGGGGACGCTGCTTCGGCTCAGTGACGCACTCGGCGTCGGTCTGCCCGCGTTGGTCGAACCGCCTGAAACCAAGTCGGTGAAGGTCACCCGCAGGGGTGAAGGCGCCACGCTGTGGAGCGGTGAGGGCGGTGGGCGGGGAGTGTTGGTGGCCGGCACCACACCACCGGATGTGGTCGAACTGTGGGACTGGACCCTGGGCCCAGGAGACCAACACAGCAGCGAGGCCCACGCGCCGGGCACCAAGGAACTCGTGCACGTCCAGGACGGCTCGATCACCGTCGAGGTCGCCGACCAGTCGGTCACCCTCGATGCCGGTGATGCGGTCGCGTTCCCCGGCGACGTCGCCCATTCCTACGCCAATCCGAGCACCCAGCCGGCGCGGTTCTCCCTGGTCGTCTTCGAGCCCGGGGTCGGGGCGGGAGCACCACGATCGGAGAGACGTCATGAATGACGTTGACACGCTCGAAAGGTTCCTGGCGGGAGCCCACGTTGATGATGCCGTGTTCGCGCTGCGGCCCGACTACCGGGCCCTGCTGCTGGCCGTCGACGGGCTGGTGCCCGGCCCCAGCGACCAGGACAGCGACGCGCTGCTGCAGGCAGCCGAAACCTCGGCCCGCCAAGCGCTGAGCAAGCAGCCGGTCGACCAGCTGCCACACGTGGCGGCGTGGCGCGATGCCTACCGGGCGTTCGGGGCCAAGCCGCAACGCACCCGCAACAGCGTGGAGGCATTGCTGCGCCGGGCGGAGTCGGGGCTGCCGCGAGTGAACCGGCTCACCGACCTCTACAACGCGGTCTCGGTGCGCCACCAGCTCCCACTCGGCGGGGAGGACCTGACCCGCTATGTCGGTGCGCCGCAACTGATCCGCGCCGCCGGCACCGAGCCCTTCCACACCACCGCCGGCGGCGCGGAGGTGATCGACCACCCCGAGCCCGGCGAGGTGGTGTGGTGCGATGACGCCGGGGTGACCTGCCGGCGCTGGAACTGGCGCCAGGCGCGGCGCACCCAACTGCGTAACGACACCACCACGGCGCTGTTCCTTTTCGACGCCCTCGATCCGATGACCGACGAGGCGCTGCTGGCCGCCGCCGACGACCTCAGCGCCCACCTGCTTCGGCTGGGACCCGACGTCCACATCGCTCGCCGCCTGATCACCACCGGCGCAAACCTTGATGAAGGAGACTGACATGCTCATCCACCCGTGGGATGCCGCACTCGACACCACCGAATGGCGCGACTGGCTGGCCTCCACGGACCGGTTCGGGATTCTCGCGGTCAACAACCTCGACCCAACCCGAGCCCCGCTCGTGCTGCCCCTCCATTTCACGCTCGCCGGCGACGAGCTGCTCATCCACCTGGCCCGGCCCAACCCGGTCTGGGACCACCTGGAAGCGGCCACCGAAGTACGGCTCGCGGTGATCGGCGACTACGCCTACATCCCGACGTACTGGCGGGCTAAGGCCGGTGGGCCCGACGAGGACGGCGTGCCGACCAGCTACTACTCCGCCGTGCAGTTCGTCTGCCGTCCAACGGTTGTCGACGACCCCGAGGGCAAAGCGCAGATCCTCACCGCCCAGCTCGCCGACTTCCAACCCGAAGGCCGCCACGCCCCCGTCGCCGTCGGCGCGGACCCCTACGGGCGGATGCTCGCCGGGATCCGCGGTGTGCGGCTGACGGTGCTGCGCGTGGAGGCCAAGTTCAAATACGACGACTCCAATCCCGTCGACCACCGCCAACGCGTCATCGGCAATCTCGAACGGCGCGACCACGGACTGGATACCGCAGCCGCCGCCCAACAACGGCGGCGCCTCGCGGCGATCGGCGACTGGCGAACCCACCGGAAGCAGAAATAACCACCACACGCGGCGATCAGCCGCTCGGTGATGGCCGGGACCTGCGGGTCGGCTACCAGCAGCGTGGTGAACAGCCCGTCGGGCAGCTCGGCGGCGGTCAGGATGTGCTGGCAGGCCAGGCGGCGCCGGTGGTATCGGGGGAGTGTTTGAGCAGCGCGGCGTTGCCGGCCATCAACGCCGGGCGGCGAATCGAAATACCTGCCACAGTGGGAAGTTCCACGGCATCACCGCCAGCACCACCCGACCGGTTCATAGGACACCCAGCTGCGGTCCGCGGCCGTCTCATAGATCTCGTCGGCCAGGAAGGTCTGGGCGTGCTCGGCGTAGAACTGCAGCCCGGTCCTCTCCTCTTCAGTCCTCCAGCTCGCAACCTTCGTAATGCAGGCGCCAAGGTCGCAGTGTGAACCGCTCATGTCATGAGGCGCCGGGGATCGGCGAAAGCGTCTTCGATCTCGGGGACTGTGCTGTGTGCGGCGATGAGCGCTGTGAGGAGCACTCGGGCTTGTGCGGCACGGAGGCTGTGAGCTGGGATCGCTCCGGCGGTCTGGAGGTCGTATCCACCTCCACCTCCGCCGTACGAGGCGGTTAACGGGCCCTCTGGCACTCGGCTTGAGACGACCACGACGACTCCGGCCTGGCATGCGCGTCGAACCGCGTCGACGACGGTCGGGTTGGTGTTGCCGGAGCCCAATGCCGTCAACACTATGCCGTGCGCGTGAGCCGATATGGAGGCGTCGATGTGTGTTCCGTCGGCGCCGGGATAGAGAGCGACGATGTCAACTCGTGTGTCCGACAGCGTGTTCCATGGAAGCACGTGCCTTGTCACCGGATCGTCGTCAGGCCACCGACGAAAGGCGTCGAGCTCGCGGGTGTGCGCTTTGTAGGTGCCGCGCGCAGGCAGTAGTGCACCACCGAACGCGATCAGCACGCCGCGACGGCGGTTGGCAGGGTCGACTGCGGCAGTGAGCGCGGCGGTCAGGTTGCCCGGGCCGTCGGGGTCTTGGTGATCGGCGGTTCGTTGGGCGCCGGTGAAGATGACAGGGCGGTCGTCGTCGTGATGGAGGTCCACGAGAAAGGCCGTCTCTTCCATGGTGTCGGTTCCATGAAGCACCACCACGGCGTCGATGTCCGGAGAGAGTAGAGCGGAGGCCACGGCCGTTCGTATGTCCTCCATATCCGCCTGTGTGAGGCCGGCAGAGTCGTTGTTCATCAGTTCGTGCACGGTGATGGCGATGCCGGGTGGAACACCTTCGTGCCCGTCGAGCAGGTGGGCGGCAGAGAGAACAGGCACACTCACACCGTCTGATCCGTGTCGGCTTGCGATGGTGCCGCCAGTAGTGATGAGAGTGATGTGGTGTTTGGAGGTCATCGCGCTTCCTGTGAGAATCTGTCTACCTGTCAGA
>CAWFQG010000022.1:0-37824 GCA_963817825.1 uncultured Actinomycetota bacterium | reverse complement strand
GACCTGCACAACGGTGGCTGCGCGGCATTCGTACTCGGCCTGAAGATGGCGGCCAATCTGCTCGAGAGTGGGCAGGGCCGCACGGCCTTGATCGCGGTGGCGCAAGCGCCACCGGGCAGATCTTCGACCAGCGCACCGTACGCCGCAAGGCCCAGGCAGCGGTCCCGGGCGACGGCGCCGCGGTCGGCCTGGTGACGGTGTCGGACGAATCGCCGATCCTGGACGTGGAGTGCCGCACCTACGGCGAGTACGCGGGCGAGATGACCATCGCGGTGGACCCGCCGCGCAAGTGGTGGCAGCCCGGGACCGGCGAGGGCTACATCGGCTTCACCGAGAGCAAGATCACCAAGGTGCTGGCCCGCGGCAACCGACAGGTTCCCGAAGTCGCCTACGCGGTGTGTGACCGAATCGGGTTGAAACCCAAGGACATCGACCTGTTGGTCACCAACCAGCCCAACCGGGTGTTCCTGCGCAACTGGCGCGACGCCCTGGAGCTGCCCAAGGAGAGGCATCGCGACACCTTCGACGAATGCGGCAACCTGTTCGCCGCCGGCATTCCGGTCAACCTGGACCGCGCCATCGCCGACGGTCAGGTCAAGAAGGGCGACGTGGTGCTGATGGCGGCCTTCGCCCACGCCGGTGACTTCGCCGGTGCCGCCGCGGTGCGATGGGGCGGCCGATGACCGCCGCGTTGTCCTCGACCACTCACCCTGCGCCCTGCCGCTGCGGCTTCCCGACGCCGAAGATCCGCTGGCCCTGTCCCTCAACGAGAGCCCGTTCGCTCCGCTGCCCACGGTTCGCGCCGCCATGGTTCGGGCCGTCGACTCGGTCAACCGCTATCCGGAGTTCCTGCCGGAACGGTTCCGCCGGCTCATTGCGAGGCACCTCGGTTTCGAGGAGGAGCAGATCATCGTCGGCGCCGGCGCCACCGGCGTGGTCATGCAGGTGCTGCAGGGGCTGACCCGTCCCGGCGACCGGATTGTCATGGCGGCACCCACATTCGACGGCTATCCGATCTTCGCGCAGATGGCTCGGCTGCAGACCGTCACAGTGCCGTTGGACGAACAGGGACACCACGACCTCGACGCCATGGCCGACGCCGCTGCCGACGCGGAAGTCGTGGTGGTGTGCCGGCCGCACAACCCGACCGGCACGGTGGAAGCGGCCGAGGACCTCGAACGCTTTCTGCAGCGGATCGGTTCCGCACCGCCGTGCTGCTCGACGAGGCGTACATCGAGTTCGTGTCGCCACCACACCGCATCCACCCAGAGTTCCTGTTGCGACGGTTCCCGAACGTCGTTGTCGTGCGCACCTTCTCAAAGGCGTACGGGTTGGCGGGCATACGGACCGGGTACGGCATCTGCTCGCCGGCCATGGGTCGGGCACTGTGGTCGATGCAGTTGCCGTTCGGGGCGACCGTCGCCAGCCTGGCCGCGGTCGCGGCGTCGTTCGAGGCCGAAGCTCAGCTGCGTCGCCGGATCGAACGGCTCACCGCAGAACGCGACCATCTTCGCTCGCGGCTCTGGGAGATGGGTGCTGGAGCGCTGACACCCATGCCAACTTCGTCTATCTGCCTGCGAAGGGACAACTTTGGCCCGAGGCGTTCGACGGCACCGGCCCGCGGGTGCGCCTCTATTCAGACGGCGGCGCGCGGATCACCGTCGGAAACCGGCAGTCCACACAGGCGGTGCTGGCGACGATCGCCGCGACGCTGCCGACGGATGCAGCATGACACCCACGCTGAGCGGACCATCGAGTCCACGATTCCGGCTCATGCACAAGATCGGCGCGTGGTACGACGCCGAGGCCTACTTTCGGCGACGAGCCAAGAGCGGCAGGGCATTCACGATGCCCATCCCGGGTTTCGGCGATGTGTTGTTCGCGGCGAAACCCGCCCACATCCGCGAGTTTCTGAAGATTCCGGTGTCCGCGTTCACGCCACCCATGCCCAACCCGATCGAGCCGGTCGTCGGCGACGGCTCCATCATTCTGCTCGACGGCATCCGGCACAAGCAGGAGCGTGCGCGCTTCCTGCCCGCGCTGCACCATGACCGGATCCGGCGCTACACCGGATTGATGGTCGAGGCGGCGATGGACGAGATCGCGAAGTGGCAACCCGGCATGACCATCGACACCCGCGACGCGGCGCAGTCGATCACGCTGCAGATCATCGTTCAGGCGGTCTTCGGCATCGACGACCGGATTCTGCGGGACCGCTATGTCACCGTCGTTAAGGCAATGATGCGCGACTACGTCGCTCCGTTCATGTTCTTCCCCGCGTCGCGTCAGGCGCCGTTCGGGCTCGGGCCGTGGCAACGCTTCTCGGCGCGTCGCGTGGAGCTGGATGCCCTGCTGTCGGAGCAGATTTCGCACCGCCGACACACCGGAGCCGACGGCCACGACGATGTGCTGAGTGTCCTGATGTCCGACGACGATGGTGCCGGGCGCAGCGACGACGAGGTGCGCCAACAGCTGCGGACGCTGCTGGTGTCCGGTCACGAGACCTCGGCGACCACGCTGGCGTGGGCGCTGTACCACGTGCACGCCGACGAGAAGGTCCGGCAGAAGCAGCTCGACGAACTCGCCGACAACCCCACACCCGAGCAGCTGCCGAAGTTGCCGTACCTCGCCGCGGTGATTGCCGAGACACTGCGGATGCATCCGACGGTGTCGATCGTCGTGCGGCAGCTCACGTGCCCGGTGACCACATGGCAGACCGAACGGGCGCCGGGAGACGTGATCGGCGTGGCGCTGCCCGCACTGCACGCCGATCCGCAGGTCTGGCCGGACCCGACCGTGTTCGACCCCGAGCGTTTCCTGGCCCGCAGACCGTCGCCAACGGAGTACTCACCGTTCGGATACGGGCACCGCCGCTGCCCCGGGTCGTCGTTCGCAGCCCTTGAGTTGGCGATCGCGCTCGGAACCATCCTGACCAACGTCGAGCTGCGGATTCCCACGGGACGGCGGCGAGGCAGGTTGCCCAGGTCGATCCCGCGGGGCGTGGCCGCCGTCCCCAGCCGACCGATCACGCTCGAAGTCGTCCGCAAGCTCCAAGGAGGTAACTCATGAAGTTCAAGCAGCGCGTTCCACTGCTCCGATGGTCGTTCTGGCGGATGGCCGCATCGCAGGGCAACATCGCGACGGTCGGGCAGGTGGGCGACGGTCGAGAAGCCGCCGTGGTCCAGTACGTCCTGGACAACGCCCGGAAGGGCGACATCCACAGCGTGCTCGACACCATCGACCGGTTCGCATACACCGAGTCGTTTCTGATCAACGTCGGCGACGAGAAGGGCGAGCTGCTCGACGCCGCGGTGCGGCGCGCGAACCCGAAACTGGCGCTGGAGTTGGGAACCTACTGCGGTTACGGCGCATTGCGCCTCGCCGCGGCCGCGCTGACCGCCCACGTGTACTCGGTCGAAATGGCGGCGGCCAACGCCGTCAACGCCAGGCGGATCTGGGAGCATGCGGGCGTGGCGGACCGGATCACCTGCGTGGTGGGCACCATCGGTGACGGCGGGAGGACGCTCGACGCGCTGGCCGCCGAGCACGGTTTCAGTGCCGGTTGCGTCGACTTCGTCTTCCTCGACCACGACAAGAACGCCTACCTGAGTGATCTGCAGAGCGTCCGGTCGCGCGGGTGGCTGCACAAGGGGACGATCGTCGTCGCCGACAATGTCAAGATTCCCGGAGCGCCTAAATACCGTGCCTACATGCGCCAGCACCAAGGCCGCACCTGGCAGACCGTCGAGCACAAGACTCACGGCGAGTACGGAACGGTCATCCCCGACCTGGTGCTCGAGTCGGTGTACCTCGGCGAGGAGCCTGGCGGCGAATAGATGACAGGGTCGCCGATGCTCGCCGTAGAAGCCCACACTTACCGATCGTCGGGGCGCGACGGGGTGTTTTGGGACCGCATCGCCCTTGCGTTGACCGCGCCTCGGTCATGGTTGATCGCTCTCGCCGTCGCCTTGCTCGGGGGCGTCATCATCGGGCTGGCGGGCGCCAACGACGCCGGCACCCGGTCACCGGATTTCCTGCCGCCCAGCAGCGAATCGGCGCGCACCGACGACGCTGCGAAGCAATTTCCCGGCGGCGACCGGACAGCGGCGATCCTCGTCGTCACCAGATCCGACGGCGGGGTGCTAACCCCTGCCGATCTCGCCGTCGTGGCAGAGGCTCGCAACCGGACGCTGACAGTCGCCGGAACGCGGGACACACCGGCGCCGATGCTGACATCCGACGACGGCCGCGCCGCACTCGCGCCGGTGCCGCTGAGAGCTGATCTCTCGGGCTTTGCGCTCAATGATGCAGTGAAGGCGGTGCGCAACGCCGCGGGCGACGGATTGCCGGCCTCGCTTATCGCCCATGTCACGGGTGGCCCGGCATTCGGTGCCGACATCGCCAATTCGTTCAGTGGGGCCAACATCAAATTGCTGGTCGTCACCGCGCTGGTTGTCGCGGTCCTCCTGCTAGTTACGTACCGCTCGCCGGTGCTGTGGCTCGTGCCGCTAGCCGTGATCGGTGTAGCCGAGCAGGTGGCCGCCGCGGTGGGAACCGCAGTCGCCGGCATCACCGGGCTGACATTCGACGGGTCGACGTCCGGCATCACCAGCGTGCTGGTGTTCGGCGCGGGCACCAACTATGCGCTGCTGCTGATCTCCCGCTACCGCGAAGAGTTGCGGCGCAACGCCGATCACGGAAAAGCTCTGCGCCGCGCAGTGTGCATGGCGGGACCCGCCATCCTCGCGAGCAATGCGACCGTGGTGCTGGCCTTGCTCACGCTGATCCTCGCCGTGGTTCCCAGCACCCGCAGTCTCGGCGCGCTGGCAGCATGCGGGCTGGTGGTCGCAGCCTTGTTCGTGCTCTTCATGCTTCCGCCATTACTCGCGTTGTTCGGGCCTCGGCTGTTCTGGCCGTTCGTCCCGCGACCCGGCAGCGCCGACACCGTCGAGACTGGGCTGTGGCATCGCATCGCCGAACGGGTGGCACAACGGCCGGGGCTGATCGGCGGGATCTCTGTTCTCGTCCTCGCCCTGCTGGCGACTGGGCTATTAGGCACCACCATCGGGCTGTCGCAGACTGAGCAGTTCCGCGTGAAAGCCGACTCAGTGGCCGGATTCGACAAGCTCGCAACACATTTTCCAGGCGGGTTGGCCGACCCGACCGTGGTCATCGCCGACACCAGCAGGACAAGCGCCGTGCAACAGGCGATCGACACGACGTCCGGGGTGGTTTCGGCGACCCCGACCGCCCAGTCGGCCACAGGGAAGAGCAGTTGGTCGGTCGTGATCGACGCCGCACCGGCATCAGAGCGGGCATTCCAAATCGTTGCGGCGCTGCGTGATTCAGTCCACACTGCCGATCCGGCTGTGCTGGTAGGCGGATCGGACGCCAAGGCGCTCGACATTCACGACGCCGCGACACGGGATCGGCTGGTGGTGATTCCGGCGATCCTCGCAGTGGTCCTCATGGTTCTCTACGTCCTGCTGCGGGCCGTCGTCGCGCCACTCGTGCTGACGGCGGCGACCGTGCTGTCCGCGCTCGCCGCACTAGGGTTGGGCGGCTGGGCGAGTATCCACGTCTTCGGTTTCCCCGGACTGGATAACAGCACCCCGCTGTTCGCGCTGCTGTTCCTGATCGCTCTCGGCGTCGACTACACCATCTTCTTGGTGACACGCGCCCGCGAAGAGACGGTCCAACACGGCACACGCGACGGGATGGTGCGGGCGGTGTCCGCGACGGGCGGTGTGATCACCAGTGCCGGCATCGTGTTGGCCGCGGTGTTCTGTGTGCTCGGCGTCCTGCCGCTGATCGTGCTGACGCAGGTGGGGATAATCGTGGGCCTCGGTATCCTGCTCGACACATTCGTGGTCCGCACGCTGGTCATTCCGGCGCTGTTCGCGCTGATCGGTCCGAAGATTTGGTGGCCGTCCGGCACGGACGACCCCGCACCGCAATCGCCGCACGGGCCAGCGGCAGCGATCGGGGGAAGGCACCGCCGGTGACGAGTCATGGGCTTGATTGCCGGCCGTCGACACGTCGTTGTGGTGTAGCGGGATCCGAAGTCGTGATATCCGTCTGACGGTATTGGATGTCTGAAGCGACGTCGGTGACACTAGTGATGATTTCCTGAAGCGAACTCAGCGCTGCGCGGGAGGTGAGACGACTGGCAGCTTTTCCCGATACAGCCACGCTTGAGAGGGCGTTGGACATGGCTGCGCGAGCGCCGTCCGCCCAGAACTCCCAGCCGTGGCATTGGCGGGTCAGCAGGGAGGGCGTGCATCTCCACGCTGACCGCAGTCGCCAACTCGGCGACGCCGACTCCGATCGGCGTGACGTCCTGCTCAGCTGCGGCGCCGTGCTGGACCATTGCGTCGTGGCGTTGGCGGCACACGGTTGGCACACCCGCCTCCGGCGCTTCCCCGACGCCTCCGACCACGACCATCTGGCCTTAATCGAAATCATCGAAGCACCGGCGACCGAACCAAGCAGGGAGCTGGCCCTTGCCATCCCACGCCGCCGTGCCGACCGTCGCCATTACGGTACGGGTCCGATTCCGTCCGGCACGCTGGAACTGCTCTATATCCGCGCCGCCCGGCGCCAGGTCACGCTGGGCGTGGTCCCCGCCATGAGATGGGCCCGCCGGGACAACGACGGTGTGGCGCTGGGATACGGCGGGGCGGCGGGCAGCGCAGACGCCGCGCACGGGGACGACGGTGTGCTGCTGGTGCTCGGAACCGACACCGATGACGACTTGATGCGGCTGCGGGCCGGTGAGACCATGAGCCGGCTTTTGTTGTCAGCCACCGCGTTGGGGCTGGTCAGTTGCCCGCTGACCGACCCACTGAAGCAGACCCGCGACCGTCTGGCGCTCGCGTGCGAGGTGTTCGACGGCGACGGGTATCCCCAAGCCCTGATCCGGTTGGGTCAAGCGTTGGCCGACAGCGACCCGCTGCCCGTGGTCGAGCGATTGTCGCTTGCCGAGACGACGAGCTGGGACAGGGGCATCCGTTAGGTTCGCGACATAAACGCCGAACAGCCGTCCGGGAAGCGTGCATTGACGAGCGGACGGCACGTGCCGTCGATTCCAGAAGCGCTTTAACAATTGCGCGGTCAGTCGGGGACTGCTGGGCACATTTTGGGCACACTCGCTGTCCATAGAGGTCAATTCTGGTGAATCACAATGAATGTCATTCCGCAGCTCCGTGCCCGTTCGGCTAAGGGACCAGCACCCCGAAACGGGTTCAATTCCCGGCAGCTCATCCGCGCCGTATTGGCGGGTTGTGGAGGCATGGCCGTTATTCCTGTTCCGTCTCACTCGGCATGGTCCATGTCTTCGGCGCCTGGCCATGTTCCTCTAGTGGTGCGAATATTGCGCGGACATACATTGACACTGTTCAGATGGTGCCCCCGGCAGGATTCGAACCTGCGGCCTTCTGCTCCGGAGGCAGACGCTCTATCCCCTGAGCTACGGGGGCGCATGCAGAAAGCTGCGCCGTTGGGCGTGGACAAGACTAACCCATCACAGCAGGCAGGAGGCCAGCGGAATGGATTCGGGGCCTGACCACCTCAGACCATAGGATGGACCCTCGTGACCCCCGCCGACCTGGCCGAGCTGCTGAAGAGCGTCGCCGCTGCGGTGCTGGCCGAGCATGACCTCGACGCAGCAGCGCTGCCGGCGATCGTCACCGTCGAGCGTCCCCGCAATCCCGAGCATGGCGACTACGCGACCAACCTTGCGCTGCAGCTGGGCAAAAAGGTGGGCGTCAACCCGCGTGAGCTGGCCGGTTGGCTGTCGACGGCCCTTGCCCACACCGATGGAATCGCCTCGGCCGAGGTGGCCGGGCCCGGATTCGTCAACCTGCGGCTGGACGCCAGCGCCCAGGGCGTCATCGTCAACAACGTCGTCGACGCCGGCAAGAACTACGGACACTCCGACGAGCTCGGCGGCCAGAAGATCAACCTGGAGTTCGTTTCCGCCAACCCGACCGGGCCGATCCACATCGGTGGTACCCGGTGGGCCGCCGTCGGCGATGCGCTGGGACGGCTGTTGTCGACGCAGGGCGCCGACGTCGTTCGGGAGTACTACTTCAACGACCATGGTGCCCAGATCGACCGGTTCACCAACTCGTTGGTCGCCGCCGCTAAGGGCGAACCCACTCCCGACGACGGATATGCAGGCGACTACATCCAAGAGATCGCCGCACAAGTGCTGGCCAAGGAGCCCGACGCGCTGAGCCTGCCCGACGGGGAAATGCGCGAGACCTTCCGCTCGATCGGTGTCGACCTGATGTTCACCCACATCAAGCAGTCACTGCACGACTTCGGCACCGACTTCGACGTCTACACCCACGAAGACTCGATGCACACCAGCGGGCGCGTCGACCAGGCCATCGCCAGGCTTCGCGAGGCAGGCAGCATCTACGAGAACGACGGCGCAACCTGGTTGCGCACCACCGACTTCGGTGATGACAAGGACCGCGTCGTCATCAAGAGCGACGGCGCCCCCGCGTATGTCGCCGCCGACATCGCCTATTACCTCGACAAGCGCGAGCGTGGATTCAACCTCTGTATCTACATGCTCGGCGCCGATCACCACGGCTACATCGCGCGCCTCAAGGCCATCGCCGCCTCGCTTGGCGAGGACCCCGCCACTGTCGAGGTGCTGATCGGGCAGATGGTCAACCTCGTCCGCGACGGGCAACCGGTCCGGATGAGCAAGCGTGCAGGCACCGTCATCACCCTCGACGATCTCGTCGAGGCCATCGGCGTCGACGCCGCCCGGTACTCGCTGATCCGGTCGTCGGTGGACTCTCCGATCGATATCGATCTGGCGCTGTGGTCGTCGGCGTCCAGCGAAAACCCGGTCTACTACGTGCAATACGCGCACGCACGGCTTTCCGCGCTTGCGCGCAACGCCGCCGAACTCGGCCTCATCCCCGACACCTCCCACCTCGAACTGCTCACGCACGAGAAGGAGGGCGCGCTGATCCGCAACATCGGCGAGTTCCCGCGCGTGCTGAAAGCGGCCGCGTCGCTGCGCGAACCGCACAGAGTCTCCCGCTACCTGGAGGATCTCGCAGGCGACTACCACCGGTTCTACGACTCGTGCCGGGTACTGCCACAGGGCGATGAAGAGCCCAACGATCTGCACACCGCGCGACTCGCGTTGTGCCAGGCCACGCGCCAGGTCATCGAGAACGGTCTGGTAATCCTCGGCGTCACCGCACCGGAGCGCATGTGAACGCCCATCCCGCCGGTCCCCACCACGCCGAGGAAATTAACCCCGGAGGCGCCCCGCCGCATCCGGGATCGTCGGCACAGCTGTTGGCGCTCGCGCCGAATGTCTGGCCGCACAACACTGTTCGCGGTGCCGACGGTGTGGTATCCGTCGCAGGGGTCAAAGTGACCGACATCGCCGACGAATTCGGCACGCCGGTTTTCGTCATCGACGAAGACGACTTCCGGTCACGCTGCCGGGAGATCGCCGAGGCGTTCGGCGGCGTCGAGAACGTCCGCTATG
Organism: uncultured Actinomycetota bacterium; assembly: GCA_963817825.1. GTDB lineage: Bacteria > Actinomycetota > Actinomycetes > Mycobacteriales > Mycobacteriaceae > Mycobacterium. Next base: position 28,301 of record CAWFQG010000022.1, on the reverse strand, counting down.
CGGCCAAGGCGTTCCTGTGCACCGAGGTCGCACGCTGGATCAACGAAGAAGGCCTGTCTCTGGATGTGTGCAGCGGCGGGGAACTCGCCGTTGCGGTCCATGCCGAATTCCCGGCCGAGCGAATCGCCTTGCACGGCAACAATAAATCCGTCGACGAGCTGACTGCGGCGGTGAAGGCAGGCGTCGGCCACATCGTGCTGGACTCCATGACCGAGGTCGAGCGACTCGACGAGATCGCCGGCGCGGCAGGCGTTGTGCAGGACGTGCTGGTACGGGTGACGGTCGGCGTTGAGGCGCACACACACGAGTTCATCTCCACCGCGCACGAAGACCAGAAGTTCGGGCTGTCGCTGGCCAGCGGTGCCGCGATGGCTGCCGTTCGTCGGGTGTTCGCGACCGACCACCTGCGCCTGGTCGGCCTGCACAGTCACATCGGCTCACAGATCTTCGACGTCGCGGGTTTCGAAGTCGCCGCCCATCGGGTGATCGGGCTGCTGCGAGACATCGTCGCGGAGTTCGGTGTCGAGAAAACCACGCAGATCTCTACCGTCGACCTCGGTGGGGGTTTTGGTATTTCGTACGTGCCGCACGACGACCCGCCGCCGGTGCAGGATCTGGGGGCCAAGCTCGGCGCGATCGTGCGCAACGAGTCCGCGGCGGTCGGACTGCCGACGCCTCGGCTGGTCGTCGAGCCCGGGCGCGCCATCGTGGGCCCCGGCACCATCACGGTGTACCGCGTCGGCACCGTCAAGGACGTCGCGGTCAGCCCCACCGCTTATCGCCGCTACGTCAGCGTTGACGGTGGCATGAGCGACAACATCAGGACATCGCTCTACGGTGCCGAATATGACGTGCGGCTGATCTCGCGCACCAGCGAGGCCGCGCCGACACTGGGCCGCGTCGTCGGAAAGCATTGTGAAAGCGGCGATATCGTCGTGCGCGACGCGTGGGTGTCAGATGACGTCCAGCCGGGTGACCTGCTGGGCGTGGCGGCGACCGGTGCGTACTGCTATTCCATGTCGAGCCGTTACAACCTGATCGGCCGCCCCCCGGTGGTGGCCGTGCGCGACGGGCATGCCCGCCTGATTCTGCGCCGGGAGACGGTCGACGATCTGCTCAGTCTGGAAATGAGGTAGGTAATGAACGAGAAGGCAATCGGCGTAGCCGTATTGGGCCTGGGCAATGTCGGCAGCCAGGTGGTGAGGATCATCGAGGAGAGTGCCGACGACCTGACGGCGCGCATCGGTGCGCCGCTGGTCCTGCGTGGCGTCGGCGTGCGACGGGTGGCCGACGACCGCGGCGTGCCGGTCGACATGCTTACCAGCGATATCGAAGAGTTGGTGTCGCGTGACGACGTCGACGTCGTGGTCGAGGTGATGGGCCCCGTCGAACCGGCCCGCAAGGCGATCCTGTCCGCCCTGGAGAAGGGCAAGTCGGTCGTGACCGCCAATAAGGCGCTGATGGCGCAGTCCACCGGCGAACTGGCGCAGGCCGCCGAACGTGCGCATGTCGACCTCTATTTCGAAGCCGCGGTTGCCGGTGCCATCCCGGTCATCCGCCCGCTCACCCAGTCGCTCGCCGGTGACACCGTGCTCAAGGTGGCAGGCATCGTCAACGGCACCACCAACTACATCCTGTCCGAGATGGCCAGCACCGGCGCCGAATACTCGTCGGCGTTGGCGGACGCGAGCGCGCTGGGCTACGCCGAAGCCGACCCGACCGCCGATGTCGAGGGATACGACGCCGCGGCCAAGGCGGCCATCCTGGCCTCCATCGCGTTCCATACGCGGGTGACCGCCGACGACGTCTATCGGGAGGGCATCACCAAGGTGACGCCCGCCGACTTCGCGACCGCGCGCGCACTCGGATGCACCATCAAGCTGCTCTCCATCTGCGAACGGCTCACCAATGATGAAGGTCAACAACGTGTTTCGGCCCGCGTATACCCGGCTCTTGTGCCGCTGACGCATCCCTTGGCTGCGGTTAACGGCGCATTCAATGCGGTCGTGGTCGAGGCGGAAGCCGCCGGGCGGCTGATGTTCTACGGTCAGGGGGCCGGGGGAGCGCCGACGGCGTCGGCGGTGATGGGAGATCTGGTGATGGCGGCGCGCAACCGTGTGCAGGGCGGGCGTGGGCCGCGCGAGTCGAAGTACGCCAAGCTGCCGATCGCGCCGATCGGGTTCATCCCCACCCGCTACTACGTGAGCATGAACGTCGCCGACCGTCCGGGCGTACTGTCGGCCGTCGCAGCCGAATTCGGTAAACGTGAGGTGAGTATCGCCGAGGTCCGCCAAGAGGGCGTCGTCGACGAGAGCGGCCAGCGGTGCGGTGCACGCATCGTCGTGATCACCCACGTGGCTACCGACGCAGCACTATCGGACACCGTGGCCGCACTCGCCGACCTCGACGTCGTGCAGGAAGTGGCCAGCGTCCTACGGCTCGAGGGGACCAGCGAATGAGCGCAACCCGCGCTGAACCTGTCCACCACGCATGGCCGGGCCTGATCGCCGCCTATCGCGAGCGCCTGCCGGTCGAGGACAGCTGGACGCCGATCACCCTGCTCGAAGGCGGTACGCCGCTTATCCGGGCCGAGCGGCTATCCGAACTGACCGGCTGCACAGTGCATTTGAAGGTCGAAGGCCTCAACCCGACCGGCTCCTTCAAGGACCGCGGCATGACGGTGGCCGTCACCGAAGCGCTGGCCCGCGGCCAACGGGCCGTGCTGTGTGCGTCCACCGGCAACACCTCGGCATCGGCTGCCGCCTACGCGGCGCGCGCAGGCATCACCTGCGCGGTGCTGATCCCGCAGGGCAAGATCGCGATGGGCAAGCTCGCGCAGGCCGTGATGCACGGCGCCAAGATCCTGCAGATCGACGGCAACTTCGACGACTGTCTGGAACTCGCGCGCAAGCTCACCGCCGACTACCCGACGATCGCATTGGTGAACTCGGTCAACCCCTATCGCATCGAAGGGCAGAAGACCGCGGCGTTCGAGATCGTCGACGTGCTCGGCACCGCACCTGACGTGCACGCCCTGCCGGTCGGCAACGCCGGCAACATCACCGCGTACTGGAAGGGCTACACCGAGTACCACCGCGACGGGCTGTCCGACCGGCTGCCGCGCATGCTTGGCACCCAGGCCGCCGGTGCGGCGCCCCTGGTGCTCGGTGAGCCGGTCAAAGAGCCAGAAACCATCGCCACCGCGATCCGGATCGGTGCACCCGCCTCGTGGAATTCCGCCGTCGAGGCCCAACAGCAGTCCGGCGGCCGGTTCCTGGCCGCCACCGACGAGGAGATCCTGGCCGCTTACCGCCTGGTTGCGGCCTCCGAAGGTGTTTTCGTCGAGCCCGCCTCGGCGGCGAGCATCGCCGGCCTGCTCAAGTCGGTCGAGGACGGCTGGGTTGCCAAGGGCTCGACGGTGGTCTGCACGGTCACCGGCAACGGCCTGAAGGATCCCGACACCGCGCTCAAGGACATGCCGACGGTCACCCCCGTCCCGGTCGACCCTGGTGCTGTCGTCGCACAGCTGGACCTGGCCTGACGGAGACGATCGTCGGTGACCCAGACTCTGCCTGCCGGGCTGACGGCGACCAGTGTCGTCGCGGCGTCCAGCGCCAACCTCGGGCCTGGCTTCGACAGCCTCGGTCTCGCGCTGAGCTTGTACGACGAAATCCTCGTTGAGACAACAGAATGCGGTCTCAGCGTCGAGGTCGAGGGTGAGGGCGCGGGTCAGGTGTCGCTGGATTCGACACACCTCGTTGTGCGTGCGATCCAGCACGGAATGCGCGCTGCCGGGGTCGCCGTCGGGGGACTGAATGTCCGCTGCCGCAACAACATCCCGCATTCGCGCGGCCTCGGCTCATCAGCGGCCGCGGTCGTCGGCGGGCTGGCCGCGGTCAATGGCCTTGTCACACAAGCAGGTTTGAAGCCGTTGACGGAAGCGGAATTGATCCAGCGGTCCTCGGAGTTCGAGGGGCATCCGGATAACGCGTCTGCCGCGGTGCTCGGCGGTGGCGTGGTGTCGTGGATGTCGACCGGCGCTACGGGGCCGAGATATGCGGCTGCAGGCCTGCGAATACACCCCGACATTCGTCTGTTCTCGGCGATTCCCGAGCAACGGTCGTTGACGGCGGAGACGCGGGTGCTGCTGCCCGGATCGGTCAGTCACGGCGATGCGAGGTTCAACGTCAGCCGTGCGGCACTGCTGGTCGTCGCCCTCACCGAGCGCCCGGACCTGCTGATGGAGGCGACCGAGGATGTACTGCACCAGCCCCATCGCGCGGGTGCGATGAGGGCCTCTGCGGAATATCTGCATACATTGCGGCGTTGTGGGTTTGCAGCGGTGCTGTCGGGGGCTGGACCAGCTGTTTTGGCCCTGACTTCACAGCCAGAGTTGCCTCCTGAGGCACTGGAATTTGGCACCGCGAACGGATTCACCGTCAGCGAGATGTTCGTCGGCGATGGCGTTCGATGGACGTCTGGGGTGGCTGCTCGGAGTTGACAGGTGTCACACGCGGATCGGTGCGTTTCTTGCTTCCGGAACCGAAGCGGGTTATTCTCGCTCCTGTCCAGCAATCGCATGGTCTTCGCCTGCGCAGACACTAGGACAACCACCAATTCTTCTCGTGGATGACGGTTCGCCACATGCCGCGAATCCCGGCCATCGCCGTTGCAGACACAGCGGTGACAGCTTCGCAGTCAGCCATTTGGCTGGGTGCAACGAACCCTCGCTTGACGTGATCAGCGGGGGAAGGAAAGGAAATCCGTGACTGAAACGGACCTTGTCACGGCTGATGGCAGCCCCGAACCGGTTGAACTGCCAAGCACCGTGAACTCACAATTCTCATCTCCCGCGACCCCTGACGTGCCAATCGGCGCACGGGCCGCGGACTCCCCACCCAAGACAGACACACCCAAGACAGACTCCGCACCTGCGCCAGAAGCTCCGGCCGCTACCGGGTCGGGCTCATTGTCGGCGATGGTGCTGCCCGAACTGCGCGCATTGGCCAACGAGGTCGGCGTCAAGGGCTCGTCGGGCATGCGCAAGAGCGAACTCATCGCTGCCATCCGCGAGCAGCGCGGTGAGTCGAAGAGCAGCTCCTCCGCGGCCGTCAACGGCACCGACACCGGCTCCGGCGACACCGCGACCGACGCTGACAGCGCGCCGGCGCCCGCCGAGAACGCGGCCGACACCGCTACCGACAGTGCCCCCGCCGAGGTCGGCGGGCAGCAGGGCCAGCAGGGCCAGCAGCGCCGCGAGCGCCGCAGTGCCTCCCGCGACACCGGCGCTGCGGGTGAGCGCAACAAGCAGGACCGCGGCCAGGACGCCAAGGACGGCGGAGGCCAGGACAAGAACGACAAGAACAAGAATCAGCAGGACACCAAGCAAGACGGCGGTGACCAGCAGCAGGGCAATCAGCGGGGCAACCAGCAAGGTCGCAACGAGAACAATCGCAACGACAACAACGACGACGACGGCGAAGGACGCCAGGGACGCCGAGGCCGGCGCTTCCGCGACCGCAGGCGCCGCGGTGACGGCCCCCGCGGTGAGGGCGGCAACGGCGAGACTGAGCTGCGCGAGGACGACGTCGTCCAGCCCGTCGCTGGCATCCTCGACGTGCTCGACAACTACGCGTTCGTCCGTACCTCGGGCTATCTCGCCGGCCCCAACGACGTCTACGTGTCGATGAACATGGTGCGCAAGAACGGCCTGCGCCGCGGCGACGCCATCACCGGCGCGGTCCGCGTGCCCAAGGACGGCGAGCAGCCCAACCAGCGGCAGAAGTTCAACCCGCTGGTCCGTCTCGACACCGTCAACGGCGGTCCCGTCGAGGCGGCCAAGAACCGTCCCGACTTCACCAAGCTCACCCCGCTGTACCCGAACCAGCGCCTGCGCCTGGAGACCACGCCGGAGAAGCTGACCACACGCGTGATCGACCTGATCATGCCGATCGGCAAGGGCCAGCGCGCCCTGATCGTGTCCCCGCCGAAGGCGGGCAAGACCACGATCATGCAGGACATCGCAAACGGGGTCGCCAAGAACAACCCTGAATGCCACCTCATGGTGGTGCTTGTCGACGAGCGTCCCGAAGAGGTCACCGACATGCAGCGCTCGGTCAAGGGTGAGGTCATCGCCTCCACCTTCGACCGGCCGCCGTCAGACCACACCCAGGCCGCAGAGCTCGCGATCGAGCGGGCCAAGCGCCTCGTCGAACAGGGCAAGGACGTCATCGTGCTGCTCGACTCGATCACCCGCCTCGGCCGTGCATACAACAACGCGTCACCGGCGTCGGGCCGCATCCTGTCCGGTGGTGTCGACTCCACCGCGCTGTATCCGCCCAAGCGGTTCCTCGGCGCGGCACGCAATATCGAGGACGGCGGCTCGCTGACCATCATCGCCACCGCGATGGTCGAAACCGGGTCGACCGGTGACACGGTGATCTTCGAGGAGTTCAAGGGCACCGGCAACGCCGAGCTCAAACTCGACCGCAAGATCTCCGAGCGCCGCGTCTTCCCGGCCGTCGACGTCAACCCGTCCGGCACCCGTAAGGACGAGCTGCTGCTCTCACCCGATGAGTTCGCGGTCGTGCACAAGCTGCGGCGCGTGCTGTCGGGGCTGGACTCCCACCAGGCCATCGACCTGCTGATGAGCCAGCTGCGCAAGACCAAGACCAACTACGAGTTCCTGGTGCAGGTCTCCAAGACCGCACCGGGCTCGATGGACGAAGTCGACTAACCCTGCGCTATTGAGCCGGGGCTGACCGCAGCGCAGGCATCAGGTAACGACGGACATGCGTGCGTACCTTATCCGGATCGCTGGGGTCCAGGACCTCGCCGGGAACGGTGACGAGTGAGATGATCACGCGCGCAACCCACTCGGATGCTTCCGCGATGTCGATGTCCGGATGGATCTCGCCGTCGTCGCGCGCCGCCTCCAGATAGCGCCGCCAGAAGGCGGACAGGTCGGGCACCAGCCCCAGTACACCGGCCCCGGCGCACGCGGCGAATTCCTCGGGTTCGTCCATCCGCAGTCGCATCAACAGCGTGCCGGGATCGTCGTAGGCGGTTCGGCCGTGCACCACACCCGCGGCGATCTGCCGGTCGAGACCATCGAGGGGCTCGAGCACTGCGTGCGCCTCAGACCAATACACCTCGTTGAGTCGCACGATCGCCGCACCGAGCAGTGACGCCTTGTCGGGGAAGTGCCGATACAGCCAGCCGCGGGACACCTTGGCCACCTCGGCGACTTCCGAAACCGTCGTGGCGCGAATTCCCTTTGCGCGCAAGCACACTTCCGCGGCATCGACCAGCCGATCGCGAACGCTCTTGGCGGCCGTGCTGCTTGTCACCAACTGCTCTCCTCGTCGTTTGGTCGCCTCGATGTGGTCGGTCAGAGCATTCTGTCAACTGGCAGGCGGATACTATCGGCCAGGCCAGAGATGCTAGACAGGTTCGCAAATCTGTTCACTACACGCGACGGACCGAGGTGAGGCATGGCGGACACACTCCAGCAGCTTTTTCGTGAGCGGTCCGACCAGGACACCGTCGCGGTGAAGTACGGCGACCGCACCTGGACCTGGCGCGAACACGTCGCAGAGGCCCGTGCACAGGCGGCCGCGCTCATCGACATGGCCGATCCCGACCGGCCGCTGCATGTCGGCGTTCTGCTGGCCAATACCCCGGACATGTTGACGGCGATGGCCGCCGCCGCACTCGGCGGGTATGTGTTGTGCTGCATCAACAACACCCGCCGCGGCGAAGGCCTGACCCGCGACGTCGCTCTCGTGGACTGCCAGATCGTGATCACTGACGCCGAGCACCGCCATCTGCTCGACGGTCTCGACCTGCCGGATGTCCGCGTGCTGGACACCTCCAGCCCGGAATGGGCCGCGCTGGTGGCCGAGTCGAAGGAGCTGACGCCGCACCGCGAGGTCGGTCCGGACGACACGTTCGTGATGATCTTCACCTCGGGAACCAGCGGCGACCCCAAGGCCGTACAGGTGCAGCACATGATGCCGATCTTCTCGGGAGGCGCCCTGGCCGAACGGTATTCAGTCGGCTCGGGAGACGTCTGCTACGTGTCGATGCCACTGTTTCACTCCAACTCGATCTACGCCGGCTGGGGTGTGGCGCTGGTGACGGGCGCAGCGATGGTGCCCGCGGTGTTCTCGGTATCGCGCTTCCTCGACGACATCCGGCACTACGACGTGACATTCATGAACTACGTCGGCAAGCCGCTGGCCTACATCCTGTCCACCCCGGAGAAGCCTGACGACCACGACAATCCGCTGCGGGTCGCATTCGGGAACGAAGCGAGCGACCGGGACATTGCCGAGTTCGCCCGCCGTTTCGACTGCACGGTTTGGGACGGATTCGGATCCACCGAGAACGCGGTCATCATCACCCGCGAAGACGGCTGCCCACCGGGCTCGCTCGGCAAGGGTTTCCCGGGAGTGGCGATCTATGACCCGGAGACACTGCAGGAATGCGAGGTCGCGGAGTTCGACGACAGCGGCGAACTCCTCAACCGCGAGGCGGCGGTGGGGGAGTTGGTGAACACCAACGGCGGTGGCCTGTTCCGCGGCTATTACAAGGACACCGGCGCCACCGATCAGCGGTTGCGGCACGGCATGTACTGGTCCGGGGACCTGGCCTACCGCGACGCCGACGGCTGGATCTACTTCGCCGGCCGCACCGCCGACTGGATGCGCGTCGACGGAGAGAATCTCGCCGCCGCACCGATCGAGCGGATCCTGATCCGGCTGCCGGAGATCAGCCGTGTCGCGGTATATCCGGTGCCGGACGAGTCCGTCGGCGACCAGATCATGGCGGCCATCGTGCTGCGCGACGGCGCCGCGCTGACGCCGGCGGCATTCGAGCAGTTTCTTACCGCGCAGGCCGACCTGTCACCAAAGGCCTGGCCGCGCTACGTCTGGATCGCCGAAGACCTGCCATCTACCGCAACCAACAAGATCCTCAAGCGAGAATTGGTCGCGCAGGGCACGACCCCACCGGGCGGTGCGCTGTGGAGGCGCGACGGCACCACATTCCACCTGCACGGCGAGCGCGCCGTCAGTGGTACGGATCGGTGATTTCCCGTAGCGACACCAGCGCCGACTTCAGCGTGGGCGACGGCGAGGTCGTCCGCGGGCCGCTGCAGGACATCGTCCTGACCTTGGCCGGCCGCCCTGCCGGTCTGCCTGTGGAATAGCAGGCTCCGCCCGCGCGTTTAGGCTGCTGGCGGTTGACCTGGCATAATGGACCGCTGACCCTCGGTTCCGGTTCACGCTCGATAGCTCCAGGTATGGCACGGGCGACCCGGCGGCCAACGATTGAAGAGGACACCATGAAATCGGGTATTCACCCTGACTACAACGAGACCACAGTGCACTGCGGCTGCGGTAACACATTCACTACACGCAGCACTAAGAAGAGCGGACAGATCCACGCCGAGGTCTGCTCGCAGTGCCACCCGTTCTACACCGGCAAGCAGAAGATCCTCGACAGCGGCGGCCGCGTCGCCCGCTTCGAGAAGCGCTACGGCAAGCGCAAGTCTGCGGACGCCGACAAATAGCTGTCTGACTGACGCCCGATCTGTCGCGCAAGCGCAGGCCGGGCGTCAGTTCGCGTTCAGCGAACAAATGGCTTGACTGCGATACGGGGAAGGAGGCCAAAATGTCGGACACCGCGCCGGCCATCGACGCCATCCTCGCCGAGCACGCCGACCTCGAGCGGCAGCTCTCCGACCCCGACCTGCACTCGGATGCGGGCAAGGCCCGCCGGGTCGGCAGGCGGTTCGCGCAGCTGGCGCCCATCGTCGCGACGTACCGCAAGCTGGACACCGCCCGAGGCAATCTGGAAGCGGCCCGCGAACTCGCTGCCGACGACGACTCCTTCGCTTCCGAGGCGGACGAGCTCAGCGCGACAGTCGAAGAGCTCGACACCCACCTGACCGACCTGCTCGCCCCGCGCGACCCCCACGACGCCGACGACATCGTCCTGGAAGTGAAATCCGGTGAAGGTGGCGAGGAGTCCGCGCTGTTCGCCGCCGATCTGGCCAGGATGTACATCCGGTACGCCGAACGGCATGGCTGGACCGTCACGATGCTCGACGAGACGACGTCGGACCTGGGCGGCTACAAGGACGCGACGCTGTCGATCAGGAGTAAAGGCGATTCTGCCGACGGGGTGTGGGCGCGGCTGAAATTCGAGGGAGGCGTCCACCGCGTACAGCGTGTCCCTGTCACCGAGTCTCAGGGCCGGGTGCACACATCTGCGGCGGGCGTGCTCGTCTATCCCGAACCCGAAGAGGTCGAGGAAGTCCAGATCGACGAGTCGGACCTGCGCATCGACGTATACCGGTCATCGGGCAAGGGCGGCCAGGGCGTCAACACCACCGACTCGGCGGTGCGCATCACGCACCTTCCCACCGGGATCGTCGTCACCTGCCAGAACGAACGCAGCCAGCTGCAGAACAAGGCCCGCGCGCTGCAGGTGCTGGCCGCGCGACTGCAGGCGTTGGCAGAGGAGCAGGCGCAGGCGGACGCATCGGCCGACCGTGCCAGCCAGATCCGCACCGTCGACCGCAGCGAGCGGATCCGGACCTACAACTTCCCGGAGAACCGCATCGCCGACCACCGGATCAACTTCAAGGCGCACAACCTCGACCAGGTCCTCGACGGCGACATGGACGCGTTGTTCGATGCGCTGGCGGCCGCGGACAAGCAATCGCGGCTGCAGCAGGCATAACGAAGACGAGCGCGAGTGAGGATCGCAGTGAGGCACGAGCGAGGACCGGAGCGAGCGGGAGTCGAGCCATGACGACGCCAACCGCGCGGCTGCGACGCGAAATCGACCATGCCGCCTCCACTCTCGCTCAGGCGGGAGTCGGATCACCACGGGCCGACGCCGAACAGCTGGCCGCCTATGCTGCCGGAACGAGCCGGGGTCGACTGTTGGTGCTCGATGACGTCGACGACGAATTCTGCAGCCGATACGCCGATCTGGTCGCAGCTCGGTCGCAGCGAATCCCGTTGCAGCACATCGTCGGTACTGCGGTGCTAGGTCCGGTAACGGTCCACGTCGGGCCCGGCGTATTCATCCCGCGACCGGAAACCGAGGGACTGCTGGAATGGGCGTCGGCCCAGGCGTTGCCGCCGAGCCCGGTGATCGTGGACCTGTGCACGGGCTCTGCCGCGCTCGCATTGGCGCTGTCCAAGTTCTGGCCGGATGCCCGCATCGTCGCGGTCGACGACTCGGATGATGCGCTGGACTACGCCCGCCGAAATGTCGCGGGCACTTCGGTCGAGCTCCTGCACGCCGACGTCACCAATTCCGCGCTGCTGCCCGAACTGGACGGGCAGGTCGACCTCCTGGTCGCCAATCCGCCTTACATCCCTGATGGCCTCGCGCTGGAACCTGAAGTAGCACAGCATGATCCACCGCACGCGCTGTTCGGCGGCCCGGACGGGATGACCGTCGTCAACGCGATCGTCGAATTGGCGGCCCGCTGGCTGCGGCCCGGCGGCCGGTGCGCCGTCGAGCACGACGACACCACGTCGGGCCCCACCGTCGACATGTTCACTGCGGCGCAACGGTTCGTGGACATCACGGCCCATCGCGACCTGGCCGGCCGACCCCGCTTTGTCACCGCGGTTCGGGCTAGATGAGGCTAGGTCGGGGAGGAGAGACATGAGCGAGCTGTTCGACTGCTCCGACGCCGACGCCCGTGCGACCGGTATCGCATCGGCGATCAGCGCGGTCAAGGGTGGCCGCCTCGTCGTGCTGCCCACCGACACCGTCTACGGAATCGGTGCCGATGCCTTCGACAACACCGCGGTTGCGGCCCTGCTATCGGCGAAAGGCCGTGGCCGCGACATGCCGGTCCCGGTGCTCGTCGGGTCCTGGCACACCATCGAAGGCCTGGTGTACACGGTGCCCGACGCCGCCAGGGAGCTGATTCGCGCATTCTGGCCCGGCGCGCTGAGCCTTGTTGTCCAGCAGGCTCCCTCGCTGCAGTGGGATCTCGGCGACGCGGCGGGCACCGTCATGCTGCGTATGCCCTTGCATCCGGTCGCGATCGAAGTGCTGCGCGAGGTCGGCCCGATGGCCGTCTCGAGCGCGAACATCTCCGGCCAGCCCGCCGCGGTCAACGCGGAGGCGGCCCGCAACCAACTCGGCGACCTCGTCGAGGTCTACCTTGACGCCGGACCCTCCGAGCGGCAGGCGGCGTCCACCATTGTCGATCTCACCGGTGCGCAACCGCGAATCCTTCGGGCCGGTCCGGTGACTGCCGAGACGATCGCGGAAGTGCTTGGCGTCGAAGCGGAGAGCTTGATCGCGACTACTTGACCCGTACCCCGAGCATGCGGAACACGTACTCGGGTGTCACGTCGAATGCCAGCGGCCGTCGGGGAAGCGCTTCGAGCACATCTGCCGTCAGCGGCGTCTTGAAGTCGAGCGAGAACTGACCGTGGAAGCGCGGGTCGACCCGGTTCACCTCCAGGTCCATCCGCAGGACGGCACGCGCGTACGGTAAGCGACGGTTTCGCCGCGGTGCGGCGTTCGCCGCAAGCAGGCAGGCCATTCACAGCCGAGTGCTCTCAAAATCGTCCAGTACGGTTCATTCGGTGGTGAGCGAAGTGCGAGATGTGGCGGCCGGCGGGCTGCTCGCGCTCTCCGATCGAGGCGCAGGCGTCCCGCTGCGGGAGCTTGCGCTCGTCGGTCTGACCGCGGCGATCATCACCTACTTCGCGACAGGATGGGTGCGCATGTTCGCGACCCGGGTCGGCGCGGTGGCCTACCCAAGGGAACGCGACGTACACCTGGAGCCGACGCCGCGGATGGGCGGCCTCGCGATGTACATCGGCGTGCTGGCGGCCGTGCTCGTCGCCTCCCAATTGCCCGCGCTCACCCGTGGGTTCGTCTATTCGTCGGGTCTGCGCGCAACCGTCGTGGCCGGCGGCCTGATCATGGCCATCGGGCTGATCGACGACAAGTGGGGCCTTGACGCGCTGACCAAGTTCGCCGGCCAGATCACCGCGGCCAGCGTGTTGGTCACGATGGGTGTGGCGTGGAGCGTGATTTACATCCCGATCGGCGGCGTCGGCACCATCGTCCTCGACCAGGTGTCGTCGATCCTTCTGACGCTGGCGCTGACGGTCGCAATCGTCAACGCGATGAACTTCGTCGACGGCCTCGACGGACTTGCCGCGGGCCTCGGCCTGATCACCGCCTCGGCCATCACCATCTTCTCCATCGGTCTGCTGCGCGACCACGGTGGCGACGTGCTGTTCTACCCGCCCGCGGTCATCTCGGTCGTACTGGCCGGAGCGTGTCTGGGCTTCCTTCCGCACAACTTTCACCGCGCGCGCATATTCATGGGCGACTCCGGCTCGATGCTCATCGGGCTGATGCTGGGCGCGGCGTCCACCACGGCGGCCGGACCGATTTCGCAGAGCGCGTACGGCGCCCGCGACGTCTTCGCCCTGTTGTCACCGTTCTTGTTGGTGGTCGCCGTGATGTTCGTGCCCGCGCTGGACATGCTGCTGGCCATCGTGCGGCGCACCAGGGCGGGTCGCAGTCCCTTCAGCCCCGACAAGATGCACTTGCACCACAGGCTGCTGCAGATCGGTCATTCGCATCGCCGGGTGGTGCTGCTCATCTATCTCTGGGTGGGCATCGTCGCGCTGGGCGCCGCGAGCACGATTTTCTTCGACCCCCGCTACACCGGCGGCGTGATGCTGGCCGCGATTCTGGTGGCGATTGTCGTGACGCTGATTCCGCTTCTGAGGCGTCGCGAAGAGTCGTACGACGGGCTGTACGACGAAAAGTAGTAGACCCCGTTTATGCCCGCCTACCATGTGGTACGGTGCAGGCAGAACCCGAAAAAACCTCGCGGGTTGCCGGCCCCCGGGCTATCGGTTCACTACCGATCGGCACGGATAAACGACCGACATAGGGAGCTACCCCTTGGGTGATTCCAGCGCGGCCCGCGCCCTCCGATACGCTCGGGGCGCCACGCACAGAATCATTGGGATAGCACTCGCGACCGCGGGATTGAGGTGACGCCGTGACGACGCCAGCGCAAGACGCGCCGTTGGTGTTTCCGTCCGTTGCATTCCGGCCTGTGCGGCTGTTCGCCGTCTGCGTTGTTTTCGCCGGTTTGGTCACGCTGGCCGCGGGCCTGCTCGGTCATGTGATGGTCGGCGTCTTCTTCGGAATCGGTCTCGGGCTCGGTTTGCTCAACGCCATACTCGTGCAGCGTTCGGTGGAGTCGATCACCGCGCAAGACCATCCACTGAAGCGCAAGATGGCGGTGAACTCCGCCACCCGGCTGTTGGTGATGACAGTGATCGGGCTGACGATCGCGTACGTGTTCCGGCCCCAGGGTCTCGGCGTGGTGTTTGGGATGGCTCTTTTCCAGGTAGTGCTAGTGCTTTCGACTGCGCTGCCCGTGATGAAGAAGCTGCGGGCCGGTAGCGAAACGGGAACAGCTGATGGACTCGAAGGGGAGGCGAAATGACCGAATCGACTCTCGCCGCAGGCGCGATCGAAGTCGGCCACCATGAGACGGCTCACTGGTTCGGCCTCACCGTCAACACCGACACGGTGCTGGCCACTGCGATCGCCGCGGTGATCGTGCTCGGACTGGCATTCTTCTTGCGCGCCAAGGTGACTTCGACCGGGGTGCCCAACGGCGTGCAGCTGTTCTGGGAGGCCATCACGGTTCAGCTGCGTAACCAGATCGAGGCCGCGATCGGCATGAAGATCGCCCCGTTCGTGTTGCCGCTGGCGGTCACGTTGTTCGTATTCATCCTGATCTCCAACTGGCTCTCGGTGCTGCCGGTTCAGTACACCGACTCCACCGGTGCGATTCACGAATTGCTGAAGCCGCCCGCATCCGACATCAACTTCGTATTGGCGCTCGCACTGTTCGTGTTCATCTGCTACCACGCTGCAGGCATTTGGCGCCGGGGCATCATCGGCCATCCGGTCAAGCTGCTCAAGGGGCACGTCGCGCTGATGGCGCCGATCAACCTCGTCGAGGAGATCGCCAAGCCGATCTCGTTGTCACTCCGACTCTTCGGCAACATTTTCGCCGGCGGCATCCTGGTCGCCCTGATCGCGCTGTTCCCGCCCTGGATTATGTGGGCGCCCAACGCGATCTGGAAGAGCTTCGACCTGTTCGTCGGCGCGATTCAGGCGTTCATCTTCGCCTTGCTGACGATCCTGTACTTCAGCCAGTCGATGGAACTCGATGAGCACCATGACTAGCACCCAAACCATGCTCGACCCACGTCCTGGTAGGGCTCCTACCAGTTATCAAGGAGGATAAGGAATGGATCCCACTATCGCTGCCGGCGCACTCATCGGCGGTGGACTGATCATGGCCGGCGGTGCCATCGGCGCCGGTATCGGTGACGGCATCGCGGGTAACGCGCTGATCGCAGGCATCGCCCGTCAGCCCGAAGCACAGGGCCGACTGTTCACTCCGTTCTTCATCACGGTCGGTCTGGTCGAGGCGGCCTACTTCATCAACCTGGCGTTCATGGCCCTGTTCGTGTTCGCCACCCCGGTCAAGTAGGTAGTCCGCGGTCATGGGTGACCTCAGCGTGAGTGTCCTTGCGGCCGAAGAGGGCGGGCAGAGTAACTTCCTCATCCCGAACGGCACGTTCTTCTTCGTGTTGCTCATCTTCTTGATCGTGCTTGGCGTGATCGCCAAGTGGGTCGTGCCGCCTATCACCAAGGTGCTGCGTGAGCGCGACGCCATGGTGCACAAGACGGCCGAGGACAACCGGCGCGCAGCGCAGCTGAGCGCCGCCGCGGACGCCGACTACCTGAAGGTGATGGGCACCGCGCGACGCGAGGCGACGAACGTCCGCGACGAGGCCCGCGCCGAGGGTCGCAAGATCGTCGAAGAGGCGCGGGCCCGTGCCAACACCGAAGTCTCATCCGTGCTCCAGCAGGCCTCTGAGGAGCTGACGGAGCAGTCGCGTGGGGTGACGGCAGAACTTCAGACTTCGGTGGAGACCCTGGCTGCACGCCTCGCAAGTCGTGTGCTCGGGGTCGAGGTGACCACTCGCACGGTGCCCGCGACCACAGGACAGAGGCGGTAACACCAGTGTCGACCTTCATCGGACAGCTCGTCGGTTTCGCGGTCATCGTCTTCTTGATCTGGAAATACGTTGTGCCGCCGATCCGCACGATGATGAAAAACCAGCAGGAGACGGTCCGCACCCAGCTCGCCGACCATGCTGGCGCGGAAAAGAAGGTCGCCGACGCCGACAAGGAGCACGCCAAGGCTTTGGAAGAAGCCAAGGCCGAAGCGGCGAAGGTGATCGAGGAAGCGCGGCACGACGCGGAGAAGATCGCCGAGCAGCTGCGAGCCACTGCTGATACGGAGCTCGAACGCATCAAAACCCAAGGTGCCCAGCAGGTTCAGTTGCTGCGCCAACAGCTCATCCGGGAGCTTCGGGCGAGTCTTGGCGCAGAGTCCGTACATCGTGCAGGAGAGATGGTGCGCGACTTCGTATCCGATCCGGCTGAGCAGTCCGCGACGATTGACCGCTTCCTCGCCGAGTTGGACGAGATGGCCCCGTCGAACACGGTCTTCAAGGATGCCGTAACGGCGAAGCTGCGTGCAGCCAGCCGGGAGTCGGTCGCCGAGGTAGTCAGGCAGCTTGACGGCCGGTTCGCAGACCTTGACGTCACTCAACTGACGCGCTTGGCCAACGATCTGGCATCGGTGGTCAAGCTGCTGCGCCGTGAGCCGGTTGTGGCCCGCCATCTGGCCGACCCCTCAAGTGATTCCGCCGCCAAGGTGCAACTCGTCGACCGGTTGTTGTCCGGCAAGGTCTCCGATACTGCCCTCGAAGTACTGAAAACCGCTGTATCGCAACGCTGGTCGTCCAACTCCGACCTGATCTATGGGATCCAGCACATCGCCAGGCTGGCCTTGCTGGTGCGATCCGAGCGCGAAGACCAGATCGACGATGTCGAGGACCAGCTGTTCAGGTTCAGTCGCATCCTCGACACCGAGCCGCGGTTGATCACACTGCTCAGCGATTACACCACTCCGCTCGATGGCCGAATCTCGCTGCTCACCAACGTGCTTCACGGCCGCGCAAGCCGGAATGCCGCCGACCTGCTACGCCAGACGGTCGAACTGCTGCATGGCGAGCGCGCCGACGAGGCCATCGGGGAATTGGCCGACCTTGCGGTGTCCCGGCGTGGCGAGGTCGTCGCAGAAGTCGGTGCCGCGAGTGAGCTCACCGACGCTCAAAGTGACCGGCTGACCGAGTTGCTCACCCGCATCTACGGTCATCCCGTTTCCATCCAGCTCGACGTGGACCCGGCGTTGCTCGGCGGTCTGACTATCACCGTCGGTGACGAAGTGATCGACGGATCGCTCGCGTCCAAGCTGGGATCGGCCGAGACCCATTTGCCCGACTGACCCGATAAACACCAGACCCACAACGAAGTAGGAAGACGAAAAGCCATGGCAGAGTTGACGATCTCGGCGGACGAGATTCAGGGCGCCATCGAGGAGTATGTCGCCGGATTCGAGGCCGACACCCAGCGGGAGGAAATCGGCACCGTCATCGATGCCGGTGACGGCATTGCGCACGTCGAAGGCCTGCCCTCGGTGATGACGCAGGAGCTACTGGAGTTCCCCGGCGGCGTGCTCGGCGTCGCGCTGAACCTCGATGAGCACAGCATCGGCGCGGTGATCCTCGGTGACTTCGAGAAGATCGAACAGGGCCAGCAGGTCAAGCGCACCGGCGAGGTTCTCTCGGTACCGGTTGGGGACGCCTTCCTGGGTCGTGTGGTCAACCCGCTGGCGCAGCCGATCGACGGCCGCGGCGAGGTCGAGACCACGGAGCGGCGTGCCCTCGAGTTGCAGGCACCGTCGGTGGTGCAGCGCCAAGGCGTGAGCGAGCCGTTGCAGACGGGCATCAAGGCCATCGACTCGCAGACGCCCATCGGCCGCGGCCAACGACAGCTGATCATCGGTGACCGCAAGACCGGTAAAACCGCGGTGTGCGTGGACACCATCCTCAACCAGCGGCAGAACTGGGAGACCGGCGACGAAAAGCAGCAGGTGCGCTGCGTGTACGTCGCGATAGGTCAAAAGGGCACGACCATCGCCAGTGTGCGGCAGACCCTGGAAGACGGCGGCGCGATGGACTACACGACGATCATCGCCGCGCCGGCATCCGACTCGGCGGGGTTCAAATGGCTTGCGCCATACACCGGTTCGGCCATTGCCCAGCACTGGATGTATGAGGGCAAGCACGTGCTGATCGTGTTCGACGACCTGACCAAGCAAGCGGAGGCCTACCGCGCCATATCGCTGCTGCTGCGGCGCCCGCCGGGCCGTGAGGCTTACCCCGGCGACGTTTTCTATCTGCACTCGCGGTTGCTGGAACGCTGCGCCAAGTTGTCCGACGAGTTGGGCGCCGGCTCGCTGACCGGTCTGCCGATCATCGAGACGAAGGCCAACGACATCTCGGCCTACATCCCAACCAACGTCATCTCGATCACCGACGGTCAGTGCTTCCTTGAGACGGACCTGTTCAACCAGGGTGTGCGGCCGGCTATCAACGTCGGTGTTTCGGTGTCGCGCGTCGGTGGCGCGGCCCAGATCAAGGCGATGAAGGAGGTTGCGGGCTCGCTGCGACTGGATTTGTCGCAGTATCGCGAACTCGAGTCCTTCGCGGCCTTTGCCTCCGACCTCGACGAAACGTCGAAGGCGCAACTGGATCGCGGCGGCCGGCTGGTCGAGTTGCTCAAGCAGCCGCAGAACAGCCCGATGCCGGTCGAGGAGCAGGTCGTCGCCATCTTCCTGGGCACCAGGGGCCACCTAGACTCCGTGCCTATTCAGGACGTTCAGAAGTTCGAGCGGGAGTTTCTCGAGCACGTGAAGGGTTCGCACGACGAGATCCTCAAGGAGATCCGGGAAAGCAAGAAGCTCTCCGAGGAGCTGGAAGAGAAGCTCGTAAATGTGGTGAACGATTTCAAGAAGGGCTTCGACACCACTGACGGCAGCTCGGTCGTTGCCGACGAGCACGTCGACGCGATGGACGAGGAAGACGTCGAAAAGGAATCGGTGAAGGTCAACAAGCCGAAGCCGAAGAAGAAGTAAGGCCTCAGAACCGATGGCAGCCACACTGCGCGAACTGCGCGGCCGCATCCGCTCCGCCGGCTCGATCAAGAAGATCACCAAGGCCCAGGAGCTGATTGCGACCTCGCGGATCGCTAAGGCGCAGGCCCGAGTCCAGGCGGCCCGGCCATACGACCGCGAAATCACGCACATGCTCACCGAACTCGCGAGCGCCAGCGCGTTGGACCACCCACTGCTGGTCGCCCGCGAGAACCCGCGGCGGGCTGGTGTGCTGGTGGTCTCATCCGACCGTGGGCTCTGCGGTGCGTACAACGCCAACGTGTTCCGGCGATCCGAGGAACTCTTTTCACTACTGCGTGAAGAGGGCAAGCAACCCGTTCTCTACGTTGTCGGCCGGAAGGCTTTGAGTTACTACAGCTTCCGCAACTGGGACGTGACCGACTCATGGTCCGGCTTCTCCGAGCGACCCGAGTACGAACACGCACAGGAGATTGCGCAGACCCTGGTCGACGCGTTCACGGCAGGCATCGACGACGAAGGCGACGATCCCGGAGCCGACAACATTCTCGGCGTCGATGAACTGCACATCGTGTTCACCGAGTTCAAGTCGATGCTGTCGCAGTCGGCGATCGCTCGCCGTATCGCGCCGATGGTGGTGGAGTACACCGACGAGGACAGCGGCCCGCGCACGTTGTTCTCTTTCGAGCCGGACGCCGAAACCCTCTTCGGTGCGCTGCTGCCCCGGTACGTGGCGACCCGCATCTTCGCTGCACTTCTCGAGGCGGCGGCGTCGGAGTCGGCGTCGCGCCGACGCGCCATGAAGTCGGCGTCGGACAATGCCGACGACCTCATCAAGGACCTGACCCTGATGGCCAACCGCGAACGGCAATCTCAGATCACCCAGGAAATCAGCGAAATCGTCGGTGGCGCGAACGCGCTCGCGGACGCCGCCAACAAGTAGCCCGTAGGAAGCGAAGAAGAGACATGACTGCTACCGCCGAAAAAGAGACCACCACCGATACCGCGGGCCGCGTGGTCCGCATCACCGGCCCGGTCGTCGACGTCGAGTTCCCGCGCGGCTCCGTGCCGGAGCTGTTCAACGCGCTACACACCGAGATCGCGTACAAGGATCTCGCGAAGACGCTGACGCTCGAGGTCGCCCAGCACCTCGGGGACAACCTGGTGCGCTGCATCTCACTGCAGCCCACCGACGGCCTGGTGCGTGGCGTCGAGGTGACCGACACCGGCAACTCGATCTCGGTGCCGGTTGGCGACGGTGTCAAGGGTCACGTGTTCAACGCCCTGGGCGACTGCCTCGACGAGCCGGGCTATGGCAAGGACTTTGATCGCTGGTCGATCCACCGCAAGCCGCCGGCCTTCGACCAGTTGGAACCCCGCACCGAAATGCTGGAGACGGGACTGAAGGTCGTCGACCTGCTCACGCCGTACGTGCGTGGCGGCAAGATCGCGCTGTTCGGCGGTGCGGGTGTCGGTAAGACGGTGTTGATCCAGGAGATGATCAACCGCATCGCCCGTAACTTCGGCGGCACGTCGGTGTTCGCCGGTGTGGGCGAGCGCACCCGCGAGGGCAATGACCTATGGGTCGAGCTGGCCGATGCGGACGTGCTCAAGGACACCGCGCTGGTGTTCGGGCAGATGGACGAGCCGCCGGGCACCCGTATGCGCGTGGCGCTGTCGGCGCTGACCATGGCGGAGTACTTCCGCGACGAGCAGGAGCAGGACGTGCTGCTGTTCATCGACAACATCTTCCGTTTCACGCAGGCAGGTTCCGAGGTGTCGACCCTGCTGGGCCGCATGCCTTCCGCGGTGGGTTACCAGCCGACGCTGGCCGACGAGATGGGTGAGCTGCAGGAGCGCATCACGTCGACCCGTGGTCACTCCATCACCTCGATGCAGGCGGTGTACGTGCCTGCTGACGACTACACCGACCCGGCGCCTGCTACAACCTTCGCTCACCTGGACGCCACCACCGAGCTCAGCCGTACGGTGTTCTCCAAGGGCATCTTTCCGGCGGTGGACCCGCTGGCCTCCAGCTCGACCATCCTTGACCCCAGCGTGGTCGGCGACGAGCACTACCGCGTCGCTCAGGAAGTCATCCGAATCCTCCAGCGCTACAAGGACCTTCAGGACATCATTGCGATCCTCGGCATCGACGAGCTGGCCGAGGAGGACAAGCAGTTGGTGCAGCGGGCGCGCCGCATCGAGCGGTTCCTCTCGCAGAACATGATGGCGGCCGAGCAGTTCACCGGTCAGCCCGGGTCGACGGTCCCGCTGAAGGAAACGATCGAGGCGTTCGACAAGCTGTCCAAGGGCGACTTCGATCACCTGCCAGAGCAGGCGTTCTTCCTCATCGGCGGTCTGGAAGACCTGCAGAAGAAGGCCGAGAGCCTTGGCGCCAAGATGGACGACAGCGGAAGCGACGGCGCTCCGGCGAGCGACGACGAGGACGAGAAGGACGACGCCAAGAAGGACGACGCCAAGAAGGACGAGTCCAAGGACGACGCCAAGAAGGACAAGTCCAAGAAGGACGATGGCGAAGATAAGAGTGAGTAGACATGGCTGAACTCGACGTCGACATCGTCGCCGTAGAACGCGAAATCTGGTCTGGGAAGGCCACTTTCCTGTTCACCCGCACCACGTCTGGTGAGATCGGCATTCTGCCGCATCATATTCCATTGGTGGCGCAACTCGTTGACGACGCCATGGTCCGCGTCGAGCGTGAAGGCGAGGACGATCTGCGCATCGCCGTTGACGGCGGGTTCATGTCAGTCACCGAGGAAGGCGTGATCATCCTCGCGGAGTCCGCTGCACTCGAGTCCGAAATCGACGCTGACGCCGCAAAGCGCGATTCCGAGTCCGACGACGCAGATACCGCCGCCAAGGGTCGTGCCAGGCTGCGCGCGCTCGGGCAGATCGACTAGAGCCGCCGATGAGCGTGACCATGCTTCTGATGGCCGCGCTGGTCGGTGTGCTGGGCCTTGTCGTTGTCGCTCTTTGTTATCGACTCTGGAAGCTCCGTCAGGTCGGGGGAACCGCGGCGATCCTGCGCGATTTCCCCGCCGTCGGCGGCACTGGCTGGCGACACGGTGTAATGCGTTATCGCGGTGGCGAAGCCGGCTTCTACCGGCTGTCGAGTCTGCGATGGTGGCCCGATCGGCGGCTGAGCCGCCGAGGCATCGAGATTGTGTCGCGCCGCTCCCCCCGCGGCGACGAGTTCGACATCATGACCGACGAGATCGCGATCCTCGAACTTCGTGACACCAGCCCCGAACGCAAACGGGGCTATGAGGTGGCATTGGACCGCGGCGCGCTGACCGCATTTCAGTCGTGGTTGGAGTCACGTCCGTCGGCGCGAGCCCGACGCCGAACGGCATGATCGGAAGCAGGGCTACATCTTTGGTCTTCGCGCATGCGCTCATCCGCCGGGTTGCCACAGTACGTCCCCGCCGGGATTCGCGACTCTGCACAGAATGAACAGCAGATCCGACAGCCGGTTGAGATACTTCGCCGGCAGCACGCTGACGCCGTCCGGATAGGCCTCCACCGCCTGCCACGCGGAGCGCTCCGCGCGTCGTGCAACGGTTCTGGCCACATGCAGCAGGGCCGACAGCGGCGTACCACCAGGCAGCACAAACGAATTCAGCGCGGGAAGCGGTTCGTTGAACTCGTCACACCAGGACTCCAATCGGTCGATGTAGCTCTGGGTGATTCGCAGCGGCGGATGCTCAGGGTTCTCGACAACAGGAGTGGACAGGTCCGCCCCGGCGTCGAACAGGTCGTTCTGAATCTGCCGCAGCACCTCGAGAATCTGCTCACCCGGCTCGCCTAGTGCGACGGCGACGCCGATGGCCGCGTTGGTTTCGTCACAGTCGGCGTATGCCGACAACCTCGCGTCATTCTTGGAAACCCTGCTGAAGTCGCTTAACCCGGTGGTCCCGTCGTCGCCGGTACGGGTATAGATGCGAGTCAGGTGTACAGCCATGGTCAAACGGTACCGGGCAGGCTGCCCGGAGATTCTGACACCGCCCGCGTCCCTGTTTACACTGACCGCGTGAGCGAGCGTTTCGTGGTCACCGGGGGCAACCGCTTATCGGGCGACGTTGCCGTGGGTGGGGCCAAGAACAGTGTGCTCAAGCTGATGGCGGCCACGCTGTTAGCCGAGGGCACCAGCACGATCACCAATTGCCCGGAGATTCTTGACGTGCCGCTGATGGCGGAGGTCCTTCGTGGACTCGGCGCCAACGTCGAGATGGAAAACGGCACAGTGCGCATCACTTCGCCCGACGAGCCCAAGTACGACGCCGATTTCGCCGCTGTCCGGCAGTTCCGCGCCTCCGTGTGCGTGCTGGGCCCGCTGGTGGGACGCTGCAAGCGGGCCAAGGTCGCCCTGCCCGGCGGCGATGCGATCGGGTCACGGCCGCTGGACATGCACCAGTCCGGCCTGCGACAGCTGGGCGCTCGCTGCAACATCGAGCACGGCTGCGTGGTTGCAGAAGCAGATCACCTGCGCGGCGCGGAGATTCAGCTCGAGTTCCCGTCGGTCGGTGCCACGGAGAACATCTTGATGGCAGCGGTCGTCGCCGAGGGCGTGACCACGATCCACAACGCCGCGCGTGAACCGGATGTCGTCGATCTCTGCACGATGTTGAACCAGATGGGCGCTCGGATCGAAGGCGCGGGCTTGTCGACGATGACGATCACCGGTGTCGACCGGCTGCATCCCACGGACCACCGGGTGATCGGCGACCGCATCGTCGCCGCCACATGGGGTATCGCCGCGGCGATGACTCGTGGCGACATCTCGGTTACCGGTGTGGACCCGCAGCACCTTCAACTGGTTCTGCATAAGCTGCACGACGCAGGGGCCACTGTTACGCAGACCGACGACGGGTTCCGTGTCGTCCAGTACGAGCGGCCCAAGGCGATCAACGTCGCCACCCTGCCGTTTCCCGGATTCCCGACCGATCTGCAGCCGATGGCGATCGGCCTGGCGTCCATCGCCGACGGCACGTCGATGATCACCGAAAACGTCTTCGAGGCGCGCTTCCGATTCGTCGAGGAGATGATCCGGTTGGGCGCCGACGCCAGGACTGACGGGCATCACGCCGTGGTCAGGGGCCTGCCTCAGCTGTCGAGTGCACCGGTGTGGTCATCGGACATCCGGGCCGGCGCCGGGCTGGTGTTGGCCGGTCTGGTCGCCGACGGAGACACCGAGGTCCACGACGTGTTCCACATCGACCGGGGCTACCCGCTCTTCGTCGAGAACCTGGTCAGCCTGGGTGCCGAGATCGAGCGCATCACATAAGCGGCGAAAATAAGTTGGGGGTCGCGCCGGGAAAGGCGTAGTCTTTCTATTAGACGCCCACGGCCCCAGTTCACCACTGGCGGACGGGGTTTGACGTCTCTGACCATGTGGAGTACAGTGGCAGGGTTGCCTGTTAAACGGGTGTGTTGTTTGAGAACTCAATAGTGTGTTTGGTGGTTTTTGTTTGTTGTTTTTGTTTTTGCCACATTTTTGGCTTCCCGTGCCTTGGGTGTGGTGTTTTTTGATGCCAGTTGTTTTGGTGTTTTTGTTGTTAGGTCAGATTGTTCTGATTGAATTCTTTCCGGGTTTGTCCTGGGGGTTTTTGTTTGGAGAGTTTGATTCTGGCTCAGGACGAACGCTGGCGGCGTGCTTAACACATGCAAGTCGAACGGTAAGGCCCTTCGGGGTACACGAGTGGCGAACGGGTGAGTAACACGTGGGTGATCTGCCCTGCACTTTGGGATAAGCCTGGGAAACTGGGTCTAATACCGGATATACCCTGCTGGTCGCATGGCCTGGTGGGGGAAAGCTTTTGCGGTGTGGGATGGGCCCGCGGCCTATCAGCTTGTTGGTGGGGTGATGGCCTACCAAGGCGACGACGGGTAGCCGGCCTGAGAGGGTGTCCGGCCACACTGGGACTGAGATACGGCCCAGACTCCTACGGGAGGCAGCAGTGGGGAATATTGCACAATGGGCGCAAGCCTGATGCAGCGACGCCGCGTGAGGGATGACGGCCTTCGGGTTGTAAACCTCTTTCAGTACAGACGAAGCGCAAGTGACGGTATGTACAGAAGAAGCACCGGCCAACTACGTGCCAGCAGCCGCGGTAATACGTAGGGTGCGAGCGTTGTCCGGAATTACTGGGCGTAAAGAGCTCGTAGGTGGTTTGTCGCGTTGTTCGTGAAAACCGGAGGCTCAACCTCTGGCGTGCGGGCGATACGGGCAGACTTGAGTACTGCAGGGGAGACTGGAATTCCTGGTGTAGCGGTGGAATGCGCAGATATCAGGAGGAACACCGGTGGCGAAGGCGGGTCTCTGGGCAGTAACTGACGCTGAGGAGCGAAAGCGTGGGGAGCGAACAGGATTAGATACCCTGGTAGTCCACGCCGTAAACGGTGGGTACTAGGTGTGGGTTTCCTTCCTTGGGATCCGTGCCGTAGCTAACGCATTAAGTACCCCGCCTGGGGAGTACGGCCGCAAGGCTAAAACTCAAAGAAATTGACGGGGGCCCGCACAAGCGGCGGAGCATGTGGATTAATTCGATGCAACGCGAAGAACCTTACCTGGGTTTGACATGCACAGGACGCCGGCAGAGATGTCGGTTCCCTTGTGGCCTGTGTGCAGGTGGTGCATGGCTGTCGTCAGCTCGTGTCGTGAGATGTTGGGTTAAGTCCCGCAACGAGCGCAACCCTTGTCTCATGTTGCCAGCACGTAATGGTGGGGACTCGTGAGAGACTGCCGGGGTCAACTCGGAGGAAGGTGGGGATGACGTCAAGTCATCATGCCCCTTATGTCCAGGGCTTCACACATGCTACAATGGCCGGTACAAAGGGCTGCGATGCCGTGAGGTGGAGCGAATCCTTGTTAAAGCCGGTCTCAGTTCGGATCGGGGTCTGCAACTCGACCCCGTGAAGTCGGAGTCGCTAGTAATCGCAGATCAGCAACGCTGCGGTGAATACGTTCCCGGGCCTTGTACACACCGCCCGTCACGTCATGAAAGTCGGTAACACCCGAAGCCGGTGGCCTAACCCCTTGTGGGAGGGAGCCGTCGAAGGTGGGATCGGCGATTGGGACGAAGTCGTAACAAGGTAGCCGTACCGGAAGGTGCGGCTGGATCACCTCCTTTCTAAGGAGCACCACGAGACCCGTGACCCGCCCACATCGTGTGGGGGTTCGGTGATCCGGGCGAATCGTGACGATGGGCCACACCTGTAGTGGGTGTGGTTTTGGTGCAGCGACAAACATGCCGGCCCCCGGGACGTTCTCCTCAGAGGGCGTGGGGCGGCGACTAATCATCAGACACACTATTGGGCTTTGAGACAACAGGCCCGTCACCTCTTCGTCCCGCATGGGAAACCGGGGGTGGTTGTGACCCGAGCGGTTGGGGTCGGCTTCCTACGAGGGAGTTTGGTGTGTTGTTGCCTCACTTTGGTGGTGGGGTGTGGTGTTTGATTTGTGGATAGTGGTTGCGAGCATCTAGCACGCAGGTGGGCGCCGGTCCTTTTTGGGGATGGGTGCTTTTCTTGTGTGTTGATGTGCAATTTCAGAGTTTGTTAACTCAAATATTTTTGGTTTTTTGTGTTGTAAGTGTTTTAGGGCGCATGGTGGATGCCTTGGCACTGAGAGCCGATGAAGGACGTGGGAGGCTGCGATATGCCTCGGGGAGCTGTCAACCAAGCGTTGATCCGAGGATGTCCGAATGGGGAAACCCGGCGCGAGTGATGTCGTGTCACCTGCTGGTGAATATATAGCCGGTAGGAGGTAACGCGGGGAAGTGAAACATCTCAGTACCCGTAGGAAGAGAAAACAATTGTGATTCCGTGAGTAGTGGCGAGCGAAAGCGGAGGATGGCTAAACCGGATGCATGTGATACCCGGCGGGGGTTGTGTGTGCGGTGTTGTGGGGTCTGTGTTCTTCTCTCCGCCGAGGGGAGCAGCAGTGATAAAGGCATGTGTTAGGTGAAGTGGCCTGGGATGGTCTGCCGTAGTGGGTGAGAGCCCCGTAACCGAAAACATGTGCTCTGCTGTCGCAGTGTCCCCGAGTAGCAGCGGGCCCGTGGAATCTGCTGTGAATCTGCCGGGACCACCCGGTAAGCCTGAATACTTCTCAGTGACCGATAGCGGATTAGTACCGTGAGGGAATGGTGAAAAGTACCCCGGGAGGGGAGTGAAAGAGTACCTGAAACCGTGTGCCTACAAGCCGTCAGAGCCCTCCACTTGTGGTGGGGTGATGGCGTGCCTTTTGAAGAATGAGCCTGCGAGTCAGGGACATGTCGCGAGGTTAACCCGGGTGGGGTAGCCGCAGCGAAAGCGAGTCTGAATAGGGCGTATCCCCTTTATTGGGGTGTAGTGGTGTGTTCTGGACCCGAAGCGGAGTGATCTACCCATGGCCAGGGTGAAGCAGCAGTAAGATGTTGTGGAGGCCCGAACCCACTTAGGTTGAAGACTGAGGGGATGAGTTGTGGGTAGGGGTGAAAGGCCAATCAAACTCCGTGATAGCTGGTTCTCCCCGAAATGCATTTAGGTGCAGCGTTGCGTGTTTCTTGCCGGAGGTAGAGCTACTGGATGGCCGATGGGCCCTACTAGGTTACTGACGTCAGCCAAACTCCGAATGCCGGTAAGACAAGCGTGGCAGTGAGACGGCGGGGGATAAGCTCCGTGCGTCGAGAGGGAAACAGCCCAGATCGCCGGCTAAGGCCCCTAAGCGTGTGCTAAGTGGAAAAGGATGTGCAGTCGCGAAGACAACCAGGAGGTTGGCTTAGAAGCAGCCACCCTTGAAAGAGTGCGTAATAGCTCACTGGTCAAGTGATTGTGCGCCGATAATGTAGCGGGGCTCAAGCACACCGCCGAAGCCGCGGCAATGAACTTTGTTCATTGGGTAGGGGAGCGTCCTGCATCCGGTGAAGCCACAGAGTGATCTAGTGGTGGAGGGTGTGGGAGTGAGAATGCAGGCATGAGTAGCGATAAGGCAAGTGAGAACCTTGCCCGCCGAAAGACCAAGGGTTCCTGGGCCAGGCCAGTCCGCCCAGGGTGAGTCGGGACCTAAGGCGAGGCCGACAGGCGTAGTCGATGGACAACGGGTTGATATTCCCGTACCCGTGTGTGTGCGCCCGTGACGAATCAATCCCGC